>NZ_SJXG01000060.1:0-564068 GCF_012027885.1 Brevibacterium sp. LS14
GGTGGTTGTGGGAGAGTAAGTGACTGCCGCAATAATTGTTGGTGGGGGCACTCCTTTTCGAAGGGGTGCCCCCACTTTTTACATTCACCGGCAATGCGGTCGTTGGCCGTGGTTGACTTGTGTTCGTTGACCCTCGTTGATGCGTGGGTGGATGGCGGGGGACCTGGTGGGGTTCCCCTTTTCTGCATTCACGACCACTGCCGTGACCGTGGTTTTTCACGATATGGAATTGGACGCGGATCCGCGTGGCCATCCGTCGCTTCCCCCCTAACGTCCAACTCGTCGCAGAGATACTGCCGCACACCTCAACGGTGAGGAATCGAGAAGAGACGGACATGAGCAACCCGACCGGTCACAGCCGACCCGACGCACCCACATCCACCACCACGGCGAAAGTCGTGCCCACGATGGCCATCCTCGTGGCCTGGCTGCTCGTGGTCTCCGACGGCTACGACCTCATCGTCTTCGGCACCGTCCAGACCTCGCTCATCGAAACCACCGGGTGGGGACTGACGAACGCGTCGATCGGGACGCTGGGCTCCCTGGCATTCGTCGGAATGATGATCGGCGCTCTTGCCGGCGGCCGCCTCGGCGACCGCTTCGGCCAGAAGCGCACCGTCATCGTCTGCACGATCCTCTTCACCTGCCTCAACGCCCTCTGTGGAGCCGTCGACAGCCCCATCCTCTTCGGCATCCTCCGCTTCCTCGCCGGAGTCGGTCTCGGCGGACTGCTGCCGAGCTCGAACGCGCTCGTCGCCGGCCTCGTCGCACCCCGGTGGCGCGCCACAGTCGCGACGATCATGATGTCCGGCGTGCCCGTCGGCGGCGTCCTCGCAGCCCTCACCGGCCTCATCGTCATCCCCACCCTCGGCTGGCGCTGGATGTTCTTCCTCACCCTCGTCTCCCTGCTCATCATCCCCTTCGCCCTGAAGTACCTGCCAACACGCGGGCAGGAGGAAGGACGCCTCGAATCCGCACGCAAGGAGACGAGCACCCTCTTCACAGGCGGCTACGCCATGATCTCCGTCCTCTTCGCCGTCTCCGCCCTCGCCGTGCTCTTCGTATGGTTCGGGCTCGGCACCTGGCTTCCCCGTCTCCTCGAAACCCAGGGCTACGACCTCGGATCCGCGCTCACCTTCACTCTCTCGCTCAACCTCGGCGCGGTCATCGGGTCGATTCTCACCGCCTGGGCCGGCACGCGCTTCGGAGCCCTCGCCGCCGCTTCGGTGGCCACAGCCCTGACCGGGATCGCCATGGTCATCATGATCTCCGACCAACTGCCCACCCTCGTCACCTACCTGCTGCTCGTCGTCGCCGGCATCGGCACCCACGGGTCGCTCTGCCTCATCATCGGCGCGATCAACAACACCTACCCTGCGGCGATCCGCGGAACCGCCCTCGGATGGGCACTCGGGGTGGGCCGCCTCGGCGCGGTGCTCGCCCCGCAGACCGGAGGTCTGCTCATCGGCACTGCCGCCGGTGTCGCCGCGGTGTACTCGGCCTTCGCCGGGGGAGCGCTTTTCGCCGCCTGTGTCATGGTCATCCTCATCGTCGTCATCCGCCGAGCCGCGCTGCCCACCGTCGCCGCGAACGCCGATGACCGGACCTCCGCCGCACCCGCCACATCCCAGCCCTGAGGCGACGACGCCCCACGATCCGCACCATCACCAGCAAGGAGCAGAGAACACCATGAAGAAGATCGCCCTCGAAGAACACTTCGGCGCCTCCGACCCGAACATCGTCGAGCAGTCCGCCGAGCACTTCACCCCCGACGCGTGGCCGGCCCGGCGAGCAGCGCTGCTCGACATCCACGAGGCCCGCCTGCAGCAGATGGACGACCTCGAGATCGAGAAGGTCATCCTCTCCCTCCTCGCGCCGGGAATCCAGTCGCTCCACGATCGGGCTCACGCCGTCGACTGGGCGCACCGCCTCAACGACTACGCCGCCGACCAGGTCGCGGTGAACCCCGCCCGCTTCGCCTCCTTCGCCGCTCTCCCCATGCAGGACCCGGATGCTGCCACGGAGGAGCTGCGACGATCGGTGAAGGAACTCGGTCTCCTCGGGGCGCTCATCAACGGCTTCTCCCAGGTCGATGACGAGAACACGGTCGTCTACCTCGACGACCCACGCTACGAGGACTTCTGGGCCACCGTCGCCGAACTCGACGTTCCCGTCTACCTCCACCCCCGCGATCCGCTCGTCTCGAAGAGCCCCCAGTACGACGGGCATCCCTGGCTCTACGGGTCCTCGTGGCCGTTCTCCGTCGAGACCGGCACGCACGCGCTGCGGCTCATGGGCTCCGGCCTCTTCGACCGGCACCCGGGGGTGAGGGTGATCCTCGGCCACCTCGGCGAACTGCTGCCCTTCAACATCTGGCGCACCGATCACCGTCTCGCAGTGGCACCGCGCGGACTCGACGTCGAGCACTCGTTCGGCCACTACCTGCGGACGAATTTCTACCTCACCACGAGCGGCAATTTCCGCACTCCCGCACTGCTCAACGCGATCCAGGAGGTTGGCGCCGACCGGATCATGTTCTCCGCCGACTACCCGTTCGAGTCGATGGAGGAGCCGGCACGGTGGTTCGACGCGGTCGAGCTCAATGACCGGGACAAGGAGAAGATCGCCTCGGGCAACGCGGCACGACTGTTCGGTCTGGAGTCGGGCAGCGGTGCCGACGGCACCTCGCCGACCGCCCCCATCCGCACCGTCACCGAGGCTGCGGCTCGGTCCGAGTCCCAGCCTGAGTCCCGGCCTGCGACTGAGCCTGCGCCTGCGGGGCCCGCTCCACGATCTCCGCAGCGCATCGGAGGATAGCCTCCCGCGTCGCCGAGGCTGAGAGTGTGGCCGCCCTGACCGTCGGGGCGGCCACACTCAGTGCGACGGGTGCGACCGCCTCGGCGCCCCGCAGTGCGATCCCGAACGCATCGACGCCGCGTTCGGTCAGCCCGGACACCTGGGCGAAGCCGTCGCGACGGATGCGCTCCATGGTCCGCTGGAAGTCCGCAGCCGTCGGGAAGTGCTCGGTCACCGGGGACGAACGCCCCGACTGCTGAAGGTAGAAGACCCGGATGAGCCACTCATCGGGCATCTGCGCCAGCAGCGCGAGACCGCCCGAGGTCGTCGCCGCCGGCAGGACGGCGTTTTCCCGACTGCCCACGCGGGGTTCAAGGCTGCCCGGGCTCGAGACGAGGACACGAACCGTGCTGCCCGTGCGCACCATGAGGTGGCAGGTCTCGCCGACCTCCTCCGCGAGGCGATCCATCCGCGGCCGAGCACTCTCCTGCAGTGCGTCGAGATCATCGGAGACCGGCAACGGAGCCGTGACCGCCGGCCCGACCGTATACCGACGGTCATCGAGTTGGGTCGCGAAGTCCCGGTAGACGAGCATCTGCAGGATGCGATGGCACGTCGACGGCGACAGGGACGTGCGCGCACTGATCTCCTGCAGGTGCAGCGGCACGGAGTCCCGGAGGATCTTCTGGATGATCAGCGCACGATCGATCGATTGGATGAACGTGCTCGGCACCGCCCGCAGGTCGAGGTTCTCCATCATCGTCCAGTTCCCATCAGACGTCGGATTCGTGGGGTGGTCACTCGCCGAGGTGGTGCATCGCCGAGGTGGTGACATGGCTGAGCGGCAGCAGCTCGGTGAGCTGCTGCCGCGGCCGCGGTCGTGGACGCCTCCTCAGCGACGGGCCTTCTCAGCGGGCCGGGTCGAGGACGAAGTCGTAGACGGTGATCTCGCCTTCCTCGTCCGGGTTCGGCTGGGGATCGAGCATGAGCTCGGGCTTGACCGCCGAGGCGATGTCGTCCTCGTTGTGCGGATCGCCGGGGAAGTAGAGCTGCGAGGTGATGAGCTGATGCTCCGGCGCATGGACCTTGAAGTGCATGTGCGCGGGACGCCACGCATGCCATCCGGCCGCCTCGATGAGCTGGCCGCACGCTCCCTCGGTGGGGATCTGGTAGGGCGCAGGCCGAATCGTGTGGATCTCATACCGACCCTCGTCGTCGGCGACGAAGGTCCCGCGCAGATTCCATTCGGGCAGCCCCGGCGCGAACTGCGAGTAGAAGCCGAGATTGTCGGCATGCCAGAGCTCGAGCTTCGCCCCAGGCAGGGGAGCGCCGTCGGTCGACGTCACCTGGCCCTTGAAGACGAACGGTGTGCCCGGTTCGTCCGGGCGCATCGGGATGGTCCCGTTCCATGGCAGCTCCGGTGAGCCCTCGAGGTAGTACGGGCCCTCGATCGTGCCCTTCGATCCTTCGCGGTCCTGGTTGGCGACCTCCTCGACTGAGTGCTCGAGCCACACGTCGAGGAACAGCGGCCATTCGCCGTCCTCGCCGACCTTGATCAGCCACGCCTTGAACGCGTTGTACTCCTCATAGGTCACCTGCTCCTCGAGGACGAGGTCGTTGAGCGCCTTGACCGCCTTCCCGGCGAGCAGAGCGACCCGCTCATGGTCGACGACTCCGCCGGCCGCCTTGGCCTGACGCTCCTGGAACCGCGCCGAGGCGTTCGCCCCGGAATCCGCGGCCCTGGCGGTGACCTCTTCGGTGAAACTGTTCTCAGACATTGCTGTTCCTCTTCTGTGACGAGCCGGCTCTGCCGGCGGTTCGGGTGGTGAGTGCGTGTTCGGGTGGTGGGATCGTGGTCAGATGTGGGAGGGATGCGTGGCCAGCGGCGTGACGCTGATCCGCATGTGCGGGAAGAGCGGCAGCCCGGCAAGGAGGCCGTGGAGTTCGTCGTGATCGGCGACGTCGAAGACCGAGTAGTTCGCGTACTCGCCGACGATCCGCCAGATCTCCTTCCACCTGCCGTCGCGCTGCAGGTCCTGCGAATAGGCCTTCTCCCGGGCGAGCAGCTCGGCTCTCTCTTCCGGGCTCTGACCCTCAGGCAGGGTCACATCCATCCTCACGAGGTAGAGCATCGTCGCCTCCAATTGCGGTTCGTCGTCGGTCGGTGGTCGGGGGTTGGGTCGGTGGTCATCGGTCGGGGTCGCGGTCGGTGGTCGTCGGCTCGGATGCCAGTCGGCGCAGCTGCCGGGTCAGTCGAGGCGGTAGCGGGCGAGCTTGTCCTCATCGACCGCAGTCCCGACGCCGGGCACAGTCGGTGCCGGGAGGCGACCGTCGACGATCGTCAGCGGCTCGCCGATGAGGTCATCGCCCATGTCGAGGAAGTTCGACAGCTCCGCCGGATACCGCGAGGAGTGCTCGAACGCCGCCCCGAACGTCACCGTCGCCGCACTGCCCAGCTGCGTGTCGATCTGATTGCCCATGAGCACGTCGATGCCGAGCGCCTCGGCGAATCCGAGGATCTTCGCCGACTCCGTGAACCCGGTCCGCGCCGTCTTGATCGACAGCGCGCTTGCCCCTCCCGTGTGGATCTCCCGTGCCGCCTGGCCGAGGGTGGACGCCGATTCGTCGGCGACGATCGGTATCGGTGAGGCGGAGACGAGAGACCTGCGGGCGAGCACCTCGGCGGCGTCATCGGGTTCCTCGAAGAACCGCAGGTCGAGGTCGGCGGTGGCCTCGAGGACGCGGCGGGCCTCGCTCGCCGTCCACCCGCGGTTCGCGTCGAGGTAGAGGAGCACCTCGGGTCCGAGGGCCTCGCGCAGGGCGATCGCGACCTCGACGTCGAGGGAGATCGGACGGCGGCCGACCTTGATCTTGAATGCCCGCACCCCGTACGACTCGACACAGGCGAGGGCTTCGTCGACGACCGCCTCGGCGGGGGAGAAGCCGAGCATATGGGAGACCTCGAGGGACGGGGCGAACCCGCCGAGGAGGCGGTGGACCGGGGTCTCGAGGGCCTGGCCGATGAGGTCCCACAGGGCGATGTCGATGCCGCCCTTCGCTGTCTGGTTGCCGACGGTGCGGTGGAGGCGGGCGTGGATGAGCGCACGGTCGAGGGGATCGGCGCCGAGCAGCGCCTCGGTGAAGACACCCCCGATGATCGCTGTCACGGAGTCGGTAGTCTCCCCGTACGTGTAGGGGCGAGGCGGGATGTCGGCGGTGCCGACGAGCCCGTCGTCGGTGCGCAGGCGCACGAGCACGTGCTCGATGTGGTCGACCTCGCCGCTGGCGAAGCGCAGGGGTTTGCGCATGGGGATCCGGTAGGGGATCGTCTCGACGGCGGTGATGCGCATCAGGCGCTCGCCTCCTCGGCGGAGGCCGGGTCGTCGATGACGTCGGCGACCACCTCGGCGATGATGTCGGACATCCGGGCGATGGCGGCGGTGTCTTCGTCCTTGCGCCAGGCCAGGGCGAGTTCGGTGCGCGGGGCGTCACTGAGCTCGCGGAAGAGGACCCCGGGCAGGCCGAGGGCGGTGGCGGTGCGCGGGATGACGGCGGCACCGAGTCCGGCGGCGACGAGCGACATCAGGGTCGAGGTCTCCGAGGCGCGCACCGTGTACTCGGGGTGGGCGGAGTGCGCTGAGAGGTGCCGCTGGGTCGCGGCCGCCATGACCGAGTTCTCGGGGTAGCCGACGAGGGCGTGCGCTCCCACCTCGGCGGCGGGGACGGTCTCATGGTCGGCCAGTGGGGAGTCGGAGGGGACGGCGAGGACACAGGATTCAAAGCCGAGCGAAGCGTAGGTCAGCCCCGGGATCCGCGAGTTCGACCGCAGGAGTGCGATGTCGATCGTGTGGTCGAGGAGCCGGGTGATGAGGCGCGGGGTGATCATCTCACCGCTGACGGTCAGCCGCAGTGCCGGTGCCGCCGAGGCGGTCCGCCGGACGACCTGCGGCATGATCCCGTACGTCGTCGACCCGGTGAAGCCGAGCCGCAGCGGACCCTGGAGACCGTCGCCGATGAGCCGGACCTCGGTGCCGAGGGCTTCGAGGTCGGCGAGGACGCGGCGGGCCTCGTCGAGGAGGTGCTTGCCCGCCTCCGTCAGTGAGACCGAGCGCGTCGTCCGGTTGAGGAGAGCGGTGTCGAGCTGGCGTTCGAGCTTCCTGATCTGCTGCGAGAGGTAGGGCTGGGCGAGGTTGAGCCGCTCCGCGGCCCGGCCGAAGTGGCGTTCCTCGGCGACGGTGGCGAAGTACTGCAGCTGGCGGGTCTCGATCATCATGGGACAACGCTCATCGGTGCGATCGTCATCGGTCTCCCTCTCCGTCGAGGCTGCGCTGTCGGGCCGTGTCAGCCGGTGCTGTCAGTAGTCACAGTAGGCCCGATCACGGATGACTTAAAGAGCCGATTGCGTCTCGATTGAGACGCTGACGTTATCAATCTCGGGGCACGTGAGCGGCGCGCAGTGCGTGTTCCCGGAGCACTTACACCGCCTGCGATCATTGCAGTCGGGCGGCGATCCTTCAGGGTGCTGCGGGGTGCGCTGAGCCCGTGATCTGGGCATTCTCGGCGGTCGTGGTGGGCGCTTGGCATTCCGTGGCCGCAATCGGCGTTGTTGTCATATCTGCGAACTTCGATAGCGTGGTGAGCACACATCAATGGAAGGTACAGCACATGCTCAACCGTCTGCACGATGCTCTCAGGCTGAGGACGAACCCAGTCATCTTCTTCTCCTCAGCCGCTGTGATCATTCTCTTCGTCCTCGGAACGATCCTCTTCACCGACGCCCTCGACACCGGGGTCTCCGCCGCCTCCGACTGGCTGCTGCGCAACCTCGGATGGTTCTACATCCTCGGCGTCACCGTCTTCCTCGTCTTCCTCATCTACATCGCCGCCTCCCGTTACGGACGGGCGAAGCTGGGACCCGACGACGAACCGCCCGAGCATTCCAACGGTGCGTGGTTCGCGATGCTCTTCGCCGCGGGCATCGGGTCGATCCTCATGTTCTGGGGTGTCGCGGAACCGGTCAGCCACCTCGGCGATCCGCCCCGGGCGAGCACCGGGATCGAACCGGGCACGGTCGAGGCCGCGGCGGACGCGATGAACTTCACGTACTACCACTTCACCCTGCACACATGGACGATCTTCACGCTGCCGGCGCTGTGCTTCGCGTACTTCATCCACAAGCGCAACCTGCCGCCGCGGGTGAGTTCGATCTTCCAGCCCATCCTCGGTGAGAGGATCCACGGGCCGATCGGGAAGACGATCGACGTCGTCGCGATCATCGGCACCGTCTTCGGCGTCGCCGTCTCGATCGGACTGGGCACCCTGCAGATCAACGGGGGACTCGCGCAGCTCTTCGGGATCCCGGAGAACGCGCTGTGGCAGCTCATCATCATCGGCGTCGTCTGCGGACTGGCGACGATCTCGGTCTCGCTCGGTCTCGACAAGGGCATCAAGGTGCTCTCGAACATCAACATCGTCGTCGCCGTGCTGCTCCTCGTCTTCATCATCGTGGTCGGGCCGACGCTGTTCATGGCGCGCGGGATCTTCGAGTCCCTCGGCACCTATATCCAGCAGCTGCCGCAGCTGGCGCTGTGGAACGACACGTTCGCCGACACCGGGTGGCAGAGCAGCTGGACGGTCTTCTACTGGGCGTGGACGATCACGTGGTCGCCGTTCGTCGGCATCTTCATCGCCCGCATCTCGCGCGGACGGACGATCCGGCAGTTCGTCATCGGCGTCCTCGCGATCCCCTCGGCATTCTCGATCATCTGGTTCGGCGTCTTCGGCTACGCATCGTTCGACATCGAGTTCAACAAGGGCGGCGGTCTCGTCGATCGAGTCGTCAATCAGGGCGACATTCCGGGTGCGCTCTTCGCCTTCCTCGAGAACTACCCGCTGGCCGGTCCGATCTCGGTCATCGCGATCATGCTCGTCGTCATCTTCTTCGTCACCTCCGTCGACTCGGCGGCGCTCGTCGTCGACACGATGAACAACGGGCACGAGGACTTCAACCCCTTGGCGCAGCGGATCTTCTGGGCGCTTGCCATCGCCGTCGTCACCGCGACCCTTCTCGTGTTCTCCGGGACGGGTGGCCTCGAGGCGTTGCAGTCGACGATCATCCTCGTCGGGCTGCCGTTCTTCGTCATCGCCTACTTCCAGATCTACGCGCTCATGCGCGCGCTGCGCGAAGACGCGGGCGAACCGCCGCGGGTGCGCATGCGCCGGTGGAAGAAGGTGCTCCCGCCGGAGGAGGCCGAGCGGAGGGCCGATGACGACGACGCGTTCAACGACGAGTACGACGCCTCGGAGGAGACCGTCGTCGCCCCTGAGGCCGACGAGCCTGCGCCGGAGTTCCGCGACCCCTACGTCGACGCACCGAAGGCGAAGCCGAAGCGGCAGAGCACGCTCGCCAGTCGCACCGGCAGCAAGGCCCGGCCCCAGCGGGAGTAGGGGGCGCCTCCGGCGGGGGAGGTTGCGCCGGGCAGCGGGGCGGCAGGCCAGCCGCGCCGTTGTGAGTCACTTTCCGCCGAGATGGTCGGGTTTCGAACCGACCGATCGGGCGAAAAGTGAATCGTTCGCGCAAGAGGGCCGGTCGCGCACCGAATGTGGTGTGCGACCGGCCCTCCGCTGTGGTCAGTGCCCGTCAGCACCCTGCCGGATCGCCGGGTCGCGTCACGCAAACCAGACCCCCGGCCGGCGTCACGCGCCTCAGACCATCGACATCACTGCCCGTTCTTGATCATCTCCGCGCACTTCTCGCCCATCATCATCACCGTGATGTTGGGGTTGACCGTGGTGATCTCCGGCATCGCCGAGGCGTCGACGACGCGCAGACGGTTCACGCCCTTGACGCGCAACTGCGGATCGAGCGGAGCCGAGTCGTCGTCGGGAGCGCCCATCTTCGCCGTGCCCACCGGGTGGTAGACGGTGTTGTGGGTACGGACGATGTAGTCCTCGAGCTCCTCGTCGGTCTGGGCGTCGTTGCCGGGGAACAGTTCGCGGCCGGCCCACTCGGACATCGCATCCTGCGAGACGATCTCACGGGCCTTGCGGATGCCGGCGATCATCACGCGCATGTCGTGGCCCTCGGGATCCGTGAAGTAGCGCGGATCGACGAGCGGCTTGTCGCGGAAGTCGCACGAGCGCAGACGCACCGTGCCGCGCGAGCGAGCATGCGTGACGTTCGGAGTGAGGCAGAACGTGTTCTCGGAAGTCGGGTACCCCTGGCGCACAGTGTGCATGTCGAAGGGCACCGACCCGTAGTGCATCATGAGGTCGGGGCGGTCGAGGCCATCCTCGGTGGGGGAGAAGATGCCGATCTCCCACCACTGCGTCGAGTCCTCGACCATCGGCTTCTTCGCCTCCCACGAGATGACGCCCTCGGGGTGGTCCTGGAGGTTCTCCCCGACTCCGGGAGCGTCGACACGGGACTTGATCCCCACCTCGGCGAGGTGGTCCTTCGGTCCGATGCCCGAGAGCATGAGCAGCTGCGGGGTGTTGATCGCACCCGCGGAGACGATGACCTCCTTCTTCGCCTCGATGCGGTGCGTCTTGCCGAAGGCGTTGTTGACGACGAGGACGCCGGTGGCGTTGTTCTCGTCGTCGAACTCGATCTCCTTGGCCTGGGTGTCGGTGAGGATCGTGAGGTTCTCGCGGTCGAGGATCGGGTGGAGGTAGCTCACCGAGGAGGACGACCGGGTGCCGTCGTCCTTGCGGTTGACCTGGAAGAAGTTCGCACCGTTGATGACGGTCTCGCCCTCGTTGAACTGCACCGTGGGGATGCCCGCCTGCTCGCACGCCTCGAGGAGCGCGATGCCGCAGGGATCGACCGGAGGCACGTTCATCAGGCGCACCGGACCGTCATGGCCGTGGTGGTCGCCGGGGAGCTCGTTGTTCTCAAGCTTCTTGTACAGGCCGAAGGTGTCCTTCGAACCCCAGCCGGTCGCGCCGTACTTCGTCTCCCACTCGTCGAGATCCTCCTTGGGCGCCCAGAAGGCGATGCACGAGTTGTGGGAGGAGCAGCCGCCGAGGACCTTCGCCCGCGCATGGCGCATGAACGAGTTGCCGTGCTCCTGCTTCTCGATCGGGTAGTCCCAGTCGAACCCGGACTCGAGGAGTTCCATCCATCGGTTGAGGCGGAGGATGACGTCCTCGTCGACGTCGGTGGGGCCGGCCTCGAGGAGACCGACGGTGACGGTGGGATCCTCGCTCAGGCGAGCGGCGACGGCGGCTCCGGCCGATCCGCCTCCGACGACGACGTAGTCAAAGCTGTGGGTGGTGTCCACGGGAATCTCCTTCTTCGCTCTCGCTGCGATCATTCGCTCTCGGTGTGCACGGGGAACCAACCGGTCACGGCGGGTTCGAGGTTGTGGTAGATGTGCTTGGCCTCCTGGTACTCGGCCATGCCGGTGGGTCCGAGCTCACGGCCGAAGCCGGACTGCTTGAAGCCGCCCCATTCGGCCTGCGGCAGGTACGGGTGGAAGTCGTTGATCCAGATCGTGCCGTGGCGCAGCTTCGCCGCGACCTCCTGGCACTTGCCCGCGTCCTGGGTCCACACGGCGCCCGCGAGACCGTAGATCGTGTCATTGGCAGTCGCGACCGCCTCGTCGACGGTCGAGAACGTCTCGACGGTGACGACGGGACCGAAGGCCTCGTCGGAGACGACGGACATGCCGCGTTCGACGTTGTCGAGGACGGTCGGCAGGTAGTAGTAGCCGTTCTCGAGTTCGCCCTCGCCCCACTTGCCGCCGCAGCGCAGGCGCGCGCCCTCGGCGATGCCCTTCTCGACGTACTTCGTCACCTTGTCGCGGTGGGCGGCGGAGATGAGCGGACCGGTCTCGGCATCGGGATCGAAGGGCCCGCCGAGGCGGATCTGCGAGGCGCGCTCGACGAGCTTGTCGACGAACTCCTCGGCGATCGAGTCCTCGACGATGAGCCGGGCACCGGCCGAGCAGACCTGGCCGGAGTGGACGAACGCGCCGTTGAGGGCGTTGTCGAGGGCTGCGTCGAGGTCGGCGTCGGCGAAGACGACGTTGGGGTTCTTGCCGCCGAGTTCGAGGGCGACCTTCTTCACCGTCGCCGCGGCATTGGCCGCGAGCAGGCGACCGGTGACGAGCCCGCCGGTGAAGGAGACCATGTCGACGTCCTCGCTCGTCGACAGCGGGGCACCAGCGTCGGCACCGGCGCCGAGGATGAGGTTGCCGACTCCCGCGGGCAGCCCGAGCTCCTCCATGACCTGCATCGTCATGATCGCGGTGTGCGGGGTGAGCTCGGCGGGCTTGAGGACGAATGTGTTGCCGGCGGCCAGACACGGGGCGATCTTCCACGCGGCCTGGAGCAGCGGGTAGTTCCACGGCGTGATGAGCGCACACACGCCGACGGGTTCGTAGGAGATGCGGCTGACGACGGAGTCCGAGCCGGCGTCGACGATGCGTCCGGCATCGTTGGCGGCGAGCTTGCCGAAGTAGTCGAAGCAGTTGGCGATGTCGTCCATATCGATGCGCGACTCGACAATGCGCTTGCCGGTGTCGAGGGACTCGGCGACGGCGAACTCCTCCTTGCGCTCACGCAGCACCGCGGCGAAGCGGAGCAGGAAGTCACCGCGTTCGCTCGCGGGCCTGCTCGACCACACGCCGGAGTCGAAGGCGCGGCGCGCGGCGGCGATCGCGAGTTCGGTGTCGGCCGGACTCGCCTCGTCGACGACGGCGACGAGCGTGTCGTCGGCAGGGTTGTGGATCTCGCGGGTCCTGCCGTCCTGGGCAGAGACCCACTTGCCATCGATGAAGAGTGTGTTGGGCACGATGTCTCCTATTCCTGATGCGATCGTTCGAGTGCGGTCGTGCGGACAGCGATCATAGCCGCCATCGGGCTGAGCCGATGGCGGGGGCAGTCGACAGCGGGGTGCGCAGGTGCGGTCCGTCCGGTGAACCGTCACCGGGGTGGACAGCGATGCTCGCCGAGGCGGTCGTCGTGGGCGAGGGCGCCGAGGCGGGTGACCGGACGAGGCAGGCCTGCACACCCGACGAGTTCGCGAAGGCGGGGGTGATGCCGTCTGGTCTGACACGGAGGCGGCTTGATCCGACACAGCGGTGGCCGCGAGGATTCCGACGCAGGTGCAGTTTCACGACATCTGTCGTCTCTGCGGCCATGAGTACCCCACTGACTGCGTGCGAATGGGTGGTCGCCCCATGCTCGGGGCTCACTGATCGGTTCGCGACGAGTCTAACAGAGCACTTCCTGCGGACTCCGAGGTGGGATGCCCCGAATTCGCGGGGCTGCACGGCAAGATGACTGGTCCGACGTGTCCGCGCCCACAGGGAGTCTGAGGCGGTCGTGGACTAGAATGGGGCGGAATCATTGAAAAGTCTTTATAGGGAGAATCGTGGCCCAAGGGGATTCGCGAGACAGCCAGCACAACCGCCGCTCGGGCGACGACGATCGCGGAGGCAGTCGCAATCGTCGACAGGACTCACCGTCATCGCGTGGTGAGCGCGGGCCGCGAAACTCCGACCGCCGAGGCGGATACCAGGGCAATCGCCGCGACGATGACCGTCGGGGCGGTTACCAGGGCCGTCGGGACGACGACCGTCAGGGCGGGTACCGCGGTGGAGATCGCCGTGATGACAACCGGGGTGGATACCGCGGGGACCGTCGCAACGACGGTGAGCGTCGAGGCGGTTACCAGGGCAATCGCCGCGAGGACGATCGTCGCGGAGGATTCCAGGGCCGACGCGATGACGACCGCCAGGGCGGTTACCGCGGCGGAGTCCGCCGAAACGACGGTGAGCGTCGAGGCGGTTACCAGGGCAATCGCCGTGACGACGATCGTCGCGGAGGATTCCAGGGCCGACGCGATGACGACCGTCAGGGCGGCTACCGCGGTGGGGACCGTCGCGAAGACAACCGGGGTGGTTACCGCGGGGACCGACGCAACGACGGTGAGCGCCGCGGCGGCTACCAGGGCAATCGCCGTGACGGCGATCGTCGTGGAGGATTCCAGGGCCGCCGGGACGACGACCGTCAGGGTGGTTACCGCGGCGGAGAAGGTCGCGATGACAACCGGGGCGGATACCGCGGGGATCGCCGTAACGACGGTGAGCGTCGAGGTGGCTACCAGGGCAATCGCCGTGACGACGACCGTCAGGGCGGTTACCGCGGCGGCAACCGCCGAGACGACACCCGCGGGGGATACCGCGGGGACCGCCGAGGCGACGACGACCGTCGCGGCGGATACCAAGGCGACCGCGGCGGCTACGGTCGGAACAACAACGACCGTCGCGCCTCCCGCGCGACCGACACCGGTGACTACGCACGGGAACAGCGCTCTCGCCGCCCTCGCCTCCAGGAACCCGAAATCCCCGAGGACATCACCGGCAAGGAACTCGACAAGGAGATCCGCGGCCAGCTGCGTTCGCTCGACAAGGAGAACGCCGAGACCGTCGCGAAGCACCTCGTCGCGACCGGCGGCTTCCTCGACGTCGATCCCGAACGCGCCTATGAGCACGCGAAGGCCGCGATGGCCCGCGCCGGACGCGTCGGCCTCGTCCGCGAAGCACTCGGCATCGCCGCCTACCACGTCGAAAAGTACGACGAAGCCGTCCGCGAACTGCGCACCCACCGTCGCATCTCCGGCTCGAATGAGAACATCGCGCTCATCGCCGACGCCGAACGCGGTCGCGGCAAACCGGAGAAGGCCCTCGAACTCCTCGAATGGTCGAAGGAAGCCGAGCTCGACAACGACACCCGCACGGAACTCGTCATCGTCGCGGCCGGAGCCAAGTCCGACCTCGGCGACATCGACGCCGCGCGCAGGCTCATCGAAGCCGAGGACTTCACCCAGCGGCCCAGCGGCGCCCTCGTGCGCCTGATGGCCGCCTACGCCGAGGTGCTGCGCCTCCACGGTGAGACCGAACTCGCCGACAAGTACGAAGAGCTCTCCCGCCGCACGGCGAAGGCCACGGGAACCCTGTTCGGCGATGAGGAGCCCGACCCGAACTTCGGCGTCGAGATCGAGACCATCGAAGAGATCCCCGACGAGGAACTCGAGGGCGAGGCACCTGCCGAGACCGGTGGTCAGGGTGATGACGCCGACGCTGCCCCCGAAGACGACCTTGAGGCGGCAGAGACCGACTCGTCCGAGTCGGTGGGTGTCCCGACCGGTGCGGTGAGCGATTCGGCGCCTGACGACGACGCGGACTCAGGTGACGTTGCGAAGTCCGGCGACGCAGAGCGCGCCGACGAATCAACTGCTTCTGCCACCTCCGGCGCTGGGGACAGCTCGATCGCCCCGACCGACGGCAGTGCGACCGATGCGGGTTCTGACGAAGCCGCCGCTGACCAGGCCGCAGCCGAGGATTCGGCAGCCGCGCCGGCGAAGTCCGCGAAGACGCACGTCTCCGAGAAGGAGCTGAAGAAGGTCAAGGTCTCCGAGGACGAGATCGAGGCCGAACTCGACGAGATCCTCGCCGAGGCTGACGCCGACTCGGACGACGACTCGGACGCCGCCCCCGCCGCTGGCACCGCTGACACCGCCGACGCCACCGACACCGACGCCTCCGACGCTGACACCGCCGATGCCGACGCCGCCCCCAGCGCCGATGCTGCCGAGGACCCGAACGGATCGGACCAGGCGAACGGAGATCGGTGACACAGGCCGCTGAGCAGGCCCGCGACCTCGGCGTCCCCGCGGGGACGCCGATCGACGGCGTCCTCTTCGACCTCGACGGCGTCGTCTACCACGGCCCCGACGCCATCCCCGGCGCCGTCGACGGGATCGCTGGTCTCCACGACCGCGGCATCCCCGTCGGCTATGTGACGAACAACGCGACCCGCACCGCCGAGGTGGTCGCCGACCACATCTCCGACCTCGGCATCCCGACCGAGCCGAACGAGGTCATCACCTCCTCGCAGGTGCTCGCGGCCCGCCTCGGCGAGGAGTACGGCACAGGGGCGAAGATCCTCCTCATCGGCACGACGGGACTCTCGACAGCGCTGACCGAGGCGGGACTGACGATCGTCGACTCGCTCGCCGACGAACCGGTCGCACTCGCGCAGGGCCTCGACCCGCACATCGACTACGCGGGCATCGTCCGCGCCGCGGAGGCGATCGCGACCGGCCTCGACTGGTGGGCGACGAACCCCGACTACTCGATGGTCGGCCGCGCGAGCCGGGTCCCCGGCAACGGTGCCTTCGTCGACATGCTCGCCCGCCTCACCGACCGTCAGCCGCGGATCGTCGGCAAACCCTCCCCGGATGTCATGACGCATGCGGGACAGCGGCTCGGCGCTCGGCGACCGCTCATGGTCGGCGACCGCCTCGACACCGACATCGAGGGCGGCAACCGCGCCGGCTTCGACACCGCGCTCGTCCTCACCGGCGTCCACGACCTCCACGATGCGCTCACCGCCGACCCGATCCGACGCCCGACCTTCATCCTCCCGACACTCGCCGACCTTCCGCGCGTCCTCGAGGCCGCGGCGAGTCGGCCGGTCGGTTCCACCGCGCCCGACAGTGGTCGCAAAACCGAGGCGAAAACGCAGAATCGGCCCGTCGACCACCATTCTCCGACCGCAAACGGGGACGGTGGAAGCGTGCAGGCCGCAACGATGCGATTCTCTGGTCACCCTGCCGAGGAGAATGCGCCGAAATCGCCCGCGGACCTCGGCGCAGCGACCAGCAAATCGCGGGGGACTGGTGGCGACTGGACTCTCGACCTCGCCGAGGCGGTCCGCACCGACCCGGCGGCGATCGAAGCGGCGCTGCGGCTCGCCTGGAAGGCGATCGACGCAGGTGAGAGCATAGAGCCGGGAAATCTGCCGAGGAGGATCGATGACTGACGCGCCCACCCCAGGCAACCGGCCGACCCCAGGAGCGCCCACGCCAGCCCCCGCCCCAGCCCCCACCCCGGGCAGTGTCAACAAGGAGGTTCCCGCCGAAGCGTGGAAGCGCGGCCTCGCCGAGACGGCCGAGGCCCCGGCCGCCGAACGCCATACGGCACTCTCCGCCCTCCTCGACGACCTCGAGACGCAGGTGGGCTCCCTGTGAGCCGACCGGGCGGGACCCGACTCGACCGGGCCCTTGTCGACCGCGGTCTGCTGCCCTCCCGCTCCCGCGCCGCCCGCGAGGTCGCCGCCGGGCGCGTGAGCGTCAACGGCACTCCAGCGACCAAACCGTCCACTGAGGTCGCCGACACCGACGAACTCACCGTGAGCGACCCCGACCCCTGGGTCGCGCGCAGCGCCCACAAACTCCTCGGCGCACTCGACGACTTCGGCATCGACCGCCTTGACGGGCTCACCGCCCTCGACGCCGGAGCCTCGACCGGCGGCTTCACGCAGGTCCTCCTCAGCCGCGGTGTCGATGAGGTGTGGGCCGTCGACGTCGGCCACGACCAGCTCGCCGCGACCCTGCGCGACGACCCGCGTGTCCACGTCCGCGAAGGCCTCAACCTCCGCGACCTCGCAGACTCCGACGTCCCCGCCCACAGCGTCGACCTCGTCGTCGCCGACGTCTCGTTCATCTCCCTGCGCCTGCTCGTCGAACCACTGCTCGGCGTCGTCCGTCCCGGCGGCGAACTCCTCCTCATGGTCAAACCGCAGTTCGAACTCGCCCGCTCCGTCCTCGACAAGCACGGCGTCGTCACCAAGCCCGCCGACCGCAGGCGCGCCGTCGAATCCGTCCTCGCCGCGATCACCGAGGCCGGCGCCCGCGTGAGCGACATCGCCGCCTCACCGCTGCCGGGACCGAGCGGAAACCGCGAGTACTTCCTGCGTGTTCGACCCGAATCCACCCCGGGTGCGTCCGATAGGCTCGTCACGGCGGAGATCCCCGACCGCCTCGACGCGATCATGCTGGCCCAGAACATGGAAGCCCAGAGTTTGGAAGGAGAGTCGTGAGCCGGTACATCATGGTGCTGCTCCACCCGAACCGCGAGGATTCCGCGGTGGCGGCCGTGCAGGTGTGGAGGGCGCTCCTCGACGACGGCATCACCCCGGTCGTCCTCGATGAGGAGATCCTCGACATCTCCTCCCGCAGCTCGTACCCCGACGTCCACCAGGACCTCCTCTCCCGCTGCGTGATCATCAGCGCCAGCCAGCTCGCGACCTGGAAGTCCAAGTGCGAACTCGTCATCGTCCTCGGCGGCGACGGCACGATCCTCCGCGCCGCCGAACGCTTCCACGGCTCCGGCGTCCCCCTCATGGGCATCAACCTCGGTCACGTCGGATTCCTCGCCGAGAGCGAGAGGGAGGACCTCGCCGAGGCGGTCCACCGTGCCTCGGCCCGCGACTACCTCGTCGAGGAGCGGCTCGCCCTCGACGTCACCGTGTGGCATGAGGGTGAACAGATCTACTCGGCCTGGGCGCTCAACGAGGCGACCGTGGAGAAGACCTCGAAGGCGCGGATGATCGACGTCGTCCTCGGCGTCGACTCCCGCCCGGTCTCCGCGTTCGGCTGCGACGGCGTCATCCTCGCCACCCCCACCGGGTCGACCGCGTACTCGTTCTCCGCCGGCGGACCGATCGTCTGGCCCGAGGTCGAGGCCCTCCTCCTCGTCCCCATCTCCGCCCACGCGCTCTTCACCGAACCGCTCGTCGTCAACCCGAACTCCCGCCTCGGCGTGGAGATCTCCCCGTCGAATCCCGACTTCGCCGCGGTCCTCTGGTGCGACGGCCGCCGCGCCCTCGAACTGCCCGCCGGGGCACGCGTCGAGGCGAAGCGCTCGGAATCGCCGATCAAGCTCGCCCGTCTCCACACCGGTCCGTTCACCGACCGGCTGGTCGCGAAGTTCCGCCTGCCCGTCTCCGGATGGCGGGGACCGATCGAAGGAGGCTGAATGATCTCCGAACTGCGCATCTCCCACCTCGGCGTCATCGCCGAGGCCGAGGTCGAACTCGCCCCCGGCTTCACCGTCGTCACCGGTGAGACCGGTGCCGGCAAGACGATGTTCGTCTCCGCCCTCAGCCTCCTCATGGGGGAGAAGGTCGGAGCCGGGGTCGTCCGCAAAGGCGCGGAGAAGGCCGAGGTCGAAGGCATCTTCACCGAGGTGCCGGGCACCGTGCAGACCCGCATCGAGGAAGCCGGAGGCAGTGCCGACGACGAGGCGATCATCTCCCGCACCGTCGCCGCCAAGGGCCGCGCCCGGGCGACAGCGGGCGGCCGGACCGTGCCGATCGGAGTGCTCTCCGAGATCGCCGACGACCTCATCACCCTCCACGGCCAGTCCGAACAGCTCAAACTCAAGGGCCAGGCCTCCCAGCGCCGGCTCCTCGACGCCGCCGGGGGACCCGACCTCGCCGAGGCGGCCGCACAGTACTCGCGGGCCTTCGAGAACTGGCGCGAGACCGAAGCCCGCGTCCAGCGGATCAAGGATTCGACCGCCGCCCGCCGCGAGCGCATCCTCTGGCTGCAGGGCTGCCTCGACGCGATCGACGCCGTCCGCCCCGTCCCCGGCGAGGACGAGGCGCTGAGCGCACTTGCCGCGAAGCTCGGTGCCGCCGCCGACATCACCCGCGCCGTCGGCGGTGCCCATGACCTTCTGCTCGGCTCGGACATCGACGAGACCGGGGCCGCCGTCGACCGGGTCCACGAGGCGATCAGCGCACTCAGCGACGTCGAGTCCTCCGACCCCGAACTCGTCCGGATCCGCGAGGGCCTCTCCGACACCGTGCTGCGCCTCTCCGACGCCGCCGCGGAGCTGAGCTCCTACCTCTCGGGCTTCGACGAACTGGGGGAGACCTCGCTCGAGGAGACCGAAGCCAGACGCGCCGAACTCGGCTCGCTCGCCCCCTACGGCGAGACCGTCGAGGAGGTCCTCGCCTTCGAGACCCGCGCGGCCGCCGAACTCACCGAGCTCGAAGCCGAGGACCGCGACCTCGACCAGCTCGACGGCGAACTCGAGGCCGCCGAGGCTGCCATGCGCGAGACCGGCGCCGCCCTGAGCGCTCTGCGCCGGTCGACCGCGGAGTCGTTCTCGGCCGCCGTGAGCGAGGAGCTCACCGCCCTGTCGATGCCCAAGGCGCAGGTGCGCTTCGAGATCACCGAACGCGAACCCGCCGTCCACGGCCTCGACGACATCCGCCTCACCTTCGCCCCGCACGACTCCTCGACCGGCGACGACATCGCCAAGATCGCCTCCGGCGGTGAGCTCTCCCGCGTCATGCTCGCCATCGAGGTCGTCCGCGCCGCCGAGGACGGCGTGCCCACCTACGTCTTCGACGAGGTCGACGCCGGCGTCGGCGGTCGCGCCGCCGTCGAGATCGGCAGACGCCTGGCCAAGCTCGCCCGCCACGCCCAGGTCATCGTCGTCACCCACCTGCCGCAGGTCGCGGCCTGGGCGGACACGCACGTGACGATCGTCAAGGATGACGACGCGGAGACCGTGCGTTCAGGCGTGCGGGAGCTGAGCGAGGACGACCGGGTCGTCGAGCTCTCCCGCATGCTCGCCGGGATGGAGGACTCCGCCTCGGCGAAGGCCCACGCAGCCGAACTCCTCGACTCCGCGCGGCAGGTCAAGGCCGGTGCCGCTGCGGCAACATGAGAGAATAGGCTAACCATGAAAGCGCGCAGACTACGGGAGAACACCCCTGTCCCGACCCGGTCCGATGCGGCCCCGGCCAAGCTCGACCGACGGACGAAGGACCTCACGAAGCGCTTGGCCGCCGGTGACATCGCGATCATCAAGCACTCCGACATCGACCGCGTCTCCGCCGAGGCGCTCGTCGCGTGCCGCCCCGTCGCCGTGATCAACGCGGACAAGTCGATCTCCGGCCGGTACCCGAACCTCGGCCCCGGCATCATCGTCGACGCCGGAATCCCGCTCATCGACGCGACCGGACCTGAGATCTTCGACACGGTGAGCGAAGGCGACGAGATCAGCATCGACGGCAGCATCGTCTACCGGAACGGCACCGAGGTGGCTTCGGGCGTCTTCCAGACCCCGGAGACCATCGCCGAGGACATGAACGAGGCCGAGGCAGGAATGAACTCCGTGCTCGTCGACTTCGTCGACAACACGATCGAGTACATCCGCAAGGACTCCGACCTGCTCTCGGCCGAACTCGTCGTCCCCGAGGTGCGGACCGACTTCGCCGGCCGGCACGCCCTCATCGTCGTCCGCGGCTACCACTACAAAGAGGACCTCGCGATCCTCGCCTCCTACATCCGCGAGTACCGGCCGCTGCTCATCGGCGTCGACGGCGGCGCCGATGCGATCCTCGAAGCCGGCTACAAGCCGGACATGATCGTCGGCGACATGGACTCCGTGTCCGACTCCGCGCTCACCTCGGGCGCGGAGATCGTCGTCCACGCCTACCGCGACGGACACGCGCCGGGCACGGAGAGGGTCAAGGCCCTCGGCGGCGACTGCGTCGCCTTCGCCGCCTCGGGCACGAGCGAGGACATCGCGATGCTCCTTGCCGACGACAAGGGCGCCGACCTCATCGTCGCCGTCGGCACCCATGACACGCTCATGGAGTTCCTCGACAAGGGACGCAAGGGCATGGCCTCGACGTTCCTCACCCGTCTGCGGGTGGGGTCGAAGCTCATCGACGCCAAGGGCGTCTCCCTGCTCTACCGGCAGCGGATCTCCAGCCTGCAGCTCGCGGTGCTCATCATCGCCGGACTCGTCGCGCTCGGCGTCGCCATGGCGGCGACCGCCGCCGGGCAGACGTTCCTCGGACTCATCGGAGCCCAGCTCGACGGCGTCTTCGGCTGGATCGGCTCCCTGTTCGGCGGGGATCCCGCCGCGACCTCAGAATCCGCCGGCACGATCTGGGCCGGACTCGACTCAAGGACTCTCTCGTGATCGACTTCCGCTACCACCTCGTCTCCCTCGTCTCGGTGTTCCTCGCCCTGGCCGTCGGCATCGTCCTCGGCGCCGGCCCCCTCAAGGAGCCGATCGGCGAGTCCCTGCAGAGCCAGGTCGACGCCCTGCGCGCCGACCGCGACGACCTGCGCACGAAGCTCGACGCCGCCAACGGCAACATCGAGAAGCAGAACGAGTTCGTCACCGCCGCGGCCCCCGAGCTCATCGGCGACACCCTCAAGGATGCGACGGTCACCGTCATCTCCGCCCCCGAGGCCGACCCCCAGCAGGTCGAGGAGGTGACGAACCGGATCAAGGAGGCCGGCGGAACGATCGCCAGCGACGTCTCCTTCGTCGACGATGCGCTCAGCGTCAGCGGCGCCGGAGAGTTCATGACCACCCTGCGCGGACTCGTCCCCGCCCTGCCCGCCGATGATGCGACCGCGCTGCGCGCAGCCCTCGTCATCGCGCTCACCGGCAAGGCCTCGATGCTCGCCGAGGGCAAGGACCGCGACGACGCCGAGGCGAAGGCCGAGGAGATCTTCAACGCGTTCGTCGACGCCGGGCGCCTGCGCACGGACACCGACCACAAGACGACGGACCTCTTCGTCATCATCGACGACGAGAACTCCCAGCTCGCCGAGGAGACCGAACCGAGCCCTGAGGCCACCGGCGACATGGCCTCCCGCGACGCCGTCACCGAGTTCGTCAACGCGCTCACCAACGAGGCGACGTCCGTCGTCGTCGCCGGCGACGCCGCCTCGGCGGCCAACGGCCTCGTCTCCGTGCTCCGCACCGGGAAGTCCCGGGCTTCGACCGTCGACGGCCTCGGCCTCGGCGCCGGGGCGATCATCACGGTCTGCGCGATCGCCGCCGGCCGAGCCGGCACCCACGGCCACTTCGGCTTCGCCTCGGACGCCGAATCGATCCTGCCCGGAAGGGAATGACATGATCCGAACCCTCGTCAGCTCCGCCGTCGCCGGTCTCGTCGGATACGGCGTGACGAAGGCCGTGCTGAACTCCCCGCTGCGTCGCCATGAGCGCGCGGTGCGGACGAACCATGCCGGACGCGACGTCTCCCTCGTCGAGGGCCCGGCCGTGACCGCAGGACTGCTCGCCGGCAGCGCCCTCATCGAAGATCCGCGGCAGCGGGCGGCCACCCTGCTCGCGACCTCGGTCTCCGGCGTCCTCGGCGCCGTCGACGACTTCCTCGAGTCCGGGTCGTCGAAGGGCCTGCGCGGTCACCTCAGCGCCCTCGCCCACGGACAGGTCACCACCGGGGCGATCAAGGTCACCGGCATCCCCGTCGCCGCGATCATCGCCGCCGCGATCCTCGGCCCCGACAACCGTCGCCACCACGGACTCCTCGACGCCTTCCGCCCCGCTGAGACGGCACCGTGGTGGAAGGCGAGCATCGACACCGTCGTCGCCGGCGGGGTCATCGCCGGCACCGCGAACCTCTTCAACCTCCTCGACCTTCGCCCCGGACGCGCACTCAAGGCCGGTCTCCTCGTCCTCGGCCTCATGCCGCATCAGCGGCAGCTCACCTGGGTGCCGACCGCCGTCGTCACCGGCACGAGCCTCGCCGCGTGGCCCGACGACCTCGACGGGTCCGTCATGCTCGGCGACACCGGAGCCAACGCCCTCGGGGCTGCCATCGGCACGACCGTGGCGGCGAACACGAGCGCCGGAACGCGCGCGGTCCTCCTCGCCGTCCTCGCCGGCCTCACCCTGGCCTCGGAGAAGGTCTCGTTCACATCCGTCATCGAATCCACCCCCGGACTGCGTGAGATCGACGCCTTCGGGCGCACGGTGAAGTGAACCGGCTCCTCCGGGTCTTCGCCTCCGCGGCGCTGCTCGTCTCGATCATCACCCTGATCACCCGGCTCGTCGGGTTCCTCCGGTGGCTCGTCTTCTCCAGCACGGTCGGGGCCGGCACCGTCGGCACCGCCTACCAGAGTGCCAACCAGGTGCCGAACATCCTCTTCGAGGTCGTCGCCGGAGGCGCACTGGCGGGAGCGGTCATCCCCCTGCTCGCGATCCCGCTCGCCCGCGCCGACCGGGACACGGCCGGGCGGATCACCTCGGCGCTGCTCACCTGGGCGGTGTCCGTGACGCTGCCCCTGACGATCGTCCTCGCCGTCTTCGCCGAGCCGATCGCGACCCTCCTCGTCGACTCCGCCGGGGACGAACAGGTCGCCACCGCCTCCTTCCTCCTCATGTTCTCCCCGCAGCTCGTCCTCTACGGCATCGGCGCCGTCCTCACCGGCGTCCTCCAGGCGCACCGGAAGTTCCTCTGGCCGGCGTTCGCCCCGCTGCTCTCGAGCCTCGTCGTCATCGGCTCCTACATCACCTACCGCGGTGTCGGCGGCACCGACGCGACATGGGAGACCCACATCGGATGGCTCGGCTGGGGCACGACCGCCGGTGTCGCCGCCCTCGCCCTGCCGCTGGCCCTGCCGATGCGCTCGACCGGGCTGCGCATCCGCCCCACGTGGTCGTTCCCACCCGGCGTCGCCCACCGGGCGCTGCGCCTCGCCGGGGCCGGCATGGCCGCACTGCTCGCCCAGCAGGGAGCCGTGCTCGTCACCCTCGTCCTCTCCAACCGTTCGGGCGGCACCGGCACGTTCGTCCTCTTCAACTACATCAACGCCGTCTACCTCCTGCCCTACGCGGTCCTCGCGATCCCCGTCGTCACCGTGATGTTCCCGACCCTGTCGACGTGGGTGGGCCGGACGAAGGACGACGACGCCGAGGCGGCCGACCGTGAGGCGGCGGGAGTGCGGCTGCGCGCGATGACGGCGACGACCTCGGCGGTCATCGTCACCATCGGACTGCTCGGCACCGTCATCCTCTTCAGCGCCGCCGGACCGCTGGAATCGTTCTTCACCTCGATCGATGCCGTCGGCGGTCGTGACGCCGCCCCGTTCTCGGCGATGCGCACCGCGATCATGGTCATGGCCCTGGCCGTGCCCGGCTGGTCGTTCATCGCGTGGGGCTCACGGATCTTCTACGCCCTCGAACGCTCCCGCCACGCGGCGGCGGCGACGACGACCGGGTGGATCCTCGTCATCGTCGGCATGGTCGCGGCGATCGCCCTCACCGAGGCGAACGGCAGCCCCGAGCGCACGCTCGTGGCCATCTGCGCGGGCTATGTGCTCGGGATGAGCGCCGCGGCGGCCGCGCTCCTCGTCTCAATCCGCCGGGTCCTCGGCTCGGACGCACTGCGCGGCATCCTTCGCCGCGGCCTCCACTCGCTCCTCGCCGCAGCGCTCGGATCCGCCGCAGGCGCGCTGGCCGCCTGGTGGCTCGCGGGTCTCATCGGCACCGCCGCCGTCCCCTCGGTCATCGTCGGCATCCTCGCAGCCCTCGTCGGCTGCCTCGTCTTCGCCGGCATCCTCGTCCTCGACCGCGGCTACGTCGCCGAGGTGCGCGGCATGCTCGCCTCCCGCCGACAGACCCAGGGACCCGCCGACCCCACCGTGCCCACCGCCCCGGAGCCGGGTCCCGACCACGACGGGCCGGGCATCCCACCCTCGACCCCCGGAGCCGCACCCCAGCGACCCGGCCCCGCACCGCAGAACGAGGAGGAGAGACCATGAGGATCGTCTACGTCATCGGCACGTCGACCGGCGGAGTCGGCACGCACGTGCGGGCACTCGCCCGCGACGTCGCCGCCGCCGGCCACGAGGTCGGCGTCATCGGCCCGGCCCAGACCGACGAGCACTTCGGGTTCTCCGCCCTCCCCGGGGTCCGCTTCGCCGCCCTCGATGTCGGCACCGGCGTCGATCTGCGCGACACCGTCCTCGTCACCCGGCTGCGACGCATTCTGCGCGGCTTCGGCCCTGACATCGTCCACGCCCACGGCTTCCGCGCCGGACTCATCGCCCATCTCGCGACCCGTCTGCTGCGCCCGCGGCCGACCTTCATCGAAAGCCTCCACAACCAGGCTTCGGGCACCGGCATCCGCGGGAGCGTCGAGACCGGCATCGAACGGCTGCTTGCTCGCGGGGCCGATCTCACGCTGGCCGCGAGCACCGACCTCGTCATCCGCGCCCACGACCTCGGTGCCCGCGACGCCCGCTTCTCTCCGGCAGCGGCCCCCGCGATCCGGGAGGTCGGCGCCGCCGAGGCCCGCGCGACGAGGGCGGCCCTTGCCGCCGAGTACGACTTCAGCGAGGACGCCGTCATCGTGCTCGCCGTCGGCCGCGTCGCCCCGCAGAAGAACTACGGCATGCTCGTCCGTGCCCTGGCCCGCCTCGGCGACACAGTTCCGGCCGCACCGGCCGACGCCGCCGCACCGACCGACGCCGCCGCACCGGCCGACGCCGCCGCACCCCGCGAGATCGTCGTCCTCGTCGCTGGGGCCGCCGATGAGGCGGTGCTCGCCGAGGTCCGCGCGCAGTATGCAGAGGCCGCGACCGCCTCGGCGCTTCCGGCCCTCCATTTCCTCGGAGCCCGCGACGACGTCGCCGCGCTCCTGGCCGCCGCGGACGTCTACGTCCTCACGAGCGTCTGGGAGGCCCGCGCCCTTGTCCTCCAGGAGGCGCTGATGACCGGGCAGGCGATCGTCGCCACGGCCACCGGGGGCACCCCGGAGCTCGTCGGGGACTCAGGCGTCCTCATCGACTCCGACGACGACGAGTCGCTCGCCGATGCGATCGGCACGCTCGCTGAGAACCCCGCGCTGCGTGCCGAACTCGGGGAGCGGGCCAGGGCCCGAGGACGGGAGCTGCCCGACGAAGGCGACGTCGCCGCCGAGCTGCTCGCCGTCTACGCGGAGACCCAGCCGTCACCGCGGGACTGAACTCCCGCCTCGGCGAACCGGGGTCCGCACGACCCCGACGACCCCGGCGACGACCAGCGCGGACACCGTGCCGAACACGGCCCCGGCCGCTGCCGAAGAGGCCGGGGGAGACCGGTAGGCTAGAGACACACGACTGAGAGGGATGAGGAATGACCGAGACCGCCGAGATCCAGCCGCTGAGCACCGACGCACGGATCCTTCACGTGCTCGCCGACACGACGGACCCCGTCGCCGAGGTGGCCAAGCTCGCCGTCATCGGTCACCTCCGGGCCGGTCACCAGGTCGGTCTCGCCGCCCACCGGTCGATCCTCGACCGCCTCGACGTCCCCGAGGACCTCATCGGGAACTACCGCGAGATCGAGCTCAGCGCCAAGCGCCGGCTCTCACCCTCGGATCCCGCCTCGGCCTTCACGCTCCACAAGATCTACCCCCACGTCGACATCGTCCACGGCCACGGACTCCACGCCGCGACGCTGACCGGCCTCGGCTTCACCGGCCTGCCCGCCCGCCTGAGCCCGACCGCGGTCGCCACCGTCGAGAACTTCGCCCCCGCCGACGTCATCGAGAAGACCGGTGCGGAGATCGTCGCCCGCACCGCCCGCGGAGTGCTCGGCACGACCGAACCCGTCGTCGAATGGTTCGCAGGCTCCGTTCCGCTCGTCGAACGCGCCGAACTCGTCACCCCCGACATCGACACCGACCTCACCGTCACCGCCTCCCGGGCGCAGGTGCGCCGTGAACTCGGCATCGGGGAGGGCACGTGGATGGTCGCGAGCCCGATCGCCCTGAAGGACCACACGGCCCTGGCCACCGTCCTCGACGCCGCCGACCAGATCAACAGGCGCCGGCCCGACCGCAAGGTCGTCTTCGTCCTCACCGGCACCGGCCGCGACCGCCGCACCATCGCCTCCGCCTTCGCCGACCGCGGCGTCATCGTCGCCCCTGCCGGTGACCTCGTCGACGTCGCCGCCGCCTCCGACGTCGTCATCGCCAGCGAGCAGATGACCGGACTCAGCCACGAGGACCTCATGCAGCTGGCCAAGCCGACCGTCTTCATCGGCGCCGAACGCCGCGCCGGCATCTGGGGGGAGGCCGCCGACATCGTCCCCGCCGACGACACCGACGCGCTGCTGCGTGAGATCAATCATCTCCTCGACGATCCGGCAGCCCGCGGTGCGCAGGCGATCGCCGCGAAGAAGCGGGTCATCGACGTCGACAACCCCGGTGAGATCGCCGCGAGCCTCCTCGGTCTCTACGCCGAGGTCGAGGCCCTGTCGAAGTCGGCAAGCCGGGTTTGATAGAATCAAATTCCGTGGTGAATCGAATCGGGGCTCACGAGCCGAACACAGTCAAGCACATCTTCGTTACAGGCGGCGTCGCCTCCTCTCTCGGCAAGGGTCTCACGGCATCGAGCCTCGGACACCTGCTCACCCAGCGCGGCATCAAGGTCGCGATGCAGAAGCTCGATCCCTACCTCAACGTGGATCCGGGCACGATGAATCCGTTCCAGCACGGTGAGGTCTTCGTCACCGAGGACGGTGCGGAGACCGATCTCGACATCGGCCATTACGAGCGCTTCCTCGACATCGACCTCGACGGGGCGGCCAACGTCACCACCGGTCAGGTCTACTCCTCGGTCATCGCCAAGGAGCGCCGCGGGGCCTACCTCGGCGACACCGTCCAGGTCATCCCGCACATCACCGACGAGATCAAGGCCCGGATGCGGGCGCAGGCCGAGCGTCCCGCCGAGGACCGTCCCGATGTCATCATCACCGAGATCGGCGGCACCGTCGGCGACATCGAGTCGCAGCCGTTCCTCGAGGCGGCCCGCCAGGTCCGCCACGACGTCGGCCGCGACAACGTCTTCTTCATCCACGTTTCCCTCGTGCCCTACCTCGGACCCTCGGGAGAGCTCAAGACGAAGCCGACCCAGCACTCGGTGGCCGCACTGCGCTCGATCGGCATCCAGCCGGACTCGATCGTGCTCCGCTCCGATCGGGAACTGCCCGATTCGATCCGCGGCAAGATCGCCTCCTCGTGCGACGTCGACATGGAAGCGGTCGTCTCGTGCGTCGATGCGCCGAGCATCTACGACATCCCCAAGGTCCTCCACGACGGCGGCCTCGACGTCTACGTCATCCGCCGCCTCAACCTGCCCTTCCGCGACGTCGACTGGACGAAGTGGGACTGGGTGCTCGAGCGCGCGCACCAGCCCGCCCACGAGGTGACCATCGGGGTCGTCGGCAAGTACATCGACCTGCCCGACGCCTACCTCTCCGTCACCGAGGCGCTGCGCCACGGCGGTTTCGCCAACGACGCCAAGGTGCGCATCGAATGGATCCAGTCCGATGTCTGCGAGTCCGATGTGGACGCCGCCGCGGCACTGGCGGGTCTCGACGCGATCTGCATCCCCGGCGGCTTCGGCATCCGCGGCATCGAAGGCAAGGTCGGAGCGCTGAGGTTCGCCCGCGAGAACGGCATCCCGACGCTGGGCCTGTGCCTCGGCCTGCAGTGCATGGTCATCGAGTACGCCCGCCACAAGGCCGGCATCGAGGGCGCTTCGTCCTCCGAGTTCGACCCCGACACGAAGTTCCCGGTCGTCGCGACGATGGCCGAGCAGATGTCGATCGTCGACGGTGAGGGCGACCTCGGCGGCACGATGCGCCTGGGCACGTACCGGGCGAAGCTCGACGAGGGCAGCGTCGTCGCCGAGGCCTACGGGTCGACGGACATCAGCGAACGCCACCGTCACCGCTACGAGGTCAACAACGCCTACCGCGACGACCTCGCCGAGGCGGGACTCGTCTTCTCCGGCACCTCGCCCAACGGCGAGCTCGTCGAGTTCGTCGAACTCCCGCGCAGCGAACACCCGTACTACGTCTCCACCCAGGCCCACCCCGAGCTCAAGTCGCGCCCGACGAAGCCCCACCCGCTCTTCGCGGGCCTCGTCGCCGCGGCACTCGAGCGCCAGTGAGCTGACCGTGAGCGATCTGCACGACGTCCCGTTCACCCCGGAGATCACTGCCTCCGACGAGGTGTATCGGGGCGCCGTGTGGACGATCCGGCGGGAGACCTTCGACCTGCCCGAGGCGACCGGCCTCGTCCGCGACCTCATGGCCCACACCGGGGCCGTGGCGGTGGCCTGCCTCAACGAGGCAGGCGAGATCCTCCTCGTCCAGCAGTACCGTCACCCCGTCCGCGCCCGCCTGTGGGAGGTTCCGGCCGGGCTCCTCGACATCCCCGGTGAGGATCCGCTCACCGCTGCGAAGCGCGAACTCGCCGAGGAGGCCGACCTCACCGCTGCCCGCTGGGAGGTCCTCTCCGACTCCGCGCTCTCACCGGGCGGCAGCAGCGAGACGATCCGGCTCTACCTCGCCCGTGACCTCGCCGAGGTGCCCGCTGCCGACCAGCATGCCCGCAGCGACGAGGAGGCCGGGTTCGTCTACCGGTGGGTGAGCGTGCCCGAGGCCCTCGACGCGATCGCCGCGGGGCGGATCACCAACTCCGTCGCCCAGCTCGCGGTCCTCCAGGTGAGCAACGTCCTTGCCGCCGAGGCGGCCGGCCGACCCGTGCGCACCCGTCTTGTCGATGCGCCCCGGCTCCTCGTCGACCGCCGCGACGCAGCCGACGATACGGACGCCTGAGACCCCATGGCCCGTCACGGCGCCGAACTCCTTCCCGACCTTCCCGCCGAGATCGCCCGCGCGATCGGCTCGTACCTCTCGGCTCTGCGCTTCGAACGCGGACTCTCGCTCAACTCCATCGACGCCTACGCCCGTGACCTCGGCAGGTACGGGACCTGGCTGGCCGAGGCCGGGATCGACCGCCTCGGCGGGGTGACCCGGGCCCACGTCGAGGACTTCGCGCTCCACCTCCAGGACTCAGGGCTCGCCCCGCGGACCCGGGCCCGCGCCCTCGTCGCGGTGCGCCGGTTCCATGCCTTCGCCCTCGCCGACGGTCTCACCGACACCGATCCCGCCTCCGAGGTCAGCCCGCCCAGGGAGGGGCTGCGGCTGCCGAAGGCGCTCTCGCTCTCCGCAATCGAGGCGATGCTCGCGACGACGGCGGGGGAGGAGCCGGCCCAGATCCGGGCGGCGGCCCTCCTCGAACTCCTCTACGCGACCGGGGCCCGGATCTCCGAGGCCGTCGGCGCCGACCTCGACGACCTCGACCTCGAGACCCGGCTCGTGCGGCTCTACGGCAAAGGCGGCAAGGAGCGGATCGTCCCGTTCGGCTCCCATGCGGCCGTCGCCCTCGGGGCGTGGGTGACCCGGGTGCGCCCGACGATGGCCGAGAAGGCGAGGTCCGGGACTCCGGCAGGCGCCCTGTTCCTCAACGCGCGGGGCACGCGGATGTCGCGGCAGACGGCGTGGAAGATCGTCGGACGCGCCGGCAGCCTCGCCGGACTGGAGACCGAGGTCTCCCCGCACACGTTCCGCCACTCGTTCGCCACGCACCTCCTCGAGGGCGGGGCGGACATCCGCGTCGTCCAGGAGCTGCTCGGCCACGCCTCGGTGACGACGACGCAGATCTATACGAAGGTGTCGGAGGAAACATTGCGCGAGGTCTACGCCACCTCGCACCCCAGGGCGCGGTAGGGTTGGTTCCAGCACGCAACGAAAGGTGGCCGACCGAGTGATGAATCCGCAGCAGGCGTTGGATCTCCCCACAGCGACGACCCCGACGGCGGGAGCCGAGGACTTCGCCGAACCCGCACCCCTGGATTCGCACGGGCCCGCCCGGATCATCGCCATGGTCAACCAGAAGGGCGGGGTGGGGAAGACGACGTCGTCGATCAACCTCGGCGCCTCCCTGGCCGCGTACGGACGCAAGATGCTCCTCGTCGACTTCGACCCGCAGGGCGCCCTGTCCGTGGGGCTCGGCATCAACCCGTACGACCTCGACATCAGCGTCTACAACCTGCTCATGAACCCGCGCCTCGACCCGCACGAGGTCATCGTCGAAACCGACTTCGAGAACATCGACGTCCTGCCGGCGAACATCGACCTCTCCGCCGCCGAGGTCCAGCTCGTCGGCGAGGTCGCCCGCGAACAGGTCCTCTCCCGGGCGCTCGCCAAGGTCGCCGGCGAATACGACGTCATCCTCATCGACTGCCAGCCCTCGCTCGGCCTGCTCACCGTCAACGCGCTCACCGCCTCCCACGGCGTGATCATCCCGCTCGAGACCGAGTTCTTCGCCCTGCGCGGCGTCGCCCTCCTCGTCGAGACGATCGAGAAGGTTCAGGACCGGCTCAACCCCTCACTCGAGATCGACGGGATCCTCGCGACGATGTTCGACTCGCGGACCCTGCACTCGAAAGAGGTGATGACCAGGGTCTCCGAGGCCTTCGACGACAAGGTCTTCGACACCGTCATCAACCGCACCGTGAAGTTCCCGGACGCCTCCGTCGCCGCCGAGCCGATCACCTCGTTCGCGCCCAAGCACCCCGGCTCCGAGGCCTACCGGCGCCTGGCCCGGGAGCTCATCGCCCGCGGAGGCGCACCCTGAGCGAGACCGCCGTCGAGACCGTCGCCGACGACGATGCCGTCGCCGACGACGGGCACGGCTTCCAGGTCGAGCTGGAGAACTTCTCCGGCCCCTTCGATCTGCTCCTCGGCCTCATCTCGAAGCGTCGCCTCGACATCACGGAGATCGCGCTCGCCGAGGTGACCGACGAGTTCATCGCGTACACGACGCAACTGTCGGAGAAGGACGGGGGCAGCGGGTCCAACCTCGCCGAGATCTCCGAGTTCCTCCTCGTCGCCGCCACCCTCCTCGACCTCAAGACTGCGCGCCTGCTCCCGCACGAGGAGGGGGAGGAGGAACTCGACCTCGAACTCCTCGAAGCCCGCGACCTCCTCTTCGCCCGCCTGCTTCAGTACAAGGCGTACAAGGCCGTGAGCGGCTTCCTCTCCGAGGCGATGACCGCAGGCTCCATCCGCGTCCCCCGCTCGGTCGGCCTCGAGGAGGAGTTCCAAGACGTCCTGCCCCCGCTCGAGCTGAGCATCGGCCCAGGTGAGCTCGCTTCCCTCTTCGCGACCGTCCTCCAACGCGACCACACCCCGCCGACGGTCGCCGTCGACCACATCCACCTCCCTCTCGTCAGTGTCTCCGAACAGCGCGGACTCATCCTCGGACTGCTGCGCTCGGGCGACGTCGAGTTCCAGGACCTCCTCGACACCTCCGAGAACACGCTCGTCGTCGTCGCCCGGTTCTTGGCCCTCCTCGAACTCTTCAAGGTCGGCCTCTGCGACTTCGACCAGGCCGAACCGCTCGGCCCGCTCGTCATCACGCGGACCGAGACCCCCGAGGACGGCGTCGACCTGCGCACCGAAGGCGCGTGGAGCGCCGAGGAGGACGGGGACGGTGCTGAGGCCGGCACCGCCTCGGCGGGAGAGACGGACGACGGCGCCACCTCGGCGGGGGAGACGGACGGGGACGATACGACGGAAGGCCAGGCATGATCGACGATGAGATCCTCTCCGGCATCGAAGCCGTGCTCATGGTCAGCGACTCCGCGGTGTCCGCCGAGGAGTTCGCGACGGCCCTCGGCATCGACGAGGACACCGTGACCGAGGCGATCGCGGAACTGGCCCGTGACTACGACGGTGCCCCTGCCGGCCCCGACGGGCAGGGCGCCAGGCGGCAGCGGGGCTTCGAGATCCGCGCGGTCGCCGGCGGCTTCCGCCTTCACTCCCGCGGGGACTACCACGACGTCGTCAAGGACTTCCTCACCGCCGGGCAGAGCGCGAAGCTCTCCCAGGCAGCGCTCGAGACGCTCGCCGTCATCGCCTACCGACAGCCGATCTCCCGGCCCCGCATCGCCGCGATCCGCGGGGTGAGCGTCGACGGCGTCATCCGCACCCTGCTCCTGCGGGGTCTCATCGTCGAAGCGGGGAAGGAGGCGACGACCTCGGCGCTGCTCTATGCGACGACCCACCAGTTCCTCGACGCCCTCGGCATGGTCAGCCTCGACGAGCTGCCCGACATCGCCCCGTACCTGCCCGAGGACGCCGACCTCGAGGAGTTCGGGGCCGACGAGACCGAGGTCCTCGCCACAGTCGAGGACGGAATGTCACCAGAGGACGATTGATTTGAGACAATGGTCCCCATGAGTCCCTACCGCGATCCCAGGGCGCCCGGCGGGCGCAGCAACCGTCCGAGCCGAAAGCAGCGTGCGAGCGCGAAGAAGGCCCCCACCGGCACGGGAGAGACCTCGGATGCCCACGTCAGCGGGGGAGTGCGCCTGCAGAAGGTCCTCGCCGAGGCGGGGCTGGGGTCCCGTCGCGCGTGCGAGCAGCTCATCCTCGACGGCCGGGTCGAGGTCGACGGGAACATCGTCACCGAACTCGGCACCCGCATCGATCCGGAGACCCAGGCCGTCTACGTCGACACCCTGCGGATCTCGACGAGCCCGCAGAAGGTCTACCTCGCGCTCAACAAGCCCGCCGGGGTCGTCTCGACGATGAAGGACCCCGAGGGGCGCAAGAACCTCAGCGACTACGTCGGCAACCGCGCCGAGCGGATCTTCCACGTCGGACGCCTCGACACCGACACCGAGGGCCTCATCCTGCTCACCAACGACGGGGAGCTCTCCAACCGCCTCGCCCATCCCCGCTACGAGATCCCCAAGACCTACCTCGCGCAGGTCAAGGGGCAGATCGCCAAGGATGCGAGCGCCCGGCTCAAGGCCGGCATCGAACTCGACGACGGGATCGTCACGGTCGACGAGTTCAAGCTCGTCGACTCGACGCCTGGCCGCTCCGTCGTCGAACTCACCCTCCACTCGGGCCGCAACCGGGTCGTGCGCCGTCTCCTCGCGGCGATCGGCAACCCCGTCGAACGCCTCGTGCGCACCCAGTTCGGACCGATCTCGCTCGCCGAGCAGCGGCAGGGCAAGATCCGACCCCTGCGCTCGGATGAGATCGGCGAGCTCTTCGAGGCCGTCGACCTGTGAGAGTCCACATCATCGGCACCGGGCTGCTCGGTGCGAGCCTCGGCCTCGCCCTGTCCGGGCGCGGGCACACGGTCACCCTCGAGGACACCTCGCCGACCGCTCAGCAGCTCGCCTCCGACCTCGGCGCCGGTGAGCCGGTGGCCCCGGCCTCGCCCGGGTCGGGAACGGCCGTGCCGGGAACGGCGGGGGACTCACCGGGGGCGACCACCTCGGCGGGGGAGGGCATCGACCCGGACATCGTCGTCGTCGCCACCCCGCCCGACGTCGCAGCCCACGTCATCGCCGCAGCACTTCGGAACTACCCGCGCGCGACGGTGACCGATGTCGCGAGCATCAAGACCCGCCTGCTCGAGACCGTGCGCGGTCTCGTCACCGCCGACCAGCTCGACCGCTACATCGGCTGCCATCCGATGGCCGGACGGGAGAAGTCTGGGGCGATCTCCGCCCGCCCCGACCTCTTCACCGCCCGACCGTGGGTGATCTGCTCCGACGACGACACGCCGGCCTCCCGGCTGCGGGAGGTCGTCGAGATGGCCGAGGCCACCGGCGCCTCGGTCACCCACCTCGACCCGCGCATCCACGACGCCGCGGTCGCGAAGGTCTCCCACGTCCCGCAGGTCGTCTCCTCCCTCGTCGCCTCCCAGCTGCGCCACGCCCCGCTCGATGAGGTGGCGCTCGCCGGGCAGGGACTGCGGGATGTCACCCGCATCGCCGCCTCCGACCCCGGACTGTGGACGCAGATCCTCTCCGGCAACGCCGAGGAGGTCCGGACGGTGCTGCTCGCCCTGCGCGGGGAGCTCGACTCCGTCATCGAGGCGCTCAGCCTCGGACCCGGGTCGACCGGGGCGATCGCCAGGGCCATCGCCCACGGCAACGAGGGACACGACCGGATCCCCGGCAAGCACGGACAGGCCCCGACCGCATATGCTGTCGTCACGGTCCTCATCCCCGACACCCCGGGGACCCTGGCCTCCCTGTTCAAGGACATCGGGGACCTCGGCATCAACGTCGAGGACTTCCGGATGGACCATGCCCCGGGGCGCCGGCTCGGCATCGTCGACGTCTCCGTGATGCCCGCGAACGCGAACGAACTCGAGACCGGACTGCAAGCACTGGGATGGCGGATCCCCGAATCCGCCATCGAGAAGGAAGGAACCACATGAGCGTCGTCGCCATCGACGGACCCAGCGGGGTCGGCAAGTCGAGCACTGCGAAGGAGGTCGCCCGCCGCCTCGGCTTCGCCTACCTCGACACGGGTGCGATGTACCGCGCGATGGCGTGGCTGGCGCTCAGCCGCGGGGTCACCGATCCCGTCGACGTCCTCGAGCAGGTCCGCGGGGCCGACCTCGAGATCTCCACCGACCCCGACGACTTCGCGGTGTCCGTCGACGGCATCGACGTCGCCGAGGAGATCCGCAGCGCCGAGGTCTCCGAGAACGTCCAGACCGTCTCCGCGGTCCCCGACGCCCGCACCGAACTCATCGAACGGCAGCGGGAGATCATCGCCGCAGCGTCCCCCGGCATCGTCGTCGAAGGCCGTGACATCACGACCGTCGTCGCCCCCGACGCCGAGGTCCGCATCCTCATGACCGCCCGCGACGACGTCCGCGTGGCCCGCCGGGCCAAGGAGGTCCACGGCAGTGCCGACGCCGAGGCGGTCGCCGCCACCGCGTCGCTCGTCACCGGCCGTGACGCCAAGGACTCGGCCACGACGAGCTTCCTCACCGCCGCCGAGGGCGTGTACACCCTCGACACGAGCGATCTCGACTTCGAGCAGGTCGTGGGGACCGTGCTCGACCTGGTGAAGGACGCAGAATGACCGACGAGGAATTCCACGAGACCCCCGATGAGGCGCTCGCCGAGCGTCTCGAGCGGATCAGCGACGAAGAGGCTGAGCAGCGGGCCACCGCGCTCGAGGCCGGACTCGAGAGCTACGAGCTCGAGGACGAGGACCGGGCGCTGCTCGACTCCCTCGGCTTCGAGATCGAGGACGAAGAGGCGATCGGCGCCAACCCGGTGCTCGCGATCGTCGGCCGCCCCAACGTCGGCAAGTCGACGCTCGTCAACCGCATCCTCGGCCGCCGTGAGGCCGTCGTCGAGGACGTCCCCGGTGTCACCCGCGACCGCGTGAGCTACCAGGCGGAGTGGAACGGCAAGGACTTCACCCTCGTCGACACCGGCGGCTGGGACTCCGACTCGAAGGGCATGGCCTCGCGGATCGCGATCCAGTCCGAGGTCGCCGTCGACATGGCCGACGCCGTCGTCCTCGTCGTCGATGCCACGACCGGACCGACCGCGACCGACGAGATGGTCGTGAAGATGCTGCGGAAGAAGAAGAAGCCGGTCATCCTCGCCGCGAACAAGGTCGACGACGAACGCGGCGAGCTCATGGCCGCCGAACTCTGGGGGCTCGGCCTCGGCCAGCCGTGGTCGGTCTCGGCCCTCCACGGTCGCGGCGTCGCCGACCTCCTCGACGAGGCGGTCTCCGTCCTCCCCGAGGTCTCCGCCGTCGATACCCGCATCGAGGAGGGCGGTCCGCGTCGGGTCGCCCTCGTCGGTCGACCCAACGTCGGCAAGTCCTCCCTGCTCAACAAGCTCGTCGGGTCCGAACGCGTGCTCGTCGACAACGTCGCCGGCACCACCCGCGACCCCGTCGACGAGCTCATCGAACTCGGCGGCAGGCAGTGGCGCTTCGTCGACACCGCGGGCATCCGCCGCCGCGCCCACCAGGCCAGCGGCGCGGACTTCTATGCGGCCCTGCGCACGCAGACCGCGCTCGAGCGCGCCGAGGTCGCCGTCGTCCTCCTCGAAGCCCAGGAACCGCTGAGCGAGCAGGACGTGCGGATCGTCACCACCGCCGCCGAGGCGGGACGGGCCATCGTGCTCGCGTTCAACAAGTGGGACCTCCTCGACGAGGAGCGCCGCTACTACCTCGAACGCGAGATCGAACGCGACCTCGCCCACGTCGCATGGGCCCCGCGGGTCAACATCTCCGCGAAGACCGGCCGACACGCCGAGAAGCTCGTACCGGCGATGGAGACCGCGCTGGAGAACTGGGACAAGCGGATCCCGACCGGACGCCTCAACGCGTTCCTTGGCGAACTCGTCGCAGCGAACCCGCACCCGGTGCGCGGAGGCAAGCAGCCGCGCATCCTCTTCGGCACTCAGGTGCAGTCGCGCCCACCGAAATTCGTCCTCTTCACCACAGGATTCCTTGAACCGGGGTATCGTCGTTTCATCATCAGACGACTCCGCGAGACGTTCGGCTTCGAAGGGACGCCGATCGAGGTCTCGATGCGGATCAGGGAGAAGAGACGAGGTCGGTAGTTGAGCGCAGGCACTGAGCCCCAGGCAGTCACTCCGTGGCACGCCAGGCCGCCGGCGAGAGCACTCGTTGTCGTCCTCACGATCGCCGGGCTCGCCTACGCCCTGACGTTCTTCCGCGGGCTCCAGGAGATCGTCGCTCCGGTCTTCCTCGCGCTCAACTTCTACATCGTCGTCTACCCGCTCCAGCGCTGGCTGACGAGGCATCGCGTGCCGGGGGCGCTCGGCGCGTGCGTCTCCGTCGTCCTCGTCCTCGTCATGCTCTTCGGGTTCTTCGGGCTCACCGCGTGGGCGATCGCCGAGCTCGTCATGCTCATCCCCAGCTACGGCAACCAGCTTGTGGCGACCTATCACAGCCTCATGTCGATGCTCGGGGAGCTCGGCGTGACCTCGAACGTCCTCGAAGCGCAACTGCGGCAGTTCAACGTCCGTTCGATCTTCGACGCTGTCAGCCCGCTGCTCACCAACGTCTCGCTCGGGGCGGGTCTGCTCACGACGGTGATCATGGCGGTCTTCTTCGTCGCCATGGACTCGATGGGGATGTCGTCGCGGATGGGGATGCTCAAGGACGCCAAGCCTGCGCTCGCGCAGTCGCTGGGCGGGTTCGCGTCCGGTGTGCGCCGCTACTGGGTGGTCGCGACGATCTTCGGCCTCATCGTCGCGATCCTCGACGTCGTGGCACTGGCGATCATCGACGTCCCGCTTGTGTGGGTGTGGGGTGTGCTCGCGTTCCTCACGAACTACATCCCCAACATCGGCTTCGTCATCGGGCTCATCCCACCCGCCCTGCTCGCCCTCGTCGACAGCGGGTGGCAGTCGGCCGTGTGGGTGATCGTCGCCTACAGCGTGCTCAACTTCGTCATCCAGGCGATCATCCAGCCGAAGTTCACCGGCGAGTCGGTCGGGGTGACCCCGCTCGTCTCCTTCCTCTCCCTGCTCTTCTGGGTGTGGGTCCTCGGATGGCTGGGCGCCCTCCTCGCACTGCCCGCGACCCTGCTTCTCAAGGCCCTCCTCGTCGACGCCGACCCGAAGGCCCGGTGGGTGAACATCCTCATCGCCTCCGACCCGCGCACCGCCCACACCCCCGTCCACTGACCCCGACCACCTCGGCGACGCACCGTCGATCCACGCAGAGCCGGGCGGACCGCCTCGGCGAGGGTCCGCGGCCGCCGGCACGCCGCGACGGCACGGGCACGCACTCTGGTCGGCCACCTCGGCGAAATTCTGTCGATCAACGCAGAGCCGGGTTTCCGCGTCGCGGGCGGCGCGGATTTCGGGCCCCACGTGGATCGGCGATGCGGCGGATCGTGGGAGCGTCGATTTCCCTGCTTGGCGTGGTTCGGCACGGAACCGGATCGCGGGTGCCGGCTGCTCGTTCCCAACGGAGCGCACCCGTGATTACCATGGACTATGGCGACACTACTGAAGATCCATCCCGAGAACCCCCAGCCCCGACTCATCACGAAGGCCGCCGAGGTGCTCCGTGACGGCGGACTCATCGCCTATCCCACCGACTCGTGCTACGCGCTCGGCTGTGCGCTCGAGAACAAGGCGGGCATCGAGCGGATCACGCGCATCCGCCACCTCGATTCCAAGCACCATTTCACGCTCATGTGCCACGACTTCGCGCAGCTCGGACAGTTCGTCATCGTCGACAACTCGGACTTCCGCGCGATCAAGTCGATGACACCCGGCCCGTACACGTTCATCATGAAGGCGACGAAGGAGGTGCCGCGCCGGATGATGCACCCGAAGAAGCACTCGGTCGGCGCGCGCATCCCGCAGAACACGACCGCTCTCGCCCTCGTCGAGGCGATGGGGGAGCCGATCCTCTCCTCGACGCTCCTCCTGCCCGGAGACGAGGACCCGCTCACCGAGGCCGACGACGTCATGGACCAGATCGGCCACGACGTCGACGTCGTCATCGAGTCCGGGACGCCGGGCGTCGTGCCGACCTCGGTCATCGACTTCACCGGCAGGTACCCGGAGGTCGCGCGCGTCGGCGCCGGCGACGTCTCCCGCTTCGACGAGGAGTAGGCGGCCCCCTCCGCTTCGACCCGCGGCCTTGCTCCGCTTCGACGCGGTGATCCGACAAAAACGCGGTCTGCAGACCGCGTTTTTGTCGGATCACCGCGTTGGTGGCGTGCCGGGCGTTGGATCACCGCGTTGGTGTGCTGTCGGTCGGTCCGGAGCGGCGCGTTCTCGCCCAGTGAGCAATCATTCGTTCAGGAGTGATTCTCGGTTAGAGTGAGACCTGACCGCAGTGAGACGGGAGTCACGCTGCGTCGCACACCACCTACCCCGGAGGATCACGCATGGCACGCACAGCAATCGTCACCGGAGGCGGACGCGGCATCGGCGCCGCGATCGCGACCAGGCTCGCCGCCGACGGCCTCAGGGTCGCCGTCCTCGACATGGGACCGACCGAGGACACTGTCTCGGCGATCACCGCAGCCGGGGGAGAGGCGATCGGACTGAACGCCGACGTCTCCGACGAGGACTCCGTCACCGCCGCCGTCGCCGATGTGGCCGATCGTCTCGGACCGCCCACCGTCCTCATCAACAATGCCGGCATCCTCCGCGACAACCTCCTGTTCAAGATGACCTACGAGGAGTTCGAGAAGGTCCTCTCCGTCCACCTCGGCGGGGCGTTCCTCATGGCCAAGGCCGTGCAGGAGCACATGGTGGCCGAGAAGTTCGGGCGCATCGTCTCGATGTCGTCGACCTCGGCGCTCGGCAACCGCGGGCAGACGAACTACTCGGCCGCGAAGGCCGGGATCCAGGGGATGACGAAGACGTGGGCGATCGAGCTCGGCAAGTTCGGGGTCACCGCCAACGCGATCGCCCCGGGCTTCATCGAGACCGACATGACGAAGGCGACGGCCGAACGCGTCGGCGTCGACTTCGAGGACTTCAAGAAGGCCGCGATCAGCCAGATCCCCGTCGGTCGCGCGGGAAAGCCCGAGGACATCGCCAACACCGCCTCGTTCCTCGTCTCCGAGGGCGCAGGCTTCGTCTCCGGCCAGGTCATCTACGTCGCCGGCGGACCCAAGGACTGATCCGCCCGCGCCGCGCCGCCCGCGCCATCCGCGCCACCACCCCACCCCACCGCACTGCTTTCGAAGGAGCCACACCATGGTCGATGCCGTCATCGTCTCCACCGCCAGGACCCCGATCGGGCGGGCCTACCGCGGTGCGTTCAACGACACCCAGGCCCAGGAGCTCGCCGGACACGCGATCGCCCACGCCGTCGAACGCGCCGGTGTCGAAGGCGCCGAGGTCGATGACGTCATCATCGGCTCCGCCCTCCAGCAGGGCAGCCAGTCGACGAACATCGGCCGTCAGGCGGGTCTGCGGGCGGGACTGCCCGTCTCGGTCGCCGGCATGTCCGTCGACCGCCAGTGCGCCTCGGGCCTCATGGCAATCGCCACCGCGGCGAAGCAGATCATCGTCGACGGGCAGAAGATCGCTGTCGGCGGCGGCGTCGAATCCGTCTCCCTCGTCCAGAACGAGCACATGAACACCTACCGGGCGAAGGACCCGTGGCTCGAGGAGAACGTTCCCGGGATCTACTACCCGATGCTCGCGACCGCTGAGGTCGTCGCCGAGCGCTACGGGGTCAGCCGCGAGGACCAGGACGCCTACTCCCTCGAATCGCAGAAGCGCACCGCCGCCGCGCAGGAGGCAGGGCGCTTCGACGACGAGATCGTCCCTCTGACCTCGACGAAGGTCGTTCTCGACAAGGAGACCGGGGAGACGTCCCAGCAGGAGGTCACGCTCACCAAGGACGAGGGCAACCGCCCCGAGACGACGCTCGAGGGGCTCGCGAAGCTCACACCCGTCCTCGAGCCGGGGGTCGCCTCGAAGGAGCCGAGCATCACCGCGGGCAACGCCTCCCAGCTCTCCGACGGCGCCTCGGCCTCCGTCCTCATGTCCGACGCCGAGGCGTCCCGGCGGGGACTGACCCCGCTCGGGATCTACCGGGGCATGGCCGTCGCCGGAGTCGCCCCCGACGAGATGGGCATCGGCCCCGTCTTCGCCGTCCCCAAGCTCCTCGACGCCCACGGGCTGAAGATCGACGACATCGGTCTGTGGGAGCTCAACGAGGCCTTCGCCGTCCAGGCGCTCTACTGCCGGGACCGGCTGGGCATCGACCCCGAACGCTACAACGTCGACGGCGGCGGCATCTCGGTCGGCCACCCCTACGGGATGACCGGGGCCCGCCTCGTCGGCCATGCCCTTATCGAAGGCAAGCGCCGAGGCGTCAAGTACGTCGTCGTGACGATGTGCATCGGCGGCGGGCAGGGAGCCGCGGGACTCTTCGAAGTCGCCTGACGCCTGCCCCTCCGCCGAGGCGCGCGCTGCGCCCGAGGCTAGGGCGCGCGCCTCGCCGGCGATTCGATAGACTGCCAGGCGTGGCAGCGATCGACAGGGACATACTCCGGCTGGCGCTGCCGGCCCTCGGCGCGCTCATCGCCGAACCGATCTTCCTCCTCACCGACACGGCCATGGTCGGCCATCTCGGTGCGGGCGCCCTCGGATCGCTCGCGATCGCCTCGACGATCCTCCAGACCGTCCTCGGGCTCATGGTCTTCCTCGCCTATGCGACGACCCCGCGGGTGGCCAAGCGGATGGGTGCCGGGGACACCCGGGGAGCCGTGGGTGCTGGGTTCGACGGCATCTGGCTTGCGCTCCTCACCTCGGTCGTCCTCCTCGCCCTCGGACTGCCGCTGCTCGGCACCGCCATCGGCGCTTTCGGACCGACACCCGAGATCGCGAGCGGCGCCCACGCCTATCTCGCGATCTCGTGGTGGGGACTGCCGTTCATGCTCGTCGTCATCGCCGCGACCGGGCTGCTGCGCGGCCTCCAGGACACCCGCACCCCTCTCGTCGTCGCCGCCGGAGGCTGTGTCGCGAACATCGGACTCAACGCCCTCTTCATCTACGGACTCGGCATGGGCGTGGCCGGATCCGCACTCGGCACCGTCCTCACCCAGGCCGGCATGTGCGCCGTCTACATCCTCATCGCCCTGCGCGCCGCCCGCCGCCACCACGCGAGCTTCCGCCCCGACTGGGCCGGGGTGATCTCCTCGGCGAAGACCTCGGGCTGGCTGCTCGTGCGCAACGCGAGCCTGCGCGCCTCCCTCATCATCCTCGTCGTCCTCGCCACCGCGCTCGGCGCCACGGACCTCGCGGCGATCCAGGTCGCCCAGAGCCTCTTCTTCGCCCTCGCGCTCGCCCTCGACTCGCTCGCGATCGCCGGTCAGGCCCTCATCGGCCTCCAGCTCGGGGCGCAGCGGGTCGACGTCGTCGCCGCGATCAACCGCCGCCTCATCGTCTGGGGCATCGGGTTCGGGATCCTCGTCGGCCTCGTCCTCGTCGCCGGCTCCGGGATCATCCCCTTCGTCTTCTCCTCCGACCCGGCCGTCATCGCCACCCTCACCGGACTCCTGCCCATCCTCGCCCTCGGCATGCCCGTGGCCGGGTACGTCTTCGTCCTCGACGGCGTCCTCATGGGTGCCGAGGACGCTCGCTACCTCGCTCTGGCACAATTGGTCGCGGTGATCGGCTACGCCCTCCTGCTCGTTCCGGTCACCGGACTCTGGCCGGGCGCACAGGGCCTGTGGGCGGCGTTCTGCCTCGGCTTCATCGGCCTCCGCGCGATCACGCTGGGCTGGCGAGTCCGCAACCACCAGTGGATCCGCACCGCCGTGAAGAAGGGACTGACATGACCAGCTCCGACACACCCGCCGACCTCCGATCCCGGATCCGACCGCTGCCGGCCGACACCCCCGAGGAGACCTTCCTCCCGTTCGTCGACCTCTGCTTCAACTGGTCGATGGACGCCCCGACGATCCCGCGCGAGGAGCTGGTCACCCGTCCCGACGCCCGGCACTACTTCGCCGACTGGGGGCGGACCGGCGACCTGGCCGTGGCCTGCTTCGACGAGTCCGGAGAGGAGATCCTCGGGCTCGCATGGCTGCGCCTGGCTGAGGGCGGCGGGGTCGAGACCCCCGATGAGGGTCCTGCCGATGCCGCGTTCGCGACAGGGCTGAGTGAGGATCCCGCCGAGGCGGGCCGGACCGTGGAATCCGAGGTGCTCGCCGAGGCGGATGCCGAGGACACCGGGAACCGGTCCCGATCCTCCGGTGAGAGTGCCCCCGCCGAGGCGGATGCCGGGACTGCGAAGGCGGGGCCTGAGACCGCGACCGACGACGCCGAGGACACTGCCGAGCCCTTCGCCGGCTACGGCTGGGTGGCAGCGGACATCCCCGAGCTCTCGATCACCGTCCTCCCCGACCACCAGGGGGAAGGGATCGGCACGGCGCTCCTCGACGTCCTCCTCTCACTCGCGAGGATGAGCGGGGTCGAGGCCGTCAGCCTCGCCGTCGAGGACGGCAACGGGGCGAAGAACCTCTACGTCGACCGGGGGTTCGCCACGGTCGGGCGCAACGGCGACTCAGACCTCATGGTGCGGCAGCTGCGGTAGGGAGGTGCGAAAGAGCCACGGGTCGACGACCTCGGCGATGCTGCGCCCGGCGATGCGGGTGAAGTGCGCGATGAACTCGGCCGTGTCGACGCTGCCGTGCCGGTGCCGGGTCGTCCACTCGCGGACGCCGTCGAAGAACACGGCGTCGCCGAGGTTGACGCGCAGAGCATGGAGGAACATTGCTCCGCGCTTGTAGACGCGGTCGTCGAACATCCCCGGCCCCCCGGGATCGGCGAGGACGATGTCCTGCGGGGAGACGGCGAGCGACTCGTACCAGCGCAGCGCCCACTCGTCGGCGCTCATCCGACCTGAGGCCTCCGACCACAGCCACTCCGCGTAGCATGCGAAGCCCTCGTTGAGCCAGATGTCCGACCACTGCCTCGGCGTGAGCGAATTGCCGAACCACTGGTGGGCGAGCTCGTGGGCGATGAGGCGCTCGGACTCCCACTCGGGTCCGAGGTGGTTGGGTCCGAGCACGGACAGCGGCTGCGACTCGAGGGGGATCTCGAGCTCCTCGTTCGTCACGACGACGTCGTAGCGGTCGAACGGGTAGGGCCCGAAGAGCTCGATGAACGCGTTCATCATGGCGTGCTGGACGGGCAGGCGCAGGGCCGCCCGGTTCCAGTGCTCGGCAGCGAAGAGCCCGAGGGGCACGGGGCTCGGCGCAGAGTTCAGGGGCACGGCGATCGGGCCCTGCCGGTAGCGGCCGATCTGCACGGTCGCAAGATACGTCGCCAGCGGCGTGCCCGACTGGAACGTCCACGCGGTGCGCCCGGCCCTGCGGACCTTCTCGACGAGGTCGCCGTTGGAGACGACGGTGTACTCGGATTCGGTGAGGACCGTGATCCGGAACGTCGCCTTGTTCGAGGGGTGGTCGTTGCACGGGAACCACGTCGAGGCCCCGATGGGCTGCCCGGCGACGAGGACTCCGTCCTCGAGCTCCTCCCAGCCGATGTCTCCCCAGGTCCCGATCGCCGGCTGCGGGTTGCCCGCGTAGGCGATGTCGATGCGCACCGGCTGATTGCGGGCAAGCGGCTCCGTGGTCAGGCGCAGCTTCCCGGCGCGGGCGGCGAAGCGGACCTTGCGCCCGTTGACGCTCGCCTTCGTCACCCGCATGCCCGTGAGGTCGAGGAGGATCGCCGTCGTCTCCGTGAGCACCCGCCCGGTCAGCCGGGCGCGGCCGGAGAGCCGGTTGGGTCCGATCCGGTAGTCGAGGTCGATGTCGTAGTGGTCGATGTGGAGGTCGGGGGTGCCGACTCCGGGGGTGTAGCTGTCAGGCATGGATCGTGTCGACCGCCTCGGCGCGGGGAAGTTCTGGGGCATCCACCCAGGGTATGACAGGATTGCCGCTGAAGTACGCATGCGGGGGCACGAACTCCCCGCGCATGACGAGCGAGGTCGCCCCGACCGTCGAGTTCTCCCCGAGGGTGGCGGCCGGCAGGATGACGCTGTTGGGGCCGAGCGTGGCACCGGCCTCGAGTTCGACGACGTCGAGGCTCATCACCCGGTCGTGGAAGAGGTGGGTCTGGACGACGCAGCCGCGGTTGACCGTGGAGTTGTCGCCGAGGCGGACGAGGTCGGCCTCGGGCAGCCAGTAGCTCTCGCACCACACACCGTGGCCGATCTTCGCGCCCATCGCGCGTAAGTACCACACGATCGCGGGCGTGCCCACGGCGTTGCGGGTGAACCAGGGGGCGGCGACGAGTTCGACGAAGCAGTCGGCGACCTCGCCGCGCCAGATGAACGACGACCACAGCGGGTGGTCGCCAGGGGAGATGCGGCCGACGAAGACCCACTTCGCGATGACGGCGAGTCCCGCCGCGACCGCGCCGGCCGCCAACATCACCAGCCCGGAGGTGACGAGGGCGAGGCCGACGGAGGCGAAGAAGTTCCCCCGCTCCCCGGAGATGCCGATCCCGCCGGGCAGGTCGAGCAGGGCGATGATCGTGAGGATGACGGCGGCGACGAGGGCGCCGCCGACCATCACCGAGGTGATCCGCATCGTCTCGAAGAGAGCGCGGGCGGCCTTGACCCCGAACTTCGGGGCGTACGTGAGCGTCTCGTCGGCGTCGACGGCGGCCCGGCGCAGCTGCACCGGGGGAGACCCGAGCCACGACGAGCCCTTCTTCGCCTTCGCCGGGGCCGCAGAGAGCACGGCGACGAGCGCGTTCTTCGGCACCCGGCGACCCGGGGAGGCGATGCCCGAGTTGCCGAGGAACGCCCGCTTGCCGACCTTCGCCCGGCCCGCGCGCATCCACCCGTGGCCGAGCTCGTAGCTGGCGACCATGGTGTCGTCGGCGAGGAAGGCGCCGGCGGCGATCGTCGTCATCTTCGGAACGAAGACGACGGTGGAGATCTCGGTGCCGGGACCGACCTTCGCTCCGAGCGCGCGCAGCCACCACGGGGTGAGCATCGAGGCGTAGAGGGGGAAGAGGAGGTCGCGGGCGAGATCGAGCAGCCTCTCCGTCGCCCACACCCGGTAGCCGCGGGCCGAGCGGACAGGGAATTCCCCCTCTTCCATCCCGATCGCGAGCAGCCGCACCGAGAGGAGGATGAGGAGGGCCGTGGTGAGGAACCACAGGCATGCGATGAGCGGTGACCACGCGAGGACGAGCCACGGGTTCGTCACGACGTCGATGCCGGAGACGGCGACCATGAGCCAGAGCCCCGGAATCGCGGCGAGGTAGGGCAGGGCGGCGTTGACCTGGGATCCGGCGGCGTAGAAGAGGAACGGCAGCCGTCGCCGGTCCGGTGGTGCCGGCCACGTCTTCTTCGCCTTGCCGATGCGCACGGCCGGCGAACCGGAGTAGATCTGGTTGCGCCGGACCTTCCCGGTCACCGCGGACCCGGCCTCGATGAGCGCCCCGGATCCGATGCGGGTGCCGGGCATGAGCGTCGAGCGCGCCCCGACCGTCGCGTTCTCCCCGACCTCGATCGTCCCGATGCGCAGCAGGTCCCCGTCGACCCACCAGCCCTTGAGGTCGACCTCGGGTTCGATCGCAGCCCCTGCCTCGAGGGTGAGGAAGCCGGTGACAGGCGGGGCGGAGTGGAGGTCGGCGTCCGAGCCGACCCGATTCCCGAGCAGGCGCGCGTACCACGTCACCCAGGGGGCGCTCGCGACGGAGACGGCGGCGGCGATGTCGGCGATGTGCTCGGCCAGCCACAGGCGCTTGTGCACCCAGCCCGAGCGCGGGTAGACCCCGGGCCGCAGCCCGAAGAGGAGGAGCCTCGCTGCGGCGGCGGAGATGAGCATCCGCCCCCACGCGGTGACGAAGACGAGGAAGAGGGTGATGACGACCGGCCACGGGGTGTGAGGGACCGCGGCGCCGAGTCCGGCGGCGAGGTTCGCGAGCACCATGGCGATGACGACCCAGCGGACTCCGGCGAGGATGTGGACGGGGACGGCCAGCAGCGTCTGGAACGCCTGCATCCCCTTCGAAGTCCGTGCGATGTCGCGCTGCGGTCCTGCGGCGACGGCGGCGCCCTCGTCCCCGAGGCACAGGGTCGCGAGCGCCCCGAACCGCGGGTGGGCGTAGATGTCGCCGACGGTCACGCTCGGGTGCTCGAGGCGCAGACGCGAGACGAGCTGGGCGGCGGCGAGGCTGCCGCCGCCGACGGTGAAGAAGTCCGTGTCCGATCCCGGCCGGGTGCCGAGGACCGCCGTCCACTGTTCGGCGATCCACTCGACGTCGGGGCCGAAGGTCTCCGCGGAGTCCTCGGCCTCGGCCGTCTCGCCCATCGGCCAGGGCAGGGCGTTGCGGTCGACCTTGCCCGAGGTCTTCGTCGGGAGTTCGTCGACGAGGGCGAGCCGGGGGACGAGCGCGGCCGGCAGCTCCGCCCGCAGCGTCTCCTCCCAGCCGTCGATCCTCTCCTCGGCCCCCGCCGAGGTGGTCGCGAGGTAGCCGACGAGGATGTCCGTTCCCGCCGGGGTCGTCTTCACCGCGGCCGCCGCACCCTCGACACCGGGCAGAGCCTGGAGGGCCGCGTCGATCTCTCCGAGTTCGATGCGCCGACCCCCGAGCTTGATCTGCTCGTCGGCGCGACCGACGAAGATGAGTCCCCGTGGGTCGTTGACGACGAGATCGCCGGACCGGTACGCGCGGTCCCAGCCGAGTGTGGGCATCGGGGCGTACTTCTCGGCGTCCTTGGCCGGGTCGAGGTAGCGGGCGAGCCCGATGCCGCCGATGATGAGCTCACCGGTCTCGCCCTCGGCGACGGGCACGCCTGCGGCGTCGACGACGGCGAGCGCCCAGCCGTCGAGCGGGAGGCCGATGCGCACGGGCTCCGTGCCGTCGAGGATCGCCCCGCATGCGACGACGGTCGCCTCGGTGGGACCGTAGGTGTTCCACACCTCGCGCCCCTCCTCGCTCAGTCGTCGCCCGAGCTCGGGTGGGGCGGCCTCGCCGCCGAAGATGAGCAGCCGCACGGCGTCGAGCGCCTCGGCGGGCCAGAGTGCGGCGAGGGTGGGCACGGTCGAGACGACGGTGATGCCGCGCGAGGACAGCCAGGGGCCCAGGTCCATTCCGGACTTGACGAGGGAGCGGGGGGCCGGCACGAGGCACGCACCGTGGCGCCACGCCAGCCACATCTCCTCGCAGCTGGCGTCGAAGGCCACGGAGAGTCCGGCGAGCACCCGGTCGCCGGGACCGAGCGGATCGTCCTGACAGAACAGCGCCGCCTCGGCGTCGACGAAGGCGGCGGCCGAACGGTGGCTCACGGCCACACCCTTGGGGGTGCCCGTCGAGCCGGAGGTGAAGATCACCCAGCAGTCGTCGTCCGGGGTGGGGCTGCGCAGCTCGGCACGGTCGAGGGGTCCCCGGTCGGTGCGGGCCTCGATCACCCGTCCCGCGGTGATCACCCCGGTCACGGCCGCCTCGGAGAAGACCGTGCGCGCCCGTTCCTCCGGGTCATCGACGTCGACGGGCACGTACGCGGCCCCGAGCATCATCGTGCCGAGGATCGCGACGTAGAGGTCGACCGACCCCGAGGGCACGCGGATGCCGACCTTGTCACCGGGACCGATGCCCGCCTCGGCGAGGGAGAGCGCGAGATCCCTGATCTCGACGATGAGCTCGGAGTAGCTGAGCACGGTGTGCCCGTCGTCGATCGCCGGCTGATCACCGTGGGCACCCGCCGTCTCGAGGAGGACGTCGATGAGGGTGCGGTCCTCGCGCGGGCGAGGCTGAGCAGGGAATTGCGCGGCGTAGTCAGTCACAGTTCTTCCGGATCGAGCGACCAGGGGCCGGTGCCGAGGCAGACGACCCGTATCGGCCCTGATCATACTGCGTCAAGGTGTCGAACCGGTGAACATGACGCGGCCCCGCCGGACGTGATAGATGTGAGGAAGCCGACACCGATGATGAGGAGATTGCCGATGGTCACAGTGTTCACGAATGCGCAGGTCTTCGACGGGACCCGGTTCATCCCGGGCCGTCGTGACGTCGTCGTCGACGGTGGGCGGATCACGGCGATCACCGAGGCGGGGCAGGGCTCCCACAACGCCTCGGACACCTTCGTCGACTGCTCTGAGCGCACCCTCGTCCCCGGGATCATCGACTGCCACGTCCACCTCATGAGCGCCGGCGCGGCCAGCACCTCGGCCTTCCACGACCCCTTCTCGCTGCCGTTCTACTCCTCCGTCCGTCACATGGAGGAGACGCTCGCGGGCGGGGTGACGACCATGCGCGACGCAGGCGGGACCGACCTCGGCGCCAAGGTCGCCGTCGATACCGGCGTCGTCCGGGGACCGCGGATGACGATCGCCGTGACGATCATGTCCCAGACCGGCGGGCACGGGGACTTCCACCTCGTCTCCGGCTCCGACTCCCCGTTCCTCGCCCCGCACCCGGGACGGCCCTCCGGCGTCGCCGACGGCGTCGACGGGGTCCGGCGCAAGACCCGGGAGCTGCTGCGGGCGGGAGCCGACCACATCAAGATCTGCTCGACCGGGGGAGTGCTCTCCCCGCGCGACGATCCCCGGCACTCCCAGTTCACCGAGGAGGAGATCGCCGTCATCGTCGCCGAGGCGGCCGCCCAGGGAGCGCACGTCATGTCCCACGCCCAGGGGGCGCCGGGGATCAAGAACGCCGTCCGGGCCGGGGTCCGCTCGATCGAACACGGGATCTACCTCGACGACGAGGCCATCGACCTCATGCTCGAGCACGGGACGTTCCTCGTCCCCACCCTCCAGGCGCCGCGGGCCGTCATCAAGGCCGCCGAGGCGGGGGCGAGCCTGCCCCAGTCCGTCATCGACAAGGCCCACGCCGTCATCGAGACCCATCACGAGTCGATCGTCAGGGCACACGAGGCGGGCATCCGCATCGCCATGGGCACCGACGCCGGGGTCGGACCCCATGGGAAGAACCTCGAGGAGATCAGCCTGCTCGCCGGGGCCGGTCTGAGCAGCGCCGAGGCGCTCGCCGCAGGCACCTCGGTCGCCGCCGACCTCCTCGGCCACGACGACCGGGGGCGCATCGCCCCGGACGCGCTCGCCGACCTCGTCCTCGTCGACGGGGACCTGAGCAGCGACGACGTCCGCGGCATCGAAGACCGGGTGAGCGAGGTCTGGCTCGACGGCACCCGCGTCTGAGCACGCGCTGCCGACCGGGCGAGGCCGGCTCCCGGGCGGTGTGAGGTGAGGCTAACATCGGCGTAGAATCGGTGTGAGCACACCGCACCCGGCACGGAGGCACGCAGCACCGATGAACCCCCTCGACTGGTCGCTGCCGATCGCCGTCACCTGGCTCATCCTCTTCGGCATCATCCTCGCCCGCGCCGGCGGCACCTACCTCCTCGGGCGCCTCGCCCGGAAGGGCATGCAGCGCATCGACCGCGTCGAGAGGATCATGTCCGGACCCCGATACCGCAGGGCCGAGGCGATGATCGAACGCTTCGGCGCCCCGGTCGTCGCCGTCTCCTTCCTCACCGTCGGACTCCAGACCGTCGTCAACCTCGCCGCGGGGACGACGGGGATGAGCGCGCGCCGCTATGTCCCCGCCCTCATCCTCGGCGGGTCGCTGTGGGCGCTCATCTACTCGACCGTCGGCCTCATCGGGTTCCGTGCCCTCGCGATGGCCTATGCCGCCGCTCCGGGTCTGACCGTGGGCCTCGGCGTCTTCTTCGTCCTCGCAATCGCAGGCCTCGTCATCGGCCTCAGGCGCGGGGACGGGTCACCGAAGAGCGGGGACGGGGAGGATCCGGACGAGACGCCCGGCGATACGGACGAGACGCCCGGCGGCATGGACGCGGCACCCGGCAAGACGGGCGCGGCACCCGAGGGCACGGACGAGACCGCGACCGGCCCCGCCTCGGCGCGGTCCGGCGACGACACCCCCTGAAAGGGGCAACGCCCCTGAGGGACGGCACCCCTGAGGAAGGGGACACCCCTGACGCAGGGGAACGGGGCTCAGCCTTCGCGCCCGTGGTGGACAGGGGCGGCGTCCTCGGTCATGTCCTCGAGTTCGATCCCCTTCGTCTCCGGGACCTTCCACCACACGAAGAAGAAGGAGAGGACGGCGAAGAACGCGTAAAAGCCGTAGGCGAAGGTGAGGCTGATGTCGGCGAAGACGGGGAACGTCGTCGAGATCGCGAAGTTCGCCACCCACTGCGCGGCCGCGGCCACGGCGAGAGCGGCGGCGCGGATCCGGTTGGGGAACATCTCGCCGAGGAGCACCCACACGAGCGGCCCCCATGTCGCGCCGAAGCCGACGACGAAGAGGTTCGCGGCCACGAGCGCGATGATCGACCACGGTGCGCCGAGTTCCGCGCTCTGCGTGCCGTCGGCGGCGGTGACGAGCTCGGCGAAGGAGAAGGACAGCGCCATCGTCGCCAGCGACAGCCCCATGAGGGCGGAGCCGGCGAGCAGCATCTTCCGGCGTCCCACCCGGTCGACGAGGAGGATCGCGACGATGGTGACGAGGATGTTCGTCACCGAGGTGATGACGGAGGTGAGCAGGGCGCTCGACTCGTCGAACCCGACGGACTTCCACAGCGTCGTCGAGTAGTAGAAGATCACGTTGATCCCGACGAACTGCTGGAAGACGGAGAGGAGGATGCCGATCCACACGATCGGCTTGAGCCCGAACGCCCTGCCGAGGAGGTCGCGGAAGGACTCGCGCTCCTCCCGCTTGAGCGAATCGCGGATGCGTGCGATGAGGGCATCGGTGTCGACGACGCCGGTGAAGTCGCGCAGGACCTTCGCGGCCTCCTCCTCGCGTCCGCGGGCGACGAGGAAGCGCGGGGACTCGGGCAGGCCGAGGGCGGCGAGACCGTAGACGAGGGCGGGGACCGCCTCGACCATGAACATCCACCGCCACGTGTCGATGCCGAACCAGAACGGTGCGGCCGCCCCGCCGGAGACCGAGGCGAGGAGCGCGTTGGAGAGGAGGGCGGCGAAGATGCCGGTGACGATCGCGAGCTGCTGGAGCGATCCGAGGCGGCCGCGCACGCGGGCGGGGGAGACCTCGGCGATGTAGGCGGGGGCGATGACCGAGGCCGCACCGACACCGAGGCCGCCGACCATGCGCCAGATGATGAGGTCGGTGACCCCGAAGGCGAGTCCCGAGCCGATCGCCGAGGCGAAGAAGAGGATCGCGGCGACGACCATGACCGGCAGGCGTCCGAAGCGGTTGGCGAGGCTGCCGGCGAACCATGCTCCGAGCGCGCACGCGATGAGGGCCGAGGAGACGGCGAAGCCCTTGAGGGCTGCGCCGAGGGAGAAGTCCTCGGCGAGGGCGTCGACGGCACCGTTGATGACGGCGGTGTCGAAGCCGAAGAGGAACCCGCCGAGGGCTGCGGCGATCGAGATGCCGATGATGCGGGAGGACACCCGCTCCATTCCGTGCAGCCGGTCGTCGGCTGGTTTCGGTGACGTGGACACGGGAGGTCTCCTTGGCTCATGTGGTCGCCGGGACGGGCGTCCCGACTGCGGATCGTCCCCCAGGCTACGCCAGGTCGGAGGTGATGGACGACATCCTCGGCGGGGATTTCCCGCTGGGGTCCCTCGCCGAGGCGGTCCCGGGGCGGGGTGCGCACGTGAACGGGTGTGTCCGGGGCGTGGGTAGAGTGGGCGGCAGTGTGCTCGGAGACGGCAATCCCCACGCAGGGGACGGGAGGGAGGCGGGCGTGGACGGACAGCGGAAGCCGGGATTCTCCGGCATCGCGGGTGCCGGGATCTACTTCGGGTCGAACGGCGCCGCCTTCGCCGGTCTCCTCCCGTGGTATCCCCAGCTCGTCGAGAGGCTGGGCCTGAACTCAATCGAGTTCGGGCTCGTCGTCTCCTGCTTCGCCCTCGGCGCCGTCCTCTCCTCCGTGCTGCCCGCCCGCCTCATCGCGCGCTTCGGTCCCAATCCCGTCGTCCTCGGCGGCACCGTCGCCCTCGTCGCCGCGGCCGCGCTCACTCCGTGGTCGGTCAACGGGTGGATGATGGCAGCGTGCCTCTTCGTCGCCGGTGTCTGCGACGCCGTCGTCGACGTCGCCCAGAACGTCGTCGGGATCGGGGTGCAGGAGAACCGGAACCGCGTCATCCTCTCCTCGATGCACGCCGTGTGGAGCCTGGGCGGTCTGCTCAGCGGAGCCCTGGCCACGGCCGCCTCGGCCGCGGGGGTCGACATGCGCCTCCACCTCGTCGTCGTCGCGCTCGGCTGCATCGTCCTCGTCGTCATCGGCCGACTGCTTCTCGGTGCGGAGGGACGGCAGTGGGGCAGGCGCCTCGTGAACGACTCTGCGGACGGTACCCCGACGGCGATGCCCGGTCGGCGTCGCGCCATCATGCGCATCGCCCTGCCGCTGGCGGTCGTCGCGGTGTGCGGGATCGCGGTCGAGGACATCGCCAACAACTGGTCGGCGCTCGCCGCCGTCGAGCTCGGCGGGATGCCTGCGGCCGAGGCGGGCATCGCCTTCAGCACCGTCATCGGCGCCCACTGCCTGGGACGGTTCTCCGGGGACGTCCTCGTCCAGCGCTTCGGCGCGGGACGGATCGGCCGCCTCGGCGGGATCCTCATCGCCCTCGGCGGTCTCGGACTGGCGACGTCCACCGGGACCGTGCAGCTGCTCGTCTCGCTCGCAGCCCTCGGCTATGGGGCGGCGACCCTCGTGCCGAACGCGATCACGGCGGCCTCACGGATCCCGGGCGTCGGCGGTGCGGGCGGGGTCACGCTCGTCAACTGGATGATGCGGGCGGGCTTCCTCGCCACGAGTCCCCTCGTCGGGATCATCGCGACGGCGGCGAGCCTGCGCTGGGGGCTCGGGCTGCTCGTCCTCATCGGGGTGGTCACGGCGGTCTTCGCACCCAGCCTCGACGGTCCCGGGAGCCGGGGAGCGGCAGCCGATCACGGGTGAGCCGCGAATGCGTGACAAGGATCGGGCCGGCGACTCGTCGATGACCGCCGGCAAAGCAGAAACGCCCCGAACCCGTGGTTCGAGGCGTTAGTGATCGAACGATCAGTAAGTCGGGCTAGCGGGATTTGAACCCACGACCTCTTCACCCCCAGTGAAGCGCGCTACCAAGCTGCGCCATAGCCCGTTGTCCAGCACCTGGGCCGAAGCAACGAGAACTAGCCTATAACGATCGTCGTCCAACTGCCAAAATTGCCGATCGTGACCTTCGACAAACTAGTATCATCCCAGGTAATCACCGGAGAAACAGGTGTCTGCGGACTCCCTTTCAGGGGGTCAGTAACATTTCTGTTTCGCGATTGTTATGCAAGCACCCCAGGCGGCTATGCTTGGAACACCGACAAGCTAAGAGGAGTCGACATGGCGGAACTGGATTTTCCAGTGTCTTACCTGTACTCGAAGGACCACGAGTGGGTCCACACCACGGAGGACAACGCCGTCTACCGCGTGGGCATCACGGACTTCGCCCAGTCTCAGCTGGGCGACGTCGTCTATGTCGACCTGCCTGCCGTCGGAGATGCGATCACCATGGGGGAGTCCTGTGGCGAGGTGGAGAGCACGAAGAGCGTGTCCGACCTCATCGCACCGCTGTCGGGAACGATCACCCACGTCAACGATGCCCTCGAAGGCAGACCGGAGACCGTGAATTCCTCGCCCTACGAGGACGGATGGATGTACCTCGTCGAGGCGAGCGATCCTGAGCAGGTCACCGGTCTGATGGATGAGGAGCAGTACCACAAGCTCGTGCAGAGCGAGGAGGCATGATGTCGCAGAACAATGACCAAGGTCGCCGGAATCCCTCGCAGCCGTGGTACGACAACGGCGAAGTCCCGCAGTCGAAGAAGTTCCCCTTCGGCCCCGGTGACGGCGCCCCGCAGGACCAGGGCGGAGACGCCCGGCCGAACACGCCGGCCTACGGCCAGCCCTCCGTCGACGGCGCCCCGCAGGCACCGAACTACGGCGGCGACCAGCAGGGACAGCACCAGCAGGACGGTGGGCAGGGCCACGGCCGGCACGCCGATCACCCGACCGGTGAGCAGGCGCCCGGAGGCCGGTACGACGAGGGCCGATACCAGGGACAGGACGACCAGCAGGGCCGCCATGCCCAGTACCAGCAGGACGGATACCAGCAGCAGGACGGATACCAGCAGCCAGGCGGGTACCAGCAGAGCGGGTACCAGCAGGACGGCGGCTATCCGCAGCAGGCGGGCCAGCAGGGTCACGATCCCCGCGAGCAGCAGTACGCCCAGCAGCCGAGCTCGGGCGGCGAGACCAACCAGCAGCAGTACCCGGTTCCCGGTGGACAGAGCATGACCGACTCGGGTCGGCAGCCGTTCCAGGGCATCCTCGATCCGCACACCGGTGAGATCCACCCGGTGCCCGACCTCGACGGTCTCCAGGACACCGATGCGCTCCTCGTCGTCGTCTCCGGACCGGACTCCGGTTCGCAGATCCTGCTCGACACCGACGTCGTCACCGTCGGCCGCAGCCCCAACGCCGACATCTTCCTCGACGATGTCACCGTCTCGCGGAAGCACGCGGAGTTCATCCGCACGCCGAGCGGGTTCACGCTGCGCGACACCGGATCGCTCAACGGCACCTATGTCGGCCGTCAGCTCATCGACTCCATCGAACTGCAGAACGGCGCGGACGTGCAGATCGGGAAGTTCCGGATGATCTTCCAGCAGCGTCCGCGCTCCTGAGAAGGGGATAATGCCAAACGTCGAAGTCGAGGTCGTCGGGGTGCGCATCGAGCTGCCCGCCAATCAGCCGATCCTCCTGCTCAAGGCCACCGAGCCCGCCTACTACCTGCCGATCTGGGTGGGGGCGATCGAAGCGAACGCGCTCTCGATCGCGCAGCGCGGTCTCACCCCGCCGCGGCCGATGACGCATGCCCTCCTGCTCGACGTCCTCGCCGCCCATGACGACGAGCTCGCCGACGTCACGATCACCGGCCGCGACGGTCAGATCTTCCTCGCCGAACTCCACACCGAGGACGGCAGGACGATCTCCGCCCGACCCTCGGACGCCGTGACCCTGGCCCTGACAGCCGAGTGCCCGGTCTACGTCGATTCCGACCTCCTCAAAGACGCCGGCATCGAAGCGCCCGAAGCAGACGAGGAGGAGGTCGCCCAGTTCCGCGACTTCCTCGACAACGTCTCCGCCGAGGACTTCGAGACCGGCGACGAGCAATGAAGAAAGAACTAGCGTGAGCCTCCACATCGATCCGGTCTTCGCTCAGACCGACATCACCGCAGCCGGCACCGACGACCTCACCGGTCTCGACGACTGGAGGTCGATGGACGCCAAACAGCAGCCGACGTATCTCGACGCCGAGGCGCTCGAGGACTCCCTGACGAAGCTGCGCAGCCTCCCGCCGCTCATCTTCGCCGGGGAAGCCGACGTGCTCAAGCAGCGGATCGCGGCGGCCTCCCGCGGTGAGGCGTTCGTCCTCGCCGGCGGCGACTGCGCCGAATCCTTCGCCGGTGCCCAGGCGGACAAGATCCGCGCCCGGGTCCAGACGGTCCTCCAGATGGCAGCGGTCCTCACCTACGGCGGTTCGATGCCGGTGGTGAAGATCGGGCGCATGGCAGGGCAGTTCGCCAAGCCCCGCTCGGCGGACATGGAGACCCGCGACGGAGTGACCCTGCCCTCGTTCCGCGGGGACATCGTCAACGGCTACGAATTCACCGAGGAGTCCCGACGCCACGACCCCGCGCGGCTGCTCCAGGGCTACCACGTGTCGTCGTCGACGCTCAACCTCATCCGCGCCTTCACCCAGGGCGGCTTCGCGGACCTGCGCCTCGTCCACGAATGGAACCGCGGCTTCCTCGCCTCGAACCCCGGTTACCAGCGCTACGAGCAGACCGCCCGGGAGATCGACCGCGCGATCCGCTTCATGGACGCCTGCGGCGCCGACTTCGACGCCCTGCGGACGACGGAGTTCTACTCCGCCCACGAAGCGCTGCTGCTCGAGTACGAGCGGGCGCTCACCCGCATCGACTCCCGCACCGGCCTGCCCTACGACGTCTCCGGCCACTTCCTGTGGATCGGGGAGCGCACCCGCGAGATCGACGGCGCCCACGTCGACTTCCTCTCGAAGGTCCAGAACCCCATCGGCGTCAAGCTCGGTCCCACCGCGACCGCCGAGGACGCCCTGGCGCTGGCCGAGAAGCTCGACCCGAACGCCGAACCCGGGCGCCTGACCTTCGTCACCCGGATGGGTGCGGGGAAGATCAACGACGTCCTGCCGAAGCTGCTCGCCGGCATCGGAGACCGACTCCCGCAGGTGACGTGGATGAGCGACCCCATGCACGGCAACACGATCACCTCGAGCACGGGCTACAAGACCCGCCGCTTCGAAGACGTCATGGCCGAGGTCGAGGGCTTCTTCTCAGCCCACCAGGAGGCCGGGACGATCCCCGGCGGCCTCCATATCGAACTCACCGGCGACGACGTCACCGAGATCATGGGAGGCGCCACCGAAATCGACGACGAGGGGCTGCGCCGTCGCTACGAGACGCTCGTCGACCCGCGCCTCAACCACGACCAGTCGCTCGAGATGGCCTTCCAGGTCGCCGAGTACCTCACCCGGAGGGGCTGAGCGAGCCCAGCACTGAGACGACGAAGCGCCGGCGGTGATCCGCCGGCGCTTCGTCATATCAGGGTCGAGATCTCGACGAGCGAGATTTCAGGACGCGAGGCCGGTCCTACTTGCCCTCGTCCTTCTTCTCGTCCTTCGGCTTCTCGTCCTTGGGCTTGTCGTCCTTCTTCTCCTCTTTGCCCTTGGAGACCCGGACGATGACGAGGGAGTTGTACGGCTTCGCCTCGGTGCTCTTGGGCCACTGGAAGACGACCTTGCCCTTGGGCACCGTGTCGGAGAAGACCTCCTCCTTGCCGACGCGGAAGCCGCGCTTCGTCAGGGTGGCGAACGCCGCGTCGTAGGTGAGGCCCTCGACGTCCGGGACCTCGACCGGGGCGTCGCCCTTGGAGACGACGAGGTCGACCTTCGCATCGTGGACGAGTTCCTCGCCTTCCTTCTCCGAGGCGCTGATGACGATGCCCTTGGCGACGTTCTCGTCGTACTTCTCGTCGACTTTGCCCACCCCGAGGCCCGCGTCGTCGAGCGCGGCCTTCGCCTTCTCGGCGCTCAGTCCTTCGAGTTCGGGCACGGCGAACGTCTCGACCCCCTTCGAGACGACGAGCGTCACCGTCGAATCGGGGGAGAGCTCCGTGCCGCCGACCGGCTCCGAGCCGATGACGGTGCCTGCAGGGATCGAATCGTCGAAGACCTCCTGCTTCTCCGGGTTGAGACCGCTGCTCTCGACGACCTCGGTCGCCTCGGAGAACTCCTTCCCGGCCAGCTGACCGGGGACGATGGAGGTGGGGGCAGGCAGGTTGGCGATGATCAGCCACGCGAGGAGCACGAGGACGACGAGTCCTGCGCCGACCGTCGTCGCCAGACGCCGACGCCTGCGCCGTCGGGTGTGCGCGGCACCGGCCGCCACCGGGGCCGGGTCGTCATCGCCCGCACCGCGGCTCCCGCCGCCGGTGCCTGAGCCGCCGCTGCCAGAGCCAGCGGAGCCGGAGCCTCCGCTGCCGGAGCCGGCGGCGGCCGCTGCGGACATCGCCGCCGCCTTCGTGCGGGTGCGCTTGCCCGCGCGGGTGGATTTGCCGTCCTTCCCTGTGTCGGCGGCATCCTCCGAGGCGGTCGCATCGTCGGCCGTGTCAACGTCGCCCGCCGAGGCGGTCGCGCCGTCGGCTGCGGCATCGTCGTCGCTCGCGTCCCGAGGATCGTCCGTGTCCTCGGCGGGTTCCGCTCGGGGAGCCGTGGCGATCGCCGCGGCCGTGCCACCGGCGGCCACCGCGGCAGCGGTACCGGCGAGAGGGACGGACGCCGAGTCCTCATCGCCGTTGGCCGCGGCATTGGCGGCATCATCGGCGGCAGCGGTGCCCTCGCCGTCGGCATCCTCCTCGGCGAGGTAGGGGATCTCGTCGGTGCGGGACTTCCGCTCCTTCGGGACCTCCTCGCCGAGGTCGATGCTCGCGGTGAGTGCGGGAGAGTGCTCACCGGCCACGGCGTCGGGATCGCCGTAGTCGAGTTCGGCATCGGACATCTGCGCCCGCGCCTCGGCGAGGGCCCGGCGGAACTCCCCGGCATCCTCAGGTCGGTCCTCGGGATCCTTCGATGTCGCCCAGAGGACGAGCGCGTCGAGGAGCGGGCTGATGCCGTCGGTGCGCTCCGAGGGCGGGGGGACCGTGTCGTGGACGTGCCGGTAGGCGACCTGGATGGGGACGTCGTCGGTGTAGGGCTGCGAGCCGGTGAGCATCTCGTAGAACATGATGCCGACCGTGTAGAGGTCCGTGCGGGCATCCGCGCCGGCCCGGGTGACGAGCTCGGGGGCGACGTAGCCGACGGTGCCGATGAGCGTCTTCGTCGTCGTCGCCGAGGTGACGGCGCGGGCGAGCCCGAAGTCGGCGAGCTTGACCTGACCGTCGGTGCCGAGCAGGACGTTGTCGGGCTTGAGGTCGCGGTGGATGATGCCCGTCGAGTGGACGGCCTCGAGAGCGGCGAGGATCGCGTCGAGGACGACGATCGCCTGCCGGGGGGTGAAGGTGCCGCGGTGCTTGAGTTCGCGGCGCAGGGTCACCGACGGCAGGTGCTCCATGACGAGGTAGACGACGTCTCCGTCACGCGCCTGATCATGGATGGCGACGAGGTTGGGGTGGGTGAGGCGACCGGCGTTGATGGCCTCACGGCGGAAGCGCTCGACGAAGGTGTCATCGGAGATGAGGTGTTCGTGCATGACCTTGATCGCGATCTCGCGGTCGAGACGCAGGTCGGTGCCCCGGTAGACCATCGCCATGCCGCCGCGGGCGATCTTCGCGCCGATCCGGTACCGGTCGTTGAGGACGACCCCGATGAGCGGGTCGGGCAGCGAGTTCATCGGGCCTCCTCCAGCCGCTTCCGCTGGAGCTGCACGCCGCGGACGAAGGCCTTCGTCTCCGGGAGCGGTCCGTCGGCGCGGACCGAGCGCAGATCCTGGTAGTAGCCGGCCAGCGCCTCGTCCTCGGAGTCGGTGGACTCGATGAGCCACCCGAGGATGACGGTGCCGGCGACGATGTTGTCGGCGATGTCGAGGACGTCGAGTCCGCGTCCGACGATGTCGCTGGCCCATCTGGCCGAGCGGGGGGTGACCTGCATGATGCCGATCGCGTTGCCCGCCGAGACGGTCGCGTGCTGGAAGCCGGACTCCTGGGCGGCGACGGCCTGCATGAGCGCGGGCTCGGCGCCGAGCTCCTCGGCGATCGAGGCGACGAGGAGCCGCGCCTGCTCAGGGTTCGGGTGCGAGCGGCCGAGCAGCGTGGCCTTGTTCAGGCGGGCCGCCTGGACGACGCTCTCCCGCAGCTCTTCACCCCAGCCGCCGGCGGCGACCTGGGGCAGCGGGGCCGGAGGTTCGGGGGCCTGCCGGCGGGGGCGGGTGCCGGTGTCGCGGAGCATGAGCAGTTCTCCGACGCGGATGTGGGAGTCCTCGCCCATCCCGTTCGCCCGCCGCAGCGTGCCGGGGGAGACCCCGTGGGAGGCGGCGATGCCGAAGAGCGTCTCTCCGGGGGCGACAATGTGCGAGGGATCGGTCTCGGGCAGGTCGTTCTTCTCCGGCAGGGAGAGCACCTGGCCCTGGACGAGGTTCTGGCGCGGCGAGATCCGGTTGAGCTCGGCGAGCGCGGGCACGGAGACGCCGTGGCGGCTGGCGACGGCGTAGAGGGTGTCGCCCTGCTTGACCTTGTACGTCCGGCCACCGTGCGTGACGGGGACGGTCTCGCTCTTCGTGCCCGTCAGCCACTGCGGGGTCGCGGCACGGTCAGGGGCCGCAGACGACGGCGCGGTGTCGGCGGCAGGGGTCGACTCGGGAGCCGCCTCGGCGGGGGCATCGCCGGACCCCTCGGGACGGGGGACGGGACCGGTCGAGTTCACCCGGGAGGCCGCACGGATGTCAGGGGCGGCGGTGATCGGCATCGGAGAAGTCCGTCGCGAGCGTGTCATCTGTCACCTGTTCGGCTGCATATCGTGTGGGGAAGTTCCACCCACCAGCGTATCGACTGGGCCGCTCCGAGCCCGGGATTGCGGCGGGCATGGCGGCGTGTTTCTTCCGAGGAATTGCTACGCTGGGGGCGTGAACACCGAAGAACTCGTCGAGGACTGGGCCACCCTTCCCGACATCGCGGAGACCACCGGACTGGGCATCACACAGGTGCGCCGACTCCTCGAGGACGGCGCCATCTGCGGATACAAGCACGGAGACCCCAAGGTGCTGCGCGTGCCGACGGCCTTCTTCGTCGACGGCGAGGTCCTCACCCCGCTCAAGGGGACGCTGAGCACGCTCAAGGACGCCGGATTCGACGACGAGGAGTCGATCAGGTGGCTCTTCACCCCCGACGACTCCCTGCCGGGTCGTCCCATCGACCTGCTGCGCGCCGGCAACCGCAAGGAGGTCCGCCGGCGGGCCCAGGCCTTGGCCTTCTGAGCCCCCGCCTGCGCCTCGGCGCAGAGCTCTCAGCGGCTCAGCGCTGCCGGTAGCTCAGCGTCTCCGCGAAGGACGTCAGCCGCGTCCGTGCCCCCTCGCCGAGGTCGAACGCCGCCCCGTTGCCGCCTGACCAGGCGCTGAGCTCGCTCAGCGCCGCAGCGTGCCGGTCGGCGATGATCTCCTCGAGGGCGTCGAGTCCGCCGACCTCCCGGAGCATCGCGACTGTCTCCGCCACCGTCTCCGCGCTCAGCGTCGGATCGCCGAGGCGGGAGGCGAGCAGGTCCGCCTGCTCCCTGTCCATCCGGCGCAGGCTCTCTGCGATGAGGACCGTCCGCTTGCCCTCGCGGATGTCGTCGCCTGCGGGTTTGCCTGTCGCGCTCGGGTCGCCGACGACGCCGAGGACGTCGTCGCGCAGCTGGAACGCCTGCCCGAGCGGCAGGCCGAAGCGGGAGAGCGCGGCGAGCTGCGCGTCGTCGGCCCCGCCGAGCGCGGCCCCGAGGAGCAGCGGCTGCTCGACGGAGTACTTCGCCGATTTGAAGCTGAGCACCTCCCACGCCCGCTCGCCGATGCGGGCGTCGTCGAGGGGGATAACCTCGGCGCGGACGTCGAGGAACTGCCCGACCATGACGTCCCGGCGCATCTGCGCGCGCAGACGCTGCGCGGGGACGGAGGCGCCGAGGCGGTCCTGCGCGGACTCGAAGAGCTCCTCGCTCAACGCCAGACAGATGTCGCCGATGACGATCGCGGCCGAGACCCCGAAGGCCTCGCCGTCGCCCTCGTAGCCGAGCGAGGCATGGAGGGACTCGAACTGCCGGTGCAGGGCCGGAGCCCCGCGGCGGGTGTCCGAATGATCGATGACGTCGTCGTGGATGAGGGCCGCGGCGTGGAGAAGCTCGAGGGAAGCGGCTGCCTCGGCGAGCCCGGTGCGCGCCTGGGACCCCGGGGTCAGCTCGCTGCCGGCGGCCAGCTGGAAGCCCCACCACAGGAGGACGGGTCGGATCCGCTTGCCGCCGCGGGTGTAGGCGATGAGCGAGTCGCCGATCTCGGCGGTGTCCGGGGAGATGGCCGCGAACTCGGCGGCCTTCGCTCGGAGGAAGCCTTCGATTCCGGCGGCCGCCTCGGCGGCGATGTCAGCGGGAGCGTCGAGGGACTCGACGCGGTCGGCTGAGATCACGGAGCGATGTTCCCGCCGAGGGAGACGATCGAGGCCTTGGGATCGTCCGGGTCGTCGCTGACGGTGATGACGAGGACGCCGTCGTTGTCCTTGTGCCGGAAGTTGACGACCTGCGCGGACTTCGTCATCGACTCCTTGCCGAAGGTCTCGAAGCCGGCCTTCTCGAGCCGGTCGGTGTAGAAGGAGATGATGTCCTTCGGTTCGGCCTGCGCGCGCATGACGAGGCTCACGGCGTCGAGTTCGCCCGATTCGGCGGCCGCGCGCGAGCTCGAGATCACCTCGGCGTCGGGGTAGGGCTCCATGAAGTCGGGGAGCTCGACCTCCTCCTCCGCAGCCGTCTCCGTCGGGGCCGGAGACCCGGTGGGGTCGGCGGACTGCGTGCCCGCCGGGGTGGTCGATGCCTCGCTCGGCGAGGCGTCCGGCGTCGACCCGGACTGGCCGGTGCAGCCGGTGAGAGCGAGGCCCAAGGCGAGAGTCAGCGTCGTGACAGTCCTGCGCGATACCATGTCTGACAGATTACCCGCAGACCCCGCAGGAGCCGAACCCGCCGGTTCGGACCGCGATCGAGCCATGGGTGGGACATGAGCCGCAAACAGCTGGCCCGCTCCGGCGGTGACCTCGAGCATCTCGGCACGGACGACACCGGTGCGACGATGCTCCACCTCGACATGGACTCGTTCTTCGTCTCCGTCGAACTCCTCACCCGTCCCGAACTCGTCGGCCGTCCCGTCATCGTCGGCGGGCGGGCCGGCCGCGGCGTCGTCGTCTCCGCGAGCTACGAGGCCAGGGAGTTCGGCGTCCACGCCGCGATGCCGATGTCCCGGGCGATGGGCCTGTGCCCCGTCGCCGAGGTGATCCCGCCCTCCCACGGCCTCTACTCCGCGTACTCGAAGCAGGTCTTCGAGCTCGTCGCCCAGGTCACCCCCGACTGCCACCAGGTCAGCGTCGACGAGGCCTACATCGACGTCTCCGGGGCGGTGCGGCGCCTCGGCTCCCCGGTGGCGATCACCTCGGCGCTGCGCGCGGAGATCGAAGCGCGCACGGGCCTGAGCGCCTCCGTCGGCATCGCCGGCTCCCGGGTGGTCGCGAAGCTCGCCTCGGCGCGGGCGAAGCCGCACGGCCAGCTCCTCGTCCCGCTCGCCGCGACGCAGACGTTCCTCGACCCGATGCCGATCGAAGCGCTGCCGGGGGTGGGGGAGAAGACCCGCATCGGGTTCGCAAAATACGGGATCCGGCTCATCGGCGACCTCGCGGCCATGGACGAGGCCTGGGTCGGGCGGGTGTTCGGGGCGCACGGACACCACCTGTGGCGCAGCGCCCACGGACTCGACTCGCACGGCATGGACCGGCAGGTCAAGGACCGCTCGATCAGCGCCGAGCACACCTTCGGCGCCGACATCTGGGACGTCTCCGAACTCGAGCACGAGCTCCTGCGCCTCTGCGACAAGGTCGCCCACCGGGTGCGGGCCGAGGAGAAGGTCGCGACGACCCTCGGGCTCAAATACCGTCTCGACGACTTCACGACCCTGTCGCGGTCGATCACGCTCGAGGCGCCCACGGACCTCGCCCGGGAGATGTACGAGGCGCTGCGGCCGGCGCTCACCGGGCTGCGCGAGCAGCGTCAGCGGGGGGTTAGGCTGCTCGGGGTCAGGGCCGCCGGGCTCATGGACTTCGCGGTCAGCGGACGACAAGCCCGCTTGGACGAACCCGAGCATGCGGGGAGGGAGGCGGAGATGGCGCTCGACGACGTGCGCCGGCGCTTCGGGACCGATGCGATCTCCCAGGCCTCACTGCTGCGTAGGCACCCCAGGCCGCGCTGAGGACGGGGCGGGAACCGAGTACGGCGGCTGGCCTGGGAGAACGTCGAGGCCCCTCGACCCGGCCGCGGCACCGGGGCCGCAGCGCCGGTCTGCAGCCCTGCGGAGACGGGCGTGCGGACGAGTCTGTGGACGGGATGGGAATACCGCCGTCGCCCCCGTTCCCGAGATGTTTTTTCAGTGTTCAGAGACTATGATTGAGGCACAGGCCAGAGTAAGGAAACGGGGGTTCGACATGCCACTCTCCGATCACGAACAGCAGCTTCTCGATCAGTTGGAGAAGCAGCTGCGCAGCGAAGACCCCCGGTTCGCACGCAACATCTCGGAGACCCAGGCCGCTGTCAGCGGTCCCGGGTTCTCGGCGAAGCGCTTCGTCGTGGGCATCCTCGTCGCGCTCCTCGGTCTCGCCGCAACGATCTTCGCGATCTCGATGGTCAACCAGGCCGTCGCCTGGATCGCCCTCGGCGTGGTCGGCTTCGGCCTCATGGTCGCCGGCATGTACTGGGCGTTCAGCCGTCCCGGTCGCATCGGAGGCGGGGCGAAGGGCTCCACGGGTGCGGCGGCGCCGAAGTCGAACGCGAAGGGCTCCTCCGGCGGCTTCATGAGCCGGATCGAGGACCGGTGGGAGAAGCGCCAGCGCGGCGAATGACCGACCGCTGAGACACCGAATGCCAACCGAATGCGCTCCCAGCCGGGGGCGCATTTCTGCTGTCCCTGCCGGATCCTCCCGGGGGAGGAACGACTCGTGCGCACAGCCGCAGCACTGACCTCGGCCGGGGTGATCGCCGCGATCGGCGTCGTCGCCTTCGGTGAGCTCTCCAGCTGGGCCGCCAGCCGGCGAGGGTTCCCGCGGAGCGGGTCGGAGACGTCGGAAGGCGCCACCGATCCGTCGGCGTCGCACGCCGTCCTCGTCCTCGGGTACCGCAACCCGGGTCCACGGGCGAACGCGATCAACCGCTTCCGGGTGCGCGCAGGCGTGCGCTCGGTCGATCCGGAAGCCGCGGAGTCCGCGCTCGTGCTCTCCGGCGGCGCGGTCGCAGGAGCGCTCCCCGAAGCCGAACTCATGCGCCGGTACGCCCGCGACGAGCTCGGCTTCACCGGTGCCATCCGCCTCGAGACGGCAAGCACGAGCACGAAGGAGAACATCGAGCAGGCGATCCCGCTCCTCGAGGAGGCGACGAGCATCGCCGTCGTCTCGACGTCCCACCATGCCCTCAAGGCACGGATCTGCCTGCGGCGGCTGCGCCCCGACCTCGCCGAGCGCCTCGTCCGCGGCGGCGACTACCGCCTCGGGGAGCTGTGGTGGGTCAAACCCGTCGAAGCGGTCCTCGGACGCCGGAGCCTCCGGAGGCTCACTTCGGCGGGCTGAAGATGCTCGCCGGCCAGATCTTCGCCCGGATCCGTGCGCCCGGCGTCGCATGCTCGGACAGGTCGGTCTGCACCTCGTCGACGACCGCACGGGCCTCGGCGTCAGAGACGTCGACCGGCTGCGCACCGTAGCGCTTGGCCTCGAGGGCGTCGATGAACCCGGCCAGCGCGGTGTCGCGGCGGCCTCCGTCAGGGCCCGAGGGCACCGGTCGGCGCAGGGCGTCGAGTCCGCCCGCAGGGGCGAGTCTGCCGTCGGGGCGCGCGGTCGCGCTGTCGGGTCCGGCAGTCGCACCGTCGGGTCCGGGGCCGGGCCCAGGCCCGCCCGTCGCCGGGTCCCCGGCGGTTGGCCCGGCATCCCCCGGAGCGGCGCCGGCGACTGCCGGACCTCCGGCGAGGACGAGCTCGTCGTGGCGCAGGGTGCGGCTCGGGTCGAGGCTCTGCCCGTAGTCGGTGGCCAGTGCCCTGATCTCCGTCCACACCCGTTCGACGTCGACGGGTGAGCCGGTGCGGCGGCTGCGCAGAAGCATCCGCCAGATCGCGGGGATCGCGAGCAGGAGGAGGACGAGCGCGGCGATGACCAGGGCCCAGACGATCGTCGAGTAGTCCGCCGACGCCGGCTGGGCGGCCGCGTCGGTCTCCTCGGTCGTCGGCTCCTCGGTCTCGGCCGGAGCCGTCTCGGCAGCCGACTCCGTCGGCTCCTCTGTCGGCGAGGCCGACTCCTCGGTCTCCTCGTCGGTGCTCTCACTGCTGCCGTCGGCGAGCGTCCACGCCGGCGGGGCGCCGGCCGGTCCGCCGGGCGTCGGTTCGAAGCGGACCCAGCCGGCGCCCTCGAAGTAGAGCTCGGGCCACGCGTGCGAATCCTGCATGGACACTTCGTACCCGTCGCCGGATTCGGTGCCTCCGGCGAAGCCGACGCCGATCCGGGCGGGGATCCCCATGGTCCGCGCCATGATCGTCATCGCCGAGGAGAACTGGACGCAGTAGCCCTTCTTCTCGGTGAGGAAGTCGGAGATCGCATCGCCGCTGGCCTGTTCGGGAGCGTCGAGCGAGTACTCGAACTCACCGCTGCGGAAGTACGCCTGGAGGAGCACAGCCGCCTCCCACTGGTTGCTCGCCCCGGCTGTGACGTCCTCCGCGGTCTGCTGCACGCTCGGGGGCAGGCTCGCGGGCACTTCGAGCTCGGTCTCGAACTGGCTCGAGTTCACCGGAGTCGCCGTCCTCAGATCCTCGACGTTGGGGGTGATCGAGAGGTACTCCATCGAGTACTGCTGACCTGCTGAGCGCTCACCGTTGCCGACGATCGTCAGCGACTCCTCGTCGTAGATCCACCGGCGGTTGAGTCCCTGGGGCTGCTGCGGCGCATAGGGAGTCGGCAGGTACTGCTGGTCGTAGTCGCCGATCGTGACGTCGATGCGCTCTTCGGTGTAGCCGTTGTTGCGCGGCAGCCCCTCCGGCCACGGCAGCCCTTCCGAGGCGATCGCGAACTGGTCGAGGCCGAACGGCGTCGGGGCCCACGTCTGTCCGTCGAACGAGTTGACCGAGGTCAGCCGGATCGGCTCCGGCTCCTCCGCCGTCGTCGTGTAGGAGAACAGCGTCGAGTCGTCCCGGTCACCGAGGTCGGAGCGCAGGTCGAGGAACGGATTCGTCACCGTGAGGTCGCCCTGGTTGTTCGAGGCCCGGTCCGGCAGGGTGGGGACCGTCGGCAGGATCGTGGGCAGACCGATGCCGAGGATGACGGCGACCGCTCCGGCGACGAGCGCGGTGAGTCCGCCCCGCCACTTCGCCGCCGGGAAGTACGGACTGAGGATGAGGAGGAGGAAGGCCGCGAGCACTGCGGCGATGTGCCACCAGCGGACCTCGGCGGGGGCGAAGAAGACGGGGATCATCCACAGCACGAGCAGGAGCACACCGGAGACCTTGGGCGCGCGCAGGTCGGAGACGAGGCCGTCGATGAGGATCGTGATGAGTGTGAAGGCGATCGTGAGCATCGCGGTGAAGCCGGGTGTGCTCGCCGCCGGCGGCGTCGAGGCGTAGAGGTCGCTCACCCCGGAGGAGAGCAGGTCGATGACGGCGACGAACGAATCACCGGTGGGGATGACCCCGAAGAGCATCGTGTCGGGCACGCAGAGGATGAGGACGGCGTAGACGCCGGCGACGCACTGGGCGATGACGGCGGTGCCGGTGGCCCGCAGTCCGGCGATGCTGCGGAAGATCGCGCCGACGGCGACGATGAGGGCGACGGCGACGAGGACCGGCGGCAGCCAGCCCAGGTCGGAGAAGACCGCGGAGAGACCGATCGCCGTGAGCACCATGGCGACGAACACGGCGAGGGACTCGAACCAGGTCGAGGACTTCGCCTCGGTGGTCTGGGCGAGGTCGGCGGTCATCGGATCACCCGTTTCGTCTCGAAGGTCGTCCACGATTCCGGAAGGTCCTCGCTGAGGCCGAGCATCGTCATGTCGTCGATCTCGGAGAGGCTGCGGACCGTGATGGGGATCCGCCGGGAGAAGTGCGCGGCCATCGCCTCGGCGCGGGAGTCGTCGGCGGCGCAGATGACGACGTGGTTGGGATCGTCATGGGCGGGCAGCTCGGCCCGCCCGGGTTCGATGAGCGCGGTGAGCAGGCGCAGTCGGTCGACGTCCTTCTGCCCGCGGAACCTGATCTCGTGTCCCGGAGCGACGACGCAGACCTCGTAGTCGGCGCGGAGGAAGGCGACCCCGGCGGCTGCCGCGGCGGCGATGAGGAACTCGGTCTCGAGCTCGTCGGGCGCCTGCTCCGGACGATCGAGGTCGATGACGATGAGCGCGTGGAGCGTCTCCTCCTCGGCCTCGTGGCGGACCATGAGCTCCCCGGACTTCGCGGTCGTCGGCCAGTGCACGTGCCGGAGGTCGTCGCCGGGCACGTACTCCCGGGTGTGGAAGTCGCGGGTGGTGTGCCCGGAGCGGATCTTCCCCTCGTCGAGGCGGGCGGGCCGGTTCGCCGATTCGCGGGGGATGCGCGCGCCGAGCGTCGGCACAGCCACGGCGATGGGGAACGACCCGAGGACCTTCTTCTTCGCCGTGACGAGCCCGAAGGGCCCGGCGACGGTGATGAGCACCGACTCGATGCCGCTGACCCCGCGTCGTCCGGGGGTGAAGGAGGTGAGCACGGTCTGCGAGCGACCGCCGGCCAGCGGCGGGACCTCCCCGACGGTGGAATCGCCGAATCCGTCGGCGGCGATGAAGTCGATCGTCGAGGACGGCACCGCGAGGTGGCCGGTGTTCGTCACCACCGCGTCGAGTTCGACCTCCTTGCCTTCGGGCGCCAGGGGGTACCGGTCGCCGCCGGGCCGGAGCCGGACCTCGGGCAGGGGGGTGCGCAGGCTCACCGAGATCCGCCGGGTGCCCCACCCGATGAGCGCCGCGGAGAGGAGCACGAGGGCGAGGAGGAGCAGGCCGGCGGGGAGCAGACCGGGCAGGGCGAACCGGTAGGCGCCGACGATGAGCGCGGCACCGGCGATGATGAAGATGATTCCCGAGGTGCTCAGTCGCATGCCGTCACTGATTCGCAGAGACGGGGACCCGCTGGAGGACACGGCCGATGAGCTCGGCCGCGAGCTCGGAGTCGTCGCCGTCGCGGGGGATGATGCGGTGGGCGAGGATGTACGGCGCGAGTGCCTGGATGTCGTCGGGGGTGACGAAGGTGCGGCCCGACAGTGCTGCGCGCGCCTTCGCCGCACGGAGCAGGTGGACGCCGCCGCGGGGCGATGAGCCGAGCAGGATCGCCTGGTCGTTGCGGCTGGCCTGGAGGATCGCGACGATGTACTCGCGCAGCTCGCGGCTGGCACCGACGTGACGGACGATGTCGCGGGCCTGTCCGACCTGTTCGAGGCTCGTGACCGCCTGTGCCGCGGCGAGCGGGTCGTGCTCGATCTGATTGTCGAGCAGATCGACCTCGTCGGCCGTCGCCGGGTAGCCGAGCGAGAGTCGGGTCATGAAGCGGTCGCGCTGGGCCTCGGGCAGGGCGTAGGTGCCCTCCATGTCGATGGGGTTCTGCGTGGCGACGACGATGAACGGCGACGGCATCCTGTGCGTCTCCCCGTCGATCGTCGCCTGACCCTCGGCCATGCACTCGAGCATCGCCGACTGGGTCTTGGGGGAGGCGCGGTTGATCTCGTCGGCGATGACGATGTTCGCGAAGACCGGGCCGCGCCGGAACTCGAAGTGGCGGGTCTCCTGATTGAACAGGTTGACCCCGACGACGTCGGTGGGCAGAAGGTCGGGCGTGAACTGGATGCGGCGGACCGAACCGTCGACGACCTTGCCCATCGCACGGGCCAGGAGCGTCTTGCCGACGCCGGGCACGTCCTCGAGGAGGACATGGCCGCCGGCGAGGAGGGCGATGAGGGAGAGGCCGACGGCTTCGTCCTTGCCCTCGAGCACGGAGTTCATCGCCGTGCGGGCGCGGGACGTCAGCTGCTGAACCCATTCGATGTGCTCGGTGCCGATGACGGAGTTGGTCTGCGTGGCTTCCTGGCTGGTCGACATGCGTCCATTCTTCCCTATCCCGCCCCCGGCATCCATTCGGGCGCCTCTCAGGAACTCTGCGGTCGCCGTCGACCTCGCCCCACTCCGCTCCCCGGCCCTGCCCACACGCCTCCCGGCGGGTCTCCACTTCCCTCCCCACCTTCCTCTACCGCCCGCCCCACTTCGCTCCACCGACCGCCCCACTTTCCTCCCCACTGCCCTCCACCTCGGCGGTCAACCCCGGAAATCCGGGGATCACGGACCCTGACACCCCCGCCGAGGCGGCCCATCCCACCGGGAGACGAGCACCGTCGAACGCGCCGATGGGAAATTTTCTCCACTTTCCTCCACCGGTCTGACCTGGGATTTCATTGGCTCTGGAGAGGAAGTGGGGGGAATGTGCTGGATGATGTGGAGGGAAGTGGAGTAGGGTGGTTGCTATCGGAGCCGATTGGTTTCGAAAGGGGTGAGACGACATGTTCTTGGGCACTCATATGCAGAAGCTCGACGACAAGGGTCGCCTCATCCTGCCCGCAAAGTTCCGTGACGAGCTCTCGCCAGGACTCGTTCTCACCCGTGGCCAGGAGAACTGCCTCACCCTGTTCCCCACCACGGAGTTCGAGGCCGAGCACGAGCGGATCCAGAACGCGCCGAAGACGAACAAGGAGGCACGCGACTACCAGCGCGTGTTCCTGTCGGCGGCCTTTGCGGATCAGCCGGACAAGCAGGGGCGCATCACCGTCCCGCACATACTGCGGCAGTACGCATCGCTCGATCGGGAGGTCGCAGTGATCGGCATGGGCAACCGAGTCGAGATCTGGGACGCACCGACGTGGGAGGAGTACCTCGTGGGAGCGCAGCAGGCCTTCGCCGAACGCGAGAACGAGGTGATCCCCGGAGTGATCTGATCCTGCTCGGGTTCGATCCTTGCCCGCCGTGTGCTGAGATTCGGGGCACTTCCCCGGTTCCGAAGCTCACCCGTCCTGACACACTTCCCCGGTGCCAGGGCCGCGGCGGACAAGGTTCCGACTCCAGCAGGGCACCGAGACCAGAGACGACCACGCACGAAGGACTCCACCATGAACGCACAGCATGTGCCAGTGCTCCTCGAGCGCGTGGTCGAGCTCCTCGGCGTCGGCGTCGCCGCCGCCCGCGACCAGGGGCGCACCCCCGTCATCGTCGACGGCACCCTGGGCATGGGCGGCCACGCCGAGGCGGTGCTCCGGGCCTTCCCCGACGTCCACCTCGTCGGCATCGACCGCGACCTCGAGGCCATCGCCATCGCGACGAAGCGGCTGGCCCCCTTCGCCGAGCGCACCGACATCGTCCACGCCGTCGACGACGAACTGCCGCGCGTCCTCGCCGACCTCGGCATCGAGGCGATCAGCGGCATCCTCCTCGACCTCGGCGTCTCCTCCCTCCAGCTCGACGAGGACGACCGCGGCTTCTCCTACTCCCGTCCCGCCCCGCTGGACATGCGCATGGACCAGAGCCGGGGGAGGACCGCCGCCGAGGTGCTCGCGACCTATCCCGAAGCCGAACTGCGGCGCATCCTGCGCGAGTACGGCGAGGAGAAGATGGCCGGGAAGATCGCGAAGATCATCGTCACCGACCGTGAGACGACCCCGTGGGAGACCTCCGATCAGCTCGCGGCGATGCTCGCCCGCGTCCTGCCCGAGGGCAAGAAGCGCTCCCACCCGGCGAAGCGGACGTTCCAGGCGCTGCGGATCGAGGTCAATGACGAACTCGGCGTGCTCCGCACTGCCCTGCCGGCCGCGCTGGAAGCGCTCCACGTCGGGGGAGTGGCCGTCATCGAGTCCTATCAGTCGCTCGAGGACACGATCGTCAAGCGGATCTTCCGAGCCGGCACCGTCAGCCAGGCGCCGCCGGACCTGCCCGTTGTGCCCGAGCACCTGCAGCCGTGGCTGCGCGAGATCGTGCGCGGAGCCGAAGTCGCCGACGACGAGGAAGCCGAGACCAACCCTCGCGCGAAGAGCGTGAGGCTGCGCGCCGTTGTCAAGATCAGGGAGGACCAGCAGTGAGCCACGCACACGCCGTCGCCGGAGCACCTCAGCGCCGCAGGCAGGAGACCCCCGCATCGTCTCCGCGGCTGCGCCTGCTCAAGTTCGAGCTGCCGAAGTCGAAGCTGCCGTTCTCGCTGCTCTGCATCGGGATCCTCGTCGCCACCCTCGTCGCCGTCCTCCTCCTCAACATCTTCATCTCGAACACCTCGTATGAGATCGAGCGGCTGGGAGCGGAGAAGGAGAAACTCGCCGAGGAGAAGGACCGCCTCGTCGAGGACAACTCCTACCGCGAGTCCCCGCAGAACATCGCCAAGGCCGCCGAGGAGCTCGGCCTCGTCCGCGACACCTCCCCGGAGTTCCTCGACGCGAAGACGGGCAAGGTCATCGACGCCCCGCCGATCGACGAGTCCGGTGAGAAGAAGCCGACAGTCGTCCCCGGCCCGCGCGCCGATACCAGGGAGGACCTCCGACCCAATCTACGATCGGATGAGAAGCTTCCCGTCGTCGGCGGAAGCCCGGGCAAGGACATCGCACCCCCCGCACAGAAGTCCCCGAACTGATCCTCGCCCGCTCGGGGCGGGGGAGCCCCGCAGCCGGGCCGGCGCCCGGAGACAGAGACGAGCCACGAGGTAAGGACGAGGCATGGCCCCACGAGCGCGCAAGGCGAAGGCACCCAACCTGCGCCGTCGGATCGCCGTCGTCGCGATCCTCTCCGTGATCGTCCTCGTCGTCACCGGCGTCCGCCTCGTCTCCATCCAGGGCATGGACTCGATGAAGCTCGCGGAGAAGGCACTGGCCAACCGCCTCGTCACCCGCACCCTGCCCGCCGACCGGGGACAGATCGTCGCCGCCGACGGCACGGTGCTCGCCGACAGCGTCTCCCGCTATCAGCTCGTCGTCGACCAGAAGAACGTCGCCCAGTACAAACGGGACGGCAAGCTGCTCGGAGCGTGGGGGGCCGCCGAGGCGCTCGCCGGACCGCTCAACACCGACCCGGGCCTGCTCTACCCCGAACTCGTCGGCGACAAGCGGTGGAACCCGGTGGCCAAGGGCCTGACCTCGGAGACCTGGCGGGAGATCGAGGCCCTTGACATCCTCGGCATCTCCGCCGAGGAGTACGCGGTCCGCTCCTATCCCTCCGGCGGGGTCGCCGGCAACCTCGTCGGCTTCCTCAGCTCCGACGGCCCGGCCCAGGCCGGCCTCGAACTCGCCTACGACGAGCAGCTCTCGGGCCGTGACGGGCAGCAGCAGTACGAACGCGGCGCGCGCGGGGACATCATCCCCCTCGGCGACAACAACATCCGCGCGGCCAAGGACGGCGACGGCATCCGCACGACGATCAACCCGTCCGTCCAGTACTACGCGCAGCAGGCGATCGCCGAACAGGTGAAGAAGCACAAGGCCGAGTCGGGATCGGTCGTCATCAAGGAGATCAAGACCGGCAAGATCCTCACCGCCGCCGATGCCCCGAGCGTCGACCCGAACAATCCGGGCAAGGTCGACGGCGCCGACCGCGGGTCGCGCATCTTCACCGACGTCTTCGAGCCCGGGTCGACGGCGAAGATGGTCACCGCCGCAGCGCTGCTCGACCAGGGCCTCGTCACCCCGGACCAGGAGTTCACGGTCCCCGACACGTGGAAGGCACCCAACGGCGAGGAGTTCCGCGATTCCTCACCCCACCCCGACCAGAAGCTCACGTTCGCCGGCATCCTCGCCGAATCCTCGAACACCGGAACGATCCTCGCCGGTCAGGCGCTCACCGAGGCGCAGCGGTATGAGTACATGAAGCGCTTCGGCTTCGGATCGGCATCGGGCATCGGCTTCCCTGCCGAGACCGGCGGCATCCTCCACCCCTATCAGGACTGGGACGGGCGGACGAAGTACACGGTGATGTTCGGACAGGGCATGGCGGCGAACGCGATCCAGACCACCGATGTCATCGCGACGATCGCCAACGGAGGAGTCGACGTGCCCTCCCGCCTCGTCGACGGCACGATCTCTCCATCGGGCAGGACGATCCCTCTCCCCGCCGACGAACCGAGACGGGTGGTCAGTGAGAAGGCCGCCGACCAGACGCTGGCGATGCTCGAGGGCGTCGTCGCCGAGGGCACCGGACAGTCCGCGCAGGTCTCCGGCTACCGCGTCGCCGGCAAGACGGGCACCGCGCAGGCCCCGTCCGCCGAAGGCGGCGGCTACGACGGCTACACCGCGTCCTTCGTCGGAGTCATCCCCGCCGAGGACCCCCAGTTCGCGATCTCCGTGACGTTGCAGCGCCCGCGGAAGGGCTACTACGGTGGTACCGCCGCCGCGCCCGTGTTCTCCGATGTCGCCGGCTTCGTGATGCGGCACTACAAGATCCCCCCGTCGTCGACGGACCCGAACCTGCCTGCTCGAGAATGGAAATGATGCGCATCTCCCAGCTGCTCCCCGCGGCCCCCGGCACGATCCACGGAGACCCCGACCGTGAGGTCTCGGGCGTCTCCCACGACTCGCGCACGGTCGCCCCGGGGCAGCTCTACGCCGCCCTGCCGGGGTCGAACGTCCACGGCGCCCGCTTCGCCCCCGACCTCATCGCCGCAGGCGTGAGCGCGATCCTCACCGATCCGGTCGGCTGGCGGCTCATCGCCGAGGCGGTCGACCCGGACGCCCTCGCCGCGGTCACCGGCCTCGTCGTCGACGACCCCCGGGCCGTGCTCGGCTTCGTCTCCGCCGCCGTCTACGGCACCGACGTCCGCCCCGAGCTCCTCGGCGTCACCGGGACCAACGGGAAGACGACGACGACCTACCTGCTCGCGGGCATGCTCGAGGCCCTCGGACGGCGCACCGGCGTCATCGGCACCGTGGCGACCCTCATCGACGGCACCGCCGTGCCGGCCGTGCGCACCACTCCCGAGGCACCTGAGCTCCACGCCCTGTTCGCGAAGATGCGCGCCGCCGACGTCGACACGTGCGCGATGGAGGTCTCCTCGCACGCGCTGAGCCAGCACCGCGTCGACGGCGCCCACTTCGCCGTCGCCGGGTTCACGAACCTCTCCCAGGACCACCTCGACTTCCACCATTCGATGGACGAGTACTTCGCGGCCAAGGCCGCGCTCTTCACCCGCGCCTTCGCCGACCGGGCCGTCATCGTCATCGAGGACGAATGGGGCGAGCGGATGGCCGCGGCCGCGCAGATCCCCGTGACCACCCTCGGCCGCGACGACCGCAGCCGGCTGCGGATCGACCACACACCCGGCGAATCCGACTTCAGCCTCCGCCTCGGCGAGGGAGAGACCATTCCGCTGCGCTCACCGCTGCCGGGGGACTTCAACGTCACGAACACCGCACTCGCGGCCGCGATGCTCGTCGAATCCGGGATCCCGGCGACCGAGCTGAGCGCGATCGGGCGGACGTTCACCGCCGCCGTCCCCGGACGCATGGAGGTCATCGGCATCGCCGAGGACGCAGCGCACGAGCTTCCGCGGGCGATCGTCGACTACTCCCACACGCCCGATGCGATCGCGAAGGCCCTCGCCTCGCTCGACGCCGACAGCGACGAGCTCGTCATCGTCGTCGGCGCCGGCGGCGATCGCGACCCCGGCAAGCGCCACGGAATGGGTGCGGCCGCGGCACGCGGGGCCGATGTGATCGTTCTCACCGACGACAACCCGCGCAGCGAGGACCCCGCGGCCATCCGGGCCGCCGTCAGGGCGGGAATCGATGCCGAGATCGCTGCGGGAGGCGCGCGTGTGAAGAAGGTCATCGAAATCGGCGATCGCGGCGAGGCCATCGACAAGGCGATCGCCTCCGCGAGCCCCGCGACCACAGTGCTCATCGCGGGCAAGGGCCATGAGACGGGCCAGTCGGCGGGCGGCGTCGTCACCGAATTCGACGACCGCTCGAGGACACGCTCAGCGCTGACCGCGCGACTCGGGCGCCCCGAAACAGGTAAAGTTCACAGTTGATATGAAGCGACTGAGTGCAGCCGAGATCGCAACCGCCGTCAACGGCGAGTTGTACGGCATCGACCCCGAATCCCTGTTGAGCGCCGGAGTCGTCACCGACTCCCGCGAAGTCGGCCCCGGTGACATCTACGTCGCCCGCCGCGGAGAGAACTTCGACGGCATCGAGTTCGCCGCCGCCGCCGTGGAGGCCGGTGCCGCGCTCGTCATCGGCGAATCCGTCCCCACCGTCGACGACAGCCCGCTGCCGACGGTCCTCGTCGCCGACGCCACCGAGGCGCTCGGGCAGCTCGCCCGCCGCAGCGTCGAAGCGCTGCGTGAGACCGGGGAGCTGCGCGTCATCGCCATCACCGGCTCGGTCGGCAAGACCACCGTCAAGGACCTCACCGCCGATCTCCTCGCCGGTGCCGGCCCGACGGTGTGGCCCCCGAACTCGTACAACAACGAGGTCGGCGTCCCGCTCACCGCGTTGCGCGCCGACGAGGAGACGCAGTTCCTCGTCCTCGAGATGGGCGCTCGCTCGATCGGCAACCTCGCCTACCTCACGAGCCTCATCCGGCCCGACATCGCCGTCGAACTCGCCGTGGGCACCGCCCACTCGGGCGTGTTCGGTTCGATCGACAACACGGCCCGGGCGAAGGCCGAACTCGTCGAATCGCTCGTCGCGGGCTCGACGGCGGTGCTCAACGCCGACGACTCCCGCGTCGCGGCGATGCGCGAGGTGCTCGCCGCAGACGTCGAGACGCTGTGGTTCTCCCAGCGGGAATCCCTGCCCGAATGGGTCGGTGCCGACGACCGCATCGTCCGCGCGACCGGGATCTCCACCGACTCCTCCGGCCACCCCTCGTTCGCCCTCCATCTGCCCGGCGAGGAGCCGCAGGAGGTGCGTCTCGCGCTCGTCGGCGAGCACCACGTCGGCAACGCCCTGGCCGCGGCCGCCGTGGCCTTCGCCTGCGGAGTCGGGGTGAAGTCGATCGTCACCACGCTCGCGACCTCCTCGGCGGCGAGCCGCTGGCGGATGGAGCTCATCGACTCGCCCTCGGGCGTGACCGTGCTCAACGACGCCTACAACGCCAACCCGGAGTCGATGCGCGCCTCGCTCAAGACGCTCGCGGCGATGGGCCGCGGCGACGAGGACAGCCGCCCCCGCCGGACCTTCGCCGTGCTCGGCGAGATGCTCGAACTCGGCGACGAGAGCGTGTCCGCGCACTCCGACATCGGCGAACTCGTCGTCCGGCTCAACATCACCCGCACCATCGTCGTCGGCGAGGGGGCGAAGCCGATCTTCAACGCCGCCAACCTCGAAGGCTCGTGGGGCAACGAGGCGACCTGGGTCGCCACCGTCGCCGAGGCCAAGGACCTGCTCGGCGCCGAACTCGCCCCTGGTGACATCGTCCTGTTCAAGTCCTCCCGCGACGCCGGTCTGCGGTACCTCGGGGACGACATCGCCGGCGTCTCGGGGGCCCAATGATCGCGGTTCTGCTCGCAGCCTGTGTCAGCCTCTTCCTCGCGCTCGTCGGCACCCCGCTGTTCATCCGGGTCCTCGTCAAGCGCGGCTACGGGCAGTTCGTCCGCGATGACGGTCCGACCACGCATGCGACGAAGCGCGGCACCCCGACGATGGGCGGCGTCGTCATCATCGGCGCCGCGATCATCGCCTACCTGCTCGGCCACCTCCTCACCGGCTCGGTGCCCACCGCCTCGGGACTCCTCGTCCTCTGGCTCGCCGCGGGCCTCGGCGTCGTCGGCTTCCTCGACGACTTCATCAAGATCAAGAAGCAGCGCTCGCTCGGTCTGCGGCCGGTGCCGAAGCTGCTCGGGCAGGCCTTCGTCGGCATCTCCTTCGCCGTCCTCGCCCTCCAGTTCCCCAACGCCTTCGAAGAGACCCCGGCGTCGACGAAGATCTCCTTCATCCGCGACACCAACCTCGACCTCGCCTTCGCCGGCGGCGTCCTCGGCCTCATCCTCTTCGTCATCTGGGCGAACCTCATCGTCACGGCCGTCTCGAACGCCGTCAACCTCACCGACGGACTCGACGGTCTCGCCGCGGGCGCCTCGGCGGTCGTCTTCGCCGCCTACGTCGTCATCGGCACGTGGCAGTCGACGCAGAACTGCAACCTCATGTCCGAGGCGACGAACGCGTGCTACTACATGCGCGACCCCCGCGACCTCGCCATGGTCGCCGGCGCCATGGCCGCCGCGTGCTTCGGCTTCCTGTGGTGGAACACCTCACCGGCGAAGATCTTCATGGGCGACACCGGATCGCTGGCGATCGGCGGCGCGATCGCGGGTCTGGCGATCATGTCGCGCACCGAGCTGCTCCTCCTCGTCATCGGCGGACTCTTCGTCATCATCACGCTCTCGGTGATCATCCAGGTCGCCTCGTTCAAGACGACAGGCAAGCGCGTCTTCCGGATGGCCCCGCTGCAGCACCACTTCGAACTCAAGGGCTGGGCCGAGGTGACGATCGTCGTCCGCTTCTGGATCATCGCCGCACTCTTCGTCATCGCCGGCATCTGCCTCTTCTACGCCGAATGGGTCGCCCGCGTTGGCCACTGACCCCGACCTGAACTATCCGCTCGCCGACCGGGTCCCCGCGGCCCTGTCCGGACCGAGTTCGTCCCTGGCCGGACTGCGGATCCTCGTCACCGGACTCGGCGTCACCGGCTTTCCCGCCGCCGTCCACCTCGGCGAACGCGGTGCCGAGGTCGTCGTCATCGACGGCGACACGACCCGCGACCTCAGCGAGAAGACCGAGATCCTCGAGGTCTTCGACGTCGACATCCGACGCGGACCGGCGGCAGTGGCGGACCTGCCCGAGGGACGGTTCGACCTCGTCGTCACCTCACCGGGCTGGAAGCCCGAGCAGCCCGTGCTCGCCGCGGCGATCGCCGCAGGGATCCCCGTCATCGGTGAGGTCGAGCTCGCCTGGCGCATCCGCGGGACCAACGACGCGAAATGGCTCGCGATCACCGGCACGAACGGCAAGACGACCACGACGACGATGCTCGAATCGATGCTGCTCGCCGCCGGGCTGCGCGCCCGGGCCTGCGGCAACATCGGCACGCCGCTGCTCGAAGCCGTCCTCGAACCCGGACTCGAGGTGCTCGCGATCGAACTCTCGAGCTTCCAGCTCCACTGGGAGTTCTCGATGTCGGCGACCTCCGCCGTCGTCCTCAACCTCGCCCCCGACCACATCGACTGGCACGGCAGCGCCGAGGCGTACGCCGCCGACAAGGCGAAGATCTACCACGACGTGTCCACCGCGTGCGTCTACAACGTCGCCGACGAGGCGACCCTGCGCATGGTCGAGGACGCCGACGTCGTCGCCGGGGCCCGGGCGATCGGCTTCACCACGGAGATCCCCCGCGCCGGTGAGCTCGGCGTCGTCGACGAGCTCCTCGTCGACCGGGCCTTCATCCCGCAGCGCTACACCGCCGCGGCCGAACTCGCCTCGCTCAGCGACGTCGCGCAGGCCGCCGGCACCCCGGGCAGACGACCCGCCGATCACCAGATCGCCAACGCCCTGGCCGCAGCGGCCCTTGCCCGCAGCATCGACGTGCCCGGTCAGGCGATCGCGCAGGGGCTGCGCGATCACGCCCCGGGCGCCCACCGGATGGTCACCGTCGCGGAGGCCGACGGGGTGAGCTGGGTCGACGACTCGAAGGCGACGAACACCCACGCCGCCGACGCCTCGCTGTCCAGCCTCGAGTCGATCGTCTGGATCGCCGGCGGCCTGCCGAAGGGCGCCGACTTCACCGATCTGCTCTCCCGGCACGGCCAGCGGCTCAAGTCCCTCGTCCTCATCGGCGCCGACGACACCGCGCTGCGCCAGGCGGCGATCGCGGCGGTCCCCGACCTCGAGATCGTGCGCATCGACCCGAATCTCGCCGACGACCCGAACGATCCCACCGTCGCCCCCCGTGAGCGGGGAGCTGCGGTCATGGACGCCGCGGTCGCCGCGGCAGTCGACATCGCCTCGGCCGGGGACACCGTGCTCCTCGCCCCGGCCGCCGCGAGCATGGACCAGTTCCTCGACTACACCACCCGGGGCGACCTCTTCGCCCGCGCCGTCCACGCCCGCACGGAGGCCTGACATGGGACGGCAGAGCACCGCGAAACCGGGAGCACGCCGACCGACGAGCTCCGCGGCAGCGCCCGCGAAGGCGGCAGCGCCCGCGAAGGCGGCAGGAACAGCGAAGGCGAAGCCGAAGCCGGCGAAGTCCGCGAAACCGAAGCGCACGAAGCCGGCGACCGCCTCGGCGAGGACCGCTTCGGCGACAGCGACGGCTGGCCGGACTCGCAGGCCCTTCCCCGGTCGCGGACTGCTGCGGGCGATCGGCGCCGAGTACTCCCGGGTGTCGGCCCACCCGCTCACGACCTACTACATCATCCTCATCTCCGTCGTCGCCCTCACCTGCCTCGGCCTCGTCATGGTGCTCTCGGCGTCCTCGATCACCTCGTACGACGGGGGAGAGGGCTCCTCGTTCGCCTACTTCAACAAGCAGGCGGGCTTCGCCGGCGTCGGCTTCGCGCTCCTCATCGCCGCCTCTTTCGTCCCACTGACCATGTGGAAGCGCCTGGCGTGGTGGGCGATGGGCCTCGGTGTTCTCATGCAGGCCGCCGTCTTCGTCCCCGGGCTCGGCAAGGCGACGAAGGGCAATGCGAACTGGATCCAGATCGGCGGCTTCCAGCTCCAGCCCTCGGAGTTCCTCAAGATCGCCCTCGCGGTGTGGCTCGGCTGCGTGCTCGCGAACAAGTTCGGGAAGATGACGACCTTCAGCCATGCGATGATCCCCGTCGTGCCCGGCATCGGCGCCGCCGTCGGCCTCGTCGTCGCGGGCAACGACCTGGGCACCGCGCTCGTCCTCATGGCGATGGCCCTGGCCTGCCTCTTCATCGGCGCCTTCCCCGGGAAGTACTTCGCCCTGCTCGCCCTCGGACTCGGCGCGGTCACTGCCTTCTTCGTCTTCAGCAGCGAGAACCGTCTCAACCGGCTGACCACGGTGATCACCGGTCACTCCGACCAGTCGGCGATCGACGTCACCGGTCAGGCCTGGCAGTCCAACCACGGACTCTTCTCCCTGGCCTCGGGAGGATGGTTCGGCGTCGGGCTCGGAGCGAGTCGCGAGAAGTGGTCGTGGCTGCCGGAGGCGCACAACGACTTCATCTTCGCCATCATCGGCGAGGAGCTCGGTCTGGCCGGAACGCTCGCCGTCATCCTCGTCTTCGCGATGCTCGCCTTCGGACTCATCCGGGTGATGGTGCGCTCGACGAGCCTGTTCGTCACGATCACCACCGCGGGCCTCTTCGCATGGCTCATCGGCCAGGCGGCCATCAACATCGGCGTCGTCGCCGGCCTCCTGCCCGTCATCGGCCTCCCGCTGCCCTTCGTCTCCTACGGTGGATCGTCGATCATCGCCTCCCTGCTCGCCGTCGGCGTCCTCCTCTCCTTCGCCCGCACCGAAGAGGGAGCCGCCGAGGCGATCCGTGCCCACAAGGACCGTGTGCGGTCCTCCTTCGGCGTACTCGCGAAGAAAGTGAGGAAATGACGTGACGAGCATTCTCCTGGCCGGTGGCGGCACCACCGGGCACATCTCGCCGATGCTGGCGATCGGACGGCAGCTGCGGGAGTCCCTGCCCGAGGCCGACGTCTTCGCGCTCGGAACCGACGACGGCCTCGAGACCAGGGTCGTGCCGGCGGCCGGCTTCGAGCTGCTGACGATCGAGAAGGTCCCCATGCCGCGGTCGCTCTCGGCCGGGCTGCTGAGGTTCCCGAAGCGCTTCTCCGACAACATCGCAGCGGTCCGGGCGATCATCGCCGACCGGGACGTCGCGGCCGTCGTCGGCGTCGGGGGATACGTCTGCCCGCCCGCCTACCTCGCCGCGAAGCAGGCGAGGATCCCCATCGTCATCCACGAGGCGAATGCGAAGCCGGGCATGGCCAACCGCCTCGGTGCGGCCCTCACCCGTCCCGGACGGGTCGGAGTGACCTTCCCGGGGACGAAGCTGCGCGGTGCTGAGCTCGTCGGGATGCCGATGCCCGCCGCGATCACCGACCTCGACCGTGACGACCCGTCCGTGCGCGCGGCCGCCCGGGCCGCCCTCGGGCTCACCGATTCCCGGCCCGTCCTCGTCGTCACCGGCGGATCCTCCGGCGCGCAGCGGATCAACGAGGCCTTCGAAGGCGCCGCCGCCGCGTGCCAGGCCGCGGGCGTCCAGGTCCTCCACCTCACTGGTGCCGGCAAGGGCGAGGCCCTGCGGCAGACGACCGCCGAGCTTCCCGACTACCATGTCGTCGACTACGTCGACGGGATGGACCGGGTCTACGCGGCCGCCGACCTCCTCGTCGCGAGGTCCGGGGCCGCCACCGTCGCCGAGACCACCGTCGCCGGGGTGCCCGCGATCTACGTCCCTCTGCCGATCGGCAACGGCGAGCAGCGTCTCAACGCCGCCGGCAGCGCCGAGGCCGGGGCATCGCAGATCATCGACAACCAGGCGTTCACCGAGGCGACCGTCACCGACGTCGTCCTGCCCCTGCTCGCCGACCCCGACCGCCTGCGGGGGATGAGCAGGGCCGCCCGCGCGCTCGACTACCCGACCGATGCGGCGGCCACGATGGCCCAGATCACCACTTCCGCTCTGAGAGGTTGACCATGAGCACAGCTGAGATCGTCCCCGTCACCGAACTCGGAGCCGTCCACTTCATCGGCATCGGGGGCTCGGGCATGTCCGGGATCGCCCGGATCATGGCGATGAACGGGGTGAGCGTGTCGGGATCGGACGCGAAGGAGTCCGCCGTCGTCGACATCCTCCGGGCGCTCGGCGCCCGCGTGGAGATCGGCCACTCCGCCGACCACCTCGGCGAGGCCGACACCCTCGTCGTCTCCTCGGCGATCCGCGAGGACAACCCGGAACTCGTCGCCGCGCGCGCGAAGGGGCTGCGGATCCTCCACCGCTCCGGGGCACTCGCCTCGCTCATGGCCGACTCGAGGGCCGTCGCCGTGGCAGGCACCCACGGGAAGACGACGACGACGTCGATGACGACGGTCGCGCTCCAGGCCTGCGGACTCGACCCCTCGTTCGTCATCGGCGGGGTGCTCTCGACGACGGGAACGAACGCCCACCTCGGCACCGGGGACGTCTTCGTCGCCGAGGCGGACGAGTCCGACGGCTCCTTCCTCCTCTACGAGCCCGCGATCGGCATCCTCACCAACGTCGAAGCCGACCACCTCGACCACTACGGGACCGCGGAGAACGTCCGGCAGGCCTTCATCGACTTCTGCGACGGGATCGGCCGGCGCGGCGGCACGGTCATCGCCTGCGCCGACGACCCCGGCTCCCGGGACGTCGCCGAGCATGCGCGCGAGACCGGGACGACAGTCCTCCTCTACGGCACCGCCGAGGACGCCGACATCCGGATCCTCGACCTCGTCTCCGGCCTCGGCTCGGAGTTCTCCCTCCTCGTGCCCGGACGCAGCGCACCGCTGCCGGTGGCGCTGCGCCAGCCCGGAGCCCACAACGCCCGCAACGCCACGGCTGCGATCGCGGTCGCCCACAGCCTCGGCGCCGACGTCGAACGGGCGGCTGCCGGTCTCGCCGGGTACGGGGGGACGCGGCGGCGCTTCGAGGAACGCGGTCTCGCCGCAGGCGTGCGCGTCATCGACGACTACGCCCACCACCCCACCGAGGTCCGCGCGGTCCTCTCCGCCGCCCGCGGCGTCGTCGCCGACGAAGGCCGCGTGTGGGCGATCTTCCAGCCGCACCTCTACTCGCGGACGGCGGAGTTCAAGGCGGAGTTCGGTCAGGCCCTCGGACTCGCCGACGAGGTCGTCGTCCTCGACGTCTTCCCGGCCCGCGAGGATCCCGTTCCCGGGGTCACCGGCAACCTCATCGCCGAACGCGTACCGCACTCCCACGTGACGTTCCTCTCCTCGTTCGGCGATGCCGTGCCGTACGTCGCCGAGCGCGTGCGCCCCGGCGACCTCGTCCTCACCATCGGCGCCGGCGACGTGACGATCCTCGGTCCGGAGATCCTCGCCGCCCTGGAGAAGTGAGACTGGTGCCCCTGCAGCCCCCACGCGTCGGCGACGAGTCGACGGCGGACCTCACCGGGATCATCCGGGCCCGCCGCCGCGAGATCTGGGCCAAGCGGCTGACCGTCCTCGGCAGCATCGCTGCCGTCCTCGCGCTCGCGGCCGTCGCCTGGTTCTCCCCGCTGCTCGCCCTCGGGTCGGTCTCCGTCGACGGATCCCGGCTCGTGGCCGGCGGCAAGGTCGCCGACTTCGTCGAGGCGGAGCACGGCGGCACCCCGCTGCCGCAGCTGCGGATGTCCCGGATCGAAGCCGAGGTCCTCGAGCGGTTCCCCCGCGCCGAGGCGGCCGACGTCCGCTACTCGGGCCCGCGCTCGATCTCGATCGCCATCACCGACCGCACCCCGGTCATCGCGATCGCCGCCGGCAGCGGCTTCACCCTCTACGACGCCGAGGCGGTCGACCTCGGCACCGTCGACAAGGCGCCGCAGGGGCTCACGGTCCTCGAGTCGGCCTCGCCGAACGAGGAGACGATCGCCGCGGTCATCCGCTTCATGTCCTCGCTCAGCCCCGAGCTGCGGTCGCAGCTGAGCACGGTCGAGGCGAAGGGCAGCGAGGGACTGGCCGGCACGATCGTGACGGGGGAGACGACGGCCTCCGTGGTCTTCGGCGACGCGGAGAACGCGAGCCAGAAGATGCAGACGGCACTCCAGCTCGCCGCGGACGCCCGCACGGAGATCGACGTGTCCGTGCCCTCGGTGCCCGTCACAGGCTGACCCGACCCGGACGACGTGCCGCGATTGGCTCCGACACACCGAGGCTGAGACTGGCCGATGTCCGACACTCCGGGGAGAATGGTTGCAGTGGTATCGCCCAGGCCAATAGCCTCAGGGCAGAGACTTCGAACAATGCACGCTTGAGACAGCGTGGACGATGCACGTGAGACGAGGAACCGACTTGGCTGAATTCCCACAATCCGGAGCGGATATCAAGGTTGCCGGTACCGGCGGCGGTGGTGTCAACGCTGTGCAGAGGATGATCGACGTCGGCCTGCGGGGCGTGGAGTTCATCGCCATCAACACCGACGCGCAGGCGCTCGTGCTCTCCGACGCCGACGTCAAGCTCGAGATCGGCCGCGACCAGACGCGCGGCCTCGGCGCCGGCGCCGACCCGGAGATCGGCCGCAAGGCCGCCGAGTCGAGCGAGGACGCCATCCGCGACGCCCTCGAAGGCGCGGACATGGTCTTCGTCACCGCCGGCGAGGGCGGCGGCACCGGCACCGGTGCGGCACCCGTCGTCGCCCGCGTCGCCCGGTCGCTCGGCGCCCTGACGATCGGAGTCGTCACCCGCCCCTTCACGTTCGAGGGCCGCCGCCGTTCGGCGCAGGCCGAAGCCGGCATCGCCGCGCTGCGCGAAGAGGTCGACACCCTCATCGTCATCCCCAACGACCGCCTGCTCTCGATCTCCGATCGCAGCGTCTCCGTCGTCGAGGCGTTCCGCTCGGCCGATGAGGTGCTGCGCTCCGGCGTCCAGGGCATCACGGACCTCATCTCCGTGCCGGGCCTGATCAACCTCGACTTCGCCGACGTCAAGTCCGTCATGCAGGACGCAGGCACCGCGCTCATGGGCATCGGCGCGGCCACCGGCGACGACCGCGCCGTCCAGGCCGCGGAGTCCGCGATCGCCTCCCCGCTGCTCGAAGCGAGCATCGACGGCGCCCACGGAGTGCTCTTCTGCATCCAGGGCGGGGCCGACCTCGGCCTCTTCGAGGTCAACGAAGCCGCCCGCCTCGTCCAGGAGGCCGCCCACCCAGAGGCGAACATCATCTTCGGCGCCGTCATCGACGACAACATCGGTGACGAATGCCGGGTCACCGTCATCGCCGCCGGATTCGACAGCACCGTCGCCGGACAGGAGTCGAACGTCGTCGAGGCCGTGCCGGCTGGCGTCGGCGCATCGTCGGGTCCCGCCGTCGTCGAATCGGAGGCCGAGACCTATGAGAGCTCCGAGCCCGAGACCTCCGAACCGGAGCCGCGCCGTGAGGAGCACCAGATCCCGACCTCGCTGCCCAATGAGCGGAGCACGTCGAGCCTCGACAACGATCTCGACATCCCCGACTTCCTCAAGTAGCATCCGGCACCATGCTGCACTCGAGATTCGTCGTCCCCGGTCGGTCGACCGCGCACGTCGCGTTCACCGACCGGCACGGCGGGTACTCGAGCGGCGACTTCTCCTCGTTCAACCTCGCCCGCCACGTCGGCGACGATGAGGAGCTCGTCGCCGCCAACCGCTCCGCCCTCGCCCAGGTCCTCGGGCTGAGTGCGGAGCGTCTCAGCTTCGTCTCCCAGGTCCACGGCACGGCCGTCCACCACGTCACCGACACCGCCGACGTCCGTGCCGGCGCCGAAGCCGACGCCCAGGTGAGTGCGCTTGCCGGGGTCGGCCTGGTGATCATGGTCGCCGACTGCACGCCGATCCTCCTCGCCGACACCGAGGCGGGAGTCATCGGTGCCGTCCACGCCGGGCGGCCGGGAATGGCCGCAGGCATCGTCCCCGAGACCCTGGCGGCCATGCGCGACCTCGGGGCTCGTGAGATCCATGCCGTGATCGGCCCCTCCGTGTGTCCGCGCTGCTACGAGGTCCCGGCGTCCCTGCGCGACGAGGTCGCCGCGGTCGAACCCGTCGCCGCCTCGGTCTCGGTCTCCGGCACCCCCGCCCTCGACGTCGCCGGGGCCGTGGCCGAGCAGCTGCGCCGCGAGGGTGCGGTCATCGACCACTTCTCCCGCACGTGCTCGCGCGAGTCCGAGGACCTCTACTCGTACCGTCGCAGCCGGCGGACGGGCCGCTTCGCCGGCGTCGTTTGGCTGCAGTGACCCCGTCGCCTCGAGGGATGTGAGGATTTTTCCGCACGACACACCGCGACGGCACCGCCTGCGGAAGCGGAGAGTGCGATAGTTTGGCCGCAGATGTCGAAGTGCCGCAGGCCAGAGGAGCGTTAGGTATGTCAGCAATCAAGAAGACTCTCGAGTACCTGGGATTCGTCGAAGAGGACGACGAGACCCAGACTCCCGAGCGACGGAACCGCGAGGTCGTCGAGAGCTACGACGAGCCCGAGCGTGCGAAGGAGCCCGCCCCGGTCGACGAGCGTCCGCCCGCGCAGGTGACGCCGATCCACCCGACACCGATTCGTCCCGTTGACACTCCGGCGCCAGGAACCTCCATGAATCGCATCAAGACCATCCATCCCCGCAGCTACAACGACGCCATGGTCATCGGCGCGGCCTTCCGCGACGGCACCCCGGTGATCATGAACCTCTCGGAGATGGACGAGAACAACTCGAAGCGCCTCGTCGACTTCTCCGCCGGCCTCATCTTCGGCCTCCACGGCTCGATCGAGAGGGTGACGAACAAGGTGTTCCTCCTCACCCCGGAGAACATCGAGGTCAGCGGAGAGAGCGAATCCGACGCGGACACGCAGGCGAGCTTCTTCAACCAGAGCTGAGCCGGTCTGAGCAGATCCTCAGGTCGACCGTATAGTCTGGTCGACGACAGATCCGCACCGACGAAAGGCACGAGGATCCCACGTGGCCATCATCTTCTACATCCTCGGCACGGCACTCAGCCTCTACGTGTACGTGCTGCTCGCCCGAGTCGTGCTCGATCTCGTGCAGGTCTTCTCCCGCGACTGGAAGCCGCAGGGCTTCTTCCTCGTCCTCGCCGAGATCGTCTACACGCTCACGGATCCGCCGCTCAAGCTCCTGCGGAAGGTCATCCCTCCGCTGCGCCTGGGGCAGATCTCGCTCGATCTCGGGTTCATCGTCCTCCTCATCGGCATCCAGATCATCGCCTCGTTCCTCTTCGGGCTCTCGCGCTCGGGCGTGTGAGACTGCGGCAGGGGACCTGACGGGCGGAGAAGTTCGCCCAGTTCGGCGTGGCGGAGCATTTCTGCACGACAAAGCGGCAGGTGTTACGCTAATGTGACGTTGAAGCCGTCCCATGTGGGCGGCAGTGAAATGAATGCAGATCGACCAAAGGTGACCTCATGGCGCTCACGCCTGAAGACGTAGTAAACAAGCGGTTCCAGCATGTGAAGTTCCGCGACGGATACGACCAGGACGAGGTCGACGATTTCCTCGACGAGGTCGTCGTCGAGCTCCGCCGTCTCTACCAGGAGAACGACGAACTGCGTCAGAAGCTCTCGGCCGCCGAACAGCGCGTCAAGGAGCTCGAAGCCGGTGGCGGCTCCGCCAAGGCCGCGCCCGCGGGTGACATCGACGCCACTCAGGCCATGCCCGCCGCCGTTCCTGCGCCGGACTCGTCCAAGGACGCTCCCGCCCCGAAGGCCGAGAAGGCTCCCGAGGCTCCGTCTGCTCCCGCCGCCGACGAACCCAAGGCCCCGGTCGTCAAGGAAGCCGCCCCGGCTCCGAAGACGAACGACTCCGCTCCCGCCGTCTCCGCCGCGGCCCCGGCCGCCGCCGCTGGTGCAGCGGGCGCCGGTGCCGGTGCCGCCGCCGCGGGCGGCAACGACTCGCACGGACTCATCGCGCTGGCCCAGCGGGTCCACGACGAGCACGTCGCCGAAGGTGAGCGCAAGCGCGCCGAACTCATCAAGGGTGCGGAGAAGGAAGCACAGGACATCGTCGGCAAGGCCGAGGCGAAGCGCGACGAGACCCTGTCGAGCCTCGAGACGCAGAAGTCCCAGCTCGAGCGTTCGATCGACCAGCTGTCGAACTTCGAGCGCCAGTACCGCACGCGTCTGAAGAGCTACCTCAACGATCAGCTGCGTGACCTCGAGAACTCGACGAGCCTCGCTCCCGAGACCCTCGACGGCAACTCGTTCGGTTCCTCGAACCACAAGCTCTGATCTCCGAGCGCCTCGCTGGGGCCGGACGACCGATGTCGTCCGGCCCCAGCGTCGTCTCCGCGCAGACCGCGGTCTCAGGGAGTCCGCGGAACTCTCAGCCGGTGCACATTCGTCCGGTGCCGCGGCGGCACATTCCGGTCGGTCGGGTCGGCTAGAATGATCCGAATGAACGATCACCGCCCGGAGCCGCGACGGCGGCTGCTCGTCATCCTCTTCGGCCTGGCCGCGGGAATCCTCGTCATCGACCAGGTGCTCAAATTCCTCGCCGTGACCTTCCTCGAGGGCCAGCCGCCGATCCCCGTCATCGGCTCACTCGCCGGATTCACCTTCTACCGCAATCCCGGCGCCGCACTCGGACTCGGCTCCGGAGTGACGTGGATCTTCCCGCTCATCGCCATCGCCGTCTTCGCTGCGATCCTCGTGATGTCGCGCAAGCTCGGCTCCCGCGTCTGGGCGATCGGTCTGGGGATGCTGCTCGGCGGACTCTTCGGCAACCTCGTCGACCGGCTCTTCCGTCAGCCCGGCTTCCTCCGCGGCGCCGTCGTCGACTACATCGACCTCTCGCTCTTCATCTGCAACTTCGCCGACATCGCGATCTCCGCGGCAGCGGTCACCCTCGTCATCGCGAGCATCCGCGGGATCGAACTCGACGGCTCGCATCGGCGCAGCGAGGAGAGGACCAAGGAGGACCTCCATGACTGAGCGCTCGATCCTCGTCCCCGAGGGCCTCGACGGGCAGCGGGTCGACTCGGCCCTGTCGAAGCTGCTGGGACTCTCCCGCACGGCCGCCGCCGACATCTGCGCCGACGGCGGGGTCGAACTCGACGGGAGTCCCGTCGGCAAGTCCGACCGTGTCACCTCCGGCGCCCGCCTCGACGTCACGCTGCCCGAACCCAAGCGCCCGCTCGAGGTCGTCGCCGACCCCGTGCCGGGGATGCGCATCGTCCACGACGACGACTCGTTCGTCGTCGTCGACAAGCCGGTCGGGGTCGCCGCCCATCCCGCGATCGGGTGGACCGGGCCCACGGTCGTCGGCGGCCTCGCGGCGGCCGGCTTCAGGATCGCGACCTCCGGCGCATCGGAGAGGCAGGGCATCGTCCAGCGCCTCGACGTCGGCACCTCGGGACTCATGGTCGTCGCGAAGAGCGAATACGCCTACAGCGTGCTCAAACGCGCCTTCAAGGATCGGACCGTGTCGAAGACCTACCACGCGCTCGTCCAAGGCCTGCCCGACCCCGTGCTCGGAACCATCGACGCCCCCATCGCCCGACATCCGCGCCACGACGGGCTCTACGCGGTCCACAGCGAGGGCAAGCACGCGATCACCCACTACGAGGTCATCGAAGCCCACCGGCGGGCGGCACTCCTCGAGATCCACCTCGAGACCGGGCGGACGCACCAGATCCGCGTCCACTTCTCCGCTCTCAAGCACCCGTGCGCCGGGGACCTGCCCTACGGGGCCGATCCCGTGCTCGCGAAGGACCTCGGGCTGCAGCGGCAGTGGCTGCACGCCGTGGGCCTCGGCTTCCACCACCCGGAGTCGGGGGAGTGGGTCGAATTCGAGAGCGAATACCCCGACGATCTCCAGCACGCTCTCGACACGATCCGCCAGGGCTGAGACACGCCCGGACGGGGCCCCGACCGGTGTCCTTCGGGGTCGCCGAGATCACCTCAGCCGTGTCCCCGGCATGGTCTAAGCTGGGTGGGCAGACAGGCCCGCATCCGAGGGAAGGCAGCCCGTGCCGAACGACGATTTCGTCCATCTCCACGTCCACACCGAGTACTCGATGCTCGACGGGGCGGCCCGCCTCGGCGACCTCATGGCGGCGACGAAGGCCTCGGGGATGTCGGCCATCGCGACGACCGACCACGGCTACCTCTTCGGAGCCTTCGACTTCTGGTCGCAGGCGACCAAGGCCGACATCAAGCCGATCATCGGCGTCGAAGCCTACGTCACTCCCGGCACCGACCGGACCGACAAGACCCGGGTGAAGTGGCGCACCGACGAATCGCAGAAGTCCGACGACCTCTCCGGCGGCGGCCTCTACACGCACATGACCCTGCTGTCGAAGGACAACACGGGCATGCGCAACCTCTTCAAGGCCTCCTCGCATGCCTCCCTCGACTCCGTCACCGCGAAATGGCCCCGTCTCGACCTCGACCTCCTGCAGAACTACTCCCAGGGCCTCATCGCCACCACCGGCTGCCCCTCGGGCGAGATCCAGACCCGACTGCGCCTGGGCCAGTACGACGAGGCGAAGGCCGCGGCGGGCAAGTACCGGGAGATCTTCGGGGCCGAGAACTACTACTGCGAACTCATGGACCACGGGCTCTCGATCGAGAAGCGGGTGACCAAGGATCTGCTCCGCCTTGCCGGAGAGATGGACATCCCGCTCGTGGCCACGAACGACCTCCACTACACCCACGAATCCGATGCGAAGGCGCACGAGGCGCTGCTCGCCATCCAGTCGGGTTCGAAGCTCATCGAACCCACCTACGACCAGGGCGGGTCCCGCTTCGCCTTCTCCGGTTCCGGCTACTACCTCAAGACGCCGGCGGAGATGCGGGCGCTCTTCCGCGAGATGCCCGAAGCCTGCGACAACACCCTGGAGATCGCGGAGAAGTGCGAGGTCTCCTTCGACACCTCGGCGAACTACATGCCGAAGTTCCCGTGCCCTCCCGGCGAGGACGAGACGTCGTGGCTGATCAAGGAGGTCGAGAAGGGCCTCGAATACCGGTACCCCGACGGCATCCCCGACGACGTGCGCAAGCAGGCGGACTACGAGCTCGACATCATCATCTCGATGGGCTTCCCCGGCTACTTCCTCGTCGTCGCCGACTTCATCAACTGGTCGAAGGACAACGGCATCCGGGTCGGGCCAGGCCGTGGCTCGGGTGCCGGATCGATGGTCGCCTACGCGATGCGCATCACCGATCTCGACCCGCTCCAGCACGGACTCTTCTTCGAGCGCTTCCTCAACCCGGACCGTGTGTCCATGCCCGACTTCGACGTCGACTTCGACGATCGTCGCCGCGGGGAGGTCATCGAGTACGTCACCCGGAAGTACGGCGACGAGAGGGTGGCGATGATCGTCACCTACGGCACGATCAAGACGAAGCAGGCGCTCAAGGACTCCGCCCGGGTGCTCGGCAAGCCGTTCTCCCTCGGCGAGAGGCTGACGAAGGCCCTGCCGCCGGCGGAGATGGCCAAGGACATTCCGCTCGCCGACATCGAGAACCCCGAGTCGAAGCGGTACAAGGAGGCCGGGGAGTTCCGCGAATTCGTCGCCACCGACCCCGAGGCGAAGGAGACGTTCGAGACGGCGAAGGGCCTCGAGGGACTCAAGCGCCAGTGGGGCGTCCACGCGGCCGGCGTCATCATGTCCTCGGACCCGATCATCGACGTCATCCCGATCATGCGCCGCTTCCAGGACGGCCAGGTCATCACCCAGTTCGACTACCCGACCTCAGAGGGCCTCGGGCTGATCAAGATGGACTTCCTCGGTCTGCGGAACCTCACGATCATCTCCGACGCCGTCGAGAACATCAAAGCCAACCGGGACTTCGACCTCGATCTCGAACACCTGGAGCTCGACGACCGGGGCGCCTACGAACTCCTCACCCGCGGGGACACGCTCGGCGTCTTCCAGCTCGACGGCGGCGGCCTGCGCGCGCTGCTGCGGATGATGAAGCCCGACAACTTCGAGGACATCTCGGCGACGCTGGCCCTCTACCGTCCAGGCCCGATGGGTGCGGACTCGCACACGAACTACGCCCTGCGCAAGAACGGCCTCCAGGAGGTCACCCCGATCCATCCGGAGCTCGCCGAACCGCTCAAGGAGATCCTCGACACGACCTTCGGCCTCATCATCTACCAGGAGCAGGTGATGGCGATCGCGCAGAAGGTCGCCGGCTACTCGCTCGGTCAGGCCGACATCCTCCGGCGCGCGATGGGCAAGAAGAAGAAGGCCGAGCTCGACAAGCAGCAGGTCGGCTTCTTCGGGGGCATGAAGGAGCGCGGATACTCCGAGGCCGCCGCGCAGGCGCTCTGGGACATCCTCCTGCCCTTCTCCGACTACGCGTTCAACAAGGCCCACTCCGCGGCCTACGGAGTCGTCTCCTACTGGACGGCCTACCTCAAGGCGCACTACACGGCCGAATACATGGCGGCCCTGCTCACCTCGGTGGGCGACAACAAGGACAAGCTCGCGATCTACCTCAACGAGTGCCGCCGCCTCGGGATCACGGTGCTCCCGCCCGATGTCAACGAGTCCGCACTCCACTTCACCCCGGTCGGCGAGGACATCCGCTTCGGCATGGGCGCGGTGCGCAACGTCGGCGGCAACGTCGTCGACGGCATCGTCGCCGCGCGTGAGGAGAAGGGCTCGTACACCTCGTTCACCGACTTCCTCGACAAGGTCCCGAGCCACGTGTGCAACAAGCGCACGATCGAATCGCTCATCAAGGCCGGAGGCTTCGATTCGCTCGGACACACCCGCCGCTCCCTCGTCGAGGTCCATGAGGAGGCCGTCGACTCGGTCATCGGCGTCAAGCGCAAGGAGGCGATCGGCGAGTTCGACCTCTTCGCCGGCCTCGACGGCGGCGACGACGGGCCGAGCTTCTCCGTCGCGATCCCCGACCGCCCCGAGTGGGAGAAGAAGGAGAAGCTCGCGTTCGAACGCGACATGATCGGCCTCTACGTCTCCGACCATCCCCTCAACGGCCTCGAAGGGGTGCTCGCCGCAGAGTCCGATGCCTCCATCGCCGAGGTGGTCGACCCCGAATCGCACCGCCCCGACGGTTCGCAGATCAAGGTCTGCGGGATGATCACCCAGGTCACGAGGAAGGTGTCGAAGAACTCCGGCAAGCCGTACGCGATCGTCACGCTCGAGGACCTCGACGCCGAGGTCGAGGTGATGTTCTTCGGAGACACGTACGAACCGGTCGCGAGCCTGCTCGCCACCGACCTCGTCATCTCCCTGACCGGGCGGATCCGTCAGTCCGACGACCGGCCGACCTCGCTCATGGCGATGTCGATGACGATCCCCGACATCACGGATCCCGGCGACCGGCCGCTCAACCTCATCGTGCCGATGGAGAAGGCGACCGAGGAGATGGCCGAGAAGCTGCGGCGCATCCTCGAAGCGAACAAGGGCCACACGGACGTCCACCTCGTCCTCACCCAGCCCGGCCGGCAGACCGTCATGCGTCTCGACCGGTCGATCCGCGTCGACCCGAACCCGAGCCTCTACGGCGACCTCAAGGCACTCCTCGGCTCCCGCTGCCTCAGCGCCTGATGCGGCGTCGGGAGCCCGCGACCGCGGGACTAGAATGGTCTGGTGAACATTCTCGACTTCCGCGGTGAGACCCTGAGCCGACGATTCCTCCGGCAGCGACTGCCTCGGGCGGCGGAGACCCATGCCGACGTCGAACGGCGGGTCGCCGAGCTCCTCGACTCCGTCGCAGTCGGCGGCTCGAGTGTCGTCGCCGACCTCACCGAACGCTTCGACGGAGTCCGTCCGGAGACGCTGCGGGTGCCCGCCGAGGCGCTCGCGCAGGCGGCGGCCGACCTCGACCCCGAGGTCAGGGCCGCGCTTGAGGAGACGATCGAGCGCACCCGCCGCGTCGCTGCCGACCAGGTGCCCACCGACGTCCGGACCGAACTCGGTCCCGGAGCCGAGGTGACCACCCGCAGCCTGCCCATCGAACGCGTCGGCCTCTATGTCCCCGGCGGACTCGCCGTCTACCCGTCGACGGTCGTCATGAACGTCGTCCCCGCGCAGGCCGCAGGTGCCCAGTCGCTGGCGATCGCCAGCCCTCCCCAGGCCGACGGCCTCCCGCACCCGGTGGTCCTCGCCACCGCCCACATGCTCGGCGTCGACGAGGTGTGGGCGATGGGCGGAGCGCAGGCGATCGGGGCGCTGGCCTACGGCTTCGACGACGCCGAGGTGCTCGAACCGGTCGACCTCATCACCGGCCCCGGCAACGCCTACGTCGCCGCGGCGAAGTCGCTCGTACGCTCGCACGTGGGCATCGACGCCGTGGCCGGGCCGACCGAGATCATCGTCCTCGCCGATGCCACGGCCGATCCGGCCTTCGTCGCAGCCGACCTCATCAGCCAGGCCGAGCACGACGAACTCGCCGCTTCCGTGCTCGTCACCGACTCGCAGCCCCTGCTCGAGGCGGTGGAGGCCGAGCTCGAGCGGCAGGTCCCGGAGGCCGCCCATGCCGAGCGGATCCGCACGGCCCTGGCCGGCAGCCAGTCCGCCCTCGTCCTCGTCGACGACCTCGACGACGCGATCACCGTCGTCAACGCCTACGCCGGTGAGCACGTCGAGATCCACACCGCCGACGACCGCGCCGTGGCCGCACGGATCGTCAACGGGGGAGCGGTCTTCGTCGGCCCGTACGCTCCGGTCTCGCTCGGCGACTACTGTGCAGGATCGAACCACGTGCTCCCGACCATGGGCACCGCCGCCCACGGTTCGGGTCTCGGCGTCCATTCGTTCCTCAAGGTCAGCCAGGTCATCGACTATTCGCGTCCGGCGCTCGGCGAGGTCAGGGACCATGTCGTGGCGCTCGCGCGGACCGAGAACCTTCCGGCCCACGGACGTGCCGTGGCCATCCGCTTCGAGGAGTGATATGCGCTGTCCATTCTGCCGGGAGTCCGATTCCCGGGTGGTCGATTCGCGGACGAGCGAGGACGGGGCGGCGATCCGCCGTCGGAGGCAGTGCCGCCATTGCGGACGCCGCTTCACGACGATGGAGGCGACGAGCCTGTCGGTGATCAAGCGCTCCGGCGTGACCGAGGAGTTCTCCCGCCAGAAGATCATGTCCGGCGTCCGCAAGGCCTGCCAGGGCCGCCCGGTCGGCGACGACGACCTTGCGAAGCTCGCCCAGAAGGTCGAGGAGGACATCCGCTCGAAGGGGATCGCGGAGATCGACGCGGACGAGGTCGGGCTGAGCATCCTCGAACCGCTGCGCGAACTCGACCAGGTCGCCTACCTGCGCTTCGCGAGCGTCTATCAGGGCTTCGATTCGCTCGAGGACTTCGAAGCGGCGATCGATTCGCTGCGCGCCGATGCGGCCCTGCGCTCCGGCGATTCACGTCAAGCGGTGCCCGAGGACTTCGAGGACTGAAGATTCTTCGGAAAATCTCGCCCGGGATTCCGCGATCACGTCCATAGTTGTGTACCATTGTCAGTGCGCGCCTATGGTGCGTGGCCGCTTGCGGTTCGGAGGGGAAGCCGAACCGTCAAGCGGCCTTCTACGTTCCCGGGCAGTGAGCGGCGATTCCGGCCGTTCGTGCTGGTGAGAGCAGAAGAAGTCCCCACGCAACGACCATGGTCGTCGCGTGGGGACTTCGTGTCAGTCGAGACCGAGTTCGGCGAGCTCCGTCGGTGCGGCGGCGAGCACGCCGAGGCGGTCCGTCGTGCGGGTGAGCGCGACGTAGAGCGCGCCGACACCCTCGTCGCCGCCCACGGGCGCGATGAGCCCCGGCTCGACGATGAGCACCGAATCGAACTCGAGGCCCTTGGCCTGCTGCGGGGTGATCACCGCGATCTGATGGTCGAGCCCGGCCGCCGAGCGCCCGACGTCGAAGCCCGCGAGCACCTCGGCGACGGAATCGAGAAGGACCTCGGGGGCGATGACGGCGATCTTCCCACCCGCGACGGCATCGACCTCCTCCGCGGTCGCCTCGGGGAGGCCCGCGATGACGGCCGCGGTGTCGGGATAGGACACCAGCCTCGGCGGGTGCCCGCCCTGACGCACGGACTCGACGAGCTCGAGCTGCGGGAAGTGGCGGTGGAGGTAGGAGTTGGCGAGATCCATCACCGCCTGCGGGGTGCGGTAGGAGACGGTGAGGACCTCGAGGGCGAAGCGGTCGCCGACGAACTCGGAGAGGATCGATCCCCAGGTCCGGGAGCTGTCGCTGTGCGAGGCCTGCGCGAGGTCGCCGACGAGGGTCGCCGACTTCGAGGGCACGCGGCGGAAGAGGACCCGCCACTGCATCGGCGAGAGCTCCTGGGCCTCGTCGACGACGAGGTGGCCGTACGTCCATTCCCGGTCCTCGATCGCGCGTTCGGCGAGCGTCGTCGCCGGTCCCTCCTCGGCCCACCGCGCGGCGAGGGTCTCGGCGCTGACGATCGACGAGGTCTCGGTCATGTCGACGACGGCCTCGGCGTACTCCCGGGCGGATTCGTCCCGGGCCGCGGTCTGCTGCGGGGTCGAGCCGAGCAGCTCCGCGAGCTCGTCGAGGAGGGGAGCGTCCTCGATCGTCAGCGGCGCGTCGACCGGGCGGATGAGCTCTGCCTGCTCGTCCGGGGTGAGCACGCCTGCCGCAGCAGCCTCGAGTTTGTGGGGTTTGGTCAGCAGCGCGCGGAGGGCATCGCCGGGGCTGATGGGGAACCACGCGAGATTGAGCGCGCGGCGGACGTCGACGGCGGAGCGCAGCTCGTCGAGGAGCTCCGGCAGCCGCTCGCCCGCGCCGTCGAGTCCCATCTGCACGGCGAGGTCCTCGGCGAGGGTCTTGAGCAGGCCCGAGACGAAGCCGGTGCGCGCTGCGTTGTGGGGGTCCCCGCTGCGGCGGGCGCGCTCCCTGGCCGAGCGCACGTCCTTGCGGCGCAGGAGCACCGTGTGGGCTCCCACCCGGAGCCGTTCGTCGTGCTCGGGCACCCGCTCGTAGTTGGCGATGTGGTGGGCGAGCACTCTCGCCATCGCGGAGCGTCCCTTGATCTCGGCGACGACGGGATCGTCGGAGATCTCGGTGTCGAGACCCGGGTAGAGCTGTCCGGGGGTGAGCAGCAGCGCACCGGTCTCGCCGAGGCTGGGCAGGACCTTCTCGATGTACTTGAGGAACACCGGAGAGGGGCCGACGAGGAGGACGCCGGACTTCGCGATCCGCTCGCGGTGCCGATAGAGGAGGTACGCGGCGCGGTGGAGGGCGACGGCGGTCTTGCCGGTGCCCGGTCCTCCCTGGACGACGAGGACGCCCTGGAGGGGCTGGCGGATGATCGCATCCTGCTCGGCCTGGATGGTCGCGACGATGTCACCCATCCGGCCCGTCCGATGCGTGGTGAGTGCGGCGATGAGGGCGCCCTCACCCTGGAGCGCCGAGCGCTGGGAGTCGTCGAGCGCGTCGATGTCGAGGACGTCGTCCTCGACATCGGTGACCCGGCGGTTCTTCGTCACGAGGTGGCGGCGGCGCACGACGCCTTCCGGGTTCGCCGCGGTCGACTGGTAGAAGGGCTCGGATGCGGGAGCGCGCCAGTCGATGAGGATCTGCTTGCGGTCGGCGTCGGTGAGTCCGATGCGCCCGATGTAGCTCGGTTCGTCCGAGTCCCTGAAGTCGAGGCGACCGAAGCACAGTCCGTCCTCAGCGCTGTTGAGGCGGATGAGCTGGTCCTCGTACAGGGTGGCGAAGGCGTCGCGTTCGCTGCGGTGCTGGTGGTTTCCCCCGACCTCGGAGATCCGGACGGTCCCCAGACGGGCGGTGGTCTCATCGCGCAGCTCGTCGAGTCGTGCGTAGAGTTCGTCGAGCTTGCTCTGTTCGACGCGGATTTCTGAAGTCTCGCTCATCTCACCTTCCAATCGGCATTCAATTATGCCGAACTTTGGGCGACGGGAGTAGTCGGGCCGTCACCTGGACGGTGTGTTCGCCGTCACTGAGGTGCTCACCTGCCGAATCGGGCGCGCAGCTCCTCTGCGCTCAGCCACCGCGCCATCGTCGCCGCCGTGCGCAGCGAACGGTCGAGCGCCGAATCCGGCAACGGCTCCTGTGCCGCGGCGACGACGACGTTGCCGCGGCGCCTGCCTTTGAGGACCCCGGACTCGGAGGCGGCGGCGACATGGGAGAACGCCGAGCCGGCGGCTTCGAGCTCGGCCCGCAGCACCCGATGGTCGCCGGAATCGGGAACATTGGCGAGGAAGAGGCCTGCGGGGCGCAGGACGCGAGCGCATTCGGCATAGAACCCCGGGGTCTGCAGGCTCTCGGGAACGGAGTCGTGGGAGAACGCGTCACGGACGATGACGTCGGCGGTGTCGTCGCGGAAGGCCGCGATCTCCTCGGCGGCGTCCCCGGCGCGCAGCGCCAGGGCGGGGGAGCGGGGAAGGGCGAACCAGGTCCGGACATGCTCGATGAGCACGGGGTCGATGTCGATCGCCGTCTGTCGTGAGCCGGGTCGGCGGGCATCGAGCGCGCGGGCCAGCGCGCAGCCTGCGGCACCGAGGTGGATCGCCCGCAGCGAGCCGTCGGGAAGGGCGGCCTCGATGATCCGTGACATCCAGTCGAGGTATTCGAAGTCGAGCCTGGCGGGATCGCTGAGCGTGATCGACGACGACGGCACGCCGTTGACGTGGAGGACGTAGCTGTCGGGTTCTCCGTCGACCTTCTCCAGCCGGGCCTCCCCGGTTGCGATCGGAACGACCTGTGTGCTCGGGGCTGTGAATATCCGTCTCTTCGCCACCCCTCACTTCTATGCCAGTTCGCCGCCGAGGGCAATTCGCCGCCCGGGCGCGTGTGGACGGCGACGCCGACTCGTGTGCGCTCGGCCTGTGCACGGCCAGGCTCCGTCCACAGCCGGGACCGCGGCTCTGGCGCACGGCCGGGACGGGGGAGTCGACTGTGGGCATGGACACGCCAGCGAAGACGGCCGAGGATCTCATCGGGATCGTGCCGCACACCCTTGGATACACCCCGGCGAGCAGCCTCGTCGCCATCCTCGTCGTCACCGACGGCGACGGCGTGCAGTCGTGCGGGACGACGATGCGCGTCGACTTCGACCTCGAGACGGCTGCGATGACGCTCGCGGAGGGAGGTGAGTGGTTGCGCGATCTCGTGTGCCGGGCGTGTGCGCCGAGCGGGGTCTTCCTCATCCTCTACGACGACGACTACATCCCCGCCGGTGCCGTCCCCGAGCGCTTCGGGCCGACCCGTGGGCACGGGGACGGGGTCGGCGATCGTGTCGGGTTCGGGGACGGTGCCGGCGGGGACAGCGTCTGCGACGACGATGCCGACGAGGACTGGTTCGATGAGGACTATGCGGGACTGCACCGCGGACTCGTGCGCGCCGCGACCGATGAGATGGCGACGGCGCTCGGCGATGCGGGCATCGCGACCCTGAGCGCGTGGTGGGTGAGCGGCGGACGCTTCGGTCGCATCGACGACGGCGAGGATCCCGGCACCGACATCGCCCTCGCCCAGTCCTCGGCGTGCGCGACCGAGCTCGTCTCGACCGGATCCGCCCCGGCCGCCGGGCCCGCGGACCTCGTCGTCCGACCGGTGGACGCCGAGGCGGCTGCCGAGTACCGCAGCGGCGCCGCCGATCCCCGCCCGAGCGTCGAGGAGAGCTTCGGCCGCCTCGGCGAGATCTATCCGACCCTGCTCGAGATGCGGGCGGGGACCGAGGCCTTCGACCGGGAGCGACTCGAGGCGCTCATGACCCCCGACGTGGTCTGCGCCTTCGACCGCCTGCTCGCGGCGAAGTGGTCGCGCGACGCCCTCGAGATGATCCTCAGCTTCGACCACCCCGACTTCCTCCCCAAGCGGATGTGCCGCCTCGCCCCGGCCGAGCTCGCCCGCGCGGCCCGCCGCGCCGGGGCCTCGCGGCTGGCCGCCGAGCAGATGATCGGCCTGTCCGCGCGCGCCCCGCAGCCCCGCGACATCCTGCTCGCCATCGACCTGTGCGAGGCGTACGTCCACTGGTCCGGTCCCGAGACGCTCGCGACCGCCTACGGAGTGATCGCGTGGTTCCACTGGTCGCTCGGCGGATCGACCCTGGCCGAGCAGTACGCGTTCGCCGCGCTCGACCACGACCCGCACCATTCGCTGGCCGAACTCCTCGTCTCGGCGATCGGTCAGGGGTTCCTCCCGCAGTGGCTCATGCCCGAACCGCGGGGAGCACGCGACCTCTGACGCGGCGGGACGCCGCGCCGGCAGGAACCGGCCGCGGAATGGACAGGACACGGAATAACGTGCGAGGATTGTGCGTTGACCCTGTCATTGCATAGTGGGACAGTTCTGCGATCGTCCCCGCGGGCACGAACTCTGCGCCCTCTTGACAAGGGTCTTAGTAGTGTCCTGGTGCAATCGGGAAGTATGAACGCTCGCGAAAGGTGTACACGTGCCGACAGTCGACAGGAAAACGGTGACTGAGGAGTCCGAGGCCACGTCCGCGACGGCGTCCACGGGCGGCTCCACGACCACAGCGGCGAAGGGGAAGAAGGCGACGAAGACGTCGACGACCACGCGAGCGAAGACGACGGCGGCGAAGAAGTCGACGGCCGAGAAGAAGACGACCGCGAAGTCGACGACGGCGAAGAGGACCACGGCCAAGAAGGCGGCGGAGAAGGCCCCCGCCGGCGACACCGATTCGGCGACGACCGAGGCGACGAAGAAGGCACCGGCGAAGAAGACCGCCGCGAAGAAGACCGCAACGGCGAAGAAGACGACGGCCGCGAAGAAGTCCACTGAGCCGAGCGAAGAGACGACCACGAAGAAGAAGTCCGACGCGGACCTCGAGTCGACCGACGAGGTCGAGCCGACCGCGGATGCGCTCGCCACCGAGCTCAGCCCCTCCGAGTCGACGGAGACGAAGAACTCCGAGGAGAAGGAGAAGAACGCCGCGGTCACCGAGGCCGGCGGCTTCATCGTCTCCGACGCCGACGAGGACGACGCCCCTGCCCAGCAGGTCGTCTCCGCCGGTGCGACCGCCGACCCGGTCAAGGACTACCTCAAGCAGATCGGCAAGGTCGCGCTGCTCAACGCCGCTGAGGAGGTCGACCTCGCCAAGCGCATCGAGGCCGGAATGTACGCCGAGCACCTCCTCGAGGAGGGCGAGGTGAGCGACCCGCGCCTGACGATGGACTACAAGTGGATCATCCACGACGGGCGGATCGCGAAGAACCACCTCCTCGAAGCGAACCTCCGTCTCGTCGTCTCCCTCGCCAAGCGCTACACGGGCCGCGGCATGCTCTTCCTCGACCTCATCCAGGAGGGCAACCTCGGTCTCATCCGCGCCGTGGAGAAGTTCGACTACACGAAGGGCTTCAAGTTCTCGACGTACGCGACGTGGTGGATCCGGCAGGCGATCACCCGCGCCATGGCCGACCAGGCGCGCACGATCCGCATTCCGGTCCACATGGTCGAGGTCATCAACAAGCTCGCCCGCGTCCAGCGCCAGATGCTCCAGGACCTCGGCCGCGAACCGAGCACCGAAGAGCTCGCGAAGGAGCTCGACATGACGCCCGAGCGCGTCGTCGAAGTGCAGAAGTACGGCCGCGAGCCGATCTCCCTGCACACGCCCCTCGGCGAGGACGGCGACTCCGAGTTCGGTGACCTCATCGAGGACTCAGAGGCCGTCGTGCCCTCGGACTCCGTGAGCTTCACCCTGCTCCAGGAGCAGCTCCACTCGGTCCTCGACACGCTCTCCGAGCGTGAGGCCGGCGTCGTCTCGATGCGCTTCGGCCTCAACGACGGGCAGCCGAAGACCCTCGACGAGATCGGCAAGGTCTACGGGGTCACCCGTGAGCGGATCCGCCAGATCGAATCGAAGACGATGGCGAAGCTGCGCCATCCGTCGCGCTCGCAGGTCCTGCGCGACTACCTGGACTGATCGCGGTCACAGCTGCGACGACGTCGGGCACGGCACTTTCTGGTGCCGTGCCCGACGTCGTCGCGTCTCCAGGGGTCCCTGCGCGGCGGACGGGGGACTCAGAGCCAGTCGACGATGCCCGCAGCGATCGCCTCGGCGTAGCGCCGCCGCCCGTCCTCGGATTCCATCACCTCGGCCTCGTCGGGGTTGCGCATCTCCCCGCATTCGACGATGACCGCGGGCACCGAGGCGTTGTTGAGCCCGGCGAGGTCGGGGCGCGGACTGATCGCATCCTCTCCGTAGGCCTGATTCGGGGTGAACGACTCGGCCATCGCCGTGCTCACGGACAACGCGAGCGCGCTCGACTGCTCCTCGAGTTCGGGACTCGTCCCGGGGTCGGCGACGATGACGTGGTAGCCCTTCGTCCTCGTCGACTCGCTGCCGTTGGCGTGGATGCTCACGAGCACGTCGGCATCGTCGGCGAAGGTGCCGCGCTCGTCGACGCACGGACCGACCCCGTCATCGTTCTCGCGGCTCATGATCACTCTCGCTCCCTTGGCCTCGAGGTCGTCGGCGAGCAGCTGGGCCACTGCCCACGCGAAAGCGGATTCCGCGTATCCGTCGTCGGTGGCGGTGCCCGTCGTGTTGCACGCCTTCGTCCCGCCGCGACCGTCGGGGACCCGCCGCGCGATCTCATCGGGGTTCGCGGCATTGCCGCCGTTGTGCCCGGGGTCGAGCGCGATGGTCCGCCCCGTCAGCTCGTCGGCCGCAGGAGTCTCCGCCGCCGAGGCGGATGTGGCCAACGGCTCCGGAGCGACCGAGGGCGGGTCGGCGGCGGGAGAGGGTCCCTGCGCGCAGCCGGTGAGCATCGCCGCCGCGACGAGGGTGCTCGCCCAGGCGAGCGTGCCGCGGGGCGGGTGCGAGGTGCGGCGCAGAGTTGTCATGAGTCCATTGTCCCAGCATTCGGAGCCGACACGGTGCCCCCGCAGCCCGCCGCCCGGGAGTCGGACGATTAGAATTCAATCGAACGAGAGGAAGAGTGTGGAAGAGGAAAGCTACGGCGCCCGCCATCTGTCCGTGCTGTCCGGCCTCGAGGCCGTGCGGAAGCGACCGGGCATGTACATCGGAACGACCGACTCCCGCGGGCTCATGCACTGCTTGTGGGAGATCATCGACAACGCCGTCGACGAAGCCCTCGGCGGGTTCGGTTCGTCCATCCTCATCGAGCTCGAACCCGACGGCTCCGTCGCGGTGACCGACCACGGTCGCGGCATTCCCGTCGACATCGAACCGAAGACGGGGCTGACCGGGGTCGAGGTCGTCATGACCAAACTCCACGCCGGCGGCAAGTTCGGCGGCTCCTCCTACGCCGCCTCGGGCGGTCTCCACGGTGTCGGCGCCTCCGTCGTCAACGCCCTGTCCTCGCGTCTCGACGTCGAGGTCACCCGCGGGTCGAAGGTCCACAAGATGTCGTTCCGCCGAGGCGTCCCCGGTCGTTTCGACGACTCGGGGGGCGCCCCGAGCCCGGACAGCCCCTTCGAGGAGTTCCACGAGGCGACCGGCCTCGAGATCGTCGGCAAGGCCAAGCGCGGGGTCACCGGCACGAAGGTCCACTACTGGGCCGATCCGCAGATCTTCCTCGGCAGCGCCCAGTTCGACTACCAGCACCTCGTCGAACGCGCCCGCCAGACGGCGTTCCTCGTCCCCGGCCTCGAGCTCACGATCGTCGACCGCCGGGGTGTCGCCCGTGACGAGACCGGTGAGGTCATCGCCGAACGCGTCGAGGACTTCCGCTTCGACGGCGGGATCACCGAATTCGTCGACCACCTCTCGATCGACCCCCCGATCACCGACACGTGGCGGATGCAGTCGACGGGATCGTTCAAGGAGACCGTGCCGGTCCTCGACTCCTCCGGCCACCTCGTGTCGAAGGAGGTCGAACGTGAGGTCGGCGTCGACGTGGCGCTGCGCTGGGGAACCGGCTACGACACGAAGATCAAGAGCTTCGTCAACGTCGTCGCCACTCCGCACGGCGGCACCCACCTCGCCGGCTTCGAACAGGCCACGCTCAAGGCGATGCGCAAAGCGGTCGAGGCCAACGCCCGCAAGCTCAAGCTCGGCAAGGACAGGCTGGAGAAGGACGACGTCCTCGCCGGGCTCACCGCCGTCGTCACCGTCCAGCTCGCCGAACCCCAGTTCGAGGGGCAGACGAAGGAGGTCCTCGGCACCGCCGCGGTCCGCCAGATCGTCGCGAAGACCGTCGAAGCCCAGCTCGGAGCCGTACTCTCCTCGACGAAGCGTGCGGAGAAGCAGCAGGCCGCTGTCCTCATGGAGAAGGTCGTCGCCGAGCTCAAGTCGCGGATCTCCGCGCGCACCCACAAGGAGAACCAGCGCCGTAAGACCGCGCTCGAGGCCTCATCGCTGCCGGCGAAGCTCTACGACTGCCGCGACAGCGGAGTCGAGACCACCGAGCTCTTCATCGTCGAGGGCGACTCGGCGATGGGCACGGCGAAGGCCGCCCGCAACTCCGACTACCAGGCGCTCTTCCCGATCCGCGGCAAGATCCTCAACGTTCAGAAGGCGTCGCTGTCCGATATGCTCGCCAACGTCGAGTGCGCCGCACTCATCCAGGTCATCGGGGCCGGCTCGGGCCGCAGCTTCGACCTCGAATCGGCTCGGTACGGTCGGGTCATCATCATGACCGATGCCGACGTCGACGGCGCCCACATCAGGACGCTGCTGCTCACGCTCTTCTTCCGGTACATGAAGCCGCTCGTCGAGGAGGGTCGGGTCTTCGCCGCCGTTCCGCCGCTGCACCGGGTGGAGATCGTCACGAAGCGCGGCACCCCCAACGAGATCGTCTACACGTATTCCGAGGCCGAACTCCACGCGCTGCTCAAGAAGCTCGACAAGTCGAAGAAGACGTACAAGGAGCCGATCCAGCGGTACAAGGGCCTCGGAGAGATGGACGCCGACCAGCTCGCGGAGACGACCATGGACCCCGCCGACCGCACCCTGCGGCGGGTGACGATGGCCGACGCCGAGGCGGCGGAGCGGACCTTCGAGCTCCTCATGGGCTCGTCGGTGGGCCCCCGCAAGGAGTTCATCGTCTCCGGCGCCGCGATCCTCGACGCCGAACGCATCGACAGCTGAGCGGCTGGCGCGGTCGGCTCGTCGTCGGGGGAGCCGACCCGGATCTCAGGTGAGGGCGGGGACGGGAACGAAGAGGAGCACCGTCGGGATGAGCAGCAGACCGGCGGCGGCCAGACACGAGACCAGCCGCACCATCGCCCGGGCCGGGTGCCGGGGTTGGCAGAGCCGCTCGATGCGCTCGGCGCTCAGCTCTTCCCGATGCTCGGGACTGATGCGGGCCGCCGCCGACACGGCTCGGGCGAGCACGGCCGGATCGATGCGCTCACGGGCCTGGTCGTCGGCCATGAACTCGATGAGCCGGTTGACCGAATTCAGTCCGATCGCGGTGGCCGAGAAGAACGGCAGCGCCCGGTGCCAGGCGGCGAAGGGAATGACAAGGATATCGTGACGAAAATCGAGGTGCGCCTTTTCGTGGGCGATGACCGCGGATCGCTCGTCTTCGCTGAGGACCTCAAGGAGCCCTGTTGAGAGCACGGCTGTGCCCTTGCGCGGGCCCTGCGGAAGGCAGTACGCCACGGCCTCGTCGGAGGAGATGATGCGCGTGTCGGGATAGTTCTGGGATGGTTCGCTGAGCAGGTGTAATATCTCGGCATGACGCAGTCGAGTCCTCCGCGCTGAGTAGAACGTCAGCGCCAGGCAGCCGAGGAGGCGCCCGATCAGCACGAGCGCGATGATGAGGAACGTCCACGCGAAGATCGAGAGCTTCGCGTGGGATTCGCCGCGCACGAGATCCCAGAGGCCGTGGGGCAGACTGGTGGACGCAGGGTCGACGGCGAAGGCGAGTGCCGCTCCGATGAGGGAGAGGCCGCCGGAGAGGCCGACCGCCTGCCAGAGGATGACCTCGGAGATCGGATCGCTGCGGAATCGCCGCAGCAGCGCAGGCACGGGCCACGCCAGCAGGAATGCGAGGATCGCCAGAAGGCATCCCACGAGGATCATGGTGGAACTCGGCCGGCCGTCAGGAACGCGAGGAGTGGTTGCGTCCGAGCAGGTTGCGCAGGGTGTTCTCGTCGGCCTCGGTCACGGTGCCGAGGAAGCGGGCGAGGACAGCCTGGCGATCCGGGGCCTGGGAGAGCACCTCGGTCATGAGTTCGGCGACGTGGTCCTCACGCGTCGACACCGCGATGTAGCGGTGCGGGCGGACGCTGCGGTCGCGGGTGACGAAACCCTTCTTCTCCAGCCGGGTGAGAACGGTGTGGATCGTCGTCAGAGCGAGATCCCGATCAGCGAGGGCGTCGCGCAGCTCGGCTGCGCTCAGTCCGTCGTCGTGGACCCAGATGGCGTCCATGACGCTGCGTTCGAGTTCGCCCAGTGTTCCCACGATTCCCTTGTCCTTCGAGAAGTCCATTCGCCTTGTCCGCTCATTCTACCTCTACGCAATGTCGAATTCCATGTGAGGCCGGCCTCTGTGCGCGGTGGGTTCGACCTGGTGCCGCGGAATCTGCCGCGACGCCGATGCGGTTTCCGGGACGTGATGAGTCGCACTGTGAGACGTTGTCCAACCGACTTCTACCGGGCGTAGAATTCTACGTGTTGTAGAAAGATTCCCTCGACGACAGGATTGGAGAAGCCCATGGAACTGGATCCGGTGCTCATCGGCCGTTGGCAGTTCGGCATCACCACGGTCTACCACTTCTGGATGGTTCCGCTCACCCTCGGGCTCGGCATGCTCGTCGCGATCCTCCAGACCATCTACCACCGCACGGGCAACGAGGTCTACCTGCGGGCGACGAAGTTCTTCGGCAAGCTCTTCCTCATCAACTTCATCATGGGCGTGGCCACCGGTCTCGTCCAGGAATTCCAGTTCGGCATGGCCTGGAGCGAATACTCCCGCTTCGTCGGCGACGTCTTCGGTGCCCCGCTGGCGATGGAGGCTCTGCTCGCCTTCTTCCTCGAATCGACGTTCCTCGGCATGTGGATCTTCGGCTGGGGACGACTGCCGCGCTGGCTCCACCTGACCGCGCTGTGGTGCGCGGTCATCGGCTCGTGGATCTCAGCGTTCTTCATCATCGTCGCGAACTCGTGGATGCAGCACCCCGTCGGCGTCGAACTCGTCGACGGCAAGCCCGTGATGACCGATGTCTGGGCGGTGCTCGGCAACAACACCGCGATCGCGGCCTACACCCACACCCTCTTCGGCGCCCTCGCCGTCGGCGGCAGCTTCCTCGTCGGCATCTCGTGGTACCACCTCTACCGTCGGCGCAAGGACGGCATCGACTCCGTCGGAGCCGACGGCAAGGTCATCGTCGGCAGCGCTGCGGACGTTCCCGGACGCGACAAGATCGACTACAAGGTGTGGATCACCTCTCTGCGGATCGGAGCGATCACCGGCATCATCGCCTTCGCCGGCGTCTCGATCACCGGCGACATCCAGGCCAAGCTCATGTTCGAGCAGCAGCCGATGAAGATGGCCTCGGCCGAGGGCGCCTGCCACGACGGCACCGAGTTCTCTGTGCTCACGATCGGCGACCCCGCCTCGAACAAGTGCTCCGAGGTCCAGAACGTCCTCGAGATCCCGGGTCTGCTCTCGTTCCTCGCCAATGGCGACTTCGAGACTCCCGTCCACGGTGTCACGACGCTGCTGCCGGAGTACCAGGAGCGCTACGGCACGACGATCCCCGACGATCCGCGCTACGGCGAGCATGCGGGCGAGCCGATCAACTACCAGCCCATCATGATCGTCACGTACTGGGGCTTCCGCGCCATGATCGGCTTCGGCATCATCGCCGCCGGTGTCTGCGTCGTCGGACTGTGGCTGACTCGCAAGGGGACGGTGCCGACCTCGACCTGGCTGATGCGCGGGGCGCTGCTGGCGATCGCCGCGCCGTTCATCGCGAACTCGGCCGGGTGGATCTTCACCGAGATGGGCCGTCAGCCCTTCGTCGTCGCTCCGAACCCGGCGCAGCTCGACGGGGTGTACATGTTCACCCAGGCCGCGCTCTCGCCCCAGGTGACGCCGGCGATGCTGCTGTTCTCGCTGATCAGCCTCACCCTCGTCTACGGCGGACTGATGGTCGTCGAGCTCAAACTGCTCACGAAGTACATCAGGGGAGGGGTCGCCTCGGCGATGCCCGAACTCGCCGAGTCCAATCACAAACCGACCATCACCGGCAAAGACGACGACGTTCTGTCGTTCGCCTACTGAGGAGGAGAAGACCGATGGAGATTCTTGCGACGATCTGGTTCGTCCTCATCGCAGTCCTGTGGATCGGATACCTCTTCCTCGACGGGTTCGATCTCGGCGTCGGCATGCTCATGCCGATCTTCACCAAGGACGAGCGCGGCAAGCGCGTCCTGCTCAATTCGATCGGTCCCGTCTGGGACGGCAACGAGGTGTGGCTGATCACCGCCGGCGGGGCGATGTTCGCGGCGTTCCCGCATTGGTACGCCTCGCTCTTCAGCGCCCTCTACATCCCGCTCACGCTCTGCCTGCTCGGGCTGATCTTCCGTGCCGTGGCCATCGAGTACCGCGGCAAGGGCCACACCCAGCGGTGGCTGACGTTCTGGACCTGGGCGATGGCGATCGGCTCGACGGTCACCGCCTTCCTCATCGGCGCCCTCCTCGTGACCACGACGACAGGTCTGCCGCTCAATGAGAACGGCGACCTCGTCGGCGGAGCCTTCGCGTGGTTCGGCTGGCCTGCCGTCCTCGGCGGTCTCGCCGGGGTGACCTTCTGCTTCGTCCACGGCCTCCTCTTCCTCACGCTCAAGACCGAGGGCGAACTGCGGGCGAAGGCCCGGCGCTGGGCGACGAAGTCGATGCTCGTGTGCTCCGTGCCGATGCTCATCTGGTTCGTCCTCGCGATCCTCAACCGCACGTGGCTCGTCGTGCCCGTCGGCATCGCCGTCGTCGCGATCATCGCAGCATACGTTGCGATCCGCGCGGGGGCGGAGAAGAAGGCGTTCTTCCTCCATGGGCTCTTCCTCCTCGCGGGCATGGCCGCCGTCTTCACCGGCGTCTACCCGAACGTCCTGCCCTCGACGCTCGATCCGGCGTTCTCGCTGACCGTGGGCACTGCCTCGTCGTCGGACTACACCCTCGGCGTCATGCTCATCGTCACCGCGATCTTCCTGCCGATCGTCATCGGCTACCAGATCTACAGCTACCGGCACTTCCTCAACCGGATCGCCGAATCGCACATCCCCGACGCCCACCGGGTGCCGGCGGCGATCCGCTCGTGAGCTCACCGATCGGGATCCTCCTGTCCCTGCCCGGGGGCAGGAGGTCCCTCGTCCTCGCTCTCACCTCGGCCGCCGTCCGCGCGGTCGGCATCGTCTTCATCGCCGAGGCGCTCGTGCGCACGATCCTCGACCTCGGGCCCGTCCCGCTCTGGGTCGTCCTCGGCGTGCTCGGGGCGGCCCTGCGCGGGGCGAGCCTGTGGGCCGACCACAGCCTGGGAACCGCGCAGTCCGCCGCTGCCAAGCGGGGGCTGCGCTCCCGGATCCTCGGGACTCTGCTGCGCCGCCCCGGCCAGCCCCGCGCGAAGGCCGCGGTCACCGTCACCCGCGGCATCGACGACCTCGACGACTACTTCACCACCGTCGTCCCCGCCCTCGCGCAGGCCGCGATCGTCCCGGCCGTCCTCCTCGTGCGGATCGTCTTCGCCGATGTGCTCTCGGCGATCATCATCGTCCTCTGCCTCCCGCTCGTGCCGTTCTTCATGATCCTCATCGGCCGCTACACCGAGGAGACGACGAAGCAGAGCCTCCGCGCCCTCGAACGGCTCTCGGACCACCTCGCCGAGCTCGCCGAGGGACTGCCCGTCCTCATCGGCCTCGGCCGCTCCCGCGAGCACGCGCGCACCCTGCGACGTCTCAGCGACGACTACCATGCGGCGAGTCTGACGACGCTGCGCGTCGCCTTCCTCTCCAGCCTCGCCCTCGAACTCATCGCGACGATCTCCGTCGCCCTCGTCGCCGTCGTCATCGGCGTCCGACTCGTGTCCGGGTCGATGGAGCTCAGTGACGGACTCCTCGCACTCCTCCTCGCCCCCGAGTGCTTCATGCCGCTGCGGGCCCTCGGGGCCGGCTTCCACGCCAGTGAGAACGGTCGGGACGCCTTCGACCGGGCCCACACCCTGCTCGACGACCCCGACCGCAGGGGGGAGGACGCCGTCCCCGGCGACCGCGCCGGCGCCTCGGCGACGGGAGGCGGCCACCGGGCCGTCTACGCCGACGGCACGACGATCACCTGGGCGGACACGATGCCGACGGAACCCGGGATCACTGCCGTGCTCGGTCCCTCGGGGGCGGGGAAGACGACGGTGCTCTCAGCGCTGACGGGCAGCCTTCCCGAAGGTGCGGAGACGACGATCGCCTCCCAGCCGGCCGCCCTCGTTCCGCAGAGCCCGCGGACCTTCGGCACGACCGTCGGCGAGGAGCTCGCAACCTTCGGGCTCTCAGGTGACGACGCGACCGCTGCCCTGCGAGAGGCGGGCCTGCCCGTCGACCGCGACCAGGCGACGGGGGCGCTCAGCCCCGGTCAGCTGCGCCGGCTCGCCCTCGTCCGCCTCCGCGCCCGGATGCGGGAGGACGCCGATCTGCTCGTCCTCGACGAACCCACGGCCCACCTCGACGACGACAATGCGGAGATCATCATCGCCATGATCGCCGAGGCGGCCGAGCACACCCGGGTCGTCCTCGCCAGCCATGACCCGCGGGTCCTCGCCCTCGCCACGGACACGATCACCCCGGTCCTCGGCCGGGCGGAGACGGCACCGGCGACCGATGGGGACAGGGGGCGCACGGGAGTCCCGAGCGCCTCGGGGGCAGCGAAGACCGCCTCATCGCACACCGCCGGCCCGAACACCGGAACGTCAGCGGATGTCGCGAGCCCGCCTCCCTCGGGTGCCGGCCCGGCGGGGCCTGCGACCGACACCGAGCGCACGGCACAGCGCAGCGCGCAGGCTCGGATCGACGCGTCGTCGCGGACCCACGGAGGACCCGGCACCCTCCGCGCCCGCTGGAGGACGCTGCGGGCGACCCTGCCGCTGTTCACCGGCACCATGGCCATCGCCCTGCTCACCGCGTGCGCGGCGAGCCTCGCGGCGATCTCGCTCACCGCCGTGTCCGCGTGGCTCATCGTCGAGGCCTCGTACGGTCCTCCGATCATGACGCTGCTCGTCGCGATCGTCGGCGTGCGCTTCTTCGGTCTGTGCCGCTCCGTCCTGCTCTACGTGAGCCGGCTCCACCTCCACTCGGCGGTCTTCGGTGCGCTCGGACGGCTGCGCTCGGTGCTGTGGACGCACTTCACACAGGCCGGGATGAGCGACCGGAAGATGCTCTCCTCGGACACGGCGCTGGCGACGATGGTCGCCGACGCCGACGAAGTCCGCGACCTCGTGCCCCGCACGCTCTTCCCGCCCGTCGTCACAGCCCTCGTCGTCACCGCCGTGATCATCGCCGCAGCGATCCTCGACCCGGCCTCCGTGCCCGTCATCGTCGTCCTCGGCATCATCAACGTCATCGTCGTCCCACTCGTCTTCGTCCGGGCCGAGGGCGTGCTCGCGAACCGCATCCACGTCGGTCGGGCCATGGTCCTCTCGCTCCTCACCCGTGCCCTCGGTGCGAAGGCCGACCTGCGAGCCAACGGCGCTGAGGACTCAGTGCTCGACCGACTCGCCGAGGCCGAGGACGACCTCGAGTCCGCGCAGAAGCGGTCGGCGCGCCACCTCGGCGCCGCTCAACTGTGGATCGAGGCCTCGACCGTGCTCGCGGCGATCGTCATCGCACTGACCTCGGGCGCTCCCACGGAGATCCTCGCCGTCGTCGTCCTCAGCACCTTCGGCCTCGCCGACGTCTTCGCCTCCGCCCTGGGGGCGTGGCGGCAGATGCCCGCTCTCGGCATCGCCCTCGACCGGCTCCCGCCCGTCACCGCCGCCGCTGAGTCCGAGCTCGCCGAGGCGGATCCGGCCGAGTCCGAGGAGACCGAGGCCCACCCCGCCGAGGCGGCCCGGACAGAGTCCGAGGCCTGGGAGCCGGATCGTGCGCCCCTGACCGAGCTCGAGCTCGCCGACGTCTCGGTGGGCTGGGACGGCGTGCCCGTGCTCGAGGACCTCGCTCTCACGGCAGATGCCACCGCGTGGACCGTCGTGTGCGGGGAGAGCGGCAGCGGGAAGACGACGACGGTGAGCGTGCTCCTGCGCTTCCTCGACCCCTGGTCGGGCACCTACTCGGCCGAAGAGGGGGACGGCGGGCGCATCGATGTCCTCGCCCTCGGTCCCGAGGAGCTCGCCGGGCGCATCGCGTGGTGTCCGCAGGAGGCGCACGTCTTCAGGTCGACGGTGCGCGGCAACCTCGCCCTGGCCTCGCGACGGGTCCCCGACGATGAGGCGATGTTCTCAGCCCTGCGTGCGGCAGGCCTCGGGCATTGGGCGACCCCGGCCGGTCTCGACCGGTGGGTCGGTGACCACGGTGGAGAGATCTCCGGCGGCGAGCGGCAGCGGCTGGCGATCGCCCGCACCCTGCTCACCGGGGCCGAGGTCATCGTCCTCGACGAACCGACGGCCCACCTCGACGAGGGAACCGCGCACCGCCTCATCGACGACCTGCGTACCAGCCTGAGCGATCACACGGTCATCATGGTCACCCATGATCACAGCCTGGTGGCCGCGGGCGACCGGGTGGAGCAGCTGGGGACGGAGGTCAGTCCCGCTTCGATCCGAACATGATCTCGTCCCAGCTGGGGATCGAGGCGCGGCTGCTCTTCTTCTTCGCCCGCGACTCGGACTCCTTGGACTCGGGCTCCTTGGGGGAGGGCACGCCGTCGCTGACACCGGGCTCGTTGAGCAGGGAGAGCTGATTGTCGTCGTCGAAGGTCCCGACCTCCTGGGTCGGCTCCTGCTCGTCCTCACCGGAGACGTGATCCGCCTCGGCGGGGGAGCGGGACTCGAACGCGAGGACCTCGTCATCGGTGGCATCGGCGGGACGGCCGGGGGCGGTGTGAGCGCCCTGCGGATGGGTCTCGGGATCCTCGGTCACCGCGCGCAGACGGCCCCGAGGCTCCTCGTCGTCGTCATGCCGGGTCCGGCGACGGCGGAGGTTCTCCAGGATCCGACCCGTCTCGGCCTGATGGTCGCTCAGTGTGGCCGGACGCTCCTGGGAGCGTGATGCCACCTCCGCCTCGGCGGGGGGAGTCTCGATCTCCTCGGTGGTGCGGCGGCGCTCCCCGTTCGAGCTGTAGCCGGGGATCGGTCCGGTGTCGGTGGGTCCGGAGTCGGCGAGCCACTTCGCCTCGTCGTCGAGGGCGGTGAGCGAACCCCGGTAGTAGTTCCATCCGGCGGTCCGCTTGCGGTCGGCGGCGGTGAAGCTGAGCTCGACGTACCAGTTGCCGTCCTGCTGCTTCCAGGCGTCCCAGTCCATCGTCTCGATGTCGACGTCGCGCATCGCCAGGCGGGTCTGGGCGAGCTCGACGAGGGGGGTCGGATCGCCGTTGGGATCGTGGTCGGAGTAGATGGGATGCCGGCTCGCGGTGTGCGCCATGTGCGCGCGTTCGGCGAGCGCCGGACGTTCGTACGTGCGGACCTGGTCGGGATCGGCGCCGGTGGCGGAGATGACCTCCTCGGCGCTCATGCCGCCGCGGATCATCGCCTGGATGTCGCGGGGGCGCACGGGCGCATCGGAGCGCACCACGGCCCTGTCCTTGCGCACAGCCGCATAGAGCGACTCGTCGAGTGCCAGTCTGTACTGCGCCCCGGAGTCATCGCCGAGGAGCAGATGTGTGCCGTCGGCGTCGACCCCGTGCAAGATCAGTTCACGCATTCGCCTTCGCTCCTTGTCATCGCTTCTCACCCTGCATCGTGTCACGTCCGAGCCCTCGAAGCCCGCAGATTTCCGCGCGAGTCGCGAAATCCGGCGCCCTCGTGAGTCGGATCCGCTCAGGGTGCGGACAGCGGGCGGCGGAGGACTGCAGCCTGTAAAATCGCAGTCGTGAATACGACAGCTCCCATCGACACCATCGTCCTCATGTCCTTCGGCGGACCGGAAGCTCCCGAGGAGGTGGTTCCCTTCCTCAAGAACGTCACCGCAGGCCGCGGCATCCCCGACGAGCGGCTCGAGGAGGTGGGGGAGCACTACTACGGATTCGGGGGGAAGTCCCCGATCAACGACCAGAACAAGGCGCTGCTCGCGGCGCTGCGGGACGAGATCGGGCGCCGTCACCTCGACCTTCCCATCGTGTGGGGCAACCGGAACTGGACGCCCTACCTCACCGACGTCGCCCGCGACGAGGCGAAGGCCGGTCGCAGCCGCTTCCTCGCGATCGACACCTCGGCGTACTCCTCCTACTCCTCGTGCCGCCAGTACCGCGAGGACTTCGCCGGCACCGTGGATACGCTGGCCGCGGAGGGCGTCGAGGTGAGCTTCGACAAGATCCGCCAGTTCTACAACCACCCCGGCTACGCCGAGGCCTGCGCCGAGCTCCTCGGGGAGGGGCTGACCGACTTCGCCGGACAGGTCGGGGAGCTCGACCCGCAGCGGCACCGCATCCTCTTCGTCACGCATTCGATCCCCGACGTCATGCAGGCCGCCTCGGAGGTCGAAACCGTCGGCTACCGGGCTGAGCACGAAGAGCTCATGGCGTGGCTGCTCGACGGGCTCGAGGCCGGTCAGCGCCTGCCCGCCGAACTCGTCTACTGCTCGCGGTCGGGACCGCCTTCGATGCCGTGGCTCGAGCCCGACGTCAACGACCGGATGACCGAACTCGCCGCGGAGGGCGTCACCGGCGTCGTCCTCGTGCCCATCGGGTTCATCTCCGACCACATGGAGGTCGCCTTCGACCTCGACACCGAGGCGAAGGCGACGGCCGCCGACCTCGGGCTCGCGTTCACCCGCGTCGCCACCGTCGGGACCCACCCGCGCTTCGTCTCCGGGCTCGTCGACCTCGTCGAGGAGCGGCTCGCACAGCTGCGCGGGGAGTCCGTCGAGACGCCCGCGCTGCCGGGCACGACGCCGCTGTCCCCCGGCAGCGGCGCGTGCAGCATCGCGTGCTGCCGCGGCCGCGCCGACAAGCCCACGCTGCCGAACTGGGCGCCTGCTGCCGGGTGAGATCTCTCTCATTCACGCCGGCCGTCGCTTTGCGAGGCGAGGAACGTCCGAAAAGTGACGGCGGGCTTGAGCGAGCGCGGGTTCGCGCTCGACAGAGCATGCGCACGGACAGCGCGTACGCAGGAAGGCGGGTGCCCTCGGGCACCCGCCTTCCGTCGTTCCACCGCCTCGGTGGTGGGACTCAGCTCTGCTCTTCAGGCTCCGGGATCACCGGCAGCGCACCGGTCTCGGCCTTGATGACCTCGACGATGGGCCCGGTGTCGACGTCGTTGCGGTCGGCGAGTTCGAGGAGGTTCTCGAGGTCGTCGATGAGGTTCTCGACGAGGTAGTCGTCTCCGGCTGATCGGGCATCCTGCAAGCGGTGACGAACATCGTCGATCCTGCTGTCCAGCTGCTCTGCGAATTCACTCATCGTGCATCCGTCCTTCCGGGAATAGTCGGTCGGGGATGAGCGGAGTCATCGCCGACGTGTGTTCGGTGCTCGTCGAAATCCGGCGCACGCGCACGGCATCGTCCTCTGCATTCTGACAGAGCTTTTCGAGAGTCGTATGTGTGAGCGTCATAAGGTGACGAGAATCACCGTGACAGGTTATCATCTGCTCTTGCCAATGGGTGCCATGCAGTGCACAATGCTGGGGACACGATAGGCGACAGGGGCTGAAACTCCATTTCAGCACACCCGACAGAGAGCGATGAGGCCATATGGCAACCGATTACGACGCACCTCGCAAGCACGACGACGAAATCAAGAGCGACTCGATCGAGCAGCTCAAGGCGCAGCGCTCGCAGGCCCAGGCGAGCAAGATCGACGAGGACGAGACGGCGGCCGCCGAAGGGTTCGAACTCCCGGGAGCCGACCTGTCGAACGAAGAGCTCTCCGTCCGCGTGCTTCCGAAGCAGAACGACGAATTCACGTGCATGGAGTGCTTCCTCGTCCGTCACCGCTCGCAGCTGGCCAGCGATGAGGGCGGAATCCTCATCTGCACGGACTGCGCAGGCTGAGCCTCACCTCGTCGACGTCGTCAACGCGCCCCCATTCGGGGCGCGTTTTCGTTTTCCCGGGACGCAGCCGAGCCGGGCGGGCTCAGCGGCAGTGCCGCCGGGCACAGCCGGGCCGTGCGGCTCTGCCGGGCCGGGCTCAGCCGTGCCGTGCGGCTCTGCCGGGCGGGCTCAGCCGTTGAGAGCGGCGGCGAGCTCGCGGGGTCGGCGCGTCGAGACGAGCCAGTACGGTGTGGGGTCGGCCGCGTCGTCGATGTCGACGCGCACCGCGGTCTTCACCCACGGGCGGGTGACGAGGAAGGCGCGCGCGTCGAGTCCGACGCCGCGGGCGGTGCCGGTCGCGGTCTCGTCGAGCGCCTCGGCGCGAGAGATGAAGATCCGTTCGATGTGGGCTTCACCGACGTAGAGCCTCTGGTCGGTGACGATGATCGTCACGGTCAGCGAACGCAGCCACAGGGCGAGGAGAGCGAAGGTGATCACGGGCAGGACGAAGGCGCCGAGCGCCCACACGGGGAGGACCATGAGCGCCGTCGAGCCCGCGCCGATCGCGGAGAGCACCCACATCGCAGGCGAGGGGCGCACCTTCTCCCGAAAGGCGACGTGCGGTTCGGTATGAGTCTGAGCCATGTCCCCCATTGTCCCACAGCGGACGTTTTTGAAGCGCTCAGCCTGGAGGACTAGAGTGCTTCCTTGTGACAGAAGGCTTGCAGATCGACATCACGCTCGTCGACGAGGGAATGGCCCCGCCGACCTACGCACACGCGTCCGACGCCGGCGCGGATCTGTGCTCGGCGATCGACTTCACCCTCGAACCCTTCGAGCGCAGAGTGGTGCCCACGGGCATCGCGATCGCGCTCCCCGCCGGCCACGCCGGTTTCGTCCATCCCCGCTCGGGACTCTCGAGCCGGCACGGGGTGACCGTGGTCAACGCACCCGGGACGATCGACTCCGGGTACCGCGGTGAGGTGAAGGTGCCGCTCATCAACCTCGACCCGAAGGTGCCGATGCGGATCTCCCGCGGAGACCGCATCGCCCAGCTCATCATCCAAGAGGTCCGGCAGGCCGACTTCCGCGTCGTCGACAGCCTCGACGACAGCGACCGCGGCGCCGGCGGATTCGGCTCCACCGGCGGAGTCGTCACCGGCCTCGGCAATACAGTGGAGTGAAGGATCATGGGACTGTTTTCACGTTTCTCCAAGAAGTCGTCACCGGAGACTGACGAGACCCCGGACACCGAGGTCGTCGACCGGGACGAGACCGACTCAGCCGTGGACTCCGAGACGGAGGTCGCCGAGGCGGATGCCTCCGACGAGTCCACCTCCGACGAATCCGCCTCCGACGACGTCGTCGAGACGGAGGCGGAGACCGAGGACCTCGACGAGGATGCGATGCTCGAGAAGTCCGCTCCCTTCGACCGCTCCGAGAAGGGTCCTTTCGACGCGGCCGAGGACTACCCCGAGCTCAACCGCCTCGACCTCGGGGCGCTCAAGGTCCCCGTCGTCGACGGCATGCAGATCCGACTCGACACCGACGACGAGACCGAGCGCGTGCTCGCCGTCACCCTCATCCACGACGGCGGCGGTGTGCAGCTCCAGGCATTCGCGACCCCGCGCTCCGAAGGCCTGTGGAACACCGTGCGCCGCCAGCTCGCGACGAGCGTCGAAGCGCAGGGCGGCGAGTGCACCGAACTCCACACCGGCCTCGGTCGTGAGCTCGCCGTCGAGGTTCCCGCGAAGTCCGAAGACGGGCGCCCGAGCAGGCGCGCGATGCGCTTCGCCGGCATCGACGGCCCCCGCTGGTTCATCCGCGCCGTGTTCTCCGGCAAGGCCGTCACCGACACCGAGGTGAGGGCCGAGCTCAGCGCCCTCGTCCGCGGCGTCGTCGTCGACCGCGGGCAGGAGGCGATGGCTCCCCGAGAGCTCATCGTGCTCACCGCCCCCGAGGTCGAGGCCGCCGAGGAGGAGACGGACGAGACCGAGGACATCAACCCGTTCGCCCGCGGACCCGAGATCACCGAGGTCCGCTGATCCCATGCGCGGACTCATCTCCCGCCTCAGCCACGGCTTCGGGTCTCGCGACGACGACGCGCGCGAGGACCTGCGGCTGGCCAGCCGGATCCCCGGCGTCTCGTGCATCGACACCGTCCCGTCCCGGTCGACGGTGCGCGTGGCCGGCGTCGTCAGCTCCCTGACCCGGTCGACGAACAGTGACAATCCGCGGCTGACGATCACCGTCTCCGACGGCACCGGCGAAGTCGAGGCACAGTTCCTCGGCCGCCGGGAGATCAGCGGCATCAGGCCCGGTGCGCTCATCGTCCTCGAAGGCCGCTTCTGCGACCGCGACGGTCTCCTGCGCGCCCACAACCCCGTCTACGAGCTCGTCGCCTCCCGCGACGACTGAGCACCCTCCGACGGGTGCTCAGCGCTCGCGTCCGCTCACTTCGCTGTGGCCTGGAGCAGGCTGAGCAGCGCCCCCTGCTGATCGGGGGAGGAGAGGAAGAAGAGTTCGTCTCCTGCCTCGATGACGTCGTCCGGGCTCGGCGCGAACGCCCGTGCGTTGCGGATGATCGCGACGAGGACCGTGTCGACGGGGAAGCTGATGTTCCCGATCCTGGAGGCGACGAGTTCCGAGGTCTCGTTGACGGTGAACTCCATGAGCCCCGCCTGCCCCCGTTCGAAGCTCATGAGATGGACGAGGCCGCCGACCTCGACGGCCTCCTCGACGAGCGCGGTCATCAGCCTCGGCGTCGACACGGCGACATCGACGCCCCAGTTGTCGTCGAAGAGCCATTCGTTCTTCGGGTTGTTCACCCGGGACACCGTCCTGGGCACCCCGAACTCCGTCTTCGCAAGCAGGGAGAGGACGAGGTTGGTCTTGTCGTCACCGGTCGCGGCGACGACGACGTCGGCCTCCTCGAGGTGGGCCTCGCCGAGACCGGAGAGCTCGCACGCATCGGAGAGCAGCCATTCGGCGCCGGGGATCTTCTCGTGCCCGAGCGCCTCCTTGCTCTGATCGATGAGGAGGACGGAGTGGTGCTTGTCGAGCAGCTCCCTGGCCACGGAGCGGCCGACGGATCCGGCGCCGGCGATGACGACTCTCATTCTTCTTCCTCCCTGGCGGTCACGGGCTTGTCGAGGATGCGCTCGATCTCGCTGAGGCGACCGACCGGACACATGAGGTGGACGAGGTCGCCGTCCTGGATGAGCAGTTCGTCGGTGGCGACGATGCCCTCGGAGAGTCGGGTGACGTAGGCGACCCGCGCGCCGGTGGCCTCCTCGATCTCCGCGATGGGTCTGGCCACCCACCCGGGGTCGAGGTGGACCTCGGCGAGGACGAGGTTGCCTGAGGGCTCCCGGAACTCGGTGATCGAGCCCTGCGGGACGAGTTTGCGCATCACCTGCTCCGCCGTCCAGCGCACCGTGGGAACCGTGGGGATGCCGAGGCGTTCGAAGACCTGCGCGCGGTCGGGGTCGTAGATCCGGGCGGCGACGTTCGGGACGCCGAAGGTCTCCCGGGCGACACGCGCGGCGAGGATGTTGGAATTGTCTCCGCTCGAGACGGCGGCGAAGGCGAACGCGTCGGCGGTGCGGGCCTGGGTGAGGGTCTCCCGGTCGAATCCGAAGCCGGTGATCGTCGCACCCTTGAAGTCGGGTCCGAGCTTGAGGAAGGCGTCGGGGTCACGATCGACGACGGCAACCGAGTGGCCATTCGCATCGAGTGCTTTGGCCAGCGTTGCCCCGACTCGGCCGCAGCCCATGATGACGAAGTGCATGGTATCCCTTCTCGGCACGTGCTCTACCATTGGTGCTCGTGGCCAGCAGTTTTTCTGATGCCGTCAAAAGACTACTCGTTGGACGGCCGTTCCGCAGTGAGGACAGGCGCGCACCCGCGCTCAAGAAGCGCATCGCTATGCCCGTCTTCGCCTCGGACATGCTCTCCTCGGTCGCATACGCCCCCGACGAGATCCTCCTCGCGCTCTCACTGACGACGCTCGTCTCGATCACCGTGGCCCCGTGGATCGGCGTCGCCGTCGGCGCCGTCATCCTCGTCATCGTCGCCTGCTACCGGCTCAACGTCCGCGCCTACCCGTCAGGCGGCGGCGACTACGAGGTCGCGTCGAAGAACCTCGGCCCCAAGGCCGGTCTCATCGTCGCCGCCGCCCTCCTCGTCGACTACGTGCTCACGCTCGCGGTGTCGATGACGGTCTTCGCCGCCTACATCACCACGGCCTTCCCTCTGCTCGCGCCCTACCGGGTGCCGGTGGCGATCGTCGGCATCGTCGTCATCTCCCTCCTCGGCCTCCGCGGATCACGGGCACGGCCCGTGCTGCTCGCGATCCCCACCTACCTCTTCCTCGGCGCCGTCTTCCTCACGATGATCGTCGGCCTGCTCATGGTCGCCCAAGGCGACGTCCCGCAGGCGGAGACGGCGGACTACACGATCGTCCACGACGAGCTGGCCGACCAGGCGAGCCTGGGACTCGCGACGGTCCTCATCGTGCTCCGCGCCTTCTCCTCGGGTTCGGTGGCGCTCGCCGGCGTCCAGACCGTGGCCACCGCGGTTCCCGCGTTCGCGAAGCCGCGCGGGAAGAACGCCGGCAACACCCTCGTCCTCTCCGGGTTCCTCGCCGCGATCATGCTCACGGGGCTGACCTACCTCGCCTCGGTGACCGGGGTGAAGTACGTCGACGATCCGCACCTCTATCTCGTCCGCGCCGACGGCAGTCCCGTCTCGGCCGAGTACGAACAGGAACCGGTCCTCGGTCAGCTCGCGCACACGATCTTCGCCGACACCCCGATCATGTTCTACATCGTCGTCCTCGTCGCCGCGCTCGTCCTCATCGTCGCCGCGAACACCGCCGTCGAGGGCTTCCCCGGACTGGCATCGCGGCTGGCCAGGGACGCCTTCCTGCCCCGCCAGCTCGCGAGCAAGGGCGACCGGCTCACCTTCTCCAACGGCATCCTCCTCCTCGCCGTCGCAGCGATCATCCTCGTGGTGGCGACGAACGCCTCGGCGACGACGCTCATCCAGCTCTACCTCGTCGGCGTGTTCGCGAGCTTCGTCGTCGGGCAGCTCGGCATGGTGCTCCACTGGAACAAGCGCCTGCGCCTGGTCATCGACCCGAAGGCGCGGATGCGGATGCGCATCAACCGGCTCATCAACGGGGTCGGCTGCGTCATCGCCGCCGGCGTGCTCATCGTCGTCATCGTCTCGAAGTTCCTCGCCGGCGCCTGGATCGCCGTGGCCGCGATGGCCGTGCTCTACCTCGTCATGGGCGCCATCCACCGCCACTACTCACGGGTGGCGAGCGAACTCGCCCCCGACGCCGAGGTCGACTCGCGCACGATCCCGTCGAACACGCACGCGATCGTCGTCGTCAACGACATCAACAAGCCCACCCTGCGGGCACTCGCCTACGCCCGGGTGGCCCGGTCGAGCCAGCTCGAGGCCGTCACCGTCGCCGTCGACGAGGAGGCCGCGGAGAGGCTGCAGCGACGGTGGAACGAGATGGAGCTGCCGGTGCCTCTGACGGTGCTCGCCTCGCCCTACCGTGAGCTCGTCCGCCCCCTGCTCGCCCATGTGCTCGCGATCCGCAGGCGCTCCCCGCGCGACCTCGTCATCGTCTACATCCCGCAGTACATCGTCGGCCGCTGGTGGGAGCACATCCTCCACAACCAGGTCGCCCTCAAACTGCGCACGAGACTCCTCCTCGTCCCCAATGTCGTCGTCGTCTCCGTCCCGTGGCGGCTGCGCTCCTATTCGCGTCAGCATCGCGGCGACGGTCCCGACGCCGAACTTCCCCTCTACGGACAGGCCTGAGATCGTGAGCCCCCACACCCCCGCCTCCGCACACCCGAACGGCGAGGACCTCGTCCTGCGCATCGAGGGTCCCGCCGCCGGCGGCTCGTTCGTCGCCCGCGACGACGGCCGCGTCGTCTTCGTCTCCGGGGCCCTGCCCGGCGAGCTCGTCCGCGCCCGCACCGTGCCGGGACCGGGGAAGGTGCTCCGTGCCGAGGTCACCGAGGTCCTCGAGGCCTCCGAGCATCGCGTCCCCGACCGTCGGATCGATTACCTCGCCGAGGCGGCCGGTCCCGACGACCGGGGCGCCGGCGGTCTGTTCGGGGGCATGGAGTTCGCCCACGTCGACCTCGCCCACAGCCGTGACCTCAAAGCGGAGATCGTCACCGACCAGCTGCGGCGCCTCGGGGGACTCGACCGGGAGGTCACCGTGTCCGCCGCACCCGGGGAGACGACGGGCACGGACTGGCGCACCCGTGTTCAGCTCGCCGTCGACCGGCACGGCGAGCTCGGCATGGTCAGGTCCCGCAGCCACGACGTCGTCGCCGTGGGTCGCGCACCGCTCGCCGTGACCTCCATCGCCGAGGTGGACCTCGGCACCGTGCGCCTGCCCGGTGCCGAGCGCGTCGAGTTCGCCGCGACGGGGCAGACCGGTGCCGTCATCGTCCGCGGGGCGGTCGAGGACACGGCGCTGCGCGACTTCGCCGAGGCCCTGCCCGAGGACTGGTCGCTGCTCACCGGACCGGCAGCGCCGCCGCGGCAGACGGCACGCCGCGGACACGATCGCCGCGCCCGCGGCCGGCACCGCGGCAGTGCGCACCGCTCCCACGGGGGCTCTGCGGCGGGGGAGCCCACTGGGCCTCTGCAGGTTCACCGGGGCACTGAGACCCTCACGGAGACCGTGGCTGGTCGCGACTTCACGGTCTCCGCCGACGGCTTCTGGCAGGTCCACGAGCAGGCGGCAGCGCTGCTCAGCGACCGCGTCGTCGCAGCCCTGCCCGACGACGCCCGTGAGATCGTCGACCTCTACTGCGGGGTCGGGCTGCTCGGCATCGGCGCGGCCGCGGCCACGGGCGCGCGCCTCTACGGCGTCGAAGGAGTGGGACCGGCGATCGAGCACGCGCGGACCAATGCCGCCGGTCTCGACGCCGAGTTCGTCGCCGGACGGGTCGACACCGCCACACTGCCTGACTCCGACGTCGTCATCCTCGACCCGCCCCGCGCGGGAGCGGGGAAGGCTGTGACCGACCGCCTCGTCGAATCGGGTCCGGACTCGATCGTCTACGTCTCCTGCGATGCGGGCACGCTCGCCCGCGACCTCGCCGCCCTCACCGCCGGCGGCTACGCGATCGAGAGCCTCGAGGGCTTCGACCTCTTCCCACTCACCGCACACATCGAGACGGTCACGGTCCTCCGGCGCTGAGCCGGCACCTCGGCCGGGGACGGGAGCGCCCCCGGACGGTTCGGCAGGACCGGACGGCCGCCTCGGCGAGGGACTGACTCAGTGGACGCCGGACCTGCGGGGGAGGAGGACGAGGACGATGAGGGCGAGGAACGTCGTGAGGAATCCCCACAGGCCCCACCAGCCGCCCGAGCGCCCCTTCTCCTTGGCGACGGTCTGGCAGACGACGGCGAAGATGATGCCGACGAGCAGGGCGCCGAAGCCGAAGCCGGCGCCGAGGGTGAACGGATCCATGGTCTCTCCTCATTCAGGGGTCCGTCGACGGAGCGGACAGTGCTGTGTTCTCGCTCCAGACTAGGACCGGGCGGGCCGCCGGCGCCGTGGTGCGAACCGGACGAGGTGGGGAGGAAAACCCGAGCCTGCCCTGTCCGAATGGCGACTCGCCGAGGTGGTCATCGGCAGGGGAATGCGCTAGAATTTATCTTGACGTCAAGATACTTTTGGAAACAATTGTGTCGCGTAAATCGGTGCGCGCGCAGGGCCTGGCCCGGTTTCTTGGATGAGTGTCGAATGAAACAGGAGAATCACGATGAGCAACGTCGATACGTTCGAATCGAAGAGCACCCTGACCGTGGGCGATACGGACTACGAGATCTATCGCCTCGACGCGGTCCCCGGGGCGGAGAAGCTTCCCTTCAGCCTCAAGGTGCTGCTGGAGAACCTGCTGCGCACCGAAGACGGTGCCAACATCACCGAGGAGCACATCAAGGCCCTCGCGAACTGGGATCCCAGCGCCGACCCGAGCACGGAGATCCAGTTCACCCCGGCCCGTGTGGTCATGCAGGACTTCACCGGCGTGCCCTGCATCGTCGACCTCGCCACGATGCGTGAGAAGGTCGCGGAGCTCGGCGGCGATCCGGACAAGGTCAACCCGCTCGCCCCGGCCGAGCTCGTCATCGACCACTCCGTCCAGATCGACGCCTTCGGCACGGCCGACGCGATCGAGCGCAACATGGACATCGAGTACGAGCGCAACGGCGAGCGCTACCAGTTCCTCCGCTGGGGCCAGACCGCGTTCGACGACTTCAAGGTCGTGCCTCCCGGCATGGGCATCGTCCACCAGGTCAACATCGAATACCTCGCCCGCGTCGTCATGCCGCGTGAGGTCGACGGAGTGCTCCGCGCCTACCCCGACACGCTCGTCGGCACCGACTCGCACACGACGATGGTCAACGGCCTCGGCGTCCTCGGCTGGGGTGTGGGCGGCATCGAGGCCGAGGCCGCGATGCTCGGCCAGCCCGTCTCGATGCTCATCCCGCGCGTCGTCGGCTTCAAGCTCACCGGGGAGATCCCCTCGGGCGTGACCGCCACCGACGTCGTCCTCACGATCACCGACATGCTCCGCCAGCACGGCGTCGTCGGCAAGTTCGTCGAGTTCTACGGTGAGGGCGTGGCCTCGGTGCCGCTGGCCAACCGTGCGACGATCGGCAACATGAGCCCAGAGTTCGGCTCGACCGCCGCGATCTTCCCGATCGACGACGTCACCATCGACTACCTCAAGCTCACGGGCCGCTCGCCCGAGCAGATCCAGCTCGTCGAGGACTACGCGAAGACCCAGGGGCTGTGGCACGATCCGGCGAACGAGGTCGCCTACTCCGAGTACCTCGAGCTCGACCTCTCCACGGTCGTGCCCTCGATCTCGGGACCGAAGCGTCCGCAGGACCGCATCGAGCTCTCCGATGCCAAGAGCCAGTTCGCCAAGGACATCCACAACTACGCCGCTCCCGGCGAGGAGTCGAAGTCGGCACCCGTGTCGACCGGTGACGGACGGAACTTCGAGCTGGCCAACGGCGCCGTGGCGATCGCCTCGATCACCTCGTGCACGAACACCTCGAACCCCTCTGTCATGCTCGCCGCAGGTCTGCTCGCCCGCAACGCGCGCAAGCGCGGACTCAACTCGAAGCCGTGGGTGAAGACCTCGATCGCACCGGGGTCGAAGGTCGTCACCGACTACTACACGAAGGCCGGGCTCATCGAGGATCTCGAGGCGCTCAACTTCTTCGTCGTCGGCTACGGCTGCACGACCTGCATCGGCAACTCGGGTCCCCTCGACGCCGAGATCTCCGAGTCCATCCAGGACAACGACCTCGCCGTGACCGCAGTGCTCTCGGGCAACCGCAACTTCGAGGGCCGCATCAGCCCCGACGTGAAGATGAACTACCTCGCCTCGCCTCCGCTGGTCATCGCCTACGCGCTGGCGGGAACGATGGACTTCGACTTCGAGAACCAGCCGCTGGGCAAGGACTCCGAAGGCGTCGACGTCTACCTCAAGGACCTCTGGCCCTCGCCTGAGGAGGTCCAGTCGGTCATCGACTCCTCGATCTCCACCGACATGTTCGACACCGAGTACGGTCGGATCTTCGACGGTGACGAGCGCTGGCAGGCGCTGCAGACCCCCGAAGGCGCGATCTTCGAGTGGGACGAGAACTCGACCTACGTGCGCAAGCCGAACTACTTCGACGGCATGACGCTCGAGACCGTCCCGGTCACCGACATCGAGGGCGCCCGCGTGCTCGCGAAGCTCGGCGACTCGGTGACGACCGACCACATCTCGCCCGCGGGCTCCTTCAAGGCCGACACCCCGGCCGGCAAGTACCTCGTCGAGCACGGCGTCGAGCGCAAGGACTTCAACTCCTACGGTTCGCGTCGCGGCAACCACGAGGTGATGATCCGCGGCACGTTCGCGAACATCCGTCTGGCCAATCAGCTCCTCGACGGAGTCCAGGGCGGGTTCACCCGCGACTTCACGCAGGAGGGTGCGCCGCAGACGACGATCTACGACGCGTCCGTGAACTACCAGGCCGCGGGCATCCCGCTCGTCGTCCTCGGCGGCAAGGAGTACGGTTCGGGATCCTCGCGCGACTGGGCGGCCAAGGGCACGAAGCTGCTCGGCGTCCGCGCGGTCATCGCTGAGAGCTTCGAGCGCATCCACCGTTCGAACCTCATCGGCATGGGCGTCCTGCCGCTGCAGTTCCCCGTCGGCGAATCGGCCGAGTCGCTCGGACTCGACGGCACCGAGACCTTCTCGATCACCGGTGTCACCGAGCTCAACGAGGGCACGACCCCGAAGACCGTCAAGGTCTCAGCGACCAAGGACGACGGCACGACCGTCGACTTCGACGCCGTGGTGCGCATCGACACCCCGGGTGAGGCCGACTACTACCGCAACGGCGGCATCCTCCAGTACGTGCTCCGTCAGCTCGCGACTGCCTGATCCGCTCGGACGACGTCCCCCGTTCCGGCCCTCATGGGGTCGGGGCGGGGGACGTTCGCGTTCGGCCGCCTCGGCGGGATGGGGTGCGTGCGTCCGCCTCGGCGGGGACGGCCCGGGTCGACCGCCTCGGCGAGGTGGGGCTCCTGCGGACCCCGCACCCTCAGCCGCACACACAACCTCTGCAACGGTTGTTTTTCGCGCTCCGGGTGCGGGATGCGGAGCTCCGCCGAGGTTGTCGTGCCACAGGTGCGTTGTGCGGCTGACGGTGTGGTGTGCAGTGTCGGGTGCGGAGCGCGGCCAAGGGTGTTGGGTGCGGGGTGGGAGACTTCGCCGAGGTGCGGGCATGGGTTCAAGGCACGGGGAGACGTACCCCGTGGGCGACGTGCCGAGCGTGACCGGCGACACGAATCTTCGAGGCAAGCTGGGTTGCGTGTAGCCGACGCGCTAAAATGTTCCGAGTGGTACCACCTGCACCATCGCGATCGACCGATCGTCGATCGCCGTCCCATCCGAGAAGCGAGGCCGCATGACATTCCTTGAGTCGATCGAGTCGCCTGAGGACCTGCGCGGACTCGACTCGGCCGAGTGCGAAGTGCTCGCGAAGGAGATCCGCGACTACCTCGTCACGACGGTCGCGGGCACGGGCGGGCATCTCGGCCCCAACCTCGGCGTGGTCGAGCTGACGATGGGACTGCACCGGGTCTTCGACTCCCCACACGACACGATCCTCTTCGACGTCGGCCACCAGACCTACGTCCACAAGCTGCTCACCGGGCGGATGGCCGAGTTCGGCACTCTGCGCCAGCGCCACGGCCTCTCCGGCTACCCCAGCCGCGCCGAGAGCGACCATGACGTCATCGAGAACTCCCACGCCTCGGCGTCCCTGTCGTGGGCCGACGGCATCGCCAAGGCCCACCAGCTCAAGGGCGAGAGCGACCGTCATGTCGTCGCCGTCATCGGCGACGGTGCGCTCACCGGCGGCATGGCCTGGGAGGCGCTCAACACCATCGCCGCCGACACCTCGACCCCGCCGCGCAAACTCGTCATCGTCGTCAACGACAACGGCCGCTCCTACGCCCCGACCGTCGGCGGGTTCGCCGCCCACCTTGACGAGCTGCGGACGACCTCCGGCTACGAGAAGCTCCTCTCGTGGGGCAAGTCGACGCTCCGGCAGTCCGGTGCCCCCGGCCGTGCCGCGTACAGCGCGATCCACGGGGTGAAGAAGGGGCTCAAGGACATGGTCAGCGCCGAGCAGACCGGCATGTTCGACGAACTCGGCATCAAATACCTCGGCCCTGTCGACGGCCACGACCTCGAGAGCGTCGAGAAGGCTCTGGCCCGGGCCAAGCAGTACGAGGGCGGACCCGTCATCGTCCACATGATCACCCAGAAGGGGCAGGGCTACGACCCTGCCGTCAACGACGACGCCGACCAGTTCCACTCCGTCGGCGTCATCGACCCGGTCACCGGCCGTTCGACTCCGTCGAAGCAGGCGTCGTGGACCTCGGTCTTCGGCGACGAGGTGCTCGAGATCGCTCGCGACCGCGACGACGTCGTCGCCGTGACCGCAGCGATGCTCCTGCCCGTGGGGCTCGCGAAGTTCGCCGAGGCCTACCCCGAGCGCGTCTTCGACGTCGGCATCGCCGAACAGCACGCCGTCGCCTCAGCCGCCGGCCTCGCCTACGGCGGACTCCATCCGATCGTGTGCATCTACGCGACCTTCCTCAACCGGGCCTTCGACCAGATCCTCATGGACGTCGCCCTCCACGGGCAGGGCGTGACCTTCGTCCTCGACCGCGCCGGCATCACCGGCCCCGACGGGGCCAGCCACCACGGCGTCTGGGACATGGCGATGCTGCGCATCGTCCCCGGCCTCAAGCTCGCCGCCCCCCGCGACGGGGCACGCCTGACCGAGGAGCTGCGCGAAGCCGTCGCGATCTCCGACGCCCCCACCGTCATCCGCTTCCCGCGCGGCAGCGTCGGCGCGGACGTGCCCGCTCTCACGCGCACCGCCGACGGCGTCGACGTCATCCGCGAGATCCCTGCCGGTCAGGCCAAGGACGTCCTCATCGTCTCCGTCGGACCGTTCGCCGCCCGGGCCCAGGACGTCGCCGAGGCGCTGGCCGCGAAAGGTCTGTCTGCGACGATCGTCGACCCCCGGTGGGTGCTGCCGGTGCCCGACAGCGTCATCGAGTTCGCGAGCGAGCACAGCCTCGTCGCCGTCATCGAGGACGGGGTCCGCCTCGGCGGCATCGGTTCGCGCATCCGCAGCGACCTGCGGGCCGCCGACTCCCGCATCGGCGTCGTCGAACTCGGTGCCCCGGACGAGTTCCTCCCGCAGGGCACCCGCGACGAGATCCTCGAGTACATCGGCCTCGACGTGCCGACGATGGTCTCCGAGATCGTCAACGCCCTGCCCGCGGATGTGCGGGGACGGGCCGAACACGGCAGCCGTCGCGCCGTCTGAGCCTCAGACCTCAGCCTCAGACCAGAGCCTCAGGTCTCGGCGAACGCCGTCGGCCACTTCTCGGCGATCCACCCGCTCCAGTCCTCGGCGGCGCGGGCCCCGAAGTCGCCGACCGCCTCGGCGGAATCCGGCTCATCGAGCATCTCCCGCCACTCATCGAGTTCGGCCTGGGTGACGGGCCATTCCGTCTCCGGGGACCGGCGGTGGCGCTCGGCGATCCGTTCGGCCTGCATCTCCCTGCTGATCGGGAGATACTCTGTGCGTGCCACCGCTCCGACTCGGGCGGCGAGCCAGCTCAGGGCGACGCGCTCCTGCTTCCTCCAGAGTCCGAAGTCGAGGATCACCGAGGTGCCGGCGCGGAGGATCTCGAGCGCGGTGGCGATGAGCCTGCCCTCGAGGACCGGGCGCTGACCGTCCGGATCGGGGTCGCCGAAGAGCGGGCGCATCCATTCGTCGGGGGAGAGCCGGACGGCGGGCAGCGAGGCGGCGAGCTCTGCGGCGCGGGTCGACTTCCCGGCGCCGGCGAGGCCGACCATGAGGATGAGCTCGGGTGGGCGGACGAGTCGGGCCGCACTCTGACCGGCTGCACCCGGCCAGTGCGTTCCCTCACCGTGCTCGCTCATGCGCGAGGAAGTTCATCGAGCGCCGCTGAGAGCGGCGGGGCCGTGAGTGCGACCTGCCACGGCCTGCCCCCGTGCTCGGTGAGGAAGGCCTCGACGTCCTCGCGCCCGGAGGCGGCGAGCGACTTGACGAGAGCGGGCTGGAGGAGGACATCGTGGGGAATCGTGTGCTCCTCGGCCACCTCGGCGACTGCGGCCTTGAGCGCGGCGGTGCGCTCCTTGATCTCCGTGTGGCTGAATGGGGACCGGGGGAGTCGGCTCGGCTCACGTTTGGGAGGCAGTTCGTCGGGAGTGAGGCGAGCGGCCCTGCGCAGGGCCCGGAAGAGCCTCGCCGCGTCGGCACGGGAGAGCCGGGACCAGCGTCCGAGCAGGTCATCGCTCGAGCGGGCCCGCGACCGCGCCATGTCGATGAGCTCACGGTCGCGCAGCACCTTCGAGGGTGCGATGTCGACCTCGGAGGCCATCGCGTCCCTGGTCAGCCACAGTTCGCGGACCTTCGCGAGCTCGGCGCGCGAGGTGAGCTTCGCGAGCCCGCTCGTTCGTCGCCACGGCTCCGCATGGACCTTCGGACGGAAGTCGAGGAGGTGGGCGAACTCCTGCTCCGCGAACTCCCACTTGCCGGCCGCGACGAGCTCTGCGGCAAGGGCGTCGCGGATCGGCAGGAGCACCTCGACGTCGAGGGCGGCGTAGTTGAGCCACTCCTCCGGCAGGGGACGGGTCGACCAGTCGACGGCCGAATGCTCCTTGGCCAGACGGACGCCGAGCGTGCGTTCGGCGACCGCGGCGAGGCCGAACTTCTCCCACCCGAGGAGTCGGGCGGCGAGTTCGGTGTCGAAGAGCGCAGTGGGGACCATGCCGCGATCCTGCAGGCACGGCAGGTCCTGGGTGACGGAGTGGATGACCCACTCGCCGCCGCTGAGGGCTGCGTTGAGCGCCGACAGGTCCCCGAGCTCCTCGGAGTCGAGGAGGACGGTGCCCGCACCGGCGCGGCGCAGCTGGACGAGGAAGGCGCGCTGACCGTAGCGGATGCCCGAGGCGCGTTCGGCGTCGATCGCGATGGGACCGGAGCCTGCGGCGAGACCGGCGCGCACCTCGGCGAAGGCCTCTGAGGTGTCGACGACGGGTGGGACGCCGTGTTCGGGCACGGAGAGAAGCGGTGGTTCGGTAGTCATCGACGTCGCCCGGGCAGGGCTGATACTCCTTCAGGCAGGGGCGGGAGGCCCGCGACGGTGCACAGCAGATCGATCCAGGCCTCGAGATGATCGCCGATCATCTCCGGTTCGGTGATGATCGGCGTCCACGAGGCGCGCAGCTCCAAGTCTATCGTCGCCGGTCTCGTCGCCAGCGTCCCGAAGCTCTCCGAGAGCACTCGGGTCGTCGTCCCGCCGGCTGCGACGAGTTCGCAGTCATTGGCCTCGAGGGCATCCTCGAGCCACGACCAGGCGACGTGGCCGAGCATCGTCTCGTTGCCGAGCTCGTGTTCGAGTTCGGCCCGGATGTAGGAGACGATCCGGAACGAGCCCTCCCACTCCTCGGGGGCCTCGGGGTCGAAGAGGACGACGATGCGTCCGGTCGCGAGCTCCTCGATCGACTCACCGCTGGCGGTGATGAAGTTCTCGTCGGCCGTGACCTCGGCACCGAGGGCATAGGAGTAGGGCGCGAGCTTCGCGGGAGCCGGGATCTCCGAGATCGAGACGTTGTTCGTGTCCCGGGCTTCACGGAGCACCGACGTCACGGCGCTGAACTCCGCCGGTATGCGGTTGAGAGGCGAGGTGTTGACCACACTCGACACGATAGAACAGCGTGCACCGGTGCGGAATCATCCACGCCGAGGCGGCCCGAGAGAATCGCTTCCCACCGACGGAACCTGCCCGCTCAAGGTCCGGGTCCCGCAGCTGATCCGGGCGCAAGACGCAGCGTCTTGAAACCGTGCGCGGTTGGGCGGCAGGGCCTCTGGAATGGGAGGATGGGCTCATGACTTCAACTTTGCTGCCTGCTCTGCAGGGAGAGCCGATCGATCACACCCCCGTCTGGTTCATGAGGCAGGCCGGTCGCTCCCTGCCCGAGTACCGCAGACTGCGCGAGGGCACCTCGATGCTCGACTCCTGCCGGGACCCCGAACTCGTCACCGAGATCACCCTCCAGCCCGTGCGCCGTCACGGAGTCGACGCCGCGATCTTCTTCTCCGACATCGTCGTCCCCCTCCAGGCGGCCGGTGTCGAGGTCGAGATCGTCGGCGGCCGCGGACCGGTCCTCGCCGCACCGATCCGCACCCGCGCCGACGTCGAGGCCCTGCCCGAGCTCGAACCCGACCAGATTCCCGACATCGCCGAATCGGTCGGGCGCATCACCGCCGAGCTCGGCTCCGACACCCCGCTCATCGGCTTCGCCGGGGCCCCGTTCACCCTGGCGAGCTACCTCATCGAAGGCGGACCGAGCAAGAACCACGAGAAGACGAAGTCGCTCATGGTCGCCGACCCCGAGACCTTCTCCCTCCTCCTGTCCAAGCTCGCGCGCATCTCCGCGACGTTCATCGATGTGCAGCTCTCCGCCGGCGCGTCGGCGTTCCAGCTCTTCGACTCGTGGGCCGGCTACCTCAACCGCCGCGACTACGACGACCACGTCCTCGAGCACTCGACCGCGGTCTTCGACGCACTCGCCGGCCATGACGTGCCGAGCATCCACTTCGGCGTCCAGACCGGGGAGCTGCTCGGTTCGATGTCCCGGGCCGGGTCGACCGCGATGGGCGTCGACTTCCGCGTCGCACTCACCGACGCCGCCACCCGCATCCAGCCCGGGCAGGCCCTCCAGGGCAACCTCGACCCGGCGCTGCTCTTCGCCCCGTGGGAGGCGCTGGCCCCGCGCATCGGTGAGATCGTCCGCGCCGGGCTCAGCCACGACGCCGGCTTCGTCTTCAACCTCGGTCACGGTGTCCTGCCCGACACCGACCCCGAGGTGCCGGGCCGCGTCGTCGCTGAGGTCCATCGGGTGTCCGCGGAGATCCTCGGGGAGGCGGCGGCGACCCGATGAGCCGGATCACGATCGTCGGCGGCGGGATCTCCGGGCTTGCCGCCGCTCACCGCCTCGCGTCCGAGCACGAGGTCATCGTGCTCGAGGCGACCGACCACCTCGGCGGCTGCCTCGACTCGACGACCCTGTCGGGAACGGTGGCTGAGGGGATCGATCTCGGCGCCGAGGCGAGCCTCCACCGCCGCCCCGAGACGCGCGAGCTCATCGCCGAACTCGGACTCGACCCGGTCCACCCCTCGCGGGAGCACGGTTCGCAGGTGCTCAGTCGAGGAGGGCTGCGGCCGATCCCGCGCGAGACGATCATGGGCGTGCCCGCCGACCCGGACACCGTGGCAGATCTGCTCGGGCCCGAGGCGACCGCGAGGGTGGCCGCCGAGGAGGTCACGGCCCCGATCGCGGGCACGGACACCTCGGTGGGGGAGTTCCTCGCCGCCCGCCTCGGCGACGACCTCGTCGACACGCTCGTCGACCCCCTCCTCGCCGGCGTCTACGCCGGGCGCTGCCGCGACCTCTCGCTCGCCGCGACCGTCCCGGCCCTCCTCCCCGCCGCCCTCGACGGAACCTCCGTCCTCGACCGGGCGGCCACCCTGCTCGCCGCCCGCGCAGAGACCGCACACACCGATCCCGGCGGAGAACCCGCACCCGTCTTCCTCAGCCTCCCCGGAGGCATCGGAGCCCTCATCCCCGCCCTCGCCGAGGCGATCATTGCAGCCGGAGGAGAGATCCGCACCGGCTCCCCGGTGACCGGCCTGAGCCGGGCCGGAAGGGGCTGGAGCGTCGCGACCCCCGACGGCGCGATCGAGTCCGACACGGTCATCCTCGCCACCCCCGCCTATGTCACCGCCGATCTCCTCGCCGAGGCGGCCCCGGGACCCGCGACGACGCTTGCGGCCGTGCCCTACGCCTCGACCGCGCTCGTCCTCGCCCTCGTCGACCTCGGCGACGACGATCTCGAAGGGTCCGGGTTCCTCGTCCCACCCACCGCGGACGCCTTCATCAAAGCCTCGACGTTCGCGTCGAACAAATGGCCGTGGATGCGGCGACGGATCCCCGCCGGCACCGCGCTCGTGCGGATGAGCGTGGGACGCTTCGGCGACGCGCCCGGCACCTGGCAGGACCTCGACGACGCCGAGCTCACTGCCCGCGCCTTCGCCGACTGGCAGGCCATCACCGGACGCAGCGGCGACCGGATCCTCACCGCGGAGGTCAGGCGCTGGGACCGGGCGCTGCCGCAGTACGTGCCCGGCCACCTCGACGCCGTCGACGACCTCGATGAGGAGATCGCGGGCATCGAGGGACTCGAACTCGTCGGATCCGCCTACTCGGGTGTGGGCATCCCCGCCTGCATCGGACGTGCCCACACCGTCGCGGACCGACTGATGACCACTGACAGTCCAGATGAGACGAAGGAGAATCAATGAGCGACTACACCCAGCCCACCGAGGAGCAGATCGAACGCGCCAACCAGGAGACCCGTTACATCGCGTACTCGGTCTTCGCCGCTGCCGCCGAACTCGGCGACGCCGACCGCGCCGAGCTCGCCACCGAGCTCGACGAGGCGCTCGCCCCGCTGCGGGAGAAGGGTCTCGTCGTCCGCGGCATCTATGACGTCTCCGCCCTGCGCGCCGACGCCGACGTGATGTTCTGGTACCACGCGCCGACGATCGAACTCGTCCAGGCCGCGTACTCCGCGATCCGCAGGACCCTGCTCGGGGGAGTCCTCGAACCCGTGTGGTCGGTCGTCGGCCTCCACCGCCCCGCCGAGTTCAACAAGGCTCACCTGCCCGCGCTGCTCACCGACGACGAGCCCGGCTCCTACATCTGCGTGTACCCGTTCGTCCGCTCCTACGACTGGTACGTCCTCGACCCGGAGGAGCGCTCGACGATGCTGCGCGACCACGGCATCGCCGCCGCCCCGTACAAGGACATCAAGGCGAACACGATCTCCGCGTTCGCGCTCGGCGACTACGAATGGCTGCTCGCCTTCGAGGCCGAGGAGCTCCACCGCATCGTCGACCTCATGCGCGATCTGCGCAACACGCAGGCCCGCCTGCACGTGCGCGAGGAGATCCCGTTCTACACGGGCCCGCGCCGCGAGCTCGTCGACATCATCTCCGACTGGCGCTGAGCGCTCCGCCGCCGTGGCATCGACCCACGGCGGCGGACCCGCCGGCCGCCGACGGCAGAGACGACGAGGGGGCCGACGCCATCATGGCGTCGGCCCCCTTCGGTTCGCTGCTGCGCTTCAGATCAGTACGCTCTCACTCGCCAGGCGATTCGCGCCTGACGACGTAGGAGTGTCCGGCGGCATCCGTGCGCATCTCGAGTCCGAGCGCCTCAAGCTGTTCGGTGCTGCGGTTCGCGTCTTCGAAGTAGCCTCCGGGGCGTGTGCCGTCGACCTGGGCGGGGCCGACGATCCTGCGGAAGAATTGGTTGAGCCACTTCACGCGGCGCTGGGGATCGTGGTTCTCAGTCATGGGGGCAGTCCTCCTCGGGCTCTCCGACCGGGTGGATCCCGGTGTGCACGGACGCTCCGACATTTCAATAGTACACTTAATGTTAGTGCACTAACTAATTGGGGGAACAACACGATGACCGACCATGACCCACTCGATCTCGAAAGCCAGATCTGCTTCGCCCTCGCGGTGGCCTCGCGCAGCGTCATCGGAGCGTACCGCTCGGTGCTCGACCCGCTCCACCTCACCCATCCGCAGTACCTCGTCATGCTCGCGCTCTGGCAGCACGGTCGCCTGCCGGTGCGCCGGATCGCGGAGATGCTCCGGCTCGAACCGGCGACCGTGTCGCCGCTCGTCAAACGCCTCGAGGCCCTCGACTACGTCACCCGCACCCGCAGCGCCGCCGACGAGCGCATCGTCGAGGTCGACCTCACGCCGACCGGGGCCGCGCTGCGCACGGAGGCGGAGGCGATCCCCCCGGCGATGATGGAGAAGCTCGGCATGGACGAAGCCGGTCTGCGCGCACTCCACGCGACGATGACCGACCTCATCGCCGCCGTCGACGCCTCGAACGCCGCCGAGGAGAAGGCCGCCGGGTGACGAACGCTGCCCCGGTGACAGGCGGGGACGCCGACGCGGTCGGACTCACAGCGTCCCGGCGGCATCGCCGACGAGTGCGGAGGCCGGCCGCGACATCGGCGTGTGCTCGATCCCGTCCTCGTCGAAGCGGGGACCGTTGGGGGAGAAGCCGAAGCCTGAGTAGAAGCGCTCGAGGTGCGACTGGGCGTTGAGGGTGAGCGGCTCGCCGGGGAAGGCCTCGACGAGGTCGGCGACGAGCCGCCTGCCCCAGCCTCCGCCGCGGACGGCCGGGTCGGTGACGACGCGGCCGATGCTGCGCGCCCCGGGTTCCGCCGCCGGACCGTCGGCGAAGTCGGGTGGGAGCACCCGTGCGTAGGCGAGCGGCATGAGGCTCTTCCCGAGCTCCGCACCGTGCGTATCGGCCATCGTCCGCCCCTGTCCCGGGAAGAACGCATGCAGCGTGCCCTCGAGGGTGTCGACGCCGTCGAGATCGAGGAACACGCAGTCCTGTTCGACGACGAAGACCTGCGAGCGCAGCTGGAGGATGCCGTAGAGCTCGGTCGTCGTCAGCTCCGCGAAGCGCTTGAGCACGAGATCGGACATTCAGGCGTCCTCGTTGAGCCGCAGCGAGATCGAGTTGATGCAGTAGCGCTGGTCGGTCGGAGTGTCGTACCCCTCACCCTCGAAGACGTGGCCGAGGTGCGAGTCGCAGTTCGCGCAGCGGACCTCGATGCGCTCCATGCCCATCGACGTGTCGCGGATGTAGCGGACGCGGTCCTCGGCGAGCGGGGCGTAGAAGGACGGCCAGCCGCAGTGGGAGGCGAACTTCGTGTCCGAGGGGAAGAGGTCGGCGCCGCACGCCCGACACTGGTACATCCCCGCCGTCGTCGTGTCGACGTACTCGCCGGTGAAGGGCCTCTCCGTGCCGCCCTGCCGGAGGACGGCGAACTCCTCGGGGCTGAGCACGTCCTGCCAGCGGACCTCCTCGCCGTCTGCTGCGGTGCGGGCGTTCGTCTCACTCATCATGACCTCCGGTCTCTCTCGTGCGGGACTGGTCGCATCCATCATCCCAGCCGCAGGGTGGTCCTGACAGACCCTCCCACCAGCTCAACAGCGTTTGGAGAGATCTCATTCCGTGGGAGAGAATGAGATCAGGAGGTTCACATGGTCCGCGACTCACAGTTCCCGACGCGTCTGCTGCTCGCCGCCGTCGGCGTCGGTGCCGGTGTCGGCGCCGTGATCTCGGTGGCGTCGTCGGGACTCGCCGCGTACTTCGCCCGCCGCATCGTCGTTCCCGAGAACGCACCCGAAGAGCTCGACATCCTCCACATCGACGGCTTCTCCCCGAACATGCGCATCCACCTGCCCGCCGATGAGGAGACGACGGTCCCGGGCACGTACGGACTCTACTTCAGCCAGGGCACCGGTCATGCCGTCATCGGCGACATCGTCGAATACGACCCCAGGTCCCAGACGGTGTCCCGGGAGATCCTCTCCGTGACCAAGGGCGACATCCGCCGGGCCCGCCACGGTCGGTGGACCGGCGTGGTCTACCCCGACCCGCTGGCAGCGGGCGTGAAGTTCGAGGACATCGAACTCGAATCCGACGCCGGAGTTCTGCCCGCGTGGTACCTGCCCACCGATCACCCCGAGCCCTCGGACACCTGGGCGATCCTCATCCACGGCCGGGCGAGCACCCGCGCCGAGGGCCTGCGCGCCGCCCCCGTCCTCAATACCCTCGGCGTCCCGGCGATCGCCATGTCCTACCGCAACGACGCCGAGGTGCGGGTCGAGTCCTCGTCCCGCTACGGCCTCGGCGACACCGAATGGATCGACGTCGACGCCGCGATCGACTATGCCCTCGCGCACGGCGCGCGCAACGTCGTCCTCTTCGGCTGGTCGATGGGAGGGGCGATCGCCTTCCAGGCCGCCTCCCGCGGACGCAACCGCGAGCACGTCGCCGCCCTCGTCCTCGACGGGCCCGTCGTCGACTGGATCAACGTCCTCGACGGGCAGGCACGGAAGAACATGCTGCCCACCCCGGTCGCGAAGCTCACACTCGAGATGATCACCCAGCCGTGGGCGCGCCCGATCACCGGGCTCGAGACGCCCCTCGACCTCAGCCGGATGGACTGGGTGACGCGGGCGGCGGAACTCGATGTTCCCGTGCTCCTCATCCACTCCGACGACGACGAGTTCGTCCCCTCCTCACCGTCCCATGCGCTCGCCTCCGTCCGGCGCGACCTCGTGACGATGCCGGCCTATGAGAGGGCCCGACACACGAAGGAATGGAACATCGACCCCGTCCGCTGGGAGGACGATGTCGCGAATTTCCTCGAGACGAAGGTCCTCCCTCACGACTGAGGCGCGACTGCACGACTGAGCCCCGCCTCGGCGCGGGATCTCGGACCCACCCGATCACGGTGTGAGGACGAGCGTGTCGACGGTGCTCTCCCGCACGGCCTGCGGCGAATACGCCCACGGGCGGGTCCGATTCGCCGCCCAGTCCTCGGTCTGGTCGGCATAGTTCGGATGGAACGCGTGCCCCGAGGCACCGGTGAGGTTGATCCAGCGGGAGTCGTCGAAATCGGCGAGGTCGATGATCTGGCGCATCGAGGGCACCCAGTTCGTCGCGAAGCCCTCGGAGGCGTCCCAGCCGGTGGCATTGACGACTCCCGAGCCGCCCGAGACCTCGTAGGGTCCGCGGTTGAAGAGCCGCTCGACCGCGGTGATCCCGGATTCGCCGAGGCTCGCGTTGCGGATCGTCAGCTCGTGCAGGGTGCCCCACCGCCATGTCACCGGCTCCGGGCCGAGGAGGTCCTCCGTCCGGTTCCACGCGGAGCCGAGCGCCCGGGCGAGGGCCTCGTCGCGGTTCTCGACCTCGCCCTCCTGCCACCACGGGGAGTCGGGTTGGGTGAGGAGGTTGTCGATGACGAGGTACCAGTGGCTGCCGCCGCTCGGGCGCACCCCTTTGGGCAGCTTCGGGGCGAACACCTCGTCGAGGACGGTGGAGACGACGACGTTGAAGTACGCCGCACCGGCGCTGTTCGCCGCGTCGCGTCCGTCCCACGTCCGCAGCAGCTCCTGACCCGCCTCGATGTCGGCATCCCCCTGGGCGTCGACGGCGAGGAGGCGGGGCAGGAGCGTGTCGGCCATGGGATTGAGGTCGTCGCCCTGGATGCGGGAGAAGTCGTCAGCGGTGACGGGACCGGCGGCGATCGCCTCGGTGAGCAGATCGGTGATCCGCTCGGCCCGGTCGCCTCTGTCGAAGTCGCCGGACAGCCGCACGGACTGCCCGGGACGCGTGACGGGGTTGTTCGCGGTGACGATCCAGCCGCGTTCGGGGTTGAACAGCGACGGCAGCTCATCGAAGCCGATCCACCCCTGCCAGTCCTGGGCCGGCTCCCAGCCCTGGCGGGGCATCATTCCGTCGGCCGTGCCGCGGCGGGGGATCTTCCCGGGCGCCTGGTAGCCGATGTTGCCCTCGGTGTCGGCGTAGACGAGGTTCTGGGAGGGGACGTCGAAGAGCTCGGCGGCGTCACGGAACTCCTCCCAGTTCGTCGCCCTGTTGAGCGCGAAGATCGCCGTGGCCGTGCGCCCGGGCTGCAGGGCCGTCCATTCGAGGGCGAGCCGGTAGCGCACTCCGCCCAATCCCTCCGTGGCGGACTTCTCCCCGGTCGTCGTGTCGAGGACGCGACGGTAGGTCTTGTCGAGGTCGGAGACGATCGGTCCGTGCTTCGTCTCCCACACCGTCATCGTCCGCGGCTCCTCCTTGGCGATCTCGATCGTCTCCTGCCGGGTCTCGACCCTCTCATCGCCTGCGTCGGAGAGGACGTCGGCGTCCCGGATCTTCTCGACGACAAGGTCGGTGACGTCGGGGCCGAGGTTCGTCATCCCCCACGCGATGGACTGGTTGTGGCCGATGACGACCCCGGGCATGCCGGAGAAGGAGAAACCGGAGACGTCGAAGGGGCATGCGGGGGAGACCGTGCGACAGCGCAGACCCACCTGATACCAGACCGAGGGCATCGCCGGCGACAGGTGCGGGTCGTTGGCCAGCAGCGGGGCCCCGGTGGCCGTGAGCTCCCCGGAGACGACCCACGAGTTCGACCCGAGGTCGTGGCTGCTCATCCCCAGCAGCGCCGGTAGCCTGCGGATCTGCTCGTCGAGTTCGGTGAGGTCGCCCGGCAGGGCGTCCTCCGGCCGGGGGTCGGTGACGGTGCCTCCGGCGTTCGGGTCGTCCCCCGCCGAGGCGGTTCCCGATGTCGAGGGGTCCGCCGAGGCGGTTCCTGGTTCCGCCGCCGGCTCGGCCTCCGGGGTGCCCCCGACGATCGTCGGGCGGTCGTCATAGGGGTAGTCGGGGTAGATGTCGGCCATCTGCGACTCGTCAAGGGACCCCGCGGAGATCGCGCGATCGATCTCGTCCTCGAGGTTCGAGCGCAGGTCCCATGCCATCGCCTTGAGCCAGGCGACGCTGTCGGCCGGCGTCCACTCCTCGATCGTCACCGGCCCCGTCTGGAGGCCGAGGATGCCGTACTCGAGGGACACCTCGGTGGGGGAGCGGTCGGCGAGGTAGGCGTTGACCCCGTCGGCGTAGGCCTGGTAGTAGGAGAGCGTCGTCGCGTCGAGGCGGGCGACCTCCTCCTCGGCGACCCTCCGCCAGCCCAGCGTGCGGATGAACGCGTCCGTGCGGTACTGGGAGGCGCCGAAGAGCTCGGAGAGACGGCCTGCGGTGACATGCCGACGGAAGTCCATCTCCCAGAACCGGTCCTGGGCGTGGACGAACCCCTGGGCGAGGAAGAGGTCGCGGGCCGTGTCCGCTTCGATGCGGGGGATGCCGGAGGCATCGCGGGTGACGACGACCTGGGAGTCGAGGCCGGGGATGCTCAGCGTTCCGTCGGTGGTGGGGAAGGAGCGGCGGACGACGCCGATGCCGAGGAGGACGGCGATGAGAAGGAGGACGACGAGGGCCGCGACGACGCGGAGGACGGCCTTCATGCTCAGGGACAGGTGGGTCCCGTCGGGCGGGCGCATGGCGGATTCCAGCGGGCTCGGCACGTCAGCATCCGCGGCAGCCATGGGTCTCCTTCGACGGCGTCACCTCAGAGTATAGGTGCTCACCGGCGGGAACGGGCGGGATCGACGCCGGCCGACGGGTCCTCCGGGGGCCGCGGCGGGTAGACGAAGGTGACGAGGACGACGGAGATCATCATGAGCAGGAACCACGCGACGAGCTTTGTCACGGGCACGAGCTCCCAGCCGCCGGCCTGGGACGGGTAGAGCCAGGCTCCCGCGGCTGTGCCGATGTTTTCCGCGATCCAGATGAAGAAGGCGACGAGGACGAAGGCGAGGAGGATCGGCATGCGCAGGGTGCGGGTGTGGACGCGGAAGTGCATCGTGCAGCGGAAGTAGACGATGACCGTGGCCGCGACGAGGACGAGACGGATGTCGGGCAGCCAATGGTGGGTGAAGAAGTTGAGGTAGATGGCGGCGGCGATGATCGCTGTGATCCACCTCGGCGGGTAATGGCTGAAGCGGAGGTCGAAGAGGCGGTAGACGCGGACGATGTAGGACCCGACGGCGGCGTACATGAATCCCGTGAACAGGGGGACCGCGCCGATGTGGAGGACGCCGCCGGGGGCGTAGTTCCACGACCCGACGGCGGTCTTGAAGATCTCCATCCCCGTGCCGACGATGTGGAAGACGACGATGACGAGGAACTCCCGACCCGTCTCGAGGCGGAAGGCGAGCATGCCGATCTGGATGAGCACGGCGATGATGACGAGAAGGTCGTTGCGGTCGAGCGCCGCCCCGTCGGGATACCACCACGCCGTGGCGACGATGGCCGCGAGCATGAGCGCCCCGAACAGGCACGCCCACGCCTGCTTGATCCCGAAGACGAGGAACTCCCGGACTCCGGTGGGCACCCGGGTCAGCCAGCGGTTGGCGAAGCGATCGAGGAGGAGTTCGAGCCGCGTGAGCTCGCGGTCAGAGGTCATCGGGGTCCTTCGGCGGTCGGTCGGAGGCCTCAAGACTACCGTCATCGTTCCAGGCCAGAGGTGCGCCTCGGCGGGACCCCCGGCACCGTGAGGTTCTTCACAAGCTGCTCACAGCTCGGGTAGCATCGCAGGTGTCACCGACCTGCGAGGAAGCATCATGCGCACACGAGCGCTGTCACTGACCATCTCCGCCGCCACTGCACTCGCCCTCACCGCCTCCCTCGGCACGACCGCGCTCGCCGCCGAACTCGGCAGCCCCGAGGACACGCCGGGAACCTCCGCACCCGCGACGACCCCCGATCCCACCGAGAGCTCCGAACCGACGGATCCACCGGCGACCGATTCCGGCTCCGGCTCAGGCGCCGCCTCGGACCCACCGGCGACGAAGAACCTCGGCGACACCGCGATCGCCACGCATTCGGCCCGTGCCGGCGCTGTCACGGGCATCGACCTCGACGCCGACGAGGTGACCATCCTCGGTGCGACGTGGAACGGCGACGACCCGGGCCTCGAGATCCGCTACAAGCAGTCCGGGACATGGTCGGACTGGGAGGAGCTTCGCGTCGAGGACGAAGGCGGGCCGGACGACGGCTCGGCCGAGGCGCAGCAGGCGGCAGCGGTCTCCGGTGAGTCCGAGGCCGTGCCCGTCCTCGACTCCTCGAGAGTCGAGGTGCGCAGCGTCGACGGTTCGGCCGCGACCACGGACCTCGAGATCACGACGGTCTCGACCCCGGTCACCGTTGCGGATGAGGCGATCGACCCGCCGCCGGCCCCGGACCCGACACAGGGACTGTCCCCGCAGATCTACGACCAAGGACTCAAGGCGAACATCGTCACCCGCAAGGAGTGGGGCGCGGATGAGAGCCTCGTGCGCTGCCAGTCGGACCAGACGTCGAGCGCGAAGGGCGTCTTCCTCCACCACACGGCCGGGTCGAATTCGTACACGCAGGCCCAGGCACCGGGCATCATCCGCGGCTACCTCACGTTCCACACGCAGTCCCGGGGCTGGTGCGACATCGGCTACAACTTCCTCGTCGACCGGTTCGGCACGATCTACGAAGGCCGTGCCGGCAGCATCGACAAGGCGATCACCGGGGCACACGCCTCGGGCTTCAACTCGGGGACGATCGGGGTGGCCGTCCTCGGGACGTACAGCGGATCGGCCCCGAGCTCGGCCGCCCAGCGCGCCGTCGAACGGGTCGTCGCGTGGAAGGCGAACATGTTCGCGTTCTCACCGACAGGGTCGATGACGCTCACCTCCGGCGGCGGGAGCACCTCGAAGTATCCGGAGGGGAAGTCGGTCACGCTCAAGACCGTCTCCGGCCACCGGGACACGAGCTATACGGACTGCCCGGGCACGGCGTTCTACAACCGGCTCGGGTCGATCCGCACCGCGGCGGCGAACCTCCAGTCCTCGCTCGGCTACGTCACCAAGGGGGCGATCGGCGTGTACTACCGTGCGCATCGGGCGCAGACCGGGGAGCCGACGGGCACCGAGAGGTCGCTGTCGAATCCCGACGGCGCCTACCAGCACTTCACGAAGGGCACGGTCTACTGGTCGAGCGCGAGCGGGGCGCACCTCAACAAGGGCGGAATCAGGACCGCGTACGGCGCGATCGGCTACGAGAAGGGCAGGCTCGGGTTCCCCACGAGCGACGAAGTGACCTTCAAGTACCGCTCGAACGCGGTCTACCAGAACTTCGCGGGCGGCATCATCACGTACTCGTCGACGACGAAGGGCCAGCCGCTCAGCGGCGGTTTCCTCGGCAAGTGGAAGTCGCTCGGCTGGGAGCGCAGCAGCCTCGGCCTGCCGACGAGCGGCGAGTACACCTCGAACGGCAAGACCCGACAGAACTTCGAGAAGGGATACATGACGTACACGGCGAGCGAGGGCGTCAAGGTCTTCGCCGGGTGAGCATCCTGTCAGAGGCGAGGCAGGGTCCGCCGGGGGAGCCCGCCCCCTAGACTGGGCTGATGCGCATCCTTCTCTTCGGCGCCTCCGGCTGGGTGGGCTCCCGCCTGGCCCGACGCCTGTCCGGCGACCATGACGTCGTCGGCGTCGTCCGCACTCCGCCGACCGCCTCGGCGGACTTCACCCCACTCGTCGTCCCCGACTGGGTCGAGCGACCGCACGCCGTCACGGAGGCGCTCGCCGAGGTGGGACTGAGCATCGACGCGCAGATCGCTGCGGTCGGCGGCTGGTACGTCGACGGGCCGATGCTCGGCCGCGGCATCGACGCCTTCGACGCCGACTTCGACTCGTACCTGCGCGCGCACTTCTCCGCGTGCGCGGTCGCCGCAGACCTCGGGGTGGGCACCCACCTCGCGTTCAACGGCGTCGCGAGCATCGAGGCCTGCGTGGGCTCGGGGGCGATCAGCGTCTTCGGGGCCGCCCAGCAGATGCTCATCCGCGTCGCCGACGCCGAGTCCCCGTCCGTGCGGTTCCGGGAGCTCACCATCCTCGCTCCGCTCCACGGTGATGAGCGCAACGACACCGAGTGCGGGGTCGAGACGATCGGCATCGACGTCGTCGTCGGCGCCGCCGAGCGCATCCTCATTGCAGGCACGGACGAGGTCATCACCCACCTCGCCCCGACCGACGCGCTGCTCACTGAGGAGGGGGCTTCGCCTTCGCATAGCGGATGACGACCTGATCGTCGAGCTGCTCGATCCCACGCACGTGCAGGGGGATGTCGGCCTCGAGCCCCGAGAAGTGGGTGAGACCGTCCCGGAGGTAGCGCGGCGAGATGCTCAGATGCAGCTCCGTGTGCGGATAGTGCTCGAGGATCCGATAGGCGAGGTTGGGCCCGGATTCGCACATGATCTCGTCGCTGTCCGACGCGAGCCCGGCGACCACCTCGGCGAGGGAGTTCGGGGTGAAGCCCACGGCACGGTAGTCGAGTCCCCGATCGGCGAGCTGCCGGGCGAGCTCAGCGGGGTCGGACTCCGTGAGGACGTGGACGGGGGTGTGTTCGAGGGCTTTGCCGGGGGCGTTGATCATCGGCAGCCGGGGGTTGAGCGCGGTACGGCGGTCGATGATGATCGCTCCCGCCCGCCTGCGCAGTCCGACGAAGTAGCGGAAGTCCGTCGGCGTCGAGACCCCCGTCGACCAGCCGTCGTGGGCGTAGGCGCCGTTGATCGTCTGGACGAGGGCGATGGTGATCCGGCGCATCATTCCCTCAGTTCGCTCACGGGACCCATGGCGATGCGCGGGTCCGCCTCCGGGTCGATCGTCCGCATGATCCACAGGAGGTCCTTCTCCTTGAGGGTGACGCACCCGTTCGTGCCCGAGTCGTGGTCGAGGTGGAGCCAGATGCCGCCGCCCTTCTCCGTGCCCAGGGGCCGCGTCCGGTCGGTCGGCGGAGTGCCGCGCTTGCGGTTGTAGTCGATGGCGATGATGTAGTCGAACACGCGGGAGTACTCCTCCCCGTAGGCGACGGTCGCCGAGGCGGGCAGTCCGGCATCGCGCGTGTAGTCCAGCTTCGTTCCCGGGTTCTTCCGGTATCCGCCTGCATCGGTGAGGGTGAAGACACCGCTCGGGGTCGTCTTGTCGCCTTCCCGGCGGTCGGCGAGCCAGCCGTTGGAGCCGTTGTGGGTGGGGAAGGTCTTCCGCTTCGTCCACGTCTCGTCCGTGCGCTCGTAGAAGGCGAGCTCACCGGACTCCGACTGCACGTCGGGGCTGCTGACGACGATGACCTGGGTCGTGCCGGCCGGGATCTGCGCCGAGGTCTCAGGGCCGAGCCCCGGGACCGTCGGTCCTGCCGCCGAGGCGGACTCCTGACCGCCGGGGTCGAGCTGGGCGGGGACGGCGAAGTCGCCGGTCCGCATCTGCTGAGCGGGAGCCGCGAGACCCCGGTCGGTGTCGGGGGGCTCCTCGTCGGGCCCGCACGAGGAGAGCACGAACGCGAGCCCGACGACGCCCGCGCACAGGCGGGTGCGAGCACTGACCATGACGCCATCCTCTCACGGGCGCGACCCGGGCGGGGTGCGTGTCTGTGAGAAAATGGCTCCCATGAGCATTCCACCCGTGCCGAACCATCCTCCGCGCCCCGGGCGCCGGAAACCGGCCGAGGAGACTCCGGATTCGATCACCACGCAGCTCTTCATCGGCCAGGACAGGCCCGCCGACGCCGACGGATCGACGCAGGCGCTGTCGGCCGAGGAGATCCAACGGCTGCGGTCGATGGTCTCCGCCGACGGCACTGAGGCCACCGAGGTCCTCAGCCTCGATGAACTCCGTCAGCTCGCCGCCGAGGGCGCAGGATCCGGGGGACCGGAGTCCGAGGAGTCCGGACCGTCCCCGAGGAAGGCGAGTGCATCAGACATTGCCGAGGCGCAGGCCGCCTCGGCGCCGCGCCAATGGAACCCGCAGGGAACCCCGCACAACGGGGGAGCTGAAGGTCCGGGTCGCGGCGGCGAGGGCTTCGGCGCCGCGGTCTCCGGCATGGCAGCGGCCTCCGGCGCGGCAGCCGCTCCGGGTCGGGCAGGGTACGGGTCGCAGGGTCAGGGCGGCGGCACTCCCGTCCCTCCGGCAGGTGCCGGGTACGCCGCCGGCTACGGCGGTGACGGCTACGGTCCGGGGGGTCCGACGGGGGCCGGCGGCGGCAGCGGTCCGGGGGGACCCTACCGGCGCGAGCCGGAGACGAAGCGCGTGCCGGCGTGGCTGTGGGTCCTCGCGGCCATCGCTCTCGTCCTCGCCCTCGGCATCGTCGGCTACATCGTCTGGGATTCGATGCAGGGCAGGGACGACGTCGCCTCGGGGCCGGTGAGTCCGAGCCCCGCCCCGAGTCTCGAACCGACCGAGGGACCTGAGAAGTCGAGCCCACCGGCCGCGGTCGAGACCTTCGCCTCGCCGTCGGGCAACATCGAGTGCACGATCGACTCCGAGCGGGCTCGCTGTGTCATCAGCTCCTTCGACTACACGCCTCCGGAACGGCCCGAGGACTGCCAGATGGAGAACTGGGGCTCGGTCGTCGTCGCCAACGGCGAAGGCGCAGGGTTCTCGTGCGTCGAGGCCCCGGAGAACGCGGGGCCGGCGCGCGTCCTCGGATACGGAGAGTCGATCTCGGCCTCGGGGATGACATGCACGTCCGCCGAGGACGGCATGACGTGCACATCCGACTCCACCGGCGTCGGCTTCACGGTTCGCCGAGCCTCGGTCGACTTCCTCGGGGACTGAGGGCCGCCCCGGCGGCGTCGGGGACTGCGGTGGTCCCGGGGACCGTCGACCGCCTCGGCGGCAGGGGACGGTGTCGGATCACGAGCCATGTGTCTTGAGATGTGGACAGTGCGCTCGCCCCGGCGGGTCGGCGGTCTACCGTGGAGGCGTGGCTCACAGGTTCATCCTCCTTCCGTGCCGCGACGAGTCCTGAACGGACAGCGCCCTCGTCGCGGAGTCCTCCATGCTGATCCGCACGACGAGAGATGACGAGGAATGATGAATCTGCAGCAGCCGACCCCCATGCCGTACCAGAAGTACAAGTCGTTCCAGGACCGGATCGCGCTCGACATGCGCGACCGCACCTGGCCCGACCAGGTCATCCGGAAGGCCCCGCGCTGGCTGAGCACCGACCTGCGCGACGGCAACCAGGCGCTCATCGACCCGATGACCCCCGATCGCAAGCGGAGGATGTTCGATCTCCTCGTCAAACTCGGGTTCAAGGAGATCGAGGTCGGGTTCCCCGCGGCGAGTCAGGTCGACTTCGACTTCGTCCGCTCGATCATCGACGATGATGCGATCCCCGACGACGTGCGGATCTCCGTCCTCACCCAGGCGCGCGAGGACCTCATCGAACGCACCGTCGAATCGCTCGTCGGGGCGAAGATGCCCACCGTCCACCTCTACAATGCGACCGCCCCGGTCTTCCGCAAGGTCGTCTTCGGCTTCGACGGCGACGGCTTCGACCAGACCCGCGACATCGCGCTGCAGGGAACCCAGGCGGTGATGAAGCACGCCGAGACGCTGCTCGGCGACGCGGACTTCGGCTACCAGTACTCGCCGGAGATCTTCGTCGACACCGAACCCGAGTTCGCTCTCGACATCGTCGGCTCCGTCCTCGACATGTGGCAGCCCGCCGCCGGACGCGAGACCGTCGTCAACCTGCCCGCCACCGTCGAACGCGGCACCCCGAACACGTACGCCGACCAGATCGAATGGTTCTGCCGGAACATGCCCTACCGCGACGAGGTGGCCGTCTCCCTCCACCCGCACAACGACCGCGGGACCGGGGTCGCTGCGGCCGAGCTCGGCATCATGGCCGGCGCCGATCGGATCGAAGGCTGCCTGTTCGGCAACGGAGAGCGGACCGGCAACCTCGACCTCGTCACCGTCGCGCTCAACCTCTACACGCAGGGCGTCGACCCCGAACTCGACTTCTCCGACATCGACGAGGTCATCCACACGGTCACCGAATGCAACCAGATCGGCGTCCACGAACGTCACCCCTACGGCGGCGACCTCGTCTTCACCTCGTTCTCCGGCTCGCACCAGGATGCGATCAACAAGGCCTTCGCCGACCGTGAGCGCAATGCGAAGGCCGACGGGGTCCCTGTCGACCTCATGGAATGGGACATGCCCTACCTGCCCGTCGACCCGAAGGATCTCGGCCGCTCGTACGAGGCGATCATCCGCGTGAACTCGCAGTCGGGAAAAGGCGGCGTGACCTACCTGCTCAAGAGCGAGTACGGTCTCGATCTGCCGCGCCGGATGCAGGTCGAGTTCTCCAAGGCCGTCCAGCAGCACACTGAGGCCGGAGGCGAGCTCACCGCCGAGGAGATCCGGCGCATCTTCAACCACGAGTACCTGCCCAGCGACAACCCCGACCAGACCTGGGGCCGCTTCCAGATCGTGGGGCTGCGCACCGAGTCCGGGGCCGTCGACGACACGACCTCCTCCGAGCGGATCGAGGTCGACCTCATCGTCGACGGCCAGGAGCGGACGTACGAAGGCCGGGGCAAGGGCCCGATCGACGCCCTCGTGCGCGTGCTCAACGACAACTTCGACCTCGACATGCGCCTCCAGGACTACACGGAGCACGCGATCGGATCAGGAGCGGACACGACGGCCGCGGCCTACGTCGAACTCGCCATCGACGACCGGGTGCGCTGGGGTGCGGGCCTCCACCCGAACATCACGAAGGCCTCGCTCAAGGCGGTCATCTCCGCGGTCAACCGAGCGGTGCGCGACCGCGAGGAGTGAGCCGGGCGGCGACACTCACAGGGCGCGGCAGGGCATTCCCTGCCGCGCTCTGCGATAATGGATCGGTGCACAGCTATCGTGATGAAGGCATCGTCCTCGCGGGCCACAAGCTCGGCGAAGCGGACCGCATCGTCACCGTCCTCACCCGCAGCCACGGACTCGTCCGTGCCGTCGCGAAGGGAGTCCGGCGCACGAAGTCGCGGTTCGGCTCCCGCCTCGAGCCGTTTATGCTCGTCGACGTCCAGTGCCACATCGGACGCAACCTCGACATCGTCACCCAGGTCGAGCTCATCGAACCCTTCGCCCGCGGCATCGGCGCGGACTTCGACGCCTATTCGGCCGCCTCGGTGATGGCGGAGACTGCCCGCAGCATCACCGAGGCCGAACCCGTCTCCCGGGCCCAGTTCCTCCTCCTCGTCTCCGCGATCCGCTCCCTGTGCAAGGGCGAGCACCCGCCGAGGCTGGCCCTCGACGCGTACCTGCTGCGGGCGATGTCGGTCGCCGGCTGGGCACCGAGCCTGCTCGACTGCGCCCAATGCGGGGCGCCGGGACCACACCGAGCGTTCTCGGCCGCGCTCGGCGGCGCCGTGTGCTCGGCATGCCGCCCGAGCGGGGCCGCCCTGCCCGACACCGACGCGCTCGACCACCTCGCCGCCCTGCTCACCGGGGACTGGGAGAGTGCCGAAGCCTCGGACCTCCACGACCAGATCGACGGCTCCAAGCTCGTCTCGGACTGGGTGTCGTGGCACCTCGAACGCAACATCCGATCACTGTCTGTCCTGGAGCGCACGTGACCTACCCTGCCCCTCCCGCCCATCCGAGCGGGGCGAGACCTCCGCGCCTCGACCCGAAGTTCGTGCCCTCCCACGTCGCCGTCGTCATGGACGGCAACGGGCGCTGGGCCAACGAACGCGGGCTGCCGCGCACCGAAGGCCACAAGGCCGGAGAGGCGTCCCTGCTCGACGTCATCCACGGGGCGATCGAGATCGGCGTCGACTATCTCTCGGCGTACGCGTTCTCGACGGAGAACTGGAAGCGCTCACCCGAGGAGGTCCGCTTCCTCATGGGCTTCAACCGCGACGTCATCCGCCGCCGCCGGGACGAGCTCAACGCGCTCGGGGTGCGCATCGTCTGGGCCGGCCGGCGAGGTCGCCTGTGGCGGTCCGTCATCGATGAACTCGAGACCGCGGCCGAGATGACCAAGCACAACACAGGTCTGACCCTGCAGTTCTGCGTCAACTACGGCGGTCGGTCGGAGATCGTCGACGCCGTCAACGCCATCACCGCCGAGGTGGCGACGGGAAAGCTCAAGCCCGGGAAGGTGAGCGAGAAGACGATCCGCTCCCGCCTCTACGCGCCGCAGGTGCCCGACGTCGACCTCTTCCTCCGGTCCTCCGGCGAGCAGCGGACCTCGAACTTCCTCCTCTGGCAGTCCGCGTATGCGGAGATGGTCTTCCAGGACGTGCTCTGGCCTGACGTCGACCGGCGCACGCTGTGGGCGGCGATCGAGGAGTACGCGCGCCGCGACCGGCGCTTCGGCGGGGCCGTCGACCGGCCGGGGGAGACCGCAGGCTGAGTCACTTTCCGCCGGGACGATCGGGTTCTGCCCGAGCGTCGCCGGTGTGAGTCACTTTTCGCCCGATCGGTCGGGGCATGCCCCGACCGATCGGGCGAAAAGTGACTCAGAGTCGAAACGTGGACATCGGGAGAGTGCTCTCTCTGCTGAGGCGGCCCCCGTCCTGGGCGGAACTTCAGCAGAAGAGGCCGTTCCGCACAGCGCGAGGGGCCCACAGCACGAATGCTGCGGGCCCCTTCTGGCTGTGTGCCGGCTCAGTACCGGGCGCCGACCCTGACGCTGAGAACACCGACTCAATACCAGGCGCCGACCGTCAAGCGGAGAGCGCCGGCTACTGACGCGAGATCAGTACCGGTCGCGCGAGCGGTCCCGGTCGCGGCCGCCGAACTTCTTCCCGCCGCCTCGGCGGTCGCCGCGGAAGTTGCGGTTGTCGCCGGGCTGCTTGTCGAAGTTGCGCTTCTTGAACGGGCGTCCCGGACGACCGGAGTCGGGACGGATGTCGATCGGGCGGCCCTGGATCTCCGTGTTCGCAAGCTTCTTGAGCACACCCGGATCGAGATCCGCGGGCAGGTCGACGAGGGTGTGGTTCGAGCGGATGTCGATGTGCCCGATCTGCTTCGAGGTGATGCCGCCCTCGTTCGCAATCGCTCCGACGATCGAACCGGGCTGCACCCGCTCGTTGCGGCCGACGGCCAGACGATAGGTGACCATGCCCTCGCGGCTGCGACCGCCGCGCTCACGGCCGGGCTTGCCGTCACGGTCGCGGCCCTGCTTGCCGCGGGTCGGCTCGGGCATCGGCTCGGCCTTGAGGGAGTTCGACTCGAGGACCATCGACGCCAGTGCCGCGGCGATGTCCGTGGCGGGGACGTTGCGGCTGAGCTCGTACTGCTCGATGACGGTGGCGAGCTCGCTCAGCTCCGTCGTCGCGAGCGCGTCGTCGATGCGCTTGGTGAACTTCTCCACGCGCGTGTTCGTCAGCTCCTCGACGCTGGGCAGAGTGAGCGGTTCGACCTTCTGCTTCGTCGCGCGCTCGATCGAGCCGAGCAGGCGCTGCTCACGCGGGGTGATGAAGAGGATCGCCTCACCGGAGCGTCCCGCGCGACCGGTGCGGCCGATGCGGTGGACGTAGGACTCCGTGTCGTGGGGGATGTCGTAGTTGACGACGAGCGAGATGCGCTCGACGTCGAGACCACGGGCGGCGACGTCGGTGGCGACGAGGATGTCGATCTTGCCCTCGCGCAGCATCTCGACCGTGCGCTCACGGGCCTGCTGCGGGATGTCGCCGTTGATCGCCGAGGCCTTGAAACCGCGCGCCCGAAGCTTCTCCGCGAGCTCCTCGGTCGCCTGCTTGGTGCGGACGAACATGATAATGCCGTCGTACTCCTCGACCTCGAGGATGCGCGTGAGCGCGTCGAGCTTGTGGGAGTGCTGGACCATGAGGTAGCGCTGACGGATGTTCGACCCGGTCTGCGACTTCGCCGCGACCCGGACCTCTTCGGGATCGTTGAGGTACTTGCCGGTCAGGCGGTGGATCGAGGTCGGCATCGTGGCCGAGAACAGAGCGACCTGACGCGAGTCGCCGGTGGCGTTGAAGATCTCCTCGATGTCCTCGGCGAAGCCCATCTTGAGCATCTCATCGGCCTCGTCGAGGACGAGGTGCTGGAGGTTCTCGAGCTTGAGCGAGCCCCGCTTGAGGTGGTCGATGACGCGACCGGGGGTGCCGACGACGACCTGCGCACCGCGCTTGAGGCCGGCGAGCTGCGGACCGTAGGACTGGCCGCCGTAGATCGGGAGCACCGAGAAGTCCTCAAGGTTCGTCGCATACGAGGTGAACGCCTCGGCGACCTGGAGCGCGAGCTCACGGGTGGGGGTGAGCACGAGGGCGAACGGTCCGTCCGATGCCCGTCCCGCCTCGGCGAGGTGGGAGAGGATCGGCAGCGCGAACGCCGCGGTCTTGCCCGTACCCGTCTGCGCGAGTCCGATGACGTCGCGACCGGCGACGAGCGCAGGGATCGTCGCGGCCTGGATCGGGGACGGCGATTCGTAGCCGAGGGCTTCGACGGCGCGCAGGACCTCGGGATGGAGGCCGAGCTCGGCGAACGTCGGCGTGGTCTCTTGAGTGGATTCTTCGGTCATGAGTGGTTCTCTCTCACGTCGGCACACACTTGATCGCAGATGACTGTAGTGGCGATCTACCCTGCGGCCGCTTGTGCGATCATGACTGGCAATCCGGGCCGGAACCGTACGCTTCCTTCCGACTGCGCGCGGGCACAGTCATCGGTACGGAGAAAGGTTTGGGTGTGGGACCAGTCTACCGTGCCGATCCTCGCCGAGGCGGCCCCGACCCTGCGTAAGAGGTGTGAGTTCCATCGCCTGCCGCGCTTCACCTGGAGGCGGCCGTGACCCGATAGGCTGGAGTCTGTGCGCCACGGCAGCCGGCCGTGGCGGCAACGGATACCAAGGAGAGTCAACCGTGGCACAGTCCAAGCTCGATGCCGTCATCGCCCTGGCCAAGCGCAGAGGATTCGTCTTCCAGGCAGGGGAGATCTACGGTGGTTCCCGCTCGGCGTGGGACTACGGCCCGCTCGGCGTCGAACTCAAGGACAACATCAAGTCCCAGTGGTGGCAGACCTTCGTCCGCGGACGCGAGGACGTCGTCGGCCTCGACTCGTCGATCATCCTGCCCAAGCGCGTGTGGGAGGCCTCCGGTCACGTCGAGACCTTCGTCGACCCACTCGTCGAATGCCTCCACTGCCATCACCGTCACCGCGAGGACCACCTCATCGAGGCCTATGAGGCCAAGCACGGAAAGGCTCCGGAGAACGGGATGGCCGACGTCGTGTGCCCCGACTGCGGCACCCGCGGCCAGTGGACCGAGCCGCAGCAGTTCTCGGGACTCGTCAAGACGTTCCTCGGCCCCGTCGAGTCCGAGGCCGGACTGCACTACCTGCGTCCGGAGACCGCGCAGGGCATCTTCGTCAACTTCAACAACGTGCTCACCGCATCAAGGAAGAAGCCGCCGTTCGGAATCGGGCAGATCGGCAAGTCCTTCCGCAACGAGATCACGCCCGGCAACTTCATCTTCCGCACCCGTGAGTTCGAGCAGATGGAGCTCGAGTACTTCGTCCACCCCGACGACGCTCCCGCCCTCTTCGACGAATGGGTCGAGGACTGCTGGAACTGGTTCCTCGGCCTGGGCCTGAGCGAAGAGAACATGCGCCGCTTCGACGTCCCCGAGGACGAGCGCGCCCACTACTCGGCAGGCACCATCGACATCGAGTACCGCTTCGGATTCCAGGGCTCGGAGTGGGGTGAGCTCATGGGGGTGGCCAACCGCACCGACTACGACCTGAGCACCCACACCGAGGCGTCGGGGGCGAAGCTGCAGTACTTCGACCAGGCCAGCGGCGACCGCTACACGCCCTACGTCATCGAGCCCGCGTTCGGCCTCACCCGGTCGATGATGGCCTTCCTCATCGACGCCTACACCGAGGACGAGGCGCCGAACACCAAGGGCGGCACCGACACCCGCATCGTGCTCAAGCTCGATCCGCGCCTCGCCCCGGTCAAGGCGGCCGTGCTTCCGCTCAGCCGCAACGAGAAGCTCACTCCCGAAGCGAAGGCTCTGGCCGCCCGCCTGCGCAGTCGCTGGAACATCGACTTCGACGACGCCGGGGCGATCGGTCGCCGCTACCGCCGCCAGGACGAGATCGGCACCCCGCTGTGCATCACGTACGACTTCGACTCCCTCGACGACGGTGCGGTGACGATCCGCAAGCGCGACGACATGAGCCAGGAGCGCGTGAGCCTCGATCAGGTCGAGTCCTACCTCGCCGACCACCTCGGCGGGGCCTGAGCTCCACGGTCGCACGGCACGGAGGGTCCGCCGCAGCCGTGCGACCGCCTCGGCGGGGCGAGAACCTGACAGCGGCCCTGCCCCGGCACCGACGACGACGGCCTCGCCACCTTTCACAAGGTGCCGAGGCCGTCGTCGTGCGAGTGACGATCAGAACATCGTCCAGGCTTCCTGGAGGACGCCGCGGATGATCTGCTCCATCTCGTCGAACTCCTTCTGACCGACGGTCAGCGGGGGCGAGAGCTGGATGACCGGGTCGCCACGGTCGTCGGCACGGCAGTAGAGGCCGTTCTCGTACATCTTCGCCGAGACGAAGTTCTTGAGGATCCGCTCCGACTCCTCTTCGGTGAAGGACTCCTTCGTGTCCTTGTCCTTGACGAGTTCGATGCCGTAGAAGAAGCCCTCACCGCGGACGTCGCCGACGATCGGGAGGTCCTTGAGCTTCTCGAGCGTGAACTTGAACGCACCGGCGTTCTCGTGCACGTGGTCGTTGAGCTTCTCGTTCTCGAAGACGTCGAAGTTCGCCATCGCAGCGGCACAGGCGACGGGGTGACCGCCGAAGGTGTAGCCGTGGTAGTAGGTCGCGTCGCCGCCGGGACCGAAGGGCTCGAAGAGGCGGTCCGAGGCGATCATCGCACCGAGCGGAGCATAGCCCGAGGTGATGCCCTTGGCGCTGGTAATGATGTCGGGGACGTAGCCGAAGTCGTTGCACGCGAACATGTCGCCGATGCGACCGTAGGCGCAGATCGTCTCATCGGAGACGAGGAGGACATCGTTCTCGTCGCAGATCTCGCGCACGCGCTCGAAGTATCCGGGAGGCGGCGGGAAGCAGCCGCCGGAGTTCTGCACGGGCTCGAGGAAGACGGCGGCGACGGAGTCGGCACCCTCGAATTCGATCGCCTCGGCGATGCGGTCGGCGGCCCAGCGGCCGAAGGCCTTCTCATCGTGCGCGTACGGTTCGGGCGCGCGGTAGAAGTTCGTGTTCGGGACCTTGTGGGCACCGGGGACGAGCGGGGCGAACTGCTCCCGCAGGCCCGGCAGGGAGGTCACGGACAGGGCGCCGTGCGGGGTGCCGTGGTAGGCGGTGGCACGGGAGATGATCTTGTGCTTGCCGGGCTTGCCGGTGAGCTTGAAGTAGTTCTTCGCAAGCTTCATCGCGGACTCGACGGAGTCGCCGCCGCCGGAGGTGAGGAAGACGCGGTTGAGGTCGCCGGGGGCGTAGGAGGCGAGGCGCTCGGAGAGCTCGATGGCCTGCGGGTGGGCGAAGGACCACAGCGGCATGAAGGGCAGCTTCATGGTCTGGTCGTACATCGCCTTCGCGATCTCCTCGCGACCGTGTCCGACCTGGACGGTGAAGAGACCGGCGAGGCCGTCGATGTAGCGCTTGCCCTGATCGTCGAAGATGTAGTGGCCTTCGCCGCGGGTGATGATCGGTGCCTGTCCGCCGTTGAACAGGGCCTGGTGCGGAGCCATATGCATCCACACGTTGTTGCGCACGGCTTCCTGATACGGAGTGCCGGCTCTGGTGACATTGTCTGTCATCGTGTCCCCCAATTGTATTTTTGCTTTTCGAGTGAGAGGTACATGAAGAGCTCTGTGTCGACGACCGCGTCGATCGACCGGAGCTCCCTGTTGACGAAATCGATGAGGTGTCGGTCCGATTCGCAGACGATCTCCACAAGGAGGTCGAACGACCCCGCGGTGACGACGAGGTAGTCGATCTCGTCGTACCCGTGCAGCCTGTCGGCGACCTTCGAGATGTCTCCGCGGACCTTCACTCCCACCATGGCCTGTCGGGCGAAGCCGAGACTGAGCGGGTCGGTCACGGCCACGATCTCCATCACGCCGGAGTCGATGAGCCTCGACACCCTCTGTCGCACGGCCGCCTCGGAGAGTCCGACGGACTTCCCGATGGCAGAGTAGGACTTGCGTCCGTCATGCTGGAGTTCGACGATGATCGCCTTGGACTTCTCGTCGAGGTTGCCCAGGCGGTGACTGCTTCCGCTCGGCAGCGAGTGGGCCATTCTTCACCTCCGTGATGTGAGTCTCAGATCAATCTACCATTGAATCAGTCGGAATGCGTAGTCCGCTGTGCGGATTCAGTTGATTGTGTTGAAATTTCATTCTGTATCCGTCAATGCGTGGCGATCCGAGGTGCAGGCGGTGCCCGTCGACACGCTCGCGGACCGTCATTGACACCGTGTGAGCGCGATCACCACACTGAGGGCATGAATGAAGGCGAGCTGTTCACCGGCGGCGAGGCGGACCGTCCCGACGTCCAGGGAATGCGGCCGGGATCCGAGCAGGGCGGTGCGGGGCAGGCGGTGCGCTCGCGCCCGCAGCCGACGCCGGGGGAGGTCGACACGATCGGGGCGCAGAACCTCGGGTTCTCCCCGGAGGAGTACCTCGCCCGGATCGCCGCGGTGCGCGGACGGATGAGCGATCAGGGACTCTCGGCGCTCATCGTCACCGATCCGGCCAACATCTACTACCTCACCGGCTACAACGCGTGGTCGTTCTACACACCGCAGCTGCTCTTCGTCCCCTCCTCGGGTCCGCTCACGCTCTTCCTGCGCGACATGGACGCCCGCGGGGCCTCCCACACCTCGTGGCTGCCGCCCGAGGACATCGTCGGCTACCCCGAGCGCTACGTTCAGCGCCCGCACATCCACCCCTTCGACTGGGTCGCCTTCGCGCTCCGTCAGCGGTGGGAGGTCGCCCGGGCCTCGTCCTCGCCGGTCGGGGTCGAGATGGATTCGCACTTCTTCTCCCCGCGCGCCTTTCGGGCGCTCGTCAACGGTGTGCCCGAGTGGCGTCTCGTCGACTCGTTCGAGCTCGTCAACTGGATCCGGGCGATCAAGTCCGCTGACGAGCTCGCCCTCATGCACCGGGCCGCCGAAGTGACGAGCGCGGCGATGGACGCAGCCCTCGGCACGGTCGGGCAGGGGGTCGGCCAGCACGAGGTCGCCGCCGCGATCTCCGCCGCGCAGGCGCGGGGGAGCGGGCCGTCGTGGGGTGATTATCCGGCGATCGTCCCGCTCATGCCCACCGGTGAGAGCGCTGACACTCCGCACCTGAGCTGGACGGATCGGACCTTCGCCGCCGATGAGTCGGTGAGCATCGAACTCGCCGGCGTCCACCGCCGCTACCATGTCCCCTTGGCGCGCACTGCCGTGGTGGGGCGTCCGAAGCAGGAGCTCGTCCGCCTCGAGGGGGTCGTCGCCGAGGCGCTCGCGGCCGTGCTCGACGTCGCCGCCCCAGGCGTTCCGACCGCCGAGCTCGCCCGGACGTGGAATCGGGTGCTTGCGCGTGGCGGGCTCGAGAAGCCGAGTCGGCTGGGGTACTCGATCGGCATCGGCTATCCGCCGGACTGGGGTGAGCGGACGATCTCGATCCGGACGGAGGACGACCAGATCCTCGAGGCGGGCATGACCTTCCACCTCATCTGCGGGATGTGGATGAACGGCTACGGCTATGAACTCTCCGAGTCGATCCTCGTCACCGACTCCGGTGTCGACACCTTCACGGACTTCCCGCGCGAACTCATCCGGCTCTGAGCCGGCATGGGACCGGCGAGGGCGACGATCTGTCGAACCACCTCGGCGGGTTGGTGGCGCCGGACGGGACGACCACCTCGGCGGGGATGCACGCACCCGGCACCCGGAGCGGTATTTCCTACGCGTGCACGGGGAGGTTTCGTCGCTGAGGGGATGACGTGCCGAGCGGAGGGTTGTCTGTGAACCGACGACGAGGGGGTGTTGTCACGGGGAGGACGTGCGGTTGCGGGGTGGAGGTGCCGCTTCGGGTAGGGCGTGCGCCTGCGGGGGCGAACTGTGACGCGGCGTGATGTCGTCGAAGGAAGTCAGCCGAGGAACTGCAGCCAGAGGCCGACGGCGAGCGCGTTGATCGCGACGATGAGCGCCGCGCGGCCGAGCACCCACGATCCGTCGCGGGGATCCGCGCCGGTGCCGCCGGAGAGCTGGACGGACATCGCGACGCGCGGGGGCGCGGCCAGGGCGGCGAAGGAGCCTGCGACATTTCCGGCGGCGACGACCGTCATCGCCGGGGCCCCTGCCGCGTCGGCCGCCGAGGCGAGGGTGCCCGAGAACATCGCGTTGCTGCCCGTGTTCGACCCGGTGAGGACCGCCCCGACCGTGGTCAGCCACGGAGTGACGAGGAGGAGGCCGGCGGGGACGAGTGCGCCGATCGCGTCGCTCATCCCGCTCGTCGTCATCACCCAGCCCATGACCATGAACGCCGCCGTCGCCGCCCCGATGGGGACCCATGCGCGGACCGCGGACGCCGCGACCGGGCGCAGGGATTCCTTCGCCGAGGCGGCGGCTGGGTCAGGGTCGGTGCCGGAGTCGCCTGCGTCCGCCGTTTCGCCGGCCTCGGCGTCCGTCGGTCTGGCAGCCCCAGTCGTTTCGGCCTCGTCGTCCGATCCCGCATCGTCCGCCGGCCCGGCGCTCGCCCCGCGCGCTCGCCCCCGGCCCCGGGCGACGAGGACGGCGACGAGGCAGGCGACCGCGAGCCAGAACGGGGGAGAGGAGACGATGTCGGTGAGGGGCGACGGAGCGAGCGCGTAGAGCTCCCGGGCGAGGAGGATGCCGACCGTGAGTGTCGCATACGGCAGCACCGCGCGGCCGAGCCTGCGGTCCATCCCGGCGAAGCGGCTGCGGATCGACAGGGGCAGGCCGATGCCGGCGATGACGAGGAGCGAGCCGACGATGCCGGCCGGGGCCATGCCGAGCAGGGCGTTCGAAGCCAGGATGCCGGCCCAGAGCAGTCCGGCGGCAGTTGCCATGCCGAGGGCGCTGAGGGGCTTCGGGCGAGCGAGGACGATGATCGCGACGAGGACGACGGCGATGGGGATCGCATTGATCCAGGCCGTCGTCAGGCCAAGCGCGTCGACGTCGAGGTCGGCGAGCGCGGCAGCGACGGTCGTGCCCGGGCCGAGCGCACCCCAGGGGACGGCGACGAGCCCGAGGAGGCCGAAGAGCGCGGAATGGCGGATCGAGCAGCCGAGGTGGCGCAGCACCGGCACGCCGATCGTCACACCGATGCCGAAGCCGGTGACGGACTCGGCGAAGGGGACGATCCCGAAGACGACGAGGGCGACGCCGATCGATCGACTCGGCACGGTCGCCTCGACCCAGCCGGAGAGTGCGCGCATGGCCCCGCTGGCCTCGAGGATCGCGGCGAGCATCATGCCGAAGAGGAGGATGAGGGCGACTTCGACGACGAGCGGGAAGTACTCCGTGCCGGCGGCGGCGAAGACGGCAAGCGGTGTGGGGAATGCGAGGAGCGCACAGACGACCGACCCGAGGAGTCCTGCCGCCGCCGAGATCCATGTCGGAACCCGGACGGCGAGGAGGACGATCACGAGGGCAAGAGGGGAGAGCGCAAGGACACCGGGCATTTTCGCTCATCATGGATCGAAATCTACTATCTGAGAATACACTAGGATGGGATCATGGCGAAGTCAGAGGACACGGGAGCGCGGGTGTTCGGCGCGCGGGTGCGGTCCCGCCGGCGGCACAGCAACCTCACGCTCAACGAGCTCGCCGCCCGTGCTGGGATCTCCCGCGCCGCCCTGTCGAAGATCGAGCGCGGCGAACAGGACACCTCCGTCTCGAATGCCATGGGCCTCTCGCGCGCCCTCGGCGTCGACGTCGGCGAACTGCTCGCCGAACCCGAGGTCGTCATCACCCCCAGTGAAGCCATCCTCGCGCTCACGAGCTACGGTCCGGGCACGCACCGCCGCGACCTCCCCTCCCCGATGGAGAACATGGAGGTCATCCACTACACCCTCGATCCGCGCGGCGAGACCTCCGCCATCGCCGCCCACCGCTCCGGATCCCGGGAGACCTTCTACGTGCTCGCCGGGATCGTCGAGATCGTCACGATCGACCGTCGCACCGTGCTCCGCGCCGGCGACTGCGCGCAGGCCCCCGGCGACGTCCCGCACCAGGTCGCCAACCCCAGCGACCGTCCGGCCGAACTCATCCTCATCATCGTCTGAGACCGCCCCCGCCGAGGCGGTCCGCCCTTGACGGGCCCCACCGGACTCGGGCATCCTTGACGGGTCCCATTCCCGTCGGAAGGCAGCCACCCCCAGTGAAGTGACCACTCATTTCCGCACCCGCGGGCGAAACGGCCCCGCACCACACCCGTGTGCACGAAATGAGGTCACAGATGACTGCTGCCATCTCCATCTCCGGACTCGGCTACCGCCTCGGCGACGACACCGAGATCCTCGACTCCCTCACCGCGACCATCCCGACCGGACGCGTCGGCCTCGTCGGTGACAACGGGATCGGAAAGTCCACCCTCGCCCGTCTCCTCACCGGCGAACTCACCCCGACGACGGGCACTGTCACCGGCTCCGCAGGCGCCGTCCACATCGACCAGCTGCTCCCGCACACCGATGTCCCCGTCGAGACCGTCCTCGGCATCGGAACCGTCCGCTCAGCTCTCCACCGCACCCTCGCCGGGCACGGGGAGGACGAGGACTTCGCCGTCATCGGCGACGACTGGGACATCGAGGAGCGGGCCCTGTCCGCCCTCGCCGAGGTGGGGCTGCGTCTCGAGTCCCGTGACCTCGACCGCCGGCTGCGGACCTTCTCCGGTGGGGAGGCCATGCGCATCGGCCTCGCCCGTGCGGCTCTCGCCGGATCCGCATGGCTCATCCTCGACGAGCCGAGCAACAACCTCGATGCCGCAGGGCGCAGACTCCTCGGCGAGCTCCTCGACCGGCGGAGCGGCCCGAGCCTCATCATCTCCCACGACCGAGACCTGCTCGAGACGATGGACGCGATCGTCGAGATGACTGACGAACTGCGTGTCTACGGCGGCGGCTACAGCGCCTACGAGGAGATGGTCGCCGCCGAGGAGGAGGCCAAGCGGTCTCGGCTCACCGATGCGAAGAAGACGCTGACGATCGAGAAGCGCCAGCGCATCGAGCTCGAGACGACGCTGGCGCGCGCCGACCGGAAGGCGGCCACGGACACGGCGAACAAGCGCCGCCCGAAGATCGTCATGAACGGACTGAGCGACTTTGCCCAGAAGTCGGCAGCCAAACGTCGCGGAGACAAAGCCGCCGACGAAGCCCGAGCCGAAGTGGACGTGCAGAGGGCGAAGGACGCCCTCCGCCGCGACCCGTGGATCACCCTCCACCTGCCCGAGACCGAGGTCCATGCCGGCAAGCGGGTGCTCGAGATCGACAGCGCAGGGCTCGAGCGTCCGTGGACGATCGTCGGAGCGGAGCGGATCCGCCTGACGGGACCCAATGGCGCGGGCAAGTCGAGCCTGCTCGCCGCCCTGCGCGGTGGGTCGGCGACCGCGCCGGTCGTCGAGCTCTTCCCCGGGCTGAGCACAGCCGTCCACGTGCCCATCGCCCACCTCGACCAGCAGTACCGGCTGCCCGAGCACTCGAGCGTCATGGATGCCGTCCGGGACCCGAACCCGGGACTGGAGAAGCATCGCGTCCACGAGGTGCTCGCAGCGATGGGTCTGCGTGCCGGGCGCACCGAGCAGCTGTGCGGGACGCTCTCGGGAGGGGAGCGCTTCCGCGTCGCGCTCGCCGCCGCCCTGCTCGCCGACCCCGCCCCGCAGCTGCTCCTCCTCGACGAACCCGGCAACAACCTCGACGTCGCCTCCCAGCGGGCGCTCACCTCGGCGCTCGAGGGATTCGGGGGAGCGATGCTGCTCGTCACCCACGACGACCGCCTCGGCGAGGAACTGGGCGCGGTCACCGAATGGGACGTTCGCGAACTGCGGGAGGCACCCGCCGAGGGCGACCGGTCGACGACTGTGAGTAAGGGAACGGACCGGGCGGTGTCCGATTTGCCTGCCTTTGGGATAATGGACGGGTGAGTGTCATGAGCGAATCCACGTCCCCGGCCGTCGCGCCTCTGCGCATCGGCCCCATCGAGCTGTCCTCCCCGGTCGTGCTCGCCCCCATGGCCGGGATCACGAACACCGCGTTCCGCCGGCTCTGCCGCGAATACGGTGCCGGACTCTACGTCACCGAGATGGTCACCTCACGCGCGCTCGTCGAACGCAGCCCCAAGAGCATGCGCATCATCCACCACGAACCGTATGAGACCCCGCGCTCGGTCCAGCTCTACGGCGTCGACCCGGTGACGATCGGGCAGGCCGTGCGCATGCTCGTCGAGGAGGACCGCGCCGACCACATCGACCTCAACTTCGGCTGCCCGGTGCCCAAGGTCACCCGGAAGGGCGGCGGCTCGGCCCTGCCGTGGAAGCAGGACCTCTTCACCGCGATCGTCACCACCGCGGTGCGCGAAGCCGACCGCGGCGGGATCCCGCTGACGGTGAAGATGCGCAAGGGCATCGACGCCGACCATCACACCTACCTCGACGCGGGGGAGACCGCCCGCAACGCCGGGGTCGCGGCGATCGCCCTCCACGGGCGCACGACCGCCGACCTCTACTCCGGAACCGCGGACTGGGAGTCGATCGCCCGGCTCAAGGATCACCTCGGCGACAGCGTCCCGGTGCTCGGCAACGGCGACATCTTCTCCGCCGAGGACGCGCTGGAGATGATGGCGCGCACCGGCTGCGACGGCGTCGTCATCGGCCGCGGCTGTCAGGGACGGCCGTGGCTCTTCGGGGATCTCGCGAACGCACTCAACGGCAGCGATGAGCGCCACCGTCCCGGACTGGCCGAGGTGGCCCGTGCCGTCCGCCTCCACGGCGAATACCTCGTCGACTACTACGGCGAGGAGTTCTACGGAGTCCGCGACCTGCGCAAGCACATCGCGTGGTACTTCAAGGGCTACCCCGTCGGCGGCGATCTGCGCAGCCGACTCGCGATGGTCTCATCCCTGGCCGAACTCGACGCCCTCCTCGCCGAACTCGACGACGCCCCCTACCCGGGGGAGGCCGCCGAGGGCTCGCGCGGACGCACGACCCGCCCCAAACGGCCCCACCTGCCCGAGGGCTGGCTCGACTCCCGCGTCTTCGATGCCAGCGGCACCGCGCTGCTCGCCGAAGCCGAACTCGACATCTCGGGAGGCTGAGCGTGCCGACCGAGACCTCCGCACGCATCGCCCAGGCCTCCGGGCACGTCGCGGACTACACCGCCCGCGACGAGGAGCGCTGGGTCATCGAACCGGCGAAGAACCCGCGTCGTTCGGCCTTCCAGCGCGACCGCGCCCGTGTGCTCCACTCCTCGGGGCTGCGCCGCCTCGGCGCGAAGACGCAGGTCGTCTCGCCCGGCACCGACGACTTCGTCCGCACCCGGCTCACCCACTCCCTCGAAGTCGCGCAGGTCGGCCGCGAACTCGCCCGCTACCTCGGCTGCGATCCCGACATCGTCGACACCGCATGCCTGAGCCACGACCTCGGGCACCCGCCCTTCGGCCACCACGGGGAGACGATCCTCGACCGGCTGTGCGCCGACATCGGCGGCTTCGAGGGCAACGCGCAGACCCTGCGCCTCGTCACCCGCATCGAACCCAAGGTGCTTGCCCCCGATGGCCGACCCGCCGGGCTCAACCTCACCCGGGCCAGCCTTGACGCCCTGACGAAGTACCCGTGGCCGCGGGCCGAGGCCTCGGCCGGTCGACGCGATTCGGGAGTGCGGAAGTTCGGCGTCTACGACGACGACATCGCCGTCTTCGACTTCTACCGGGCCGGTGTCGTCAACGGTCGCCGCTGCCTCGAGGCCCAGGTGATGGATCTCGCCGACGACATCTCCTACTCGGTCCACGACGTCGAGGACGCCGTCGTCGCCGGGCACCTGCGCCTGAGCGAGTTCACCGATGAGGCCCGACGCGCGGAGCTCTTCGCGATCACCCGGCAGTGGTACCTGCCCGAGACCGACGATGCGGAGATGGACAAGGCGCTCACCCGCCTCCAGGCCGCCGCGTACTGGCCGGAGACCGAATTCGACGGCTCCCGCCGCGCCCAGGCCGCCCTCAAGCACATGACGAGCCAGCTCATCGGCCGCTTCGTCGGCGCCGCGGAGGCCGCGACCCGCGAGGAGTACGGGTGGGAGCCGCTCAACCGCTACCAGGCCTCCCTCGTCGTCCCCGAGTCCACGGCCGTGGAGATCGCCGTGCTCAAGGGGATGGCCACGCTCACGGTCATGGTCGCGGAGGACCGGCTGCGCCTCCACGACATCCAGGACACCGTCATCACCACGCTCGCCGAATGGTATGACGCGCACCCGAGAGGGCTCGATCCGATGTTCGCCGCCGACCATGCGGAGGCCGCCGACGATGCGGCCCGACTGCGCGTCATCGCCGACCAGATCGCGTCCCTGACCGACCATTCGGCGTGGACGCTCTACCACCGGATCCAAGCCGGGGCGGGGGATCGTCTCTAGACCATGGCCGGACTCATCAAGCGCGAGGACATCGACGAGCTGCGCTCGCGCACGCGCCTCGACGAGGTCGTCGGCGAGTTCGTCACGCTCAAGACCGCGGGCATCGGCTCGCTCAAAGGCCTGTGCCCCTTCCACGACGAGAAGACTCCCTCGTTCACCGTCCGCCCTCAGGTCGGGATGTACCACTGCTTCGGCTGCGGGGAATCCGGGGACGTCTTCACCTTCCTCCAGAAGGTCGAGCAGCTCAGCTTCGTCGAGGCCGTCGAGATGCTCGCCGGGCGGATCGGGATGCACCTGCGCTACGAGGACGGCAAGGGCCCCGACCGGGAGCAGGCGAGCAGACGCCAGCGTCTGCTCGAGATGCACGAGGTCGCCGAGCGCTTCTTCGCCACCGCTCTGGGTGAGGACGCCGGGCAGATCGCCCGCGACTTCCTCGCCGAGAAGGGCTTCCCTCCCGGGGAGAACGCCCACTTCGGCATCGGCTTCGCCCCGAAGTCCTGGGATGCGCTCACCTCCCACCTGCGCCGGGCCGGCTTCAGCGATGAGGAGATCCTCGCGGCCGGGCTCGCGAGCGAAGGCAGCCGGGGCATCTACGACCGGTTCCGCGGGCGGGTGATGTGGCCGATCAAGGACATGACGGGTCGGACGATCGGCTTCGGCGCCAGGCGGCTCTTCGACGACGATCAGGGGCCGAAGTACCTCAACACCCCGGAGACCGCGCTCTACCACAAGAACCAGGTCCTCTACGGCCTCGACCTCGCCAAGCGCGACATCGCGAAGACCAAGCGCGTCGTCATCGTCGAGGGCTACACCGATGTCATGGCCGCCCATCTCGCCGGTGTCACCCAGGCCGTCGCGACGTGCGGCACGGCCTTCGGCGCCGAGCACGTCAAGATCGTCCGCCGCCTCATCGGGGATGATCCGAGTGCGCAGGTCGTCTTCACCTTCGATGGCGACGAGGCTGGACAGAAGGCGGCGCTCAAGGCCTTCGAGTTCGAATCCGAGTTCACCGCGCAGACCTTCGTCGCCGTCGAACCCTCGGGCCTCGACCCCAACGACCTGCGCCTGGAGAAGGGCGATGCCGCGATCCGAGAGCTCATCGAGGGCCGCAGACCCCTCTTCGAGTTCGTCATCACCACCGCGATCGCCCAGTACGACCTCGACACCGTCGAGGGCCGCATCGCCGCCGTCCGGGCCAGCGCCGAGGTGCTTGCCGGGATCCGCGACCGAAACAGCCTCAGCCACTACCACCGTTTCGTCGCCGGTCGCATCGGCGTCGACATCGCCGAGGTGGAGGCTGCCGTCAAGACCGCCCGCCGACACCCGCGTGCCTCCGCATCGGACCGGGGTCGGCAGTCGGGATCCGAGAACGCTCGGACCGCCGGCCGTCCGGGTCCGAGCAGCGCTTCCGGTGCGAACGGGGCCGGCGGTCCGGGGGATTCCGCGGGCGGCGGTGGTAGGCCGGGGGCGCCGGGCGAGGACGGCATCGAATACGTCTACGACGAGCGCCCCGACGTCTCCAACCTCTCCGCTCCGATCACCCCGACGCGCCTGAAGACGGAGAAGGGCGCGCTCATGGTCGCTCTCCAGCATCCGGAGTTCGTCAACGCGAAGCTCTTCGACTCGCTCTCTGCCCACGCATTCGAGCATCCCGGGTACCGCCGGGTCCAAGCCGTGCTCAGCGCGGCGGGAGGACTGCGCGCGGGAGCCGCCGACCCCGGGCGGTGGGTGGAGACCGTCATGGACGCCAGCGATGAGGACCTCAAGCCCGGCATCGCCCAGCTCCTCGTCACCCCGCTGCCCGTGTCCGAGGGGATGGGCGCCGAGAAGTTCGCCCAGGGCATCGTCGCGAAGCTCTTCGACTACGACCTCGAGAGGATCGCGAAGGAACTCCACTCGCGCCTCCAGCGGCAGTCCGCCACGGACGCCGAGGCGCAGACCGCGCTGCTGCGCCAGCTCCAGGTGCTCGAGCAGCACCGGGTGCGCCTGCGCGAACTCATGGCCTGACTCGGACTCTCTCACCAGGCTCCGACATCCCGCGGAGGACTCCGCAGCGCCGTCACCCGCGATCGCCCGACCCCGCGATCGCTCACTCGAGCAGCGACCCAGCGCGCGTTCGCGGCCGCCCGCGAACTCCCGAATCCTCGAATCCTGAACGTCCCGTCGGCGTTCGGGCGTGAAATACTGCACAGTTGCAATTTTGCAGTTGATGAAAAGTTGCAGATGGTGCAAAATTGAGGGCATGACTGACCACGAATCGCTGCGGACGAAGAAGGCGCGAGCGACCCGCACCGCGCTCCACGAAGCGGCGATCACCCGTGTCCTCGACGAGGGACTCGACTCGGTGACGGTGGCGATGATCGCCGCCGACGCGGGGGTGTCTCCGCGGACCTTCTTCAACTACTTCCAGACGAAGGAGGACGCGATCGTCGGCCTCGACGTCTCGACCATCGACACCCAGCTGGTGCGCGACTATGTCGAATCCGACACCGGCATCGAGTCCCTGGCCGAGGACACGGCGAACTTCGTGCGCGAAGCGCTCCTCGTCGGCACGGACCCGCGGCTCTCGGTGCGCAGGCGGCAGCTCTTCGCCGCCTATCCGGAGCTCGTGACCAAGCGGTTCGAACAGGTCGAGGCGCTCGAGGAACTCGTCTCCGAGCACGTGCTCGCACGGCTGAAGCACCTCGGCCAGGAGTTCTCGTCCGAGGACTCCGCCTGGCGCAGCGCGCGGATGCTCACCCAACTGTGCATGGTCCCACTCCAGCACGCTGCGCGGGTGGTCAAGCGCACGCCCGACCTCGCCGCCGCCCCCGACGGCACGAAGAACGTCTACGACGACTCCTTGGGGCTCTTCCTCAAGGTGCTCGAGCGACTGAGATGAAAGCTGAGATGAGAAGCAACAACGACCTGAGGACCGGGGACATGACGACCTCACCGGGCAACCACAGCAACGACACGCAGCCGATGACCACCTCGGCGATCATCCTCCTCTTCGTGGGACTGATGATCGCGATGTTCATGTTCTCCCTCAACCAGACCGTGCTCGCCACGGCGCTGCCGACGATCGTCGGCGAACTCGACGGAGTCGACCAGATGCTCTGGGTGTCGACGGCCTTCATGCTCGCCTCGACGATCATGATGCCCATCTACGGCAAGGTCGGCGACCTCTTCGGCCGCAAGCCGCTGTTCATGTTCGCGATCTGCTGCTTCCTCGCCGGATCGGTCTTCGCCCTCGTCGCGAACGAGATGTCGACGCTCATCCTCGGCCGTGTCCTCCAGGGCATCGGCGGCGGCGGAATGATGATCCTTTCGCAGTCGATCATCGCCTCTGTGGTGCCGGCCCGCGAGCGCGGGAAGTACATGGGCATCATGGGCTCCGCGTTCGCCGTCTCCTCGGTCGCCGGCCCCCTCATCGGCGGGTGGCTCACCGAAGGGCCCGGCTGGCGCTGGGCGTTCGCGATCAACTTCCCGCTCGGAGCCGTCGCGCTCATCGCCGCAGCGGTCTTCCTCAAGATCCCCAAGCACACGCACGGCCCCCGCCCGAAGATCGACGTCGGTGGCATGGCCCTCATCTCGATCGTCACCTCCTGCATCGTCCTCGTCTCCGCGTGGGGCGGCCACGACTACGAGTGGGGCTCCTGGCAGATCAATGGACTCATCATCGTCGGTGCCCTCGCAATCGTCGCCTTCGTCATCGTCGAATCCAAGGTGAGCGAGCCGGTCATCCCGCTGAGGCTCTTCGTCAACCGCGACTTCCTGCTCTCAACGATCGCCGGCCTCTTCATCGGTGTGAGTATGTTCGGCGTTCTCTCCTACATGCCGACCTACCTGCAGATGGTCCACGGCATCGACGCGACCGTGGCCGGACTGATGATGGTCCCGATGATGGGCACGATGCTCCTCTCCTCGACCCTCATCGGCTTCGTCGTCGCACGGACCGGAAGGTACAAGCGCTACCCGCTCATCGGCATCCTCCTCATCGGCGCCTCCCTCGTCCTCCTCTCGACGCTCAAGGCCGACAGCCCCGCGTGGGAGCCGATGGTCGGCCTCGCGCTCCTCGGCCTCGGCCTCGGCCTGAGCATGCAGATCCTCGTGCTCGTCGTCCAGAATGCCTTCCCCGTCGAGATGGTCGGCACCGCGACGGCGGCGAACAACTACTTCCGCCAGGTCGGAGCGACCCTGGGCATGGCGTTCATCGGCTCGGTGTTCACCCAGCGTCTGCTTGAGAACATCAAGGCCGGAATGACCGACCTCGCCGCCGCCTCACCGGACGCGCAGCCGCCTCAGGTCTCCTCGACGGGTCTGACCCCGCAGATCGTCTCGCAGATGCCCGAACCCCTGCACACCCTCATCATCACCTCGTACAACGACGCACTCGTGCCCCTCTTCCTCTGGGTGGCTCCGCTTGCCTTCGCCGGCTTCGTCATCCTCCTCTTCCTGCCGAACACGCCGTTGGCGAAGACGCTGAAGAAGGACACGACGAGCCGTGAGCACGTCCTCGTCCCTGAGGGCGCCGAGGTTGCCGCAGCGACCCCGGCATCGGATAGTCTGAGTCTGCCGACGATCACGAAAGCTTCCGCGGATGACGACACTGACGATTCTCACGACACCCCAGGACGGGGTTCCCGACCGCCTGCGTGACCTCGGGGACCTCGACGACGTCGAGGTCCGCGTCGCCGCCTGTGCCGATGAGCTCGGCGACGCTCTGCCGGGCACCGATGTGCTCCTGCTCTGGGACTACTTCTCCACGGCGCTGGCCGGACAGTTCCACCGTGCCGACGACCTCGCCTGGGTCCACGTGGCCGCCGCCGGAGTCGACTCGCTGCTCTTCGACGACCTGGTCGACTCCGACGTCGTCGTCACGAACGCCCGCGGCGTCTTCGATCGCCCGATCGCCGAGTTCGTCCTCGGCTTCCTGCTCCTCCACGCGAAGTCGCTGGCGGCCGTCCTCGCCGACCAGCGTCGTCGGGCGTGGAACCGGCAGTCGACCTCCGACCTCTCAGGCACCCGGGCACTCGTGGTCGGGACCGGGGCGATCGGACGCGAGATCGCGCGCGTGCTCCGCGCGCTCGACGTCGAGGTCGTGGGAGCCGGCAGTCACGCGCGAGGCGGTGACCCCGACTTCGGCACGATCATCGATTCGGGCGAGCTCGCCGCCCACGTGTCCGGCTTCGACTGGATCATCGACATCGCCCCGCTCACCGAACGCACCGAGCGCCTCTTCGACGCCTCCGTGTTCGCAGCGATGGATCCCCACGCATTCTTCGTCAACGTCGGCCGCGGCGCGACCGTCGACACCGCCGCCCTCGTCGACGCTCTCGCTGCGGGATCGATCGCCGGTGCCGCCCTCGATGTCGTCGACGTCGAACCGCTGCCGGCCGACCACCCGCTGTGGGAGTGCGAGAACGTCGTCATCAGCCCGCACATGTCCGGAGACACCCACGGGTGGCGCCAGCGGTTGGAGGATCAGTTCCTCGAGCTCTTCGCCCTCCACCGGCAGGGCACTCCGTTTCCCCACACCGTCGACAAGAAGGCAGGGTTCGTCCGATGAGCGCGATCGACGGCGACGCCGAACGCAGCTATCTCGCCCGGGTTCTCGCCGAGCTCACGGCGATCAGGCGTGCGCGGCTGCTGAGCATGCTCGTCCTCGCCGTCGCCATGCTCGTCGCCGGGCTCGGCGCCGCACTGCAGGCACAGGGGGAGAGGATCGATGCGGTGCTCCTCTTCTCCGCCTTCAGCCTCATCATGATCGGCATCGTCTGCGCCCTCGGTGCGATCGTCGCGTGGACCAGGCTCGGTCGGGACCCGCTCGATTCGGTGGCGGCGAGACGACCGGCGACGCCCCGTGTCCCGCGGACCCGCTCCGGCGGCATGGCGATCGCGATCGGCTTCGCCGTCCTCGGCGTGCTCCTCGGGATCCTCCTGTGGCCGCAGACGCCGATCCTCGGTGCCGCCGTCGTCCTTGCGTGCCTGCTCCTCGCCTGCCTCGGACCGATCTGGGCGCACGAGCTCTCGACTGCCGATGACAGGTTCGCGCTCATCCTCGACGGCGACGACGAACTCTCCCGGCGCTTCGCCACGTTCACCCCGATCTGGCTCCACGACGCCCTCGAGCGGGAGCGCCGGGGCGAGGGCAGGGCCTGACCACCTCGGCGGCGGTCAGGAAGATCCGGACAGCCGTCGCCGACGAAGACGACAGAGACGCCCACGTTCGCAACGTGGGCGCCTCATCGGAGTCCCGGACTCAGTCCGGACCGACCGAACGGATCAGACCGGGGCGACCTCGGGCTCGGTCTCGACGACGGCCTCGGCCTGCTCCACGACGGGGAAGGCCGGGGTGTCGACATCGGCCATCTCCGCCACGCAGCGGATGACCTGGCAGCTGTAGCCGAACTCGTTGTCGTACCAGACGTAGACGACGACGCGATCCTCGTCGACGATCGTGGCGAGACCGTCGACGACACCCGCACGCTTCGAGCCGACGAGGTCGGTCGAGACGAGCTCGGGGGAGGCGACGTAGTCGACCTGGTTGCGCAGCGGCGAGTTCATCGACGTCTCACGGAGGAACGCGTTGAGCTCGTCGACGGTCGTCGGCGTCTCGAGGTTGAGGTTGAGGATCGCCATCGACACGTTCGGGGTGGGCACGCGGATCGCGTTGCCCGAGAGCTTCCCCTTGAGCTCCGGGAGAGCCTTCGCGACAGCCTTCGCCGCACCGGTTTCCGTGAGCACCATGTTGAGGCCGGCGGCACGGCCGCGACGCGAGCCCTTGTGGAAATTGTCGATGAGGTTCTGGTCGTTCGTGAACGAGTGGACCGTCTCGACGTGGCCGTTGCGCACACCGAAGCGGTCGTTGAGCGCCTTGAGCACCGGGGTGATCGCGTTCGTCGTGCACGACGCGGCGGAGAGGATCGTGTCCGCGTCGGTGATGTCGGAGTCGTTGACGCCGAAGACGATGTTCTTGATGTCACCCTTGCCCGGAGCGGTGAGCAGGACCTTCGATGCGCCTTTGCTCTGCAGGTGCTTCGACAGACCCTCCTCATCGCGCCACTTGCCGGTGTTGTCGACGATGATCGCGTCGTTGATGCCGTACGCGGTGTAGTCGACCTGGGAGGGGTCATCGGAGTAGATGACCTGGATGAGGGTGCCGTTGGCGAGGATCGTGTTGTTCTCCTCATCGACGACGATGCTGCCGTCGAACTTCCCGTGCACGGAGTCGCGGCGCAGCAGCGAGGCGCGCTTGACGATGTCGTTCTCCCCGCCACGGCGGACGACGATCGCACGCAGACGCATCCCGGTCCCGCCGGCGCGGTCGATGAGGATGCGGGCGAGCAGGCGCCCGATGCGTCCGAAGCCGTAGAGGACGACGTCGCGGACGCCCTCATCGTCGGAGGACTGCGCACCGATGACCTGGTCGAGCTCAGCGGCGAGGAAATCGGCGGTCGAGGCCGACTGCTCGTTGAGCTTGACGATGAGGCGACCGAGATCGATCCGGGCAGGGCCGAGGTCGAGGTCGGCGAGAGCGCGGACGACCTCGAGCGTGGTCTCGATGTCGAGCTCCTCGCCGAGGAAGTGACGGGCATAGCGGTGAGCCTTGATCATGCCGGTCACGGACTTGCCCTGCAGCGAACGCCCGAAGAGGGTGAGGAGCACGTCGTTGTTGCGGTAGAGGCGGCCGACGAGCGGGATGAGGTCTTCAGCCGCAGTCTGCTTCTTCGCCCACTCGTCGAGACGAGCTGTGGTTGCTTCAGTCAAAGGTCGAGTCCCCTTTATTCAATTGACTAGTTCCCGCTCCATTCTACCGTGTCGCCGATGCGCTCTCCGACCGCCTCTCGTCGAAGCGCTTGAAGCCGAGCAGGGTGAGCGCGACGATCCCGGCACCGGCCATGAGAGCACCGAGAGTCTGCGCCTGGAGCTTCGGTTCGATGAACGCGTGATCAGCGCTGTCGTCCTCCTTCGGCCGCGGAGCCTGCGCGGTGCCGATCCAGGCGGCGACGAAGAGGATGATGCGGGCGAAGATGTTGAGCGTGAGCATGATCGCGATGATCGACCCGAACACACCCGCGGCCTTGCCCGCGGAGAAGAGGTCGACGAGGACGGTGGCGAGGTTGAGGAGGATGACGAAGCAGACCGCTCCGATGAGCGAGCCCCGCACCTTCGCCTGCTTGTCCACCGGATGTTCGGGCAGCATCGTGAAGAGGAACATGAAGATCAGCCACGACGCCCCGAACGTGATGAGCATCGGCACGGCGACGAGAAGCCCGGACATCCAGCCGGAGAGGTTGAAGAGGTCGGTGATGAACGACCGCAGGCCGGTGCCGACGACCGTGAGGGCGACGGTGAGCAGCAGACCGACGATGAGCCCGAGGAGGGTCACGGTGTTGCCGACGAACTTCTTGACGAACGGCTGGTTGACCTCGTCGTCGAAGTCGTCGTGGAGCTGAGCGCGCACTGCCGCTCCGAGGTTGCCGATGAATCCCTGCCCGGTGTAGAGCCCCGCGAGGATACCGAAGATGCCGACTGCCTGCCAGTCGTTGAGGAAGCCCTCGAGCTGGTCGGTCATCGCTGAGTTGCCGGGGGAGAAGGCCTCGATCTGCTCGGTGATGACGGGAACGAGGTCGGGCCGAAGGACGTCGAGGACGAAACCGAGCCCGGCGAAGGTGAACATCGCGATGGGGACGATGGCGAGGACGAGGAAATAGGTGATCGCCGCCCCGAACTGGTTGCCGAGCCGCTGGATGAAGCGCTGCACTGCGCGGATGAGATGTGCGGGCCCGGGCTGGGTGATGGCGTGGTGTCCGGCTTCGGCGACCGGACTGCGTGAGGCCAGAATCTTCGCTGGTGTCACTGAGTGCTCCTTCATGTCACTGAGTGCTCGTTCGGTGCGGTGTCTGCTCCCACACTAACCGCTGGGAGCGCTCTGTGAGCGGCAGACAAGGCCGTTGCCTAGACTGTTGCGCATGTCGCACACCGCAGCTCTCGCCGCGCCCGGACTGCTCATGGACACCGTCGCCTCCGGCGCCGCGGAGAACCTCAGCGGCTTCTCCGCCTGGACAGTGCGCATCATGGAGACCCTCGGTCCCATCGGCGTCGGGTTCCTTGTCTTCCTCGACAACATCTTCCCCCCGATCCCCAGCGAACTCGTCCTGCCCTTGGCCGGCTTCACCGCCAGCCGCGGTCAGCTCAGCCTGGTCCTGGCGATCGTCTTCGCGACGATCGGCTCGGTCGTCGGGGCCGTCCTGCTCTACGCGATCGGCCGGTGGATCGGTCTCGACCGCATCGTGCGGGTCGCGGTGAAGATGCCGCTCGTCGACGTCGCCGACGTGCACAAGACGGTCTCGTGGTTCGACCGTCACGGCGACAAGGCCGTCTTCTTCGGGCGGATGATCCCCATCTTCCGCTCGCTCATCTCGATTCCAGCGGGCATGCGTGCGATGCCCATGGTCAAGTTCATCCTCCTCACCGCCGCCGGCAGCACGATCTGGAACACCGTCCTCATCGTCGCGGGCTTCCTCCTCGGCGAGAACTGGTCGATCGTCGAGACCTACGCCGGGTACTTCCAGACACTCGTCATCGCCGTCGTCGTCAACGCCGTCGTCGTCTGGATCGTCCTCAAGGTCCGCAGTCGCCGTCGCCGCAGCCGAGCGGAGACGACGGAGGCCTGAACCCCGCGGGTCCAGGCCTCCATCGGCGATCGCCTCGGCGAGTCACGCCATCAGGGTCTCAGCTCATCCAGGCGGCGGCGGTGTGCTCGACGGGAACCTCCTCGCCGGCGGCCACGGGTCCCGGCGGCGTGCCGTCGCCGAACGGACGGCCACCGAGCTCCTCACGACCATGCGGGGTGAGCCAGCCGGAGAGATCCGGTCCGTCGGGAACGACGCCGGTGGGATTGATGTCCTTGTGGACGATGTAGTAGTGCTGTTTGATCTGCGTGAAGTCGATCGTGTCGCCGAACCCGGGCGTCTGATAGAGGTCACGGGCGTACCCCCACAGATTGGGGAAGTCGCGCAGCGCCGTGCGGTTGGTCTTGAAGTGCCCGTAGTAGACCGGGTCGAAGCGTGCGAGCGTCGTGAAGAGCCGGACGTCCGCCTCGGTGATCGATTCGCCCATGAGGAACCGGCGGGTCGCCAGCCGCTCCTCGATCGTGTCGAGCGCGGTGAAGAGGCGATCGAAGGCCTTGTCGTAGGCTTCCTGGGACCCGGCGAATCCGCAGCGGTAGACGCCGTTGTTGATCTCCGTGTAGATGAGCTTCATGAGCGACTCCATCTCGTCCCGAGACTCCTCGGGCCAGAGATCGGGCGCACCCTCCCGGTGGTAGGAGCGCCACTGCGTCGCGAAGTCCTCGGTGATCTGAGGGAAGTCGTTCGTCACCACGGCGCCGGTGGGGATGTCGACGATCGCCGGCACGGTGATGCCCCGCGGATAGTCGGGGAACCGGGTGAAGAACGCCTGCTGGAGGCGCTCGATTCCGAGCACCGGATCGACGCCGCCGGGATCGAGGTCGAAGGTCCACGACCGTTGGTCGTGGGTGGGCCCGGGCATGCCGAGCGAGATGACGTCCTCGAGGCCGAGGAGGCGGCGGACGATGACGGTGCGGTTCGCCCACGGACACGCACGGGCGGCGATGAGCCGGTAGCGACCGGGTTCGACGGGCCAGCGGGCGTCGGGATCATCGAGGATGCGGTCCTCGATGTAGTTCGTGTCCCGGTTGTACTCCTCGCCGACGTTGACGTAGGCGGCGGTGTCGTTCGACATGGGATCTCCTCTCTGGCGATGGTGGACCCCCTGTTGGCCGCGGTCGCCTGACGGCGTCCCGACGGCCGCGGCCGACACGGTGGTTGAAATCTATACTACTCACTCCGCATAGAGGGCCTCGATCTCGTCGGCGAAGTCCTTGCCGAGCATGTGGCGTTTGACCGACTGCTTGGCCGAGAGGTAGCCGTTGGCCTCGCTGAGCTCGACGGGGACGATGCGGAACTTCTTGATCCCCTCGGCGCGGGAGACTGTGCGGTTGACACGCTCGACGGCCGCCTCGATCGTCTGCCGCACGGTGTCGTCCTCCGCGGCCTCCTCGAGTGTCATCTCGGGAAGGCCGTGGTTCTTCAGCCACGTCGGCAGCATCTCGGGGTCGAGGAAGATGAGCGCGGTGATGAACTTCCGGTTGTCGCCGACGAGCACGGGCTGGCCGATGATCGGGTGGCGGCGCAGGGCGTCCTCGAGCGGAGCCGGCGCGATGTTCTTCCCGCTCGAGGTGACGATGAGCTCCTTCTTGCGTCCGACGATGCTCAGATAGCCGTCCTCGTCGAGGGAGCCGAGGTCACCGGTGGCGAACCAGCCGTCGTGGAACTCCTTGGCCGTGGCCTCGGGGTTCTTCCAGTACTCACGGAAGACCGGGACGCCCTTGGCGAGCACCTCGCCGTCGGGGGCGATGGCGACGGTGGCGCCGGGCAGGGGCACGCCGACCGTGCCGATCTTCGACTTCTTGACGATGTTGACCGTGATCGGCGCCGTCGTCTCGGTCAGGCCGTAGCCCTCGAGGACGATGAGGCCGATGCCGCGGTAGAAGTGGCCGAGGTGGGTGCCCAGCGGTCCGCCGCCCGAGACCGCCCATTTGACGTTGTTGCCCATGATCTCGCGCAGCTTGCTGTAGACGAGCTTGTCGAAGAGGGCGTGCTGGAGCTTAAGCGACGCCGGGACCCTGCCGGCGTCCTGGGCCTTCGAATAGGCGACGGCGACCTTCTCCGCACGCCGGAAGATCTTCTCCTTCCCCCCGGCCTGCGCCTTCGCCAGCGCCGAGTTGAAGACCTTCTCGAAGACCCGGGGGACGCCGAGGATGAACGTCGGCTTGAAGCTGCCGAGGGCGTCGGTGAGCTTCGTAAGATCGGACTGATGGGCGAGCAGGGCGCCCGTGGATACGCAGAGGACCTCGATGAACCGGGCGAAGACATGGGCCTGGGGGAGGAAGAGGAGGCAGCGGCCGTCCTCTCCGGTCACCTCGGGGATCTGCTGCTCGGCGGCCTGCGCGGTCTGGACGAAGTTCGCATGGGTGAGCACACAGCCCTTCGGGCGTCCGGTGGTGCCCGAGGTGAAGATGATCGTCGCGATCGACTCGCTGCCGACCTGCGCGCGCCGGGCCTCGAGATCGGCGTCGCTCACGCTCTCGCCGGCGGCGGCGAGGTCGAGGAACGCGCCTTCGTCCCAGATCCACAGGCGCGGGGCGGGCAGACCGGCGATCGCCGCGGCATCGCGGACCCGCTCAGCGTGCTCCCGGGTCGCGACGAGGCCGCTGGTGACCTCGGCGTTCTCGAGCATCCAGGCGAGCTGGTCCTGAGAGGACGTGTCGTAGAAGGGCACGGAGATCGCCCCGGCGAACCACACGGCGTAGTCACTGAGAGTCCAGTCGAAGGAAGTGGGGCCGAAGATCGCGACCTTGTCCTCGAACCCGACGCCCGAGGCGATGAGCCCCTTGGCGGCCGCACGCACCTGCGCGACGAAGTCCGCGGTCGTCACCTCGACCCACTCCCCGTCGGAGAACTTCGCGAGGGCGCCGTGGTCGGGGTGGGACTCCAGGCGGGAGAGGAGGACATCGGTCGTCGAGGACGTCGTGTCCACGTCGAACCCGACGACCGGAGTGGATGACTGGGGCATTGTCGATGGGCTCATGTGTACTCCTTCGGGACATGGGTGACTGCCCAGTAAGCTTAGTGTGCGATCGTTCAGTAGTGAAATCGCTCACCTTTTCCGTCCTGCGAGGTCTCATCTGCAGTCTAGCCACATGAGAGGGCCGAACGCTCAGGCTACGATGGATCAAACGTGAAGTCTGGTGAAGGTTGGTAATGACGACGAACCCTGAGGAGACCGGCTTCCGCTACGACGCGGAGCTGGCGGAGAAGATCGAGTCGACTTGGCAGCGCACATGGGAGCAGGCGGGCACGTTCCACACGCCCAACCCGACCGGTGACCTCAGCCAGGACCTCGACGCCTCCTCAGCGTCCGCGTACGGACCGCCGTCCGACCTCGGCGAGCGGGAATCCCTCTACATCATGGACATGTTCCCCTACCCCTCGGGCGCGGGACTCCACGTCGGACATCCCCTGGGCTACCTCGGCACCGACGTCTACGGCCGCTACCAGCGCATGCGCGGGCGCAATGTCATGCACGCGCTGTCCTACGACGCCTTCGGCCTGCCTGCCGACCTCTACGCGGTCCAGACCGGGCAGCATCCGCGGATCACGACGGACGCGAACATGGCGAACATGAAGGCACAGCTGCGCCGGCTCGGCCTCGCCCACGACGAGCGCCGCAGCTTCGCGACGACTGACGACGACTTCGTCAAGTGGACGCAGTGGATCTTCCTCCAGATCTTCAACTCGTGGTACGACCCCGAAGCGCAGACCCCCGGCGAGGACGGCACGGGTGCAGCCCGGCCGATCTCCACGCTCATCGAGCAGTTCGCCACCGGTCAGCGCCCCACCCCCGACGGCCGTCCGTGGCAGGAGCTCAGCCACGCCGAGCAGGAGACCGTCCTCCAGGACTTTCGGCTCGCCTATGTCTCGGAGTCCCCGGTCAACTGGGCTCCGGGCCTGGGCACCGTGCTCGCGAACGAGGAGGTCACCGCCGACGGGCTGTCCGAACGCGGGAACTTCCCCGTCTACACGCGCACTCTCCGCCAGTGGAACATGCGCATCACCGCCTATGCCGACCGTCTCATCGACGACCTCGACGCCCTCGACTGGCCGAGCGCGGTCCACCGGATGCAGGTCAACTGGATCGGCCGTTCGAAAGGCGCCCTGCTGCGCCTGCCGCTGACCGGCTCCGAGTCCTCCGTCGAGGTCTACACCACCCGACCGGACACGCTCTTCGGCGCCACCTACCTCGTGCTCAGCCCCGAGCATCCGCAGGTCGCCGAGCTGACCGCAGCAGAGTGGGATCCGCAGACCCCCGAGCAGTGGCGTGGGGGAGCGGCCAGCCCCGCCGAGGCGATCGCCGCCTACCAGCGGGCAGCGGCGGCCAAGACCGACGCCGACCGGCAGCAGAGCCGGGAGAAGACCGGCATCTTCACCGGGTCGTACGCCGAGAACCCGGCCACCGGGCAGCAGATTCCGATCTTCGTCGCCGACTACGTCCTCATGGGCTACGGCACCGGCGCGATCATGGCTGTGCCCGCCGAGGACGCCCGCGACTGGGAGTTCGCGAAGGAGTTCGGTCTGCCCTACGTCCGGACGGTCCAGCCGCCTGCCGACCACGACGAGGACACCCCGTACACGGGCCCCGGAGTGATGATCAACTCCGCCAACGCCGAGGTCGACGTCAACGGGCTCGCCGTCGACGAGGCGAAGGCGAGGGTCACCGCGTGGCTGGCGGAGAAGGGCCTGGCCGAGGGGTCGACCCAGTACCGCCTGCGGGACTGGCTGTTCTCCCGGCAGCGCTACTGGGGTGAGCCGTTCCCCATCGTCTACGACGAGACGGGGACCCCGATCGCCCTGCCCGACGAGATGCTGCCCGTCGAGCTGCCCGAGGTCGACAACTTCGCCCCGCGCACCTTCGCCCCCGACGACGCCGACTCCCAGCCGGAGCCGGCGCTCGGCCGCAACCGCGACTGGGTCGAGGTCGAACTCGACCTCGGCGACGGACCGCGGACGTACTTCCGGGAGACGAACACGATGCCCAACTGGGCCGGCTCCTCGTGGTACCAGCTGCGCTACGCTGACCCGCACAACTCCTCGGCCGTCGTCGACCCCGTCAACGAGGAGTACTGGCTGGGGCCGCGGGACGCGAAGCCGCGCGGCGGCGCCGACCTCTACGTCGGCGGTCAGGAGCATGCCGTGCTCCACCTCCTCTACGCCCGCTTCTGGCACAAGGTCCTCCACGACCTCGGCTACCTCACGTCCTCGGAGCCCTTCCACCGGCTCGTCAACCAGGGCTACATCCAGGCGTATGCCTACACGGACTCCCGCGGCGTCTACGTCCCCGCCGCCGAGGTGGAGGAGCGGGCCGGCGACGACGGCGAGCTGACATTCTGGTACCAGGGGGAGCAGGTCAACCGCGAGTACGGGAAGATCGGCAAGTCGCTGAAGAACTCCGTCATGCCCGACGAGATGTACGACGCCTACGGCGCCGACACGTTCCGCGTCTACGAGATGTCGATGGGTCCCATCGAGCAGGACCGTCCGTGGGAGACCCGCGCCGTCGTCGGCGCCCAGCGCTTCCTCCAGCGGGTGTGGCGCCTCTTCGTCGACGAGACGACCGGAGAGTCCGTGATCGCCGAGGGCACCGCCGACCCGGAGACCCTCAAGGTCGCCCACCAGGTCATCGCCGGAGTCCGCGACGACATGGACCATCTGCGGTTCAACACGGCGATCTCGAAGCTCATCGTGCTCACGAACCACCTGACGAAGCAGGGTGCCGCCACGGCCGACGTCCTCGAGCCGTTGGCGATCATGCTCTCTCCCTTCGCCCCGCACCTGGCCGAAGAGCTGTGGTCGCGGCTCGGCCACGAGTCCTCGATCACCTACGTCGACTTCCCGGAGGCGGACCCCGCCTACCTCGTCGCCGACACCGTCACCGCGGTCGTCCAGGTCAAGGGGAAGGTCCGGGCCCGTCTCGACGTCGCCCCCGACATCTCCGAGGCCGACCTCGAGGCGCTCGCTCTCGAGTCGTCGAACGTCCAGCGGGCGCTCGGCGGAGCCGGCGTGCGCAAGGTCATCGTCAAGGCGCCGAAGCTCGTCAACATCGTCCCCGAGGCCTGAGTCCAGGCCTCTGACCAGGAAGGGCTCAGACCTTCATGAGCACACACGACGCCGTCCAGGACGAGATCCGCAGCACCCTCGGCGTGCGCCCGGAGATCGACCCGGCGACCGAAGTGAAGAAGCGGGTCGACTTCCTCGTCGACTACGTGCTGACCACGGGAGTGCGCGGCCTCGTCCTCGGCATCAGCGGAGGCCAGGACTCGACCCTGGCCGGTCGGCTGTGCCAGCTCGCGGTCGAGGACCTGCGCCGGCGCGGTGCCGACGCCGAGTTCTGGGCGGTGCGCCTGCCGTACCGCGTCCAAGCCGATGAGTCCGATGCGCAGGACGCGCTGAGGTTCATCGATGCCGACCACGAGGTCGTCTTCAACATCGGCGCCGCCACCGACGCCGCCGCCGAGGAGTACCGTGCGGCGATGGGGGAGGCGATCTCCGACTTCGGCAAGGGCAACGTCAAGGCGCGGATGCGGATGACGGCTCAGTTCGAGATCGCCGGGGAGAAGCGGCTCCTCGTCGTCGGCACCGATCATGCCGCCGAGGCGGTCACCGGTTTCTTCACGAAGTTCGGCGACGGTGCCGCCGACGTCATCCCGCTCTCCGGGCTGAGCAAACGGCAGGGCCGGGCCCTGCTGCGCCACCTCGGCGCGCCTGAGCACCTGACGACGAAGACCCCGACGGCCGACCTTCTCGACGAGGCGCCGGGTCAGACCGATGAGTCGTCTCTCGGGCTCACCTACGAGCAGATCGACGACTTCCTCGAGGGCCGGGAGGTCGACGATGCGGTCGCGACAACGATCATCGAACGCTACCGCGCGACCGAGCACAAGCGCCGCACCCCGGTCACCCCGACCGACGACTGGTGGATCCGGCACTGAGGGACGGCGATCGGACGAGACCCCGACCATCCGGTCGGGGTCTCTGTGCGTCTGCCTTGGGTTCAGGCGACGAGGCCGAGTTCGAGCGCGGTCTGCTTGAACTCCCAGCGGGCGGAGACGAAGCGGTCGCCGAGGCTCTCGCCGCGGCTGCGGGCCTCGGTGTACTCGCGCCAGCCGCCCTCGCGGGTGTCGCCGGGGCGGATCTCGCGCTTCGCGTCGTCGTCGCTGAGCGTCCGCGTCTCCTCGTTGACCCAGATCGACAGCGCCTCGGCGGCGCGGTAGAGGTTCATGAACGCGGTGTGCGAGCGGGGATTGTCGAAGCTCGACTTCGCGAACTCCTCGCGGAAGGTGTGCAGGGGGGCCAACTCGTCGACGGCGAGCGTGCCGAAGGTCGCATCGAGACGCAGGGACTGGACGAGGCCGCCCTCGTCGGGCAGGAGGGTGAGGATCCGCTGCGCCCGCGTCTCGTCGGGGATCTGGGCGACCTCCTCGTCGACGGGGGTGAGCCCCACCGCGTCGAGGCGTCCGCGTTCGGTGCTCAGACTCTGGCGCAGCCCATCGATCTGGGTCTGGGCCCGTCGCCATTCGCCGTGGAAGATGAGCAGAGCCGCCGCCGCACCGAGGCAGACGACGATGCCGATCACCCACGCGAAGGGGTGGAGCGGGGGGATGAGGAAGAGGACGAGTCCGACGACGACGATGGCCGCGAGTGCCACCGCTGCCGTCGAATTGGTGAGGAAATCGAGGAAACGCTTCACGAATCCAAGCGTACTGTTTCCGCCTCCAGATATCGTGCAAGCAGGTGACATATAGTGTGCGTGAAATTGCTCGGTTCGAACGGGAGTGTGCGGGTGAAGGTTTCGGTCATCGGTTGTGGGTACCTGGGAGCCGTGCACGCGGCCGCGATGGCGTCGCTGGGCCATGAGGTCGTCGGCGTCGATGTCGACGAGGCCAAGGTCAGCGCCCTGCGCGAGGGCAGGCCCCCGTTCTTCGAACCCGGCCTCGCCGACCTGTTGCTCGAAGCCCAGGACAAGGGCAGCCTCGACTTCACCACCGACATCGCCGATGCCGCCGAGGCGCGCGTGCACTTCGTGTGCGTGGGCACCCCGCAGAAGCCCGGCGAGTTCGCCGCCGACGTCACCTATGTCGATGCGGCTGTGGATGCGCTGCTGCCGCACCTGCAGCCCGGGGCGGTCGTCGTCGGCAAGTCGACGGTGCCCGTGGGCACTGCCGGTCGCCTCGCCGGACTCGTCGAACCCGCCGGGGGAGTCCTCATGTGGAACCCCGAGTTCCTCCGCGAGGGCCACGCCGTCGAGGACACGCTCCACCCGAACCGTCTCGTCTACGGTGTCGCCGACGGGCAGGCCGGCCAGACGGCCACTGAGGCCCTCGACGAGGTCTACGCCTCGATGCTCGAGGCCGACACTCCGCGCCTGGTCGCCGACTTCGCGACCGCCGAGCTCGTCAAGACCGCGGCGAATTCGTTCCTTGCCACGAAGATCTCGTTCATCAACGCGATGGCCGAACTCTGCGAGACCTCCGGTGCCGATGTCACGCTGCTTGCCGATGCGATCGGGATGGATGACCGGATCGGTCGGAAGTTCCTCAACGCGGGTCTCGGCTTCGGCGGCGGGTGCCTGCCCAAGGACATCCGGGCGTTCATGGCCCGGGCCGGTGAGCTCGGGGCCGATCAGGCGGTGGCGTTCCTCAGGGAGATCGACTCGATCAACATGCGTCGGCGGGTGCGGATGGTCGACATTGCCCGCGATGCCCTCGGCGGGTCGTTCATCGGCAAGAGGATCACGATCCTCGGGGCGGCGTTCAAACCCGACAGCGATGATGTCCGGGACTCGCCGGCCCTGGCCGTGGCCCGTCTCATCGGCACCCAGGGCGGTGTCGTCACCGTCACCGATCCCGAGGCTGTCGACAACGCCTCCCGGGCGTTTCCGGAGCTCAACTTCGTCACCGACACCACCGAGGCGCTCACCGGGGCGGACGCGGTGCTCCTGCTCACCGAGTGGAGCGAGTACCGTGACCTCGATCCGGCCCAGGTGGCGGGCCTGGTGGCGAACACGGTCCTCGTCGACGGGCGCAACGTCCTCGATCCGCAGCAGTGGCGGGCGGCGGGGTGGACGTATCGGGCGCTGGGGCGCCCATGAGGATCGGTCTCGTCACCGACTCGACGGCGCAGCTGCGTGAGGACGAGATCGCCCGGCTCGACGAGACCACCGGCGGGCTCTTCCGCATCGTCCCGCTCACCGTGATCATCGGCGGCGAGTCCTTCACCGACGGCGACCTCGACGTCGACGTGCTCTGCCGGGAGATGGACGCCGGCACCGAGGTGAGCACGTCGATGGCCACCCCCGGCCAGTTCGCCGCCGCCTACTCCGACCTCATCGACCACGGCGCCGAGGCGATCGTCGTCGTCACGATGTCCGGCGAGCTCTCGGGCACCCGGGACTCCGCGGTGAGCGCAGCGGCCGACCAGCCCGTGCTCATCGACGTCGTCGACTCCCGCACCACCTCGGCGGGACTGGCCGGGGCCGTCGAGGTGGCCGCGGCAGGGATCGCCCGCGGTGAGGACGTCGCCTCGATCGCCGGGACCGTCGCCGACTGGTGCGCCGGAGAGACGACGACGGTCTTCGCCCCGCAGAGCCTCGAGCATCTGCGCCGGGGCGGGCGCATCGGCGCCGCGTCCTCGCTGCTCGGTCGCGCTTTGCAGATCGTTCCCGTACTCGGGCTGACCGGCGGGGTCGTCACCCCGATCGCCCGGGTGCGCACGCGCGCGAAGGCGCTCGAGCGGATGAGTCTCATCGCCGCCGAGGCGGCCGCATCCCTGAGCGAGGACGACCGGCCGCTCGAGATCGAGGTCCAGCAGGCCGACGGTCATCCTGATGATGCGGACGTCGTCGCTCTCACCGAGAAGCTCGCCGAGCGGGGGCTGACGACGAGCTTCCGCACCCTCTCACCGATCATCACCGCCCACGTCGGTCCCGGGGCGCTCGGCATCACGATCCAGACGACGCCCTGACTCCTCACTCGTGCGCATTTTTCTGTGCACGCTCGCCCCACTCGTGCGCTCACGGCCTGTGGACGCTCAGCCTCCGTCCACAGGCATTGTCGACCTCCTGGTCTCCTGGCGGGTTCGAGCCGTAGCGTGCGCGCATGGCTGTGTCCCCCGACGACCGGTTCGCCGGCCTCCTCACGTCGAGTGCGGAACGCGGCGGCTGGGTGCCCGGCGATGTCGTCACGAGCGACACTGCCGGCGACGAGGAGCCCGTCGAGCCCCGCCGCGTCCGCCTGCCCGTGCTCATCGCGCTGGCCGTGGCGACGCTCGCCGTCCTCGTCCTCGCGTACTGGGTGCTCCGGCCCGCTGACACCGAGCAGGCACCGAGCGCCCCGGCACCTGTTGCCACGGACGCTCCGGCACCAGGGGCGGGCGACGCTGCACCGGGCGGGCAGGGTGCAGCCGGTGAGACGGGTGGTGCGTCACCCGAAGCCGACCCTGCGGCCGAGGTCGTCGTCCACGTCACCGGGGAGGTGGAGAATCCCTCCGTCGTCACCCTGGCCGGCGGTTCGCGCGTCCGCGACGCCGTCGATGCCGCCGGTGGCCTGACGGCCGATGCCGACGCCGAGGCGGTCAACCTCGCCCGTATCGTCGCCGACGGCGAGCAGATCCGGATCCCCGCAGTCGGGGAGGACCCTCCCGCCTCGGCGCCGACGGCTCCCGCTCCTTCGGGCGCAGACGGCTCGGGCTCAGACTCGACGGGCAGCGGGGGAGGCGCCGATGCCTCGGGCAGCGGGACCGGCGCGAAGATCGATCTCAACACGGCGGATTCGACGACCCTGCAGACCCTGCCCGGAGTCGGCCCCGTCACCGCCGAGGCGATCATCGCCCACCGCGAGGCGACGCCGTTCATCAGCGTCGAGGACCTCCTCCTCGTCAAAGGCATCGGTCCGAAGACGTTCGAAAGCCTCAAGGACCTTGTCACGGTCGGGTGAGCCGAGGGCAGGGCTGCGTCGTACCGTCGTCGACTGGACGCGGACCACGGCGACCCTGTGGCCGGGATCGGTGCGCCTCGTCGCCTGCGCGGCGGGGCTGTGGGCACTCGCCCTCCTCGCGCCGGGACCGTGGGTGCTCGGGTTCGCCGTCGTGATCGGCGCGGTCGGCTTCGCGCTCCTGAGACCGCGTCACCACCTCGGCGTCGGACTCATCGTCTTCGCGTGCCTCGCCTCGGTCCAGGTCCTCACGCTCGCCGCTGCGCGCGGCCCCGACGGACCCACGGACACCGAGGGGATCGTCGTCGGTACGACGACGCCCGGCCCGTCCGGATGGTCACGACTGACCCTGCTCACCCCGGCCGGATTCGCCGAAGTCCTCGCCCCAGGCACCCCCGCCGCCGGCTCGCGCGTCGTCATGCGCACCGAACGCCTCGACCGGATCCGCGTCTCCGAAGCGGAGCCGGCCGTCATCCGGGCCCCGAACCGCGTGTGGCGGTGGCGGGCCGAACTGCGGGAACGGTTCCGAGCGGACTCCCTGGCCGTCGGCCACGACGGGGGAGCGCTCCTGCCCGGCCTCGTCGTCGGCGACACGGGCCCGCAGGATGCGCAGATGGTCGAGGACATGCGCATCGTCTCCCTCACGCACCTCTCCGCCGTCTCGGGTACGAACGTGACGATCGTCAGCCTCGGCGCGGGACTCCTCGCCGGCGCCTGCCGTGCGGGACCGCGCACGCGGGTGACCGTCGGGGTGCTCACGTGCCTGGGCTACGTTTTCATCGTCGGCGTCGAACCGAGCGCGATCAGAGCGGCGGGGATGGCGATCGCCGTCGCTGTCGTCTTCCTCCGCGGGGGTGGGATCTCTCCGGTCGCCGTCATCGCCGGCACCGTCAGCCTGCTCCTCACCGGTCTGCCGATGCTCGCGTCCTCGGTGGGCTTCGTCCTCTCTGTGATCTCGACGACCGCGATCATGTTCGCCGTCCCGATCCTGCTCAGACGCCTCAACGTGCGCTGGCCGCGCGCCCCGAGCGTGGTGCTCACCGCCCTCCTCGTCCCGCTCGTCGCGCAGCTGGCCTGCACGCCCGTGCTCGTCGCCATCGACCCGCGCCTCGGGGGATGGGCGGTCGTCGCGAACGCCCTCGCGAGCCCCGCGGTCCTGCCGGCGACCATAGCGGGATTCCTCTCCCTCGTCACCGGCGGCCTCAGCCTCCTCGGCGTTCCGGTCATGGGCTTCGCCACCGGACTCACGGCGTGGCTTGGCTCCCTGTTTGCGTGGTGGATCGTCGCTGTCGCCCGCGTCTGCGCCCGTCTGCCCGGAGCGTCTCTGTCGTGGCCGGAGCCTCCCCTCGGATCGATCGTCGCCCTCGTCCTCCTCGCCGGACTGGGTATCGGCATCGTCCTACTCGTGCGCAGACGCCTGTGGGGAATCCCCGTCATCGTCCTCGTCATCGCCCTCGGAGCGGCCGTCGTCGTCACCGGCAGTCCCCGGGGACCGGCGCGGGATTGGCTCGTGCTCGTCTGCGATGTCGGTCAGGGGTCGGCGACCGTGATCAACCTCGGCGACGGGGCGGGCCTCGTCGTCGACGCAGGTCAGGATCCGGTGCCGATCGATGCCTGCCTCGACGATGCCGGCATCGACCGGCTCGACCTCGCGATCTCGCATTTCGACGCCGACCACAGCGCCGGGTATGCGGGGGCGACGTGGTCGCGTGAGGTGCGTCGGCTCTGGGTCTCGGAGACCGTCGCGAACGGTCCGGAGGTCGCCCGGATCGTCGCGGACACCGGCGCCGAGGTGGTCGGACTCTCCCGGGGGAGTCGAACCGATGTCGGCGGGGTCGGCATCGAGGTCCTCTGGCCGCCGGCCGCGGCGGCGGGCACCACGGCCTCTGCGGACAGCGGTCCTGGGAGGGTACCGGATCCCTCGGCCGTTGCGGACCCGCCCGGCACGGACGCCGAGTCGGGCACTGCGGCGCGCAACGAGGACTCCCTCGTCCTGCGCGTCGACCTCGATGGGTTGAGCGTCATCATCCCCGGCGACATCGGCGAGGAGGAGCAGTTCGTCCTCGCCCAGAGCGTGCGTCCGGTCGATGTGCTCATCGCGCCGCACCACGGGTCAGGGGATCTCTCGGCGGAGTTCTATCGGGCGGCCGGCGCCCGCCTCGGCGCGGTCTCCGTCGGTGAGAACCGCTACGGTCACCCGACCACGGAATCCCTGCGCGCCTTCGGTCCGATTCCGGTGCTGCGCACCGACCGGTGCGGGACGATCGCCCTCTACTCAGGCGGCCGATACAGCACCGCAAGCAGCTGCGACCGCTGAGCCGTGTCGGCGGCGGCCGCTGAACGGTGTCGGCGGCGGACGACAGTGAGCTGTGTCAGCCGCGTCTGTGGCGGACGATAGGCTTGGGAGCATGGCAGCGAAGAAGACCCTCATCCCGTGGAGCTCGGCCAAGCCCGCGCCCGTCGTGATGATCTCCGGCGGCGAATCTGTGCTCATCCGGATGGCCAAGGACCGCATCGTCTCCGCTGCCCGGAAGAAGTCGCCCGAAGAGGTCGAGTTCGATGCCGCCGCATACCAGGGCGGGGAACTCGAGATGGCCGCCTCGCCGTCGCTGTTCTCCAGCGCGAAGCTCATCGTCGTCGACGCCGTCGAGAAGTGCTCGGAGGCGTTCCTCGAGGACGCCCTCGCCTACCTCGACGAACCCAATGACGACGCTGTCGTCCTTCTCCTCCACGGTGGCGGCAACCGCGGTGCGAAACTCGTGAAGAAGCTCGATTCCGCTGGCTTCCCCCGCATCGACGCGGCGGCGCTGAAGAACGAGAGCGACCGCGCGAAGTTCGCTCAGACGAAGCTCAAGGCCGCGAAGCGTCAGATCGACGATGCGGGGATGGCCTCGCTCATGGCCGCCCTCGGCTCCGACCTCGCCGAACTCAACGCCGGTGTCGACCAGCTCATCGAGGACACCGAAGGCACGATCACCGCAGAGATCGTCGACCGCTACTACGGCGGGCGGGTCGAAGCGACCGGGTTCAAGGTCGCCGACGCGGCCGTCTCCGGCGACGCCAAGAGCGCACTCAGCCTCCTCCGGCACGCGCTGTCGACAGGATCGGATCCGGTCCCGCTCGTCGCGGCCGTGGCGATGAAGCTCCGCGGCATGGCGAAGGTGCAGGGCTTCTCCGGATCGAGCGGCGAGCTCGCGGCCGAGCTGAAGATGGCCCCCTGGCAGGTCGATCGCGCTCGGCGCGAGGTCCGGCGCTGGAACGAAGTCGCGCTCGGCCAGTCGCTCATCGCCGCCGCCGAAGCGGACGAAGCCGTCAAGGGCGGAGGCCGAGATCCCGTCTACGCCGTCGAGACCTTCGTCTCCGAGGTCTGCCGCCTCGCCCGCACCCGCTGAGCCGCGCGCCAGCTCGCCCACACGCGCCGGCTGAGTCGTGCGCCAGCTCGCCGCACGCGCTGAGTCGAGCGCGGGAGGTCCGGCGCCGAGTCGCTGCCCTGCGGAAGGGACCTCCCGGCACAGACGAAGGGGCCCGATCCGCAGTGCGGATCGGGCCCCTTCAGGCAAACCTCAGTCAGCGACTCAGAGAGCGTTGATCTGCTTGGCGAGCTTCGACTTGCGGTTCGCAGCGTTATTCTTGTGCAGAACACCCTTCGAGACAGCCTTGTCGAGTTTGCGGGCGGCCACAGCATAAGCCTGCTGTGCCTCGTCCTTGTTGCCGGCAGCGATGCTCTCACGGACGTTGCGGACGAGGCCACGAACCTCGGTACGCACTGCCTTGTTGCGCAGGCGAGCCTTCTCGTTGGTCTTGATCCGCTTCATCTGGGACTTGATATTAGCCAATTTCAACACTCTTCCGTGTTCGTACTACATGGTCGTGAGGGCGCATCCGCGCGACAGCCTTCGTCTCGGCGGGGAAACACTCTGACGAAATCGCATCGGATGGCATCTTCACCCGACCTCGGCGAGACACACGCCATGATGAAGACACAGTTGACAATGATACAGGCTGGCTCCGCCCGGCGGAAATCCCCGACCCGGTCCCCGCGTCAGGAGAATTCGGCTGCGACGAGGTCGAAGACCGACCGGTCCATGACCGCGCCCTCACGCCGGATGCTGCGCGGATCGAGGCGGATGATCCGGTCGAGGCGGACCTCCGAGGGGCGTCCCTGCGAATCCCAGGCGCCGCTGCCGATGTTCATCCACCGGGCGCTGCCATCCGTGCGGACCTCGCCGATCCCGCCGGGAATGTGGTCCTTGCTCGTGAGCATGAGGACGAGGACCCACGCCCCGTCCTTGCCGATGACGAGCGACGGGCGGTCCTTGCCCTTCGTGTGATCCTCCTCGAATGGGATCCACCCCCACACGACCTCGCCGGGATCGGCGTCTCCGTCGAGATCGGGGGAGTAGACGACGGTGACCGATCCCCGGTAGTCACCCGGGTAGCCCGTTCCCGGACGGTCATCCCTCGCCGAGGTGGTCCTCGCGTTCCCGGTCGGCCCCTGCCCCTGAGGACGGGGTCCCGGGCGGCGATCGGCCCCCCGGCTGTCGTCGGCGCCGCCCTGCGACCGCCTGCTCTGCGACTGCCTGAGGTATTTCATGCCCTCGCGGACACCGATCTGCACGGCACGGTTGACGATTGATCTCCAGCTCATGCCGCCCAGCCTAGTGGACGATGGGCCGCAGGGACCGCTCAGGCGACGACGTCGTCGGCCCAGCGGAGGGTCGCCTCGACGGGGAAATGGTCGGACGGGTAGGTGCCGTCGACGTTGAACGTGTCGATGCGGGTCGAGACGGTCTCGAGTCCCTTCGTCGTGAGGATCCAGTCGATGCGCGGTTCCCCGGCCTTCGGTCCCCTGTAGCGGTGGAAGGTGCCGATGTCCTCCCCGGGTGCTGCCACTGCGGTGTCGGTGAGGCCGAGCTCGGAGGTGAAGTACTCATACACCGGGGCACCGGTGGCGACGTTGAAGTCACCGGTGATGACACAGGGGACGGCCACCTCGGCGATGGTCTCCGCCATGATCTTCGCCGACTCCAGCCGCGCACGCTCGGACTTGTGGTCGAGGTGGGTGTTGAGCAGGCGCAGCCTGCGTCCGGACTCGAGGTCGGTGAAGTCGACGGTCGTCAGGGTCCGGGCATGGGAGACGCCCCACGATTCGGAGGCGACGGTCTCCGGGGTCTCGGAGAGCCAGCTGATGTCGACGGTCTCGACTTCGAAGCGGGAGGAGTCGCAGATGATCGCGGTGAATTCCCCGGCATTGCCGCCCGAATGCCCCTCGCCGAGCCAGATGTACTCATCGGGCAGCAGCTCGATGAGCTTCTCGAGCTGATCGAGCTCACCCTCCTGCGTGCCGATGAGGTGCGGGTGGGCGGCGGAGATGAGCTCGGCGGCGACCGGCAGACGCTCGGCGACGGGATGCCCGTCCATCGCGGGGTAGCGGAGATTGAAGCTCATAACGGTGAAGTCGCTCATGAGACCATCATCGCGGACCTCGACCGCGATCGCGGGGATATCCGCAGCGATTTCCCCTCGCCGGACCAGCGCGACCGGGCAGGTGAGTGGGGCGACCGCGGATTCCGGCCGGGAGGCCGAGTCGTGGAACAATGGAGGTTCGCACGAATTGAAGAAAGGGCGTTCATGTCACCTCAGGTGTCGCCACAAGCACTCCAGCGGATCACACCGTCCGCGACCTCACCCGAGTTGATCCGCAATTTCTGCATCATCGCCCACATCGACCACGGGAAGTCGACGCTCGCCGACCGGATGCTCCAGATCACCGGCGTCGTCCAGCCGCGCGACATGCGCGCGCAGTACCTCGACCGGATGGACATAGAACGCGAACGCGGCATCACCATCAAATCCCAGGCCGTGCGCATGCCGTGGGAGACCGACGGCACCCCGTACGCACTCAACATGATCGACACCCCCGGCCACGTCGACTTCAGCTACGAGGTCTCCCGGTCGCTCGCCGCCTGTGAGGGCGCGCTCCTCCTCGTCGACTCCGCGCAGGGCATCGAGGCCCAGACGCTCGCGAACCTCTACCTCGCGATGGAGAACGAGCTGACGATCATCCCGGTGCTCAACAAGATCGACCTGCCGGCCGCGCAGCCGGACAAGTACGCCGAGGAGCTCGCGAACCTCATCGGCGTCGACCCCGACGACGTCCTGCGGGTCTCCGGCAAGACCGGTGAGGGCGTCGAAGGCGTCCTCGACCGGATCATCACCGACATCCCCGCGCCCGTCGGCGACGCCGATGCGCCGGCGCGGGCGATGATCTTCGACTCCGTCTACGACACCTACCGGGGTGTCGTCACCTACGTCCGCGTCGTCGACGGCGCACTGTCGCCGAGGCAGAAGGTGACGATGATGTCGACGGGCACGACTCACGAACTCCTCGAGATCGGTGTGTCCTCCCCGGAGCCGATCGCGACGAAGGGACTCGGCGTCGGCGAGGTCGGCTACCTCATCACCGGTGTCAAGGACGTCCGCCAGTCGAAGGTCGGCGACACGGTCACCGCGACCGCAGCCCCGGCCGAGGAGCCCCTGGCCGGCTACGAGGAGCCCAAGCCGATGGTCTTCTCCGGGCTCTTCCCCATCGACGGCTCCGACTACCCGGCGCTGCGCGACGCGCTCGACAAGCTCAAGCTCAACGACGCCGCCCTCGTCTACGAACCGGAGAACTCGACGGCGCTCGGCTTCGGCTTCCGCTGCGGGTTCCTTGGCCTCCTCCACCTCGAGATCGTCCGCGAGCGCCTTGAGCGCGAGTTCGACCTCGACCTCATCTCGACCGCCCCGAGCGTCATCTACGACGTCACCCTCGAGGACCGCTCCGAGGTCGTCGTGACGAACCCCTCGGAGTTCCCGACCGGCAAGATCCGCGAGGTCCGCGAGCCGATGGTCAAGGCGACGATCCTCACCCCGAGCGACTACATCGGCGCGGTCATGGAACTCTGCCAGGACCGCCGCGGCAAGCTCCAGGGCATGGACTACCTGTCCTCGGACCGCGTCGAGATCCGCTACCGCCTGCCGCTGGCCGAGATCGTCTTCGACTTCTTCGACCAGCTCAAGTCCCGGACGAAAGGCTACGCCTCCCTCGACTACGCCGACGACGGCATGGACGGCGCCGACCTCGTCAAGGTCGACATCCTCCTCCACGGCGATCAGGTCGACGCGTTCTCCGCGATCGTCCACCGCGACAAGGCGTACTCGTACGGGGTGCTCATGGCCGGCAAGCTGCGCGGACTCATCCCGCGCCAGCAGTTCGAGGTCCCTATCCAGGCCGCCATCGGCTCGCGCATCATCGCCCGTGAGACCATCCGCGCGATCCGCAAGGACGTGCTCTCGAAGTGCTACGGCGGCGACATCAGCCGCAAGCGCAAGCTGCTCGAGAAGCAGAAGGAGGGCAAGAAGCGGATGAAGATGGTCGGCAGCGTCGAGGTGCCGCAGGAGGCCTTCATCGCGGCCCTGTCCTCGGACGAACCGGACAAGAAGGACGCCAAGAAGTAGGTGCCGGAACAGCCGATCGGTGAGATCCCACCGCTCGACGGCTCCCTTCCCGCCTCGGCGGGGACCGGGAACGGCGAGCGGCTGAGCCTCTACGTCCACGTACCCTACTGCCGCGTGCGCTGCGGCTACTGCGACTTCAACACCTACACCGCCGACGAACTCGGACCGGGTGCCAACCGCGACGACTACCGGGAGATGATCTCCCGGGAGCTCGATCTCTCGACCCGTGTCCTCGCCGAGGCGGGGGCGGGCAATCGTGAGGTCGGGACGATCTTCTTCGGCGGGGGCACCCCGACGATCCTTCCCGCCGAGGTGCTCGCCGGTGTCCTTTCCGACATCCGCTCCCGCTACCGGCTGGCCTCCGATGTCGAGGTGACGACCGAGGCGAACCCGGACACCCTCAGTCCCGCCTATCTCGACACGCTGGCCGCCGCCGGCTTCACCCGCATCTCCGTGGGCATGCAGTCGGCGGTCCCGCACGTGCTCGCAACCCTCGATCGCACGCACGATCCGCTGAAGATCCCGGATGTCGCGCGTTGGGTCAAGGAGGCCGGGCTCGAGCTCAGCCTCGACCTCATCTACGGCACACCGGGGGAGTCGATCGACGACTGGCGTGCCTCCCTCGACTCGGCGCTGGCCAATGACGTCGACCACATCTCCGCGTACTCGCTCATCGTCGAGCCGGGCACGAAGATGGGGGCGATGGTTCGTCGCGGGCAGCTGCCCATGCCCGATGAGGACGACCTCGCCGACAAGTACGAGATCGCCGATGCGGCCATGGCCGCTGCCGGTCTGCGCTGGTACGAGGTGAGCAACTGGTCGAAGAACCCGGACACCCGCTGTGAGCACAACATGGCGTATTGGCGGGGTGCCGACTGGTGGGGCTTCGGCCCGGGTGCGCACTCCCACGTCGGGGGAGTCCGGTTCTGGAACGCCAAGCATCCCCGCGCCTGGTCGGACAGGCTCCTCGCCGGTCACTCCCCGGCGATCGGACGGGAGGTGCTCTCGGAGACGACGCGCGAGATCGAGCGGATCATGCTCGCCGCCCGCATCGACTCCGAGCTGCCCCTCGATTCGCTGGGCCTCGGCAGCGAGGCGGCGATCCGCACCTTCGTCAAGCAGGGACTTCTCGACGCCGCGGCGGTCGCCGACGGCCGGTTCTCCCCGACGCTCCAGGGCCGGCTCATGGCCGACCATATGGTCAGGGTGCTCACCGACTACGTACGGTGACGCCCACCATGACGCCCGACGATGACGTGCGGAAACGGCCTGCGTTCGTCGGAGGGCTCCTGCTAGACTGACTACACCTATCGTGGATGATGTGGTGTACCTTTCGTGGACCCCCGACGGTGCGGAGCAAGCGAGGTGGACGATGTCGAACCCTCAGCCCGAAGATGACCGACACGGCCGACAGGACTCTGCTGTGCCTGGAGCGAATGCGGACCGGGGTTCTGATTCCCGCCCGCCCGGCGTTGATCCGCGTGGAGGCCAGCCGCCTGTTCCGGAGTCGCCAGCACCGCCTCCGTCTTACCTCCCGCCGCAGGCATCCGGGCCGCCTCCGCGCTCGAGACCCCGGCGGCACTCGTCCCGGCGGCCGTCGGGGACGGCAGACCTCAGGCGTCTGGGCAGAGATGCCGTGGGCGCAGCGGCGACGGCTGCTGAGTCCGTGCAACGGTCCGACCTCTGGAAGCGGGGACGCGCGGCGGCGGGAAGCGCTTCACGGGCGGCGGCAGCGAAAGGACGCGCCGCGGCACACACGACTGCGGCGGCCTCGACGACCGCATGGCGTCACGGCAGGGACATGTATGCGGTCTCGAGTCGACTTCCCGGCGAGGGGCACGGCCGCCCGAGTCGGCCGTGGGAGATCCGCACCGCTGCTGTCCTCGGGCTCATCGCGCCGTTGTTCATCGTCCTCGCGATCATCTCGATGGCAGTCACCGGTGGACGCACACTGAGGTCGTTCGGCTGGATGCTGCGCGGCATCGGGGACACGACCGGCGTCGAACCGGTCAACGCCGCTGCCGACATCTCAACGGGCCTGGCGGACGCCCTCGTCGCCTTCGGCATCATTGTGGGGCTCGTGGTCATCGCGGCGTTCTGCATCTATGCGTGGAGAGTGCTCGTGGGGCGCGGTCACGCCAAATGGGTGGCGCTCATCGCTCTCGTCGCCTCACTCTTCGTCCTCACTCCGTTCAGTCCGGTTCTCACCGCAGGGTTTCAGATCTTCGCGACGGCCAGTCTTGTCTTCGCCTTCCTCCCGCGTTCGTCGGCGTGGTTCGTCCACCGCCGGAACAGGCGATTCTCACGGTGAGCCGAAACAGGACCGCCGCCTGCGCAGATGCGCAGACGGCGGGTCCGAGAGTCGGCGGCTCAATGGCCGCAGCTGATCACTTGATGAAGTTGATCGTCAGCGGGAACTTGTAGCCCTCGCCCTTGTTCGCAGCCACGGCGGCGATGATGTAAATGACCGCGTAGACGAGCGGGATGAGGAACGCGAAGTAGACGATGAGGAATCCGAAGCCCATCGTCACGAACGCGAGGATGGTGCCGATGATGCCGAGGACGATCGAGGCGGCGAACGTGGCGATCATGTTCGTGATCCACGCGTTCGTGCCCTGGCGGGCGTAGTCGCGGACGAAGGGCGACTCGTCCTTCTTCACGAGGAACATGATGAGCGGGAGGAAGCCGACGAAGAGCGACCCGATGTTCGTCCACAGCGCGGTGGTCCGCTCGGAGTCGGTGGCGTTCCAGAAGCGCTCGGAGCCCGGACCGTACGCGGACTCGGGCAGGTTGGCGGAGTCGAACATCGCGGGGTTGGCGTGCATCGCGGGCTGGACGCCGTACTGCTGGCCGCCGTAGTTCTGCTGGCCGCCGTACTGCTGGCCATAGCCCTGCTGCGAGCCGTACTGCTGAGCGCCGTAGTTCTGCTGGGAACCGTGCTGCTGCTGGCCGCCGTAGCTCTGCGGCTGGCTGCCATACTGGTTCTGCTGGGAGCCATAACCCTGCTGACCGTAGCCCTGCTGCGAACCGGAGTTCTGCTGGGAGTCGTACTGCTGCTGCGAACCGGAGTTCTGCTGCGGCTGCTGGCTGTAGGGCTGCTGGGGTCCGGACGCCTGGGTGTAGTTCGGAGGCATCGGACGCGACTGGTTCGGCTCTCCGTTCGGAGGCTGCGGGGAGTTCGACATGAGGGTCCTTTCGAGAAGCTTCTGCACTTCCACCCTAGACCAGCGGCCCCAGCCGAAGGGTGGGAGCGGCGTTCCAAGTTCGTCACAACTGCCTCGGAGCCGGGCCCTTGCGACTGCCTCGGAGTCGAAACCGCAGCGACCTCAGTCCCCGCAGCGACCTCAGTCCACGCAGCCCCGCAGCGAACTCAGACCCCTCAGTCCACGGTGACGAAGTCGATGAGCTCCTCGACCCGGCCCGAGAGCGTCGGCTCGACATCGGCGATCGTGCTCACGGACCTGAGGATCCGCACCCATCCGGCGGCGACGTCCTTGTGATCGGCGTGCGGCCAGCCGATGCGGCGCAGTATCCCCGTCTTCCAGTCCTCTCCGCGCGGGACGGTCGGCCATGCGGCGATGCCGACGACGTGCGGCTTGACCGCCTGCCAGATGTCGACGTACGGGTGGCCGATGATGTGGACGACGTCGCGGTAGCGCGGATCGGAGCGGACCGCCTCGGCGATCTTCGACTCCTTCGTCCCGGAGACGAGATGGTCGGCGAGGATCCCGACCCGATGCTGCCGGTCCGGGCCGAACTCGGCGAGCTTGTCGGCGACGTCGTCGAGTCCGCCGAGGGGTTCGACGACGACGCCTTCGATCCGCAGGTCGTCGCCCCAGATCTTCTCGACGAGCTCGGCGTCGTGCTTGCCCTCGACCCAGATCCGCGACCCCCTGGCCACCCGCGCCTTCGCGCCGACCACGGCACGTGAGCCCGAGGCTGTACGACCGGGGGCAGCCGGCTTGCGCTTGGGCAGGCGAAGGTCGACAGGCTCGCCCTCGAGGAGGAAGCCGGGGCCGAGCGGAAATGACCGGACAGCGCCGCGGCGGTCCTCGAGTTTGACGACGACGCCGCCCGTCGTCTTCTCGGCACCGACGACGGCGCCGACGAAACCGCTCATCGCGTCTTCGAGCACCATGCCGAGGCCGACCTCGACGGGGCGGGACTTCTTGGGCCGGTGCGAGGACGGCGACGAACCGGAGAGCACGTCCGAACCATAGCGATCAAAGGCATTCACAGCCCACCAGCGTAGTGAATGCGCAGGGCCGATCCGCGCTGACCCGCGGGTGGGGCGGCGGAAAGTGAATTCACCGGAGAAGAGGCGTAGAATTGGCACTCGGACTATTCGAGTGCCAAATTCCGGGAGGAGTCGGATGAACGACAGCAGGCGCGCGCAGGTGCTCCGTGCGATCGTCGAAGACTTCGTGGCCACGAACGAACCCGTGGGGTCGAAGGCGATCGTGCAGCGGCACACCCTCGGGGTGTCGCCCGCGACGATCCGCAACGACATGGCCCAGCTCGAGGCCGAGGGATACATCGCCCAGCCGCACACCTCGGCGGGGCGCATCCCCACCGACCTCGGCTACCGCATGTTCGTCGACCGCATCGACGAATTCAAACCGCTCAGCGCCGCCGAGCGCCGCGCGATCATCCAGCTCGTCGAAAGCGAATCCGACCTCGACGGGATGCTCGACCGCACGGTCCGCCTCCTCGCCGGGCTCACGCACCAGGTCGCGCTCATCCAGTACCCCATGGTCTCGCAGGCCAGGGTCAAGCACATCGAGGTCGTCGGTCTCGCCGCCGGCCGGATCCTCGTCGTCCTCATCACCGACGCGGGCCAGGTCGAGCAGAAGATCGTCGGCCTCGCCGAGGCGGTCGATGAGGAGGATCTCGCCCGCATCCGTGAGCGGATCAACGCCGAGTTCGCCGGCCGGAAGCTCTCACGCATCGACCTCGGCGAGGCCGCCGGAGCGGCGGAGTCGGATCACGCCCCTGCCGAGGGCATGGCCGAAGTCCCCGGGGGAGAGGCGACGTTCGCCCGCCTCCGCGACGCCGTCATCGACCTTGTCGCCGCGACCCGCGAAGAGCGGATCATCATGGCCGGCACCGCGAACCTCGCCCGCTCGGGCAAGGAGTTCGGCGAGCAGATGGCCCCGATCCTCGAGGCCTTCGAGGAGCAGGTCGTCCTCCTCAAACTGCTCACCTCGATGGCCGAGGACCACGCCGAGATCAGTGTCCGCATCGGCCGTGAGAACACTCACGAGTCCTTCAGCTCGACATCCGTCGTCGCCGCCGAATATGGTCATGTGGCAGGATCCTCGGCCCGCCTCGCCGTGCTCGGTCCGACCCGCATGGACTATCCGACGACGATCTCGGCCGTGCGCGCCGTCGCCAAATACGTGTCCTCCGCCCTCGAACGGGGATAGGCGAGGCCTCACCGGCGGGCGCAGCGCCCGTCGCCCCAGACAGTCCCACCTGACAGACAGTTCCACACACCACGATCACCATCAGGGAGAGAGAAGTTTCAGTGGCCGATCACTACGAAACACTCGGAGTGTCCAAGGACGCTTCGGCGGCTGAGATCAAGAAGTCGTACCTCAAGCTGGCCCGGAAGTACCACCCCGACGTCAACCCCGGCTACGACGAGGAATTCAAGTCGATCTCACTCGCCTACGAGGTCCTCTCCGATCCGCAGAAGCGCCGCAACTACGACATGGGCGGCGGCGAGAACGGTCAGGGTTTCCCGACCGGCGGCTTCGGCGGCTTCGGCGACATCTTCGAGACCTTCTTCGGCGGCGGGGGCGGCTCCGCCGGCGGGCCGATCCCGCGCACCCAGCGCGGCAAGGATGCCCTCGTCGGCGTCAACATCGACCTGCGCACCGCGGCCTTCGGCGGCACCGTCGACCTCGACGTCACCACTGCGGTCGTGTGCGAGACGTGCAGCGGCGCCGGCACCCAGGACGGCACCTCGATCGAGACGTGCTCGCTGTGCCACGGCTCCGGCAGCATCCAGCGGATGACCCGCACCCTGCTCGGTCAGATGGTGACGAACCAGACGTGCAACCAGTGCCACGGCTTCGGCACCGTCATCCCGCACCCCTGCCTCAACTGCCAGGGCGACGGACGCGTGCGCAAGCAGCGGACGATGAAGATCCGCATCCCCGCCGGAGTCTCCGACGGCACGCGCATCCAGCTTTCCGCCCAGGGCGAGGTCGGGCCTGGCGGCGGTCCCGCCGGTGACCTCTTCGTCGAGGTCATGGTCACCCGCCATGAGGTCTTCCGCCGCGACGGCGACAACCTCCGCGCTGCCGTCTCGGTGCCCATGACGGCGGCGGCGCTCGGCGCCCGCATCCCGTTCGAGACCTTCGACGGCACCCAGGACCTCGACATCGAACCCGGCACTCAGTCGGGCACGGTCGTCAGGCTTCCGGGCCTCGGCGCGACCCGCCTGCGGACCGAGACCCGCGGGGACCTCCTCATCACCGTCGAGGTCACCACGCCCGACAGGCTCGACGACGAACAGCGGGAGCTGCTCGCCCGACTCGCGACGGTCCGCGGCGAGGAGACACCGCGCGCGCAGATCACGACCGAGAACCGCGGCATGTTCTCCCGCATGCGTGAGAAGTTCGCCGGTCGGTGAGCCTCCCGGTCTTCCATTCCCCGCAGGCCGCCGAGGCGGTCGCCGGTTCCGCGCTCACGCTCGGTGAGGACGTCGCCGGGCACGCCGTGCGCGTGCGCCGGATCGGCCCCGGCGAGGAGATCGACGTCGTCGACGGGCACGGGGTCCGCGCCCGCGGAACCGTGAGCACCGCCTCGGCGACTGCACTCGTCCTCGACGTCACCGAGGTCACCCGGACTCCCGAGCACGGACCTCGGCTCGTCCTCGTCCAGGCGCTTGCGAAGGGCGACCGCGACCTCCAGGCGATCGAGGCGGCCACCGAGATCGGCGTCGACGAGGTCATCCCATGGGCGGCCGAACGCTCGATCGCCGATTGGCCGGCGAAGAAGGCCGCGAAGATGGCCGCGAAATGGGAGAACCTCCTCACCGCGGCCTCCCTCCAGTCGCGGCGCTCGCGCTTCCCCGTCCTCGGGGAGCTCGCACGCGGCACGGGACTGGCCCACCGCCTCGGCGAGGGGACCGGGGATTCCGCTGCAGCCGACCCGGGTGGGGAGGCGATCTTCGTCCTCCACGAAGCCGCGGCGACCCGCCTGACCGCGCAGCTGCGGGACCTCGATGCGGGCAGCACCGAGCGCATCGTCCTCATCGTCGGACCCGAAGGCGGGATCACCGAGGCCGAGCTCGAGGCCCTGCAGGGGATCGGGGCGCGCACCGTCGTCCTCGGCGACACCGTCCTCCGGTCCTCCTCGGCGGGACCGGCCGGACTCGTCCTCGCGCAGAATTCCCTGGGCCGCTGGTGACGAACCGGACTACGATAGAAGCTGACCTGTCCTCACCTCGGGTGAGCGCGCGACGCTCCGCCTGAGTGACCTACGAACGAAGGACCATTCTGGACACCTCCACCGATTCATCGACCGCAGCGGACTCGGCGTCCTCGGAGACCGTCCGCCTCGTCATCCCGGACTCGATCGACCTCGTCGAGTTCTTCGGCCCCGGAGAGGCGAACCTCCGCACGCTCGAGAGGGTCTTCTCCGGACTCGACCTCCACCTGCGCGGCAACCAGCTCCAGGCCGCCGGCGATCCCGACCAGGTGAGCTCGTTCGTCACCGTCATCGGTGAGCTGAAGAAGCTCCACCAGTCGGGCCATCGCATCGATGAGGAGACGATCGACCGCGTCGCCTCGTTCTCCTCCGAGGGCAAGGCGGCCTCGGCGGTGATGGGCACGAACATCCTCTCGACCCGAGGGAAGTCGATCCGCCCGAAGACGATGGGCCAGCACGACTACGTCAAGGCGATCCGGAACAACACGATCACCTTCGGCATCGGCCCGGCGGGCACGGGCAAGACCTATCTGGCGATGGCCATGGCCGTCAACGCCCTCCAGAACAAGGACGTCTCACGGATCATCCTCACCCGCCCGGCCGTCGAAGCCGGGGAGCGCCTCGGATTCCTTCCGGGCACGCTGGGGGAGAAGATCGACCCGTACGTCCGCCCCCTCTACGACGCCCTCCACGACATGGTCGACCCCGAGTCGATCCCGATGCTCATCGAGACGGGCACGATCGAGGTCGCCCCGCTCGCCTACATGCGCGGGCGCACCCTCAATGACGCCTTCATCGTCCTCGACGAGGCCCAGAACACGACGGGCGAGCAGATGAAGATGTTCCTCACGCGGCTCGGCTTCGGCTCCCGGATGGTCGTCACCGGCGACGTCTCGCAGATCGACCTGCCCGGGAACACGAAGAGCGGACTCAAGGTCGTCCAGAAGATCCTCGCCGACATCGACGACCTCGCCTTCTGCCAGCTCGGCAGCAAGGACGTCGTGCGGCATTCGCTGGTGACGAAGATCGTCGACGCCTACGACCTGTGGGGGAACGCGAAGTGAACACCGAGATCGCCAACGAGACCGAGGACGAGGTCGACCTCGACGAGGTCGTGGCGCTGACCGAATACCTCGGCGAGGCGCTGCACATGCACCCCGGGGCGGAACTGTCGGTGACGATGGTCGACGAGGCGGCGATGTCCGAACTCCACGTCACATGGATGGACCTCGAGGGGCCCACCGACGTCATGTCGTTCCCGATGGACCAGCTCAGCCAGGGTCGCGCCGACGCCCCGACCGAGGGCCAGATGGGCGACATCATCATCTGCCCGGCCGTGGCCGCGAAGCAGGCCGCAGCGGCGGGCCATTCGGCGATGGATGAGATCCTCCTCCTCACCGTCCACGGATTCCTCCACCTCCTCGGCTACGACCACGGGGAGCCGGAGGAGCGGGAGGCGATGTTCGCCCTCCAGCGCCACCTGCTGCTGACGTTCTTCGCCGCCCGCTACGACGGCCGGACGGACATCCCGACGCCGACCGAGGTCTGAGCCGTGCTCTGGTTCTTCCTCGCGGCGCTGCTCTGCCTCATCTTCTCGGCGACGCTGGCGGCCGTCGACGCGGCGCTGCTCAGCGTCTCCCACCACGCGATCCAGGACGCGAAGGACGAGGGCAAGGCCTCGGCGGTGCGGGTCGAGCGGATCCTCGCCGACCTGCCGACGAACATCAACGTCATCATCTTCGTCCGCCTCTTCCTCGAGGCGCTCGCGACCGTGTTCATCGCGCTGGCCTACGACTCGCTCTACTCGGTCGGTCCGCTCATGGTCGTCCTCACCGTGCTCACCTCCTCGATCGCCGTCTTCGTCGTCGCCGGGGTCTCCCCGCGCACGATCGGGCGTCGCCGTTCGCTGGGAGTGAGCCTGGGACTGAGCGGGATCGTCACCTTCCTCCTAGTCGTCCTCCGTCCCCTGACGAAGGTCCTCGTGTGGCTGGGCAACCTGCTCACCCCGGACAAGGTCTACAAGGACGGACCCTTCGTCACCTCGGATCAGCTGCGCGACCTCGTCGAAAGGGCGAGCGAGTCCGACATCATCGAGGACGGCGAACGCGACATGATCCAGTCGGTGTTCATGCTCTCGGAGACCTCGGCGAAGCAGGTCATGGTCCCGCGCACCGACCTCGTCACCGTCACCTCGGGCACTCCGCTCAACAAGGTGATGAACCTCTTCCTCCGCTCCGGGTTCTCCCGGATTCCCATCAGCGGAGAGGACCTCGACGACATCGAAGGTGTCGCCTACCTCAAGGACGTCGCCCGGCGGCTCCATCAGCATCCGGAGGACGCCGAGCGTCCGGTCAACACGCTCGCCCGCAGCGTCCTCTTCGTCCCGGAGACGAAGCCGGCCGACGACCTGCTGCGGCAGATGCAGATCGAGTCGACGCATCTGGCGATCCTCATCGACGAGTACGGCGGCACCGCGGGACTCGTGACGATCGAGGACATCGTCGAGGAGATCGTCGGCGAGATCGACGACGAATACGATGCCGTCGATGAGGACCTCGTCGAGGCCGACGACGGCACTTACCTCGTGAGCACGCGGATGTCGATCACCGACTTCGCCGAGTACTTCGACGTGCGCATCGACGTCGACGACGTCACCAGCGTCGGCGGTCTGCTCACGAAGCTCATCGGGCGCGTGCCCATCGCCGGCTCGAGCGCCGAGATCGCCGGTCTGCGCCTCACCGCGCTCGAAGGCCAGGGCCGCCGCCACCGCATCGCCCACGTCACGGTGACACGGGTCGACACACCTGAGGAAGAGAGCTGAGATGGACTTTCGCACGGACTACCCCGAGGACTTCCGGGCGGGCTTCGCGTGCTTCGTCGGCCGCCCGAACACGGGCAAGTCGACGCTGACGAACGCGCTCGTGGGCGAGAAGGTGGCGATCACCTCGGCGAAGCCCCAGACGACGCGCCACACGATCCGCGGGATCGTCCACAAGGACGACCATCAGCTCATCATCGTCGACACCCCGGGCCTGCATAAGCCCCGGACCCTGCTCGGCTCCCGGCTCAACGACCTCGTCGTCGCGACCCTGAGCGAGGTCGACGTCATCGGCTTCTGCCTGCCCGCCGACGAGCCCATCGGACCCGGCGACCGCTACATCGCCTCCCAGCTCGCCCTCCTCGACGGACGGACCCCGATCGTCGCCCTCGTGACGAAGGTCGACACCGTGAGTCAGGACAAGGTCGCCGAGGCGCTCCTGGCCGTGAGCGAACTCGCCGACTTCGCCGACGTCATCCCCGTCTCCGCCGTCGACGGCTTCCAGGTCGAGACCGTCGATCAGGTGCTCTCGAGCTACCTGCCGGTGTCCCCGCCGCTCTACCCCGAAGGCGAGCTCACCGACGAACCCGAAGAGGTGATGATCGCCGAACTCGTCCGCGAGGCCGCCCTCGAAGGCGTCCGCGATGAGCTGCCGCACTCGCTCGCCGTCCAGGTCGAGGAGATGTACCCTCGGGAGGGCCGCAGCGAGGACAACCCGCTGTGGAACGTCCACGTCAACCTCTACGTCGAACGCCCCAGTCAGAAGGCGATCATCATCGGCAAGGGCGGGAAGCGGCTCAAGGAGATCGGCTCGGAGTCGCGCCGCGGCATCGAGGCGCTGCTCGGCACGAAGGTCTTCCTCGACCTCCACGTCAAGGTCGCCAAGGACTGGCAGCGCGATCCCAAACAGCTCGGACGCCTCGGCTTCGACTTCACCTGAGGCCGGGCGTGCGGGCCGCTTGTCGCTGCCTCGGGCCGTCGCCCGGTGTGTCAGGGGTCATGCCGGCCCGAACGTGCCCTGCAATAGACTAGGGCGGGTGAATGCCGAGCAGACCCTCACCTCGCTGAGCGAGCGCAATCCCACCGTCGCCCCCGACGAACTCATCGCCGGACTCGTCCCGCCCCCGCAGTTCGAGGACGTGTCGTTCGCGAGCTACCGGACCGACCCCAACGAGCCGTCGCAGGCCGAGGCGCGGGCCAAGCTCGAGGAGTTCGTCGCCGATGACCGGTCGAAGGGGTTCTTCGGAAAGCTCTTCTCCAAGGGCAAGGACGGTCCCAAGGGCGTCTACCTCGACGGCGGCTACGGCGTCGGCAAGACCCACCTTCTCGCCTCGGCGTGGCACGCGAACGAGAAGCCGGCGACCTTCGGCACCTTCGTCGAGTACACCAACCTCGTCGGGGCGCTCGGCTTCGTCCGGGCCCGTGACGACCTCAAGCAGATGAAGCTCGTGTGCGTCGATGAGTTCGAACTCGACGATCCCGGCGATACGGTGCTCATGTCCCGGCTCATGCGCGAGCTCACCGACGCCGGGGTGAAGATCATCGCGACGTCGAACACCCTCCCGGGATCGCTCGGGGAGGGACGCTTCGCCGCGCAGGACTTCCTCCGGGAGATCCAGGCCCTGGCCGACCAGTTCGAGGTCTACCGGATCGACGGTCAGGACTACCGGCACCGCGGGCTCACCGCCCCGGCTGAACCGCTGACGCCGGCCGAACTCGATGCGGCTGCCGCCGAGCTGCCCGGAGTGGTCGCCCGCGATGACTTCAGCACTCTGCTCGAGCATCTCGCGACCGTCCATCCTTCGAAGTACGGGAGGATGGTCGACGGCATCGACGCCGCCGTGTGGAAGAACGTCCACACGATCGACAATGAGAGCGTGGCGCTGCGCTTCGTCGCGCTCGTCGACCGCCTCTACGACAGGGATGTGCGCATCATCAACTCCGGTGAGCGCCTTGATCGGGTCTTCACCGAGGAATCCCTGTCCGGCGGGTACCGGAAGAAGTACATGCGCTGCCTCTCGCGCCTCACTGCGCTCTCCTCCCCGGAGTAGGCCCTTCTCCCTTCCCTCACTTCCAGAAGTGGTCGAAGAAACGAGGCATTCTGCCCGAATCGGTCGATTCTCCTCGGTTCTTCGACCACTTCTGGTTGGATTCCGGGCTGGGTGGAGGTCCGAGGGCGGACGCCTCCGGTCGACGACCTCGACCGCCGTGTCTGGATTCCTCCCTCAGCGGAGGTCGAGGGCCTCGAAGACCCCGCCGAAGTGGGGCACCCAGTCGGGGATGCCGATGAGACGCAGCACCAGCCAGACGACGCAGGCGACGAAGGCCGCGGTGAGAGCGCCGACCGCCCAGCGCACCCACAGTGGCTGGCGCATGATCCAGTGCGTCCACGCCTCGACGCGCACGCGGACGAAGTGGAGCAGGTGTCTGGCCCAGTGGAACTCGGTCGAGATGACGAAGAGGCCGATGATGACGATGAGCCACCCGGGGCCGGGCAGGGGGACGAGGATGAGCCCGATGACGACGATGAGCGAGCCGACTCCGCCGACGAGGAACCTGTAGAGCCGAGCCGCGTGCGGGTTCGCGGTCACGCTCATCCGCCAGCGCAGGAACCCCAGACGGAACCGACGCCAGGAGGGCCGGCCGTGCTTGTGATGGCGCGACAGCCAGCCCGCTGGCCGCTTGTCAGGGGGTCGCTCATTCACGTCAGCCATTCAACCCGAGGAGTCTGAAAGCTTGATTCGGATCTGTGACGACGATCACCGCGTTTGGATTTTGCGTCCGTGCCCGGCTGCGTATAGAGTTATATCTCGTTGCCAGGGAAACCGGGCAGCGAAACGCGGATGTGGCTCAGTTGGTAGAGCATCACCTTGCCAAGGTGAGGGTCGCGGGTTCGAGTCCCGTCATCCGCTCGGAGGCGTCATGGCACTGCCTTGGCGGTGGCGTGGCCGAGAGGCGAGGCAGCGGCCTGCAAAGCCGTATACACGGGTTCGAATCCCGTCGCCACCTCGGATTCTCCGACAGCTCGTCTGTCGGTGAGTTAGCGCGATTGGCGCAGCGGTAGCGCGCTTCCTTCACACGGAAGAGGTCACTGGTTCGATCCCAGTATCGCGCACAGGGGCCTTCACGGTTCCGGTGCAACAAATGAATAGAGCGCGATTGGCGCAGCGGTAGCGCGCTTCCCTGACACGGAAGAGGTCACTGGTTCGATCCCAGTATCGCGCACACTAGGAACCCCAGGCTCTGACCTGGGGTTTCGTGCATTCAGGACGTTCCTCAAGCTCGGCTTCTCATCCGCGGCGTGTACCCCACGTGTACCCCCGCCGCCGAATCCGCCCCTGAGAACGGCGGTTCTGACTGGTGTGCAGCCCGGATTGAAGTCCAGAGTTGGACAGGGAGTGAGGCGTTCCACCGCCGGTCACGACGCGCCGACGGAAAAGGCGACATGTGTGGCAGTTCTGCCACGCACAGCGCATGTTGAGGCTACTCTTATGCTTGTACGCTAGTCAGAGCACAGCCCACACAAGGACTCGGAGCACATATGTCTACCCCGCAGAATCCGTACGATCCGAACCGCCGTTCGGACAACGAGAACACCGGCGAGAATTCCGCGAACGATCAGAGCCGTTCAGGAGACGAGAACGGCAGCGAGTACGGTTCGAACAGCCAGGCCCCCCAGTACGGATCGAACGAGCCGACCCGTTCGTACGATTCGGGTGACCGTGCGCCGTCGTACGGGTCCGACCAGCCGACGCAGTCATACGGCTCGGACAACCAGGCACCGAGCTATGGCTCTGGTGACCAGGCGCCGAGCTACGGCTCGGACAACCAGGCTCCGAACTACGGCTCTCAGTCCCAGTACGGTCAGGACGGTCAGTACGGCGGCTCCCAGGGAGGCTACGGCCAGAGTCAGGGCTACGGTCAGAGCTACGACCAGAACGCCCAGGGTTCTCAGGGCGGCTACGACCAGAACTACGGCCAGGGCTATGACCAGAACGCCCAGGGCTACGACCAGAATCAGAACTACGGTCAGAGCTACGACTCCAACCAGTACGGCCAGCAGCCGGCCTACGCTGCAGCCGGCGGCGGGGGAGACCAGTTCACGCCTGCGAACCCGAACGCCTCCTACGGGAACTACTCCTCGGGATCCGGCGGCAGCACCTCGAAGAACATCTGGGGCATCCTCGCCCTCATCGGCGGCATCATCGGCGTCGTCCTCGCCTTCGTCTTCGGCATCGGCCTGATCTTCGGCATCGCCGCCGTCGTCTTCGGCTTCATCGGCCTCTCGGCGATCAAGAAGGGCCTGGCGAGCAACAAGGGTGTGACCATCACCGGTCTCATCCTCGGCTTCGTCTCGATCCTCATCTCGATCATCGTCATCATCGCCACGATCATCGGCATCGGCATGCTCGGCAAGGCCGTCGACGAGATGTCGGAGGCACCCACCTCCTACGGTGCGCCGATCGACCCGACCGATCCCGGTGCCGAGTCGCCGGCGACCGAGGAGACGGCGGAGGCCGCACCGGTCGAGGGCGGAGAAGTCGAGATCGGCACCGACATCACGGCTGCAGTCAGCGTCGCGCCCGGCACGGCGAGCAACACCGCGATCGGCGCGGAGTCGACGAACGGCGAGATCGCCATCGTGACGATGACGATCAAGAACAATTCGAGCTCCGAGATCGACATGTCCCTGACCAGCGTCACGGCCTCCAACGGCTCGGGCGCGACCTACTCGGACGTCTTCGACGGCAACAAGTACCAGGGAATCCTTGCCTTCGCCGAACCCGTCCCCGCCGGCGGTGAGAAGACCTACGAGTTCGCATACGGCGTTCCCGCCGATGAGGTCGATCAGATGGAGCTCCAGCTCCTGCTCTTCGACGACCTCGGCAAGGGCACGACCTTCGACTTCAAGAAGGTCTGACGACCGGGCCGGAGCGAGTCCGAGCGTTCCCCACCGCAGTCGCGCAGGGGCAGTTGGGTGGCAGTCATATGACTGCCACCCAACTGATTTCGCAGACCCGGTTTGGTACTAGACTCTAAGAGCGGCGTGCGCGCAGAAGCCGTCAGCGTGTCGGCGCCGCAACGTGAGACAAGCACAACGATCGGAGAGATTCAGTGGCAGACAGCATCGACTGCGCGGGTGAGAGCATTCCCTGGAGACAGGGTCTGACCGGGACGGAGATCTTCTCCACGGACCGCGCGGTGGTGGCGATGTGGCTGAATGGGGAGCCGGCCGACCTCAGCCGCGAACTCGCCCCGGGCGACAGCATCGCCCCGATCCTCATCGATTCCCCCGAGGGTCTCGACATCCTCCGCCACTCGACCGCGCACGTCACCGCGCAGGCCGTGCAGGAGCTCTTCCCCGATGCCAAGCTCGGCATCGGCCCCTACATCACCGACGGCTACTACTTCGACTTCGATGTCGCCAAGCCCTTCACCCCCGATGACCTCAAGGCCATCCAGAAGAAGGCCGCGCAGATCGTCAAGTCGGGCCAGACCTTCAACCGCGTCGTCGTCACTGAGGACGAGGCGCGCGAGCGCATGGCGAACGAGCCGTACAAGCTCGAACTCATCAGCGACAAGGGCGCCGGCGACGACGAGTCCGCAGCCGTCGAGGTCGGGGCGGGCGAACTCACCGTCTACGAGAACGTCGACCGCAAGGGCGAGGTCGTGTGGCAGGACCTCTGCCGCGGCCCCCACCTGCCGAACACGAAGCTCATCGGCAACGGGTTCGCCGTCACCCGCTCCTCTGCCGCCTACTGGCGCGGCGACCAGGCGAATGCGAGCCTCCAGCGCGTCTACGGCACCGCGTGGGCCTCGAAGGACGACCTCAAGGCCTACCAGGACCGCCTCGCTGAGGCCGAACGCCGTGATCACCGCAAGCTCGGTGCCGAACTCGACCTCTTCTCCTTCCCCGAGGAGCTCGGCTCCGGTCTGCCCGTCTTCCACCCCAAGGGCGGTGTCATCAAGCGCGAGATGGAGGACTACGTCCGCGCCCGCCACATCGAGGAGGGCTTCGAGTACGTCGGGACTCCGCACATCTCGAAGGAGACCCTCTACTACACCTCGGGCCATCTGCCCTACTACGGCGAGAACATGTTCCCGTCGATGCTCGTCGACGAGGTCCGTGACGAGGAGGGAGAGATCGTCAAGGCGGGCACGCCCTACCGCCTCAAGGCGATGAACTGCCCGATGCACAACCTCATCTACCGCTCCCGCGGACGTTCCTACCGGGATCTGCCGCTGCGGCTCTTCGAGTTCGGCACCGTCTACCGCGACGAACCCTCCGGCGTCGTCCACGGTCTCACCCGCGTCCGGGCGCTCACGCAGGACGACTCGCACTCCTACGTCGCGATCGAGGATGCGGCCGCCGAGATCCGCCATCTCCTCGGTTTCGTCTTGAGCCTCCTGCGCGACTTCGGACTCAACGACTTCTACCTCGAACTCTCCACCCGCGACGAGGACGGGAAGAAGAAGGACAAGTTCATCGGCTCCGACGAGCAGTGGGCCGAGGCGACCGCGACCCTCGAGCAGGTCGCTGCCGAGTCCGGACTCGAACTCGTCCCCGATCCCGGCGGAGCCGCGTTCTACGGCCCGAAGATCTCCGTCCAGGCCCGGGATGCGATCGGGCGCACGTGGCAGATGTCGACCGTCCAGCTCGACTTCAACCAGCCAGAGCGCTTCGGACTCGAATACGTCGCCGCCGACGGCAGCCGCAAGCAGCCGGTGATGATCCACTCGGCGAAGTTCGGCTCGATCGAACGCTTCCTCGGTGTCCTCACCGAACACTATGCCGGAGCGTTCCCGGTCTGGCTCTCACCCGTCCAGGTCACCGCCATCCCCGTCGCCGACGAGTTCAACGACTACCTCTATGAGGTCGCCGTGAAGCTGCGCGCCGCGGGCGTGCGCGTCGAGGTCGACGACAGCGACGACCGCTTCCCGAAGAAGATCCGCAACGCCTCGAAGTCGAAGGTGCCCTTCGTCCTCATCGCCGGTGGGGAGGACCGCGACGCCGGTGCGGTCTCCTTCCGCTTCCGCGACGGTGAGCAGGACAACGGAGTGCCCGTCGCCGAGGCGATCGAGCGGATCGTCGAGGCGATCGAGACCAAGGCCCAGGTATGACCACGGAGGACGGACAGTCCGACCACCTCGGCGAGGGGAAGCGGACCGAACCCGACCTCGGCATGGACCTGGCCGACATCGAGTCGGCCTCGGGCTTCCCGGGGGAGCCCGACGGATTCCAGCGGCTGTGGACACCGCACCGGATGGTCTACATCGGCGGCCAGGACAAGCCGAAGGACTCGGGTGTCGACGAATGCCCGTTCTGCGCGGCACCGAAGAAGTCCGACGAGGAGGGGCTCATCGTCGCTCGCGGTGAGTCCGTCTACGCCGTGCTCAACCTCTATCCGTACAACCCGGGACATCTCCTCATCTGTCCCTACCGGCACGTCGCCGACTACACGGAGCTCACCGAGGAGGAGACGGTCGAGCTCGCCCATTTCACGCAGAAGGCGATGCGCGTCATCCGGTCGGTCTCCGGGCCCGACGGCTTCAACCTCGGCATGAACCAGGGCGAGGTCGCCGGTGCCGGGATCGCCGCCCACCTCCACCAGCACGTCGTCCCGCGCTGGAGCGGAGACGCGAACTTCCTGCCCGTCGTCGCACAGACGAAAGCCCTGCCGCAAGTGCACGCCGATGCCCGGGCAGCGCTGTCGAGAGAATGGAACCGATGAACCCCGAAGACCTCGATTCGCTCGCCGAATACGCCACGCCCGTCGTCGCCGGTGAGGACACGATCGTCGCGATCACCCGCCCCGACCTCGAGTCGAACACCTACCTCACGCAGCTCTTCGCCTTCCGTGGGGAGTCCTCGCAGCGGATCACGCACGGCTGGCGTGACTCGGCCCCGCACATCGGCGAGCACTGGTCCGGATATCTCAGCGCTGAGAAGTCCGAGCGACCGCAGCTCTTCGCCGGCCCCTCGCTCGCGACGGCGCACCGGATCACGGACAACCACCTCGGCGTCACCGAGTTCGACATCGACGATGCCGGCAGTCGCGCCCTCTACGTCGCCCGAGTCGCCGAATCCGGCCGCTACGGCACCGACGACGACATCCCCGCCGAGGAGGAGGCACCGCGTCGGATCACCTCGGCGGCGTATCACGCCAACGGGCTCGGGTATGTGGGGGATCGTCCCGCCCGGGCCTTCCTCGTCGACCTCATCGAGCCGGGCCTCGGCAAGGCGGGCATCACCGGCAGCGCCGAGGTGCCGCTGTCGACGATGCTTCAGACCCCCGAGTCCGATGTCCACGACCCGCAGTTCTCGCCGAGCGGCGCACGGATGAGCGTCATCGCCGACGTCACTCCTGACCGGGGAGAACCCGACCTGCGCTCGACGGTGTGGCTGCTCGGCTCCGACGGACCGGAGGCACTCGAGCTGCCGCGGATGAGCGTGAGTCTGCACCGTTGGATCGACGACGATCGCGTCCTCCTCGTCGGCGCCGACCTCACGCGCGACGCCCTCGACTTCGTCGGTCAGATGCCCGGCCTCTTCGTCCATGATCTGAGCACGGGCACGACCCGCCGGCTCACCGACCCCGAAACCGTGGCGATCGCCTCCCTGCCTCCCATCGTCCTCGGGGAGTCGGCGGTCGTCGCCGTCGACACCGACGGTGCGACGCGCCTGGCGAGGATCGATCTGTCCGCCGAGGCGGTCGTCCTCGACGACCTCCGCTTCCTCACCGATGCGCTCAGCGTCGTCACCGGCTTCGCCGTCGACGGGGGAACCGCCGTCGCCACTGCCGTGACCCCGGAGAGTCCCGCCGTGCTCATCCGGGTCGGCCTCGACGGCTCCGGCGCCGACGGGCCGAGCCCGACGGCTGGGGCGACGGAGATCGCGGGCCACAGCTCGATCGAGGGCGGGGTGATGGACGCCAACGCCGTCGCCGACCTCGTCGACGATGAGCACCCCCATGCCGATTCGACGCTCGCCGAGGCGCACGCAGCCGGTGAGGACGACATGTACGACTCCGACGTCGCCGCCGTGTCCTCCGCTGAATCCGGGCTCGCCGTCGCCGGCGTCGCCGATGCGGCGGAGGCAGCCGGGGCCACCGCCTCGGCGGGGGAGACGGGGCCGAGCGTGCTGCGCGCGCACCCGGCACCGGCGAACTCCGTCCTCCCGCGGCTTCTGCGCGTCGATGGCGAGGGCGGGACGATCACCGGATGGCTCGCCAAACCCACAGGTCAGGGACCCTTCCCAGTCGTCCTCAACATCCACGGCGGTCCCTTCGCCCAGTACACGCACGGATGGTTCGACGAGACCCAGGTGCTCACCTCGGCGGGGTATGCGGTCGTGTACGCGAACCCTCGCGGTTCAGGCGGACGCACCCGCACATGGGGCACGGCAGTGCAGGGGAACATGGCGGAGCCGGCGATGGCCGACGTCCTCGCCGTCCTCGAGCATGCGCTCGCGCTCGATTCGGACCTCGACGGGGACCGCCTCGGCGTGCAGGGCGGATCGTACGGCGGATACCTCACCGCGATGACGATCGCCGCCGACCACCGGTTCCGGGCCGCGATCGTCGAACGCGGCTACCTCGACCCGCACAGCTTCGTCGGCACCTCGGACATCGGACGCTTCTTCTCGGAGGAGTACACGAGCCGGGACGCCGCCGCGATCGAACGGCAGTCGCCGCTCGCCCATGCAGCTGAGGTGCGCACCCCGGCACTCGTCATGCATTCCGAACTCGACTTCCGGTGCCCGCTCGAGCAGGCTCAGCAGTACTATGCCGCCCTGCAGCGGGCCGGCGTGGAGACCGAGCTGCTCATCTTCCCCGGCGAGAACCACGAACTCTCCCGGTCGGGGCAGCCGCGCCATCGGCGGCAGCGCTTCGACGCGATCATCGACTGGTGGGACACCCACCTCGGCGGGCGACCGGCGGAGTCGGCGACCGACGACCGTCCACTGTCGACCGCGGTGGTTCGCTGACCCGATGCTCAACACCATTGCCCGCGCGGCATTCACCCGACTCTTCCGTCCCCTGGCGAGGCTCCTCCTGCGCCTGGGACTGACACCCGATGCCGTGACGTACATCGGGACGATCGGGGTGTGCGCGGGTGCCCTGGTGTTCTACCCGCTCGGGCAGCTGCTCTGGGGGACGATCGTCATCACGGTCTTCGTCTTCTGCGACATGCTCGACGGGATCATGGCCCGGGAGACCGGGCGCAACAGCCTCTGGGGGGCCTTCCTCGACTCGACGCTCGACCGGATCGCTGATTCCGCGGTCTTCATCGGGCTCGCCCTGTGGTTCTTCCTCGGCGCCTCCGACCCGCTCACCGCGCTGCTCGCCCTCGGCTGTCTCGTCACCGGTTCGCTCGTCTCCTACGTCCGGGCGCGCGCGGAGGGACTCGGCGTCCACGCCGCGGGTGGGATCGCCGAGCGCGCCGATCGGTTGTTGGTCACACTCGTCGTCACCGGCTTGGTCGGAATGGGACTACCCGATATCGTTCTGACGGTCGCCCTGGGCGTCTTGATGATCGCCTGCTGCATCACTATCCTGCAAAGAATTTCGTCTGTCCGCCGTCAACTCCTGGAGAACCATGAAACCTCGTAAAGCTTCGCGGGTCGTACTGCTCAATGAGCGCGACGAGGTTCTCCTCATCAGGGCCCAGGACCTGCTCACTCCGTCCCACCAGTGGTGGATGACGTGCGGCGGCGGTTCGGAGATGGGCGAGACCCCGGCGCAGACGGCGGCGCGGGAGCTCGCCGAGGAGACAGGCATCGAATGCGAGCCCGGCGACCTCATCGGTCCGCTCGCCATCCGCGACGAGGTCTTCCACTTCACGGAGAAGGAGCTGCGGCAGCTCGAGACCTACTTCGCCTATCGGACGACCGAGGACATCGAGCTCGAAGACGCCGTGTGGACGGACATCGAGAAGCGCAGTCTCCTCGAGTTCCGCTGGTGGAGCCGCGAAGAGCTGCTCGAGACGACGGAGACGATCTACCCGAGGAACCTGCTCAGCCTCATGGAGCTCGCCTCCCGGGGAGCCGTCCCCGACGTCCCGCTCGTCATCGACTGATTGTCTGCGGGCGGTCGGCCGGCAGACGCCTCGGCAGCCGGCTCAGCTCGATCGGCGGTTCCGCCGGGATCGGCTCACCGTCGCAGGGGAGAACCGGCGGGGTCGGCTGGGACGACGAACAGCCTCGGCGGGGGAAGGCTGGGACCGACGAACAGCCTCGGCGGGGTGCTCCTCATTCCGTCCTTCGGCGCGCTTTCGGGCGGAGGGGCGCGAGCGTATAGAATCGTAGGGCTGTATCTATAGGAAGGAACACCAGTGTCAGGTCATTCCAAATGGGCAACGACTAAGCACAAGAAAGCTGCCATCGATGCCAAGCGCGGCAAGCTCTTTGCCAAGCTGATCAAGAACATCGAGGTTGCCGCACGCAACGGTGGACCTGATCCCGATGGCAACCCGACCCTCTTCGACGCGATCCAGAAGGCGAAGAAGAACTCCGTCCCGGCCGACAACATCAACCGCGCGGTCAAGCGCGGCGGCGGCCTCGACGGCGAAGCGGTCAACTACGAGACGATCATGTACGAAGGCTACGCGGCCGGCGGCGTGGCGCTGCTCATCGAGTGCCTCACCGACAACCGCAACCGTGCGGCCTCCGAAGTCCGGGTCGCCGTGACCCGCAACGGCGGATCGATGGCCGACCCCGGCTCGGTGTCGTACAACTTCAACCGCAAGGGCGTCATCGTCGTCCCGGCCGAGGGCACCGACGAGGACGCCATCGTCGAAGCGACCCTTGAAGCCGGGGCCGAAGAGGTCAACGACGAAGGCGAGACCTTCGAGGTCATCTCCGAGGCGACCGACCTCGTGGCCGTGCGCAGCGCACTCGTCGACGCGGGCATCGACTACGACTCCGCTGAGGCGTCGTTCGTGCCCGGACTCAAGGTCAGCCTCGACGCTGCGACCGCAGCCAAGGTGTTCAAGCTCATCGATGCCCTCGAGGACAGCGATGAGGTCCAGAACGTCTACTCGAACGCCGACGTCAGCGACGAGGTCCTCGCAGAACTCGACGCCTGATGCGCATCCTCGGCGTGGACCCCGGCCTCACGCGGTGCGGGCTCGGCGTCATCGACACCCTGTCGGCCCGTCGGGTCGCCATGGTCGCCGTCGACGTCGTCCGCACCCCGTCCGCGGATTCCGTGGACCTGAGGCTGGGGAGCCTCGCCGAGGCGTTCGACACCTGGCTCGATGTGCACCGTCCCGATGTGGTGGCCATCGAGCGGGTGTTCGCGCGCAACGACGTCTCGACGATCATGGGCACCGCCCAGGTCTCGGGGCTGACGATGGGGCTCGCCGCGCGCCGCGGGATCCCCGTGGCGATGCACACCCCGTCCGAGGTCAAGGCCTCGATCACCGGCTCCGGCAGAGCCGACAAGAAACAGGTGACGAACATGGTCACCCGCATCCTCGGCCTCGACGCTCCGCCCAAGCCCGCGGATGCCGCCGACGCACTGGCGATCGCCATCTGCCACTCATGGAGAGGGGCGCTGAGCGCGCAGTCGACTCCGGGTGCGAACAAGGACCTCACCGAGCGCAAGGGCGGCGGCCGGCAGGGGAGTGGGCTGACGAAGGCCCAGGAGCAGTGGGCGAGAGCCCTGCGCGACGCGAAGTGAAGGTTCTGGGCGTACTGTTCGGATGACGCCGAATGCCGACGCTGTGTCAGGTCGAATGGACGGCGGGCGATACCTATTCGCGCTTCAACGTCCTGTTTCCCTGCATTTTGGGGTGTGTTCCCCCCCCGCCCTTCGACGGCGGTTCCTTGGGCGGATCAGTGCCGTGTTGCGTCGCTCCCTGCAGGCTGTTTCCCTCGTGCTCGGAAGTCGTTCTATCTCGCGTGCCTCTGTGTTCGGAGCATCGACGTTCGGGTCTCTGCGTGCGTGCATCTTGTTGGGTGCGGAACGTGTGCGCTGGTCAGAGACGTGAATCTACACCGATTAGAACGACGGCGAAACACGTAGAAATAACTTCGAAAGATTCGAACGAAACTATAGACACAATGAAGTGAATAGGCGTAGAATCAGGACAACGATACAACGAAGATGTTGATGGACGAATCACTGAGATCATGACGCTGACACCGGATCGCACGCCGAGCCGTCGGAGCAGAGGCTCCGAAGGAAAAGGAAGGCGCGCGGCCGGACGGCCGCTCCCGTGGACCCGAGACGAATCGTCGGGCGGCAGCGCGGGTGGACGAGCGGGCGGAAGCCAGCCGCAGTCGCTGTTCGATCAGCTCAGAGACGCCGGTATGGATCTCGGCGGACACGAACTCGCCGATCGCTTCGGTGAGATCGCTCCGGTCGCACCCCAGGATTTCGGCAAGCTCGATGAACCCCGTCCGCAGACAGACGAGGGCCGAGTCGTTTCCGACGATTGCGGGGCTGCTGGGAGTCAGTCGCGCGAAGTGCGGTCTGATGATGCGCGGTCCGATGCGGGGAAACAGTCCTCGAAGCACGCGGCTGCGAAACGGTCCCTGCGCTCGGATGGATCCCAGCGCTCGGACGACGGCGTTCGAGACGATGGCATCGCAGGGGGAGGGACCGGTCGGAGCGGAGAAGACAAGCTGACCGATGTGGGCTCGGATGCAGTGGATCGGCCGTGCGTGTCCGATATCGCGAACCCGTTCCAGGCTGCCGTCGACGAGCACCGTGACACCTCGATTCCCGACTCCCCGCACCCGATGCTCAGCAGCGAGCAGTGGGCCGACATGCAGTCGTCGGTGCCGGAGGTCACAGGGAGCCTCACTGCTCTCACCGAGCTCGCCACACAGCTGCAGACCTTCCAGCGTCCGATGGGACCCGACGAGGCTGTCACCGTGATGCAGGGCCTCGAGGCGCTCAGTCGCATCGTCGACCTGCTCTCCGCCGTCACCCTCTCGGTGTTCGAACGCACCGGCACCCCCAAGGACTACGGCGCGAAGACCACCAAGTCACTTGTGCAGGACAAGCTCAAGCTCAGTGGCAGAGAAGCTCGCCGGCGCACGGAACTGGCCAAGAACCTCGGGAACCGAGTCGACGTCACCGGCCAGTCACGACCACCCAAGTACCCTCTCGTGGCCGAGGGCCTGCGATCCGGCCGGCTCTCCTCGAGTCAGGCAGCGGTCATCGGCGAATGCATGGACGCCGTACCGTTCTGGATCTCCTCCGATGTGCGCAGCAGGGTCGAGGAGAAGCTTGTCTCGCGCGCACCGAGCGTGCGGGTGTCCGACCTCAAACGGATCTTCGCCGAGATGCTTGATCGTCTCGACCCTGACGGTGAGGAGCCCCCGGACTCGCATGATCGCTCGAAGTATCGGGTCAACGTTCGCCAGCGACGAGACGGCGACTGGGATCTGTCCGGACTGCTCGACCCGATCTCGGGCGGCATCCTCCACGGCTGGCTGACCTCGCGGATCAAAGCCGACGACCCTGCGACCACCGACAGGGTCGGAGACGGAACTGTCGAGAACGGCGACGCAGGCAACGGTGCGGCAGGTGCCGGCGCTGTCGGCGCGGGCGCTGACGGTACAGGCGCTGACGGCACCAGTGGCGCTGAGGTCGTTCGCGCGGGCTCTGAGGGCCTTGTCGGCGGCAGTCCGGCTGGCCGTGCCGGAGATCTCGACCCGATCACCGGGCAGCCGCACAGCGAAGGCGACCAGGAGATCGTCGACCTGTTCTCCAGCGTCCTCTCCGGCGACGTCTCGGATGCGCGTGTCCCCACCGACCTGACTCCGGGCGCGACCGACTGCGGCATCAGCCGGGGTTGGGGCGTGCGAGAAGACGGAGCCTTCGTCGACACCTCTGACGCTCAGGGATCGGTGAAGAACCTCATCTACGAACGGTTCGCCACCATGATCTCCCGGATCGAGATGGACCGAGTGGGCAAGGGCGCACCGTTCGCCCTCGTCGTCAACGCGACGGCCGAGCACCTTGCGGAGAAGAAGGGCCGAGCGGTCACCGGAGCCGAAGCGGAGTTTCCCATCGATCTCGCTGTCGACGAGGGACTCAACGGCTCGGTGTTCTTTCACCTCATGAGCGACAAGGCGAAATCCCTGTCTCTGGCCACCGAGAATCGGCATGCGACGGCGAAGCAGCTCGCCATCCTCGCCTCACGCGACCAGGGATGCACGTTCCCCGGGTGCGAGACACCTCCGGGGTGGTGCGATGCGCACCATATCGTCCCCTGGGCGATGGGCGGGAAGACCGAACTCAACAACCTCACCTTGGCATGCGGAATGCATCACCACCTCATCGACAAATCGGACTGGTATGCCTACATGCTCTTTGACGGCAGACCCGCGTGGATTCCGCCCGCCTCGATCGATGTCGAACGCAGACCGATCCTCCACGCCCGCTTCATCGCCCGCGAGGCCGCCGAAACCCTCTTTGACGAACCTCCGGGGACGAGTGGGCCTCCACATGACGGTGAGCCTCCAGGGGGCAGTGGGCCAGCGCCCGGGAGTGAACCCGAAAGCGACGCTGGTGGCTTCGGTGGCGGTGGGTGAACGGCAGAATCCGCCCGGGCATGTCGGATACGTTGGGTTAAGGGTTCCTGTTAACCTGGATTCGTACAAGTGTTCCCACCCGAAAGGCTGTCCGTGATCAGTTTCCTCAGCGGTACGGTTCATCGCATCGCAGCTGACCACCTCGTCGTCCTCACCTATGGAGTCGGACGCAAAGTGCACGTGACACCGGACACCCTCGCGGGGACTCGCCATGGCGCCGAGATCGAGCTCGTCACCACACTCGTCGTCCGCGAGGATTCGATGACCCTCTTCGGGTTCGGCACCGAGGACGAGAACCACACCTTCGAAGTCCTCCTCACCATCTCCGGCATCGGTCCGCGCTTGGCTATGGCCATCCTCTCGGTCATGGGCCCCGACGAGCTTGCCGCCGCCATCTCCGGACAGGACGCGACCGCGCTCACCCGCGTGCCGGGCATCGGGAAGAAGGGTGCCTCGCGCATCATCCTCGAACTCGAGAACAAGCTGCCGAAGTTCGCCGCGACGGCCTCCGCGCCCGCGCTGTCCTTCGGGGGAGTCAACCAGCAGGTCGTCGACGCCCTCGTCGGCCTCGGGTGGAAGGAACCCCAGGCCGCCGAGGCGGTGCAGGACGTCGTCAGCGAGCTCGGTCCTGACACCGGCACCTCGACACTCCTCAAGGCCTCCCTCAAAGTCCTGGGTGCGAGGAAATGACCGGACGAGAACCTCTGTCTCGCGAACCCGACTCCTACGAAATGGACTTCGGCGACCAGCGACTCACCGCGGCCGAGCAGGACCGCCTCGTCTCCGGCACCGCCGAAGCGGCCGAGCGCGACGCCGAAGCCGCGCTCCGTCCCAAGGGACTCCAGGACTTCATCGGACAGCCCCAGGTCCGCGAACAGCTCTCCCTCGTCCTCGACGCCGCCAAGGCGCGCAGCAGGACTCCCGACCACGTCCTGCTCTCCGGACCGCCCGGACTCGGCAAGACGACGCTGGCGATGATCATCGCTCATGAGATGCAGGCGAGTCTGCGGGTGACCTCGGGCCCGGCAGTCCAGCACGCCGGCGACCTCGCCGCCATCCTCTCCTCCCTCGAAGAGGGCGAAGTCCTCTTCATCGACGAGATCCATCGCATGGCCAGGGCCGCCGAGGAGATGCTCTACGTCGCGATGGAGGACTTCCGCGTCGACGTCATCGTCGGCAAGGGGCCCGGTGCCACGGCGATCCCGCTCGACCTTCCGCCCTTCACCCTCGTCGGGGCGACCACGCGCTCGGGCCTCCTCCCCGCACCCCTGCGCGACCGGTTCGGCTTCACCGGCCACCTCGACTTCTACTCGAGCGCAGACCTGCTCACCGTGCTCAAACGCTCGGCCCGCATGCTCGGCATCGATGCTCAGGTGCGTGGTCTCGAGGAGATCTCCACCCGTTCGCGCGGCACCCCGCGCATCGCCAACCGCCTGCTCCGGCGCGTCCGCGACTGGGCGCAGGTCCGCGGCTCCGGCGTCATCGACGAGGCGGCGGCCCTCAATGCGCTCACCGTGTACGAAGTCGACGAACTCGGCCTCGACCGCCTCGACCGGTCCGTGCTCGACGTGCTCTGCCGGCGCTTCGGCGGGGGCCCCGTCGGCCTCGGCACCCTCTCGGTCTCCGTCGGCGAGGAGGCCGACACGGTCGAGACGGTCTCCGAGCCCTACCTCGTGCGGGAGGGACTCATCAGCCGCACTCCGCGCGGACGCGTCGCCACCTCGGCGGCGTGGAGGCACTTGGGCCTCCACGTCCCAGCAAACTATGAGTTCTGAACCGGGGCCACCGGTTCGCCTTGAGTGCGCAGTTCGAACTAAGCTAGTGCACTGGTTCGTTCTTATGGAAGGTTGATACCTGTGGATTTGCTCATCCCTCTCGCGCTTGCCGCGCTGCTGATTTTCTTCCTGTTCAACTCTCGGCGTAAGCAGAAGGCGCGAGCGGAGCAGATCAAGGCCGGTCTGGTTCCCGGGGCGAAGGTGATGACGACGTTCGGCGTCTTCGGCACCGTGCTCTCGATCAACGACGAGGACAACCAGGTCACCATCGAATCGGGCCCCGGCACCATCCTCAAGGTCCACCGCCAGGCGATCGGCCAGATCGAGAATCCCGAGACCGACGTCGCGCCCATCGCCGACGGCACCACTGACGACGCCGCTGAGACCCCGGCGATCACCGACGCCGAACTCGACGCGATGAACGAGCGCAAGCGCGCCGAGGGCAATGGGGACGCCGACGCGGCGACGACCGCGCAGGCCGACGACATCGACGCGATCGCCAAGGCCGACGCCGATGCGAACACCGCCGAGGCCCGTCGGGCCGAGGAAGCGCGGAAGACCGACACCGCCGACACGATCGATTCCGACACGACCGGCGGCACCACCGACAAGAAGGCCGTCGACGGCCTCGAGGACGACTCGGCAGCAGGGGACTCGTCGAAGAAGCCCGGAAGCACGCCGGACTCCGACGACAAGAAGAACTGACACCCGCACCCGATCGAAAGCTGAATCGTGTCCGATATCGAAGAAAAGCCGCGACCAGGTCTGCGGTTCCTGTGGTTGGCGATCGTCACCCTCGTCCTCGGCGGCGTCCTCGCCGGGGGAGTGATCTGGTCCGATGCGACGACCACACCGAAGCTCGCCCTCGACCTCGAAGGCGGCACCTCGATCATCCTGGAGCCCCAGGTCTCCGAGGACACGACCATCAGCAAGGAGCAGCTCGATCAGGCGGTCGCCATCATCCGCCAGCGAGTCGACTCGACCGGTGTCTCCGAAGCGGAGATCACCACCCAGGGCGACAGGAACATCGTCGTCAACCTGCCCGGCAATCCCGATGAGGAGACCCGCAACCTCGTCCGCTCCTCGGCGCAGCTCGTGTTCCGGCGGGTCGCCCTCGTCGGCGACCCCCGCTCCCAGGAGCAGATCAATGAGGAGCAGCAGGGCAGCGAGAACGGCGGCGCCAATGGCGACGACGGACTCTCCGACGAAGAGCGGAAGCGCCTCGAGGAGCTCACCGGCGGCAATCAGGAATCGCCGGCCGGCGGCGGAGCCGTCGTCAACTCCGGCACCGGAACCGGCGCCGGAGCCGACACCGGCAGCGGCGCTGAGACCGACCCGAACGCCGGCGGCAGCGTTCCCGGCCCTGCCGGCAAGGACGCCTCGGGCTCCGGCGAGGAGACCCCGGCAGGCGGAGAGACTCCCGCCGGTGGCGAGACCCCGGCCGGCGAAGGTCAGGGCGAGGACACGAAGGTCACCGACTCCACACCGCGTCCCCTCTTCGACCCGGAGAAGGACGCCTCGGAATGGCAGACCGAGGCCATCGTCAAGCGCTACACGGAACTCGACTGCACGGACCCGAAGAACCGGACCGGTGGTGAGCAGCAGCCCGCCGACGAACCCGTAGTCGCATGTGCCCAGGACGGTTCGGCGAAGTACGTGCTCGGACCCGTCGAACTCTCCGGCGACCACCTCAAGGACGCGAGCTTCGGCTATGCGGCCGGCGCCAACGGCGTCCAGACCAACCAGCCCGCCGTCAACCTCGAGTTCGACGACACCGGCCGTGAGATCTTCAAGCAGATCACCTCGGCGATCACGGGCCTGCAGCAGCCGTACAACCAGTTCGCCATCGCCCTCGACGGCCTCGTCCTCTCCGCCCCGACTTCGAACGCCGTCATCTCCGACGGCCGTGCAGAGATCTCCGGAAACTTCACTCTCGACGAGGCGCAGACGCTCGCCAACCAGCTCAAGAACGGCTCCCTGCCGATCAGCTTCCAGGTGCAGAGCGAAGAGCAGATCTCGCCGACCCTCGGCGCGAACTACCTCAACATCGGCCTGCTCACCGGCCTCGTCGGCCTCATCCTCGTCGTCGTGTACTCGCTCCTGCAGTATCGCGTGCTCGGCCTCGTCACGGTCGCAAGCCTCGTCGTCGTCGGTGTGCTCACCTATCTGCTGCTGCTCATCGCCTCCTGGAGATACGGCTACCGCCTCTCCCTGGCCGGTGTCGCCGGTATCATCATCGGCATCGGCATGGCAGCGGACTCCTTCATCGTCTACTTCGAACGCGTGCGGGACGAGCTGCGCAGCGGCCGCAACCTCCTCTCGGCTGTCGAAGTCGGCTGGGACCGCGCCAAGCGCACCATCTGGGCGTCGAAGTCGGTGAACATGCTCGCCGCGGTGATCCTCTACATCCTCGCCGTGGGCTCGGTGCGCGGATTCGCGTTCACCCTCGGACTCACCGTGATCGTCGACATCATCGTCGTCTTCCTCTTCACCCATCCGATGCTCGAGGTGCTCGCGAGAACGAAGTTCTTCGGCCAGGGACACCCGATGTCGGGCATGGACCCGCGTCTGCTCGGCGTCAAACGCGCCGCCTACCGCGGAGCGCTCAACATCGACCTCCCCGAGTCGGAGAAGTCTCCCGAAGCCAAGCGCCGGGAGAAGGCGCGCGCCCGCAAAGCCGGAATCGACAGCGACACGATCGCCGGCCGGCGCGCGAAGGCGAAGAGCGAGTCCGCTGCGAACTCGGGCGGTTCCGACTCCGCGACCAGTGCCGAGGCGACCGCCGAGGAGCACGGCACGACGAAGACCGCCACCCGCACGACGTCGAGCGAAGCCGCCGAGGAGACTGAGGCGGCAGACACAGAAGTGACTGCGGAGTCGAGCACGACCGCCGAGAAGAAGACCTCGAGCGCGCGCTCCGGCAAGCGGCGACGCTCACGGACGGAGCCGAGTGCGGGCGGCGGCACCATCGCCGAACGCAAGGCGGCCGCCAGGCGCGCGGCGCAGCAGTCCGACGACGAGACGGGAGACGAGAAGTGAAACGGTTCTTCGCGTGGGGCAACCGCCTCCACAACGGCGAGTCGTCGATCCCGTTCGTCGGGAAGGCGAAGCTGTGGCTCGGCATCGCCGGCGTCCTCGTCCTCCTCTCCCTCCTCGTCCCGCTCGTCGCCGGCTTCAACTTCGGCATCGCCTTCCGCGGCGGGTCGCAGTTCCAGGTCGACAACGTCACCGACACCTCGGCGGCCAAAGGCGAATCGATCGTCACCGATGTCGTCCCCGACTCCGAACCCCGGCTCACTCCCACCGGGGACACCGGGGTGAGGATCGAGACGAACCAGCTCACCGACCCCCAGATGCAGGAGGTCCGCGACGCCCTGGCCTCCGGCTACTCGGTCAACGCCGAGGACGTCACCTCGACCTTCGTCGGTCCCCAATGGGGTGCTGACGTGACGTCGAAGATGATCAGAGCCCTCGTCATCTTCGTCGCCATCGCGATGATCGTCATGGCCCTCTACTTCCGCACCTGGAAGATGTCCCTGGCAGCGATCATCGGCCTCTTCGTCGTCATGATCATCACGATGGGCATCTACTCGGTCACCGGCTTCGAGGTCACACCCGAGGCGATCATCGGCTTCCTCACCGTCTTGAGCTTCTCGCTCTACGACACGGTCGTCGTCTTCGACAAGATCAGAGAGAACACGACGAGATTCCAGGACAAACGGAACCTCAAGTTCTCCGAGCTCGTCAACCTCGGCGTCAACCAGACGACGGTGCGTTCGATCAACACCTCGGTCGTCTCGGTCCTCCCGATCGCCTCGATCCTCTTCATCGGCGTGTTCCTCCTCGGCGCCGGCACCCTCGTCGACATCTCCCTGTCGCTGTTCATCGGCACGATCGTCGCCGCGGCCTCGACCCTCTTCGTCGCCAGCCCCCTCTACGCGCTTCTGCGAGCGAACGAACCCGCGGTGAAGGAACAGGAAGAAGCCGTGCGAGAATTGCGTTTACGGAATGGATCCGAGGACGTTCCACCGGTGATCCACGCCGAGGTCTGAGACGCTGAGAGGGGGATGTGATGGCATCATCAGCTGAATCGCGCCGTCCGCGCGGCATCTCCCGTCTGGCCTGGTGGGCGGCCAGGGCACAGAACAACGCCGACTACCCCAGGGTGCTCGGACCGATGATCCGTGCCCTGCAGGCGAGCCATCCGAAGGCCGACATCGACCTCGTCGTCCGTGCCTACACGGTCGCCGAGGAGGCCCACCGCGGTCAGACCAGGAAGTCCGGGGACCCCTACATCACCCACCCGGTGGCGGTGGCGACGATCCTCGCCGAGATCGGCATGCTTCCCGTCACCCTGGCGGCGGCTCTGCTCCACGACACCGTCGAGGACACCGACTACTCGCTCGAGCAGCTCACCGAGTCCTTCGGGCCCGAGGTCGCCGCGATGGTCGACGGGGTGACGAAGCTCGACAAGCTCACCTACGGTCAGGCTGCCCAGTCGGAGACCGTGCGGAAGATGATCGTCGCGATGGCCAAGGACATCCGCGTCCTCGTCATCAAACTCGCCGACCGCCTCCACAATGCCCGCACGTGGAAGTTCGTCCCCGCCGCCTCGAGTACGAAGAAGGCCCGCGAGACCCTCGAGATCTACGCCCCGCTGGCTCACCGGCTGGGCATGAACACGATCAAATGGGAGCTCGAAGACCTCTCGTTCCAGGTTCTCCACCCCAAGGTCTACGACGAGGTCGTCCGCCTTGTCGCCGACCGTGCGCCCGAGCGCGAGAAGTACCTTGCGACCGTCTCGTCCGAACTCCAGTCCGAGCTCGCCGAATCCGGCATCGAGGCGGCCATCACCGGCCGCCCGAAGCACTACTACTCGATCTACCAGAAGATGGTCGTGCGCGGTCACGAGTTCGCCGACATCTACGACCTCGTCGGAGTCCGCGTCCTCGTCGAGACCGTCCGCGAATGCTACGCCACCCTCGGCATCGTCCACGCCCGCTGGAACCCGGTTCCCGGCAGGTTCAAGGACTACATCGCGATGCCGAAGTACAACATGTACCAGAGCCTGCACACGACGGTCATCGGCCCGAACGGCAAACCCGTCGAGATCCAGATCCGCACCCACGAGATGGACCGCAGAGCCGAGTTCGGCGTCGCCGCGCACTGGAAGTACAAGGACCGCGGCAACCCGTCGAAGGCGATCACCTCGAACACTGCCCGCTCCGTCAAGGTCTCCGACGACGGCGGCGTCGACGACGCCGCGTGGTTGCGGCAGCTCCTCGACTGGCAGCGTGAGGTCAGCGACCCCGACGAGTTCCTCGACAGCCTCCGCTACGAGGTCAACTCGAAGGAGGTCTACGTCTTCACGCCCAAGGGCGACGTCATGAGCCTGCCCGCCGGGGCGACGCCGGTCGACTTCGCCTACGCCGTGCACACCGAGGTCGGGCACAAGACGATGGGCGCCCGGGTCAACGGCCGCCTCGTCGCCCTCGACACCGAGCTCAAGAACGGCGACTCCGTCGAGGTCTTCACCTCCAAGGACGAGAACGCCGGTCCCAGCCGCGACTGGCTCGGCTTCGTCAAGAGCCCGCGCGCCCGGTCGAAGATCCGCCAGTGGTTCTCCAAGGAGCGCCGCGAAGAGGCGATCGAGAACGGCCGCGAGCAGCTCGCCCGGGCGATGCGCCGCCATTCCCTGTCCGCGAACGCCCTGATGAGCCAGGAGGCGCTTCAGGTCGTCTCGACCGAGTTGCGCCTGCCCGACGTCACCGCGCTGTACGCGGCGATCGGCAACGGGGTGACTTCGGCCGCCCACGTCGTCGACCTGCTCGCGAAGGAGGTCGGCGACGACGAGGAGGCCGCGGTCCTGCCTCCGGCACCGCGCAATCGCACCGGCCAGTCCTCGGGTCATCATTCGTCCTCGGGCGGCGTCGTCGTCAAGGGCGTCGACGACGTCCTCGTCAAACTCGCCCGCTGCTGCACCCCGGTGCCCGGGGACGAGATCGTCGGCTTCGTCACCCGCGGCTCGGGAGTCTCCGTCCACCGGGTCGACTGTCCCAACGTCGTCTCCCTCGAACGCGAACCCGAGCGCATGGTCGAGGTCTCCTGGGGGGAGAAGACGAGCGGCGTCTACCTCGTCCAGATCCAGGTCGAAGCCCTCGACCGCTCGGGACTGCTCTCGGACATCACGAAGGTCCTCACCGACACCCACGTCAACATCCTCTCCGCCTCCGTGGCGACCTCGAAGGCCCGCGTCGCTCAGTCGAAGTTCGTCTTCGAGATGAGCGACGCAAGCCACCTCGACACGGTGCTCTCCGCCGTTCGGAAGGTCGAAGGCGTCTTCGACGTCTACCGCATCTCCGGCGGCTGAGGTGCGCGCGGCCAGGGGGTCGACGTGTGTCCGCGCCGATCGACGACCTCCCGCATCTGCGCGGCGTACGGCCGCCGGGAGACCCCGTCGAGGTAGAGCCGAAAACGCGTGCGCATCGCCGGCGGCACCTCGTCGATGATCTCGGCCACCGCCCTGGCCGAACCCGCCTCCGGACGGCGGACGTGCGGTAGGAGCAGATCGTAGAGCGTGCGCATCGGCGTCGTCACCGGCAGACCGGCGATCGTCTCCCAGTCGCCGCGGCCGAGGTTGAGTTCGTGGACGACGGCTCCGTCCTGGTCGAGCACCCGCCTGCGCGGATGCGTCGTGAAGGTCAGCGGGCTCGGCGCCCGACCGAGACCGACATGGACCCACCAGGCAGTCGAGTGCGAGACGACGAGCCGCGCTGGGATCTGCGCCGCCAGCGCACTGATTCGATCCTCTGGTCCGAGCACCGCACCCGACCGCACCCACGTCGTCTCCGTCAGTGGGACGAGCAGACCGTCGAGGGTGAGCTCCGTGAGCTGCTCGTAGCCGTAGTCGCGGAGTCGGAAGATGTCCTCCATGAGGCCACTATCGTCGTCTCACCCTGGGAGGGCAAGACCGAATCGTCGGCCTGTGGACAACCACGGACTCGGGTCCGCGCCTGTGGACAGAGAAGAATCAGGGCCGGACGGTTCACCGTCCGGCCCTGACGAGAAGCTGTTGAGCGTCAGTCGAGTTCGGCCGCCGTCTGCGCGAGCTGATCGCGCCACGCACGCCGGGCGTCGAGAGCGGCCTGCGCATCGGCGACGGACTTCTCATCGCCCGAGGCCTTCGCGGTCTCGAGCGCCGCCTCGAGCTCGGCGATCGACTCGTCGAGCTGGCTCAGCGCCCCCGAGGTGCGGGCCTTGGTCTCGGGGTTGCTCCGCTTCCACGCCGCGTCCTCGGCGTCGGCGAGCGCCCGCTCGACCTCGCGCAGACCGTTCTCCATCCGGGAGACATCGGCGCGGGGCACTTTCCCGGCCTCCTCCCACTCGTCCTGGATGACCCGGAGCTCACGCTTCGCTGCCACCGGATCCGTGATCGGCAGCAGCGCCTGCGCCTTCTTCAGCAGCGCTTCCTTGACCTCGAGGTTGCCCTTGTACTCCTCGTCGAGTGCGGCGTTCTCCGCATCCCTGGCGGCGAAGAAGACGTCCTGGGCGGCACGGAAGCGCGCCCAGAGGGCATCGTCGTCCTTGCGCGAGGCGCGCGGGGCGCGCTTCCACTGGGTCATCAGGTCCTTGTACTTCTGGGACACGGTGCGGAAGTCGGTCGACCCGGACAGCGACTCCGCCTCGGCGACGATCTTCTCCTTGATCCGCTTGCCCTCGGAGTTGTGCTTGTCGAGCTCGGCGAAGAAGTCCTTGCGCTTGCGCTCGAAGGTGTTCCGGGCCTGCGAGAATCGGCCCCACAGCTCCTGATCGACCGACCGCGGAAGGCGCGGTCCGCTGCGCTGCATGTCCTTCCACTGGGCGAAGAGCTCCCGCAAACGGGCACCGGAGACCTTCCACTGGATCTTCTCGGGATCCTTGCCGGCCAGGGTCTCGGCCTCGACGACGATCTCCTCGCGCTTCTGCGCGGCCTCGAGCTTGGCCGCCTCGGCGCGGGCCGCCTGCTTCGACTCCGTCGCCTTGGCGTCGGAGAGGAGCGTGTCGAGGGTCGCGGCGAGACCCTTGAGGTCGCCGACGACGTTCGCGTCGGCGAGCGAGTCCCGCAGCGCGGTCGCCGCCGTCGTCACCTCGCGTCCGGGCGCTCCGGCGGAGAGTCGGTTGCGCAGATGAGCGGCGTGCTCGACGAGCTCGACGTACTTCTTCGCGAAGTACTCGACGGCTTCCTCACCGGTCGCGTCGGGGTACTGGCCGACCTCACGCTCACCGTCGGCGGTGATGACGAACACCGTCCCCTGCTCGTCCGCGCGACCGTGCGTGACCGCGCGCGCCACCTCGGCGTCGTGGTCGACGGTGGTCCCGGTCACCGGCTGAGCCGCCTGCGGGCGGGGCAGCGACGACGGGCGGGGAGTCGGCTTGGGGGTCGGGGTCGACATGTCTCTCACCTGTTTCCTCATCGGTCGAACCGGCGGTCTCGCCGATCACTCGATCATTGCGTGACACCAGCATAACCATCCGCCACCGTCTGGATAGACTCTGCCCATGGATGTCTTGACCACCCGTGCCGAATTCCTCGACGTCAACTGCTACGCCGTGCGGGCCGAGGGGCACAGCGACTGCATCCTCGTCGATGCCGGCTTCGACGCCGCTCCCGGCCTCGCCGAGGTCCTCGCCGAGGAGGGACTGACCCCGCAGGCGATCTTCCTCACCCACGGCCACCCCGACCACATCCTCGGGCTGCCGGGAATGCTCGAGCGCTGGGACGTTCCCGTCCACCTCGGCGCCGATGACCACTACCGGATGGCCGCACCGGGGGAGACCCTGGGGCCGGCGTTCGCACAGATGATCGCTCCGCTGCTCACCGATTGGCAGGCCCCCGCCGAGGTGGTCGACCTCACCGACGGCACCGCCGTCACCGTCGCCGGACTCACCGTCACCGCTGTCGCTGCCCCCGGCCACACCGAAGGGTCGACCCTGCTGCGGGTGAGCGCCGACGGTGAGGAGGTCGTCTTCACCGGCGACGTCGTCTTCGCCGGAGCCATCGGGCGCATCGACCTGCCCGGCGGCGACGCCGAGGCGATGGGCAGCACACTGCGGGCCTTTGCGGACCTGCCCGACGTTCCCATCTATCCTGGACACGGTCCGGGTTCGCGGGTGGGCCACGAGCTCCGGACGAACCCGTTCCTCTGATCCGATCCACAGCCGCCCGAGGCGCCGCCTCGGCGAGGCACCGGCACTGCCTGCCAGGGCAGCATCCACACGAGCAAGGAGAACCATGGCGAAGTCAGCCCGTCTGTCCGGATTCCCGGAACGGCTCCCGGCGGAGCGCGTCATCGAGAAGCGCATCATCGACATCCTCGAGCACACCTTCGCCCTCCACGGCTTCTCCGCCCTCCACCACCGTGCCGTCGAACCGATCAGCCAGCTCGCCAAGGATGGGGAGATCGACAAGGAGATCTTCGCGGTCTCCCGACTCCACTCCGAGGGCACCGAGCGCAATCCGCTCGGCCTCCACTTCGACCTCACTGTGCCGCTGGCCCGTTTCGTCACCGAGAACGCGAACGAGCTGAGCTTCCCGTTCCGGGCCGCGCGGATCCAGCCGGTGTGGCGCGGTGAGCGGCCGCAGGCCGGGCGCTACCGCGAGTTCATCCAGGCTGACGTCGACGTCATCGCCGACGCCGAGCTGCCCGGCCACGTCGAGGTCGAGATCCCGCTCATCATCGCCGACGCGTTCGCCAGGCTCGCCCCGCTCGGGGTGCCACCGGTGCGCATCGTCGTCAACGACCGCCGCCTCCTCGAGGGCTTCGCCCGCGGCATCGGACTCACCGACATCCCCGCAGTGCTCCGGTGCCTCGACAAGTACGACAAGATCGGGCCCGAGGAGGTCGCGAAGCTCCTCGCCGCCGAAGCGGAAGCCGATGAGCGCCAGCAGCAGCTGTGCCTCGCTCTGGCCGCGATCGAATCGGACTCGCCCGACTTCGCCGAGGAGGTGCGCGCCCTCGGAGTCGAGCACCCCCTCCTCGACGAGGGCCTCGAGTCCCTGACGAGGATGCTCACCGCCGCCGCCGAGCGAGCGCCCGGCGTCCTCGTCGCGCAGCTGAAGATCGCCCGCGGACTCGACTACTACACGGGAGCGGTCTACGAGACGCAGCTCGTCGGACACGAGGAGCTCGGCTCCGTCGCCTCAGGCGGGCGCTACGACTCGCTGGCCACGGTGGGGAAGAAGACCTACCCGGGTGTGGGCATGTCGATCGGCGTCTCGCGCCTCATGGCGTTCGTCCTCGGCGAGGACTCCGGCATCACCGCCTCCCGCGGCACCCCGTCGGCCGTCGTCGTCGCCGTCACCGACGAGGAGCGCCGGTCTGAGGCGGATACGGTCGCCACCGCCCTGCGCGCCCGCGACATCCCGTGCGAGGTCTCACCGAGTGCGGCGAAGTTCGGTCGCCAGATCCGCTACGCCGAGCGCCGGGGGATCCCCTTCGTGTGGTTCACCGACGGTGAGTCCGGTCACGAGGTCAAGGACATCCGCACCGGCGAGCAGACGCCTGCCGACCCGCAGACATGGGAGCCGAGCGTCGAGGACCGCTGGCCGCAGGTGACGCAGGGCTGACGGCTCGGGGTCCCTGCCTTACTCAGGGTTGCCGCCTCACTCCGGGTCGGGGGCGAGCGACCCGTCGGGGGCGATGTGGTCGAACATCTCCCGCACCATCGAGACGACGTGCGGGTCGTCGACGGTGTAGAAGATCCTCCGCCCGTCCCGGCGGGAGGAGATGAGCCCGGCGAGACGGAGCTTGGCGAGATGCTGGCTCACGGCGGGCACGGTCGCACCGATCGCCTCGGCGAGGGAGGAGACATCGAGCTCCTGGTGGACCAGGGTCCACACGACGCGCAGTCGGGTGGCCTGGGAGAGCATGCGGAACGTCTCCGCCGCGACCTCGACCTGCGCCGAGGTGGGGGCCGGGTCCGATTCGTGTCCGTCCATGCGTCCTCTCGCTGCCCGCCGGTGCGTGCGGGAATGTCCGTGCGAGCGACTATCATGGTTGACGCACTCCCCGCATGACCATCGTAAAGGAGCCCTCTGTGCTGCGAAGCCACGAATCCGGAAGCCTGCGTGCCGCAAACGCAGGAGAGACCGTCACCCTCGCCGGGTGGGTCGATCGTCGCCGCGATCACGGAGGTGTCGCCTTCATCGATCTGCGGGATGCTTCGGGAATCGTCCAGGTCGTCGTCCGCGAGGACGATGCCCACGCACTGCGCAACGAGACCGTCGTCAAGGTCACCGGCACGGTCTCCCTGCGCCCCGAGGGCAACCAGAACCCCAACCTGCCCACCGGTGAGATCGAGATCGTCGACACGAGCGTGGAGATCCTCGCCGAGGCGGCCCCCCTTCCCTTCCAGGTCTCCGACCATGCGGAGGACTCCGGCACCGTCGGCGAGGAGACCCGTCTGCGCTACCGGTACCTCGACCTGCGCCGTTCGGGTCCCGCGCATGCGATGCGTCTGCGCTCGGCGGTCAACCGGGCCGCCCGCACGGTCCTCGACGAGCACGGCTTCGTCGAGATCGAGACGCCGACGCTGACGAAGTCGACCCCCGAGGGCGCCCGCGACTTCCTCGTCCCCGCACGCCTGCAGCCGGGGTCGTGGTACGCGCTGCCGCAGTCGCCGCAGCTGTTCAAGCAGCTCCTCCAGGTCGCCGGCATGGAGCGCTACTACCAGATCGCCCGCTGCTACCGCGACGAGGACTTCCGCGCCGACCGTCAGCCCGAGTTCACTCAGCTCGACATCGAGGCCTCGTTCGTCGAGCAGGCCGACATCATCGCCCTCGCCGAGGAGATCCTCGTCGCCCTGTGGAAGCTCATCGGCTACGACATCGAGACGCCGATCCCGCACATCACCTATCACGAGGCGATGGAGCGCTTTGGGTCGGACAAGCCCGACCTGCGCTTCGGCCTCGAACTCACCAACCTCACGGAGTTCTTCTCCGAGACCCCGTTCCGCGTCTTCCAGTCCGACTACGTCGGCTCGGTCGTCTACCCCGGCGGCGGATCGCTGCCGAGGCGCCAGCTCGATGCGTGGCAGGACTGGGCGAAGCAGCGCGGAGCCAAGGGACTCGCCTACGTCCTCGTCGCCGAGGACGGCACCCTCACCGGCCCGGTGGCCAAGAACATCTCCGAGACGGAGAAGGCCGGTCTCGTCGAGGCGGCCGGCGCGAACCCGGGCGACGCGATCTTCTTCGCCGCCGGAGACGCGAACAGCTCCCGCGCCCTCCTCGGTGCCGCACGCCGGGAGATCGCCGAGCGCGTGGGCCTGATCAAGGACGGCGACTGGGCCTTCGTCTGGGTCGTCGACGCTCCGCTCTTCGAATCCGCCGCCGATGCGCAGGCCGCCGGCGACGTCGCCGTGGGCGAAGGACAGTGGACGGCCGTCCACCATGCCTTCACCGCCCCGAAGCCCGAGTACCTCGAGACCCTCGAGACCGACCCGGGGGCCGCTCTCGCCTACGCCTACGACATCGTGTGCAACGGCAACGAGATCGGCGGCGGCTCGATCCGCATCCACCAGCGCGCCGTCCAGGAGCGCGTGTTCGAGATCATGGGCATCGGCGAGGACGAGGCCGAGGAGAAGTTCGGCTTCCTCCTCGAGGCGTTCAAGTTCGGTGCGCCCCCGCACGGCGGCATCGCCTTCGGCTGGGACCGCATCGTCTCCCTGCTCGCCGGGGTCGACTCGATCCGCGAGGTCATCGCGTTCCCGAAGTCCGGCGGCGGCTACGATCCGCTCACCCAGGCTCCGGCCCCGATCACCGAAGCCCAGCGCGCCGAGGCGGGAGTCGACTTCGACCCGGACGCCGAGACCGACGACTGATGTCGCGATGACGTCGGTGCCGGCGTGAGGCGGTGGCCGCGGTGACGCAGGGTCCCGACCTCTTCTCCGACCCGGACCGGGAGATCCCCGGCCCGGGTCCGAGTGCGCCCGCAGGCAGGGCACTCGACCCCCTGGCCGTGCGGATGCGTCCGCGCACCATCGACGAGGTGGTCGGCCAGGAGCATCTGACGTTCGCCGGCTCCCCGCTCGACCAGCTCGTCGAGGCGAGCGGGGGAGACCGGGCTGGGGCCTCCTCGGTGATCCTCTGGGGTCCGCCCGGGGTCGGGAAGACGACCCTCGCACACGTCATCTCCCATGCGCCGGGACGCACCTTCGTCGAACTCTCGGCGATCACCGCCGGAGTCAAGGACGTCCGACAGGTGATCGAGAACGCCCGGCGCGAACGCGAGATGTACGGGCGCACGACCGTGCTCTTCCTCGATGAGATCCACCGGTTCTCGAAGGCCCAGCAGGATGCTCTGCTGCCGGCCGTGGAGAACCGCCTCGTCGTCCTCGTCGCGGCGACGACGGAGAACCCGTCGTTCTCCGTCATCTCCCCGCTGCTCTCACGGTCCCTCATGCTCACGCTGCGTCCGCTCGGCGATGACGATATTTCGACCCTGCTCGATCGCGCGATGGTCAGCGAGCGGGGTCTGGCGGGAGAGTACGAGCTCGATGCCGAGGCGAAGGACTTCATCGTCCGCATCGCCGGGGCCGACGCCCGCCGGTCACTGACGATCCTCGAGGCTGCCGCCGGCATCGCCGCGGCGCAGGCGGGGGAGCGCGGCGGCGGCGCGGGCAAGGCTGTCGCCGACGACGCTGAGAGTGCGGATGACGAGGCTGCCGAGGCGGTCAGCACTGAGAGCCGTGGCGGTGACGTTGTCGACGACGAGTCGGCCGACGGCGAAGCAAGCCCGATTCGCATCACCGTCGAGGCCGCCTCCGAGGCGAGCAGCGAAGCGGTGGTGCGCTATGACAAGAACGGGGACCAGCACTACGACGTCGTCTCCGCGTTCATCAAGTCGATCCGCGGATCCGACGTCGATGCCGCGCTGCACTATCTCGCCCGGATGATCGTCGCCGGGGAGGACCCGCGCTTCATCGCGCGTCGGATCGTCATCTCCGCGGCCGAGGACATCGGCATGGCCGATCCGCAGGCCCTGCCGATCGCCGTGGCCGCCTCGACGGCCGTGCAGAACATCGGCATGCCGGAGGGGCGGATCCCGCTCGCCGAGGCGGTGACCTACCTGGCGATGGCACCGAAGTCGAACGCGAGCTACAAGGCCCTCGACGCGGCGATCGCCGATGTCAGGAGCGGCCTCGTGGGGGAGGTCCCCGACCACCTGCGCGATGCCCACTATCCGGGGGCGAAGCAGCTCGGTCACGGCAAGGGCTACAAATACGCCCACAACTTCCCGCACAGCGTGGCACCACAGCAGCATCTGCCCGAAGCGCTGCGCGGCAAGGAGTACTACACGCCGTCGGGCAACGGCATGGAGCGGACGATGGGGGAGCGCCTCGAGACGATCCGCCGTCTCCTGCGCGGAGAGTGAGGGCTGCCCGTCGGCGTTCGCCCCCGGCCCGCGCGTTGCGGGGGACGCGGCGACTGAGCTAAGATGGTCAGCTGTTGTGCCTCATATGTAAAGGCGGTCGGTGCGAGCGGTTCTCGACGCTCAATCCCTCTTTCCCAACCGGGGAAACAACGGTTCCGATCAGGGCGAGGACATCATGCCTGCCGGGACGACCCACACCCAAGAAAGGTAACCCAGTGCCAGCACCAGCACGTAACCGCCGGATGGCTCGCCTCTCGCGCGCCCTCGGCCTGCCGCTGACCCCGAAGGCTGAGAAGTACTTCGAGCGCCGCCCCTACCCCCCGGGCGAGCACGGCCGCGCCCGTCGCCGCAATGACAGCGACTACTCGGTCCGCCTCAAGGAGAAGCAGCGTCTTCGCGCCCAGTACGGCATCCGCGAGGCCCAGATGCTCAAGACCTACAAGGAGGCCAAGCGCCTCGAAGGTCTGACCGGTGAGAACCTCGTCGAGCTCCTCGAGATGCGTCTCGACGCCCTCGTCCTCCGTGCCGGCTTCGCCCGCACGATCGCCCAGGCGCGCCAGTTCGTCGTCCACCGCCACATCACCGTCGACGGCCAGCGCGTCGACCGTCCGTCCTTCCGCGTCAAGGAAGGCCAGACGATCCAGGTCCACCCGAAGAGCGCCGACATGGATCCGTTCCAGGTCGCCGCCGCCGGCGGACACCGCGACGTCCTCCCGGCAGTTCCGGGCTACCTCGACGTCAACCTTGAGGGCCTGCAGGCCACCCTGCTGCGCCGCCCCAAGCGCGAAGAGGTCCCGATCACCGCTGACGTGCAGCTCGTCGTCGAGTTCTACTCGCGCTGAGCCACCTCTCACGACTGCCCGGAACGTCCCGCGTTCCGGGCAGTCGTGCATTCACCTGCACGCGCCGACGCGCAGGCGACCACCATCTGAACTGGTGAGCAATTAAACTATTCTGGAACGGGCGCGCAGCGCCCACCGCAGACGCACCATCTGAAAGGCCATGGATGAAGACGGCAGAGATCAAACAGCGCTGGCTCGACTACTTCGAGGCGAACGGACACGTGGTCGTGCCCTCGGCGTCGGTCATCAGCTCCGATCCCTCGATCCTCTTCAACATCGCGGGCATGGTCCAGTTCATCCCGTACCTCACCGGTCGCGAGCCTGCGCCGTTCCTCCGCGCCACGAGCGTCCAGAAGTGCGTGCGCACCGCCGACATCGAAGAGGTGGGCAAGACCACCCGCCACGGCACGTTCTTCCAGATGAACGGCAACTTCTCCTTCGGCGACTACTTCAAGCGCGAAGCCGTCCGCTACGCGTGGGGTCTGCTCACCTCCCCGACGGAGGAAGGCGGCCTCGGCTTCGACCCCGACCTGCTCTGGGCCACCGTCCACGAGGACGACCTCGAGACCATCGACCTCTGGCTCGAGGAGACCTCGATCCCGCGTGAGCGGATCCAGCTGCGCGGCAACGAGGACAACTTCTGGCACACCGGTCAGCCCGGACCCGGCGGCTACTGCTCCGAGATCTACTACGACCGCGGTCCCGCCTACGGCGCCGAGGGCGGACCGATCGCCGATGAGGATCGCTACATCGAGATCTGGAACCTCGTCTTCATGGAGTTCGAACTCTCCGAGGTCCGCTCCAAGGTCGACTTCGACATCGCCGGCGAGCTGCCCGCGAAGAACATCGACACCGGCATGGGCCTCGAACGCGTCGCCTTCCTCCTCCAGGACGTCGAGAACATGTACGAGATCGACGAGGTCTTCCCCGTCATCGCCGAGGCGAGTCGCCTCTCGGGCCGTGAGTACGGCGCCGACCACCACTCCGACGTGCAGATGCGCGTCGTTGCCGACCACGTCCGCTCGGCCCTGATGATCATCGGCGACGGCGTGCGCCCCGGCAACGAGGGACGCGGCTACATCCTCCGCCGCCTCATCCGCCGTGCCGTGCGCGCGATGCGCCTCCTCGGCGTCACCACCGAGGTCATGCCCTCGCTGCTGCCCGTGTCGATGAACGCGATGAAGCACTCGTACCCCGAGCTCGAGACCGATTTCGACCGGATCTCGCGCATCGCCTACGCCGAGGAGAAGGCCTTCCTGCGGACCCTCGAATCCGGCACCCAGCTCTTCGAGACCGCGTACGAGAAGCTCGAGGACTCGGACAAGACGATCTCCGGCGACGTCGCCTTCGCCCTCCACGACACCCACGGCTTCCCCATCGACCTCACCCTCGAGATGGCCGCCGAACACGGCGTCAACGTCGATGAGGCCGGATTCCGCGCGCTCATGGCCGAACAGCGCACCCGAGCGAAGGCCGATGCGAAGGCGAAGAAGGGCGGCGGACACACCGACCTCTCCGCCTACTCCGCCCTGCTCGAGGAGGGCCGAAGCGAGTTCGTCGGCTATGACGACCTCGAGGCCGATTCCCGGATCCGCGGCATCGTCGTCGACGGCGAGGCCCGCGAGGTGCTCACCACCGGACAGACCGGCGACCTCGTCCTCGACCTCACCCCGTTCTACGCCGAATCCGGTGGCCAGCGCGCCGACGTCGGCCTCATCAAGGGCGACGGCTTCACCGCCAAAGTCCTCGACGTGCAGAACCCGGTCAAGGGCCTCGCCGCCCACCGCATCGAGGTCATCGACGGCGAGATCCCCGTCGGCGCCGACGTCCTCGCCGAGGTCGACCACGAGCATCGCTTCCAGGGTTCCCAGGCGCATACGGCCACCCACCTCGTCCACGCGGCCCTGCGGGAGATCCTCGGCACCCACGCCGTCCAGGCCGGTTCGCTCAACCAGCCCGGATACATGCGCTTCGACTACTCCTACCCGGAGGCACCGAGCGCGCAGATGCGCGCCGAGATCGAGGACGTCGCCAACCTCGCCGTGCGCTCGAACTACGAGGTCGGCACCGAGTACATGCCCTTCGAGGACGCGAAGCGCTCGGGCGCGATGGCCCTCTTCGGGGAGAAGTATCCGAACATCGTCCGTGTCGTCGACATCGGCGGACCGTTCTCCCGCGAGCTCTGCGGCGGCACCCACGTCGGCGCCTCCGCGCAGGTCGGTCCGATCTCCGTCCTCTCCGAGGCCTCCGTCGGCTCCGGAGTGCGCCGCATCGAAGCCTCCGTGGGGATGGACGCGTTCCGCTCACTCGCTGCCGAACGCACGATCGTGTCCTCGCTCTCGGAGATGCTCAAGGTGCCCGGCACGGATGTCACCGACCGGGTCTCCGAGCTCATGGTCAGGCTCAAGGACGCGGAGAAGGAGATCTCCCGCCTCCGGTCCCAGCAGCTGCTCGCCCAGGCCGGACGGTTCCTCGAGACCGCCGAGACCGTCGGGAACACGCTCTTCGTCGTCGCCGACCTCGGCGAGGTCTCCAGCGGCGGGGACGTCCGCACGATCGTCACCGACCTGCGCGCCCGCGTCAGCGACCGGGTCGCCGTCGTCCTCGGCATCGGCGTGAGCGGCGGCAAGCCCGTCGTCGTCATCGCCACCACCGAGGCCGCCCGCGAGTCCGGAGCGCAGGCCGGCAAGCTCGTGTCGGCAGCGAGCTCCACCCTCGGCGGCGGAGGAGGCGGCAAGCCCGACCTCGCCCAGGGCGGCGGCAGCGACACCACGCAGATCCCGGCCGCGATCAGCGCGGTCAAGGCGGCCCTCACGTGACACTGCGGCGCGGCCGACGTCTCGGCCTCGACATCGGATCGGTGCGGATCGGGGTCGCGGCGTGCGATCCCGATGGGATCCTCGCGACCCCGCTCGCCGTCATCCGCCGGGCCGACGAGCCGGCGGCACTGCGGCAGCTGCGGGAGATCATCGCCGAGTACGAACCCATCGAGATCCTCGTCGGCGACCCGAAGTCCCTCGACGGCTCCGCCCGCGCCGCGGCCGCCGCCGCCCTCGACTTCGCCCGCCGGATCGACACCGACGTGCCGATCCGCCTCGTCGACGAGCGCTTCTCCACCGTCGAGGCGCACAGCTCGCTCGCAGCTGCGGGCAAGAGCTCACGGCAGCGCCGCGAGATCGTCGACGCACAGGCGGCCGTCATCATTCTGCAGAACGCGCTCGAGTCCGAACGCAACACGGGCAGGCCCGCCGGTCGGGAGCTGCCCGAACAGGAGAGTGAGCAATGAACCCGTTCCCCGGTGAGTTCTCGGACGACGAAGGGCTCTCACGCGCCGAGATCCGAGCGAAGAAGCGCCGGCGGATGATGCGCAAACGTCGCACCACCGTCATCGTCGCCGTCTGCGTCCTCGTCTTCGGCCTCGGCGGCTTCTTCGGCCTCCGCGCCGCCGGCGGTGTCGTCGACGACCTCTTCGGCGGGGGCGGCGACTACGAGGGCAATGGCACGACCGAGGTCACGCTCGAGATTCCGCCCGGCGCCTCGGCGCGGTCGGTGGCCAACCAGCTCGTCGAGGAGGGCGTCATCAAGGACTCCAAGCCCTTCCTCGAGGAGGTCGAGAGACGCGATCTCACGATCCAGGCGGGACCGGTCATCCTCCGTGAGCAGATGAGTTCGAAGGCCGCCGTCGACGCGTTCATCAACCCGATCAAACCCCCGAAGCTCACGATCGCCGAAGGACGCAAGATCGACCAGATCAAAGCGACGATGATCGAATCGGGGATGAAGGCCGAAGAGGTCGACAAGGCGATCGACGACAGGACTCCGAAGGACTACGGCCTCGACGTCGACGCGCCCAGCTTGGAGGGCTACCTCTATCCCGCGACCTACGACCTCGACAAGGCGAAGACGGCGGAGGACATCGTCTCCGAGATGGTCGCGAAGACGAAGCTCGAGCTCGAGACCGCGGGCATCGAGAACAAGGACGCCAACCGCATCCTCACCCTCGCCAGCCTCGTCGAGATCGAATCCCCGGGGGACGAGGAGACACGGAAGAAGGTCGCCCGGGTCTTCCTCAACCGCATCTCGGAGGACTCGAAGACCGGTCAGCTCCTTCAGTCCGATGCCACGGTCGCCTACATCCACGGCGCCCGCGCGGACCTGACGACGACGAAGGAGGAGCGGAACTCCGACAGCCCGTACAACACGTACAAGCGGAAGGGCCTGCCGCCCGGACCGATCAACTCGCCGAGCGCCGGGGCCGTCGACGCCGCACTCAACCCGGCGGACGGCAGCTGGCAGTTCTTCGTCGCGACGAATCCGGACACCGGTGAGACGAAGTTCGCCGACACCTACGCCGAGCACCAGAAGAACGTCGAGGAGTACCGGGCATGGCTGCGGGAGCAGGACGGGTGAGCCCGGTCGTCCGCGCCGCCGTGCTCGGGCGTCCGATCGCCCATTCGCTCTCCCCGGTCCTCCACCGTGCGGCGTTCGCGGCTCTCGGACTCGAGGACAGTGAGTACGGTCGCGCCGAGGTCGGAGACGAAGACCTCGCCGCCTTCCTCGACGCCCATCCGGCGGAGACGGGCTTCTCCCTGACGATGCCGCTCAAGGAGCGTCTCGTCGCCCTCGCCCGCGAACGCGGCTGGGACCTCGACGAGACCGCCGAGGCGACCGGCGTGGCCAACACGCTCGTGCGGTTCCCGAACGCGACGACCGTGGCGAACACCGACGTCGACGGCATCGTCGGAGCGATCCGCCTGCGCCCCGGGTCCGGGACCCGGGCGACGATCCTCGGTGCCGGAGCCACAGCGCGGTCGGCGCTGCTCGCCCTCGTGCGCCTCGGCATCACCGAGGTCGACCTCCTCGTCCGCAGCGCCTCCCGTGCCGCCGCCGCAGCCGAGCTCGGCACGCGCCTCGGGCTCGCCGTCGAGATCGGCGGTCTCGAGACGATCCGGTCCTCCGCCGTCGTCGTCTCCACCCTCCCCGCCGAGGCGGCCCCCACCCTGACGTGGGAACCGGGAAGCGGCGTCGCCCTCGACGTCGCCTACGCCGCCGAGTCCGCCGTCCTCACCGGGGCCTCCGCCCACGGGTACACCGCCGTGCCGGGCACCGCGATGCTCCTCGAACAGGCCGTCGCCCAGGCCGTGCTCTTCCTCACCGCAGCCGCAGGCACCCCACCGAGCCCGGCTCAGATCGAGGCGATCGCCGCATCGATGCACGCGGCCCTGCCCGAACGGGACTGAGCCGTGACGGTCGAGAGCGCAGTCCTGCTCGGCCTGAGCACGGCCGTCGCCGCGGGCACCGGACTCCTCCTCGTCGGCACTCCCGCCCGCTGGCTCGCCGACACCGCCGACGCCGAGACGGTCACCGGCTCGCGCGCCTTCCGTCCGGTCCTCCTCGTCCTCGCCGGCATCGTCATCGCCGGACTCGCCGCGTTCCTCGTCCCGGTGGGTCCCGACTGGACGGCGATCGCTCCCGGCAGCGGCACCGAGTTCGTCCCGCCCTCCCTGAGCACGCTCGACCTCGTGCTCATGGCCCTCGTCCTCGGGACCACCGCCGGTGCCACCCCGGTCCTCGTCGTCGCCGACCTCGTCGTCCGGCGCCTCCCCGACCGGATCATGTACCCGCTCATCGGGCTCTTCGTCCTCGCCTGCGGCCTCGGCATCGGTCTCGGCAGCTCGACGAGCTGGTGGTTCGGGCTCGTCGGAGCCGTGTGCGGGCTCCTCCTCTTCGGCGGACTCCACCTGCTCGGGCGTGCCCTGCACCGCCCGACGATGGGACTCGGCGACGTCAAGCTCGCCGTCGTCGTCGCCGGCGTCTCCTCCCTCATCTCCCCGTGGGCGCCCGCCCTCGTCCTCGTTGTCACAATGCTCGTCGCAGGGGCCTGGGCGATCGTCGCCGGCGCGCGTGCGGGCAGCCTGCACCAGACGACGATCGCGTTCGGTCCCGCGATGCTGACCGGATTGTGGGTCGGGTCGGTCTCGGCGAGGTTCGTTCTATAGAATCGGTGGAATGTTGAGATGGCTGACTGCAGGCGAATCCCACGGCGAAGCACTGATCGGGATCATTGAGGGGCTGCCCGCCCACATCCCGATCACCAGGGACGACATCCGCGTCAATCTCGCCAGGCGCCGACTCGGCTACGGGCGTGGCGCCCGCATGAAGTTCGAGGCCGACGAAGTGCGCATCCTCGGCGGCGTCCGCCATGCGAAGACCCTCGGCTCCCCGGTGGCGATCGAGGTCGGCAACACCGAATGGCCGAAATGGGAGACGGTGATGAGCGCCGACCCCATCGACGAGTCCGAGCTCGAGGGTCAGGCCCGCAGCGCCCCGCTCACCCGACCCCGGCCCGGCCACGCCGACATCGTCGGCATGCAGAAGTACGGCTTCGACGAGGCCCGGCCCGTCCTCGAACGCGCCTCGGCCCGCGAGACGGCGATGCGCGTGGCGCTGGGCACCGTGGCCGCGAAGTTCCTCGGCGAACTCGGCATCACGCTCGTCTCCCACACCGTGGCGATCGGCGGCGTCGAGGACTCCCGGGACGGTGCGCTGCCGCGGGCGAGCGATGTCGACGCCCTCGATGGGGATCCCGTCCGCAGCTTCGACCCCGCCCTCTCCACCCGGATGGTCGCCGAGATCGACGCGGCGAAGAAGGCCGGGGACACCCTCGGCGGCGTCGTCGAAGTCCTCGCCTACGACCTCCCGCCGGGACTCGGCTCCCACGTCCACTGGGACCGCCGCCTCGACTCGCGTCTGGCCGGCGCCCTCATGGGCGTCCAGGCGATCAAGGGCGTCGAGGTCGGCGACGGCTTCCTCACCGCCGCTCGCCCCGGCTCCGCCGCCCATGACGAGATCCTCGTCGCGGGCTCCGGCTACCGTCGCGCCTCCAACCGCGCCGGCGGGACGGAGGGCGGCATGTCCACCGGCGAGCCCCTGCGCGTGCGGGCAGCGATGAAGCCCATCGCCACGGTGCCCCGCGCCCTGTCGACCGTCGACGTCGCCACGGGAGAGCCCGCGAAGGCCAACCACCAGCGCTCCGATGTCTGTGCCGTCCCCGCCGCCGGCGTCGTCGCCGAGGCAATGGTCGCCCTTGTCCTCGCCGAGGCGGTCGTCGAGAAGTTCGGCGGCGACTCCGTGGCCGAGACGAAGCGGAACCTGGAGGGCTACCTCGCCGCCATTCCGGAGAACCTGCGCATCGGGCGATGAACGAGCATCCGCTTCCGAAACCGGTCCCACCCCTGGAGCCGGTCCCCGCCGCGCACTCGCGCATCGTGCTCACCGGACCCCCAGCCGCAGGGAAGTCGACGATCGGCCGCCTGCTCGCCGACCGTCTGGGGCTGCCGCTGACCGACACCGACGCGAACATCGTCGACCGCCACGGGGTCATCGCCGACATCTTCGTCACCCGCGGCGAGGACCACTTCCGAAGACTCGAACGCGAAGTCGTGCGCAAGGCGCTGCGCCGCCTCCTCGACCGCCCCGGAATCGTCTCGCTCGGCGGGGGAGCGATCCTCAACTCCGGGACCCGGGCGCAGCTGCTCCACCCGGCGATCAAGGTCGTCCACATCGACATCGACGTCGACACCGTCGCCCCCCGACTCAACGCCCCGCACCGGCCGCTGCTGCGCGGGTCGGGGTCCGCTGTCGAGAACTGGCTCGCGCTCGTGAGCGAGCGCGAACCCCTCTACGAACAGGTCGCGACCTTCCGCGTCCAGGCCTCGAACTCGCCGCCGTCGACCGTGGTCAACCGGATCGTCGACGTCCTCACCGGCCTGCAGCGCGCCGAGGAGTACGCGAAGTACCAACAGACGAAGGAGAACCCATGAGCGTGACCACCATCGACGTCGACGCAGGAGGCCGGTACCCGGTGCTCGTCGGACACGGACTCCTCGGGCAGCTGCCCGAACTGCTCGGCCCGCAGGCGGAGAAGGTCCTCGTCATCCATCCCCGCGCTCTGCGCACGACGGGCGAGACCGTCCGCGACGACCTCGCCGCCGCCGGACTCGACGCGATCGTTGCGGAGATCCCCGACGCCGAGGAGGCCAAGCACGTCCAGGTCGCCGCGTTCTGCTGGCAGGTCCTCGGACAGTCCGACTTCACCCGCACCGATGCCATCGTCACCGTCGGCGGGGGAGCGGTGAGCGACCTCGGCGGGTTCGTCGCCGCCACCTGGCTGCGCGGCATCCGCGTCATCCACATCCCGACCACGGTCCTCGGCATGGTCGACGCGGCCGTGGGAGGCAAGACCGGGATCAACACGGCCGAGGGCAAGAACCTCGTCGGTGCCTTCCACGCCCCCGCCGGTGTCCTCGCCGACCTCGACACCCTGCGCACCCTGCCGGAGAACGAGCTCTTCACCGGCCTCGCCGAGGTGGTCAAGGCAGGCTTCATCGCCGACCCTGCCATCCTCGACCTCATCCGCGACCACACCCGCGAGGAGATCGGCGACGTCGACGGACCCGTCCTCCGGGAGCTCATCGAACGGGCGATCGCCGTCAAGGCCGAAGTCGTCTCCGGCGACTTCACCGAGGCGGGCCGCCGTGAGATCCTCAACTACGGTCACACCCTCGCCCACGCGATCGAGCACAAGGAGCGCTACCAGTGGCGCCACGGGGCGGCCGTGTCCGTGGGCATGGTCTTCGCCGCCGAGGTCGCGGCCATGGTGAGGAACCTGCCCGCCGAGGTCGTCGACGAACACCGCGAGCTGCTCTCGAAGCTCGGTCTGCCCACCGGCTACCGGTCGGATGTCTGGCCGCAGCTGCTCGAGACGATGAGACGGGACAAGAAGACCCGGGGCTCGATGCTGCGGATGGTGCTCCTGTCCGAGATCGGCGCGCCCGCCACCGTCGAGATCCCCGACGTCTCACTCCTCCACACCGCCTACCAGGAGATCGGGGAGGAGTCCCCGCGGAAGCTCCTCGGTCCGACCCTGTGAGGCCCCGCACGCCCGCGGCTCGCGGTTTCACGAGCCCTGGGCGGGCTTGATAGAATCGTTCATTGGCAAAACTGCCTCACCCGTAGCGACCTCGTCGACGGGGACGATGATGTGAAGAAGGACGGATTAGTGGCGACAACCAACGACCTCAAGAACGGTCTCGTGCTCAACCTCGACAACCAGCTGTGGCAGGTGCTGGAGTTCCAGCACGTCAAGCCCGGCAAGGGTCCGGCCTTCGTCCGCACGAAGCTCAAGCACGTCATCTCCGGCAAGATCATCGACAAGACGTTCAACGCCGGCACCAAGGTCGAGACCGCCAACGTCGACCGCCGCGACATGCAGTACCTCTACCACGACGGATCCGACTACGTCTTCATGGACGCGAAGGACTACGACCAGGTCACCATCCCCTCGAGCCTCGTCGGCGACGCCGCGAACTACATGCTCGAGAACCAGGAGCTGCAGGTCTCCTTCCACGACGGGACACCGCTGTCGGTCGAACTGCCCGCCTCCGTCGAGCTGACGATCTCCCACACCGAGCCCGGCCTCCAGGGCGACCGCTCGACCGGCGGCTCGAAGCCGGCCACCCTCGAGACCGGATACGAGATCCAGGTCCCCCTCTTCCTCGAAGAGGGCACGAAGATCAAGGTCGACACCCGCACGGGTGACTACCTCGGCCGCGTCAAGTAAGTGTCGGCACGCAGCCGGGCCCGCCGCCGGGCCCTCGAACTCCTGTTCGAAGCCGGGCAGCGGGGACTCGACATCGACGAGGTCGTGGCCATGCGCTCGAACGACCCCGCCTATCCGATGAAGCCCTACGCCGTCGAGATCGTCGACGGCGTCAAGGCACGCCGGGAGGAGATCGACGAGATCATCTCCACCTATGCGCAGGGGTGGACGATCGATCGCATGCCCGCCGTCGACCGGGCCCTGCTCGAGATCGGCACGTGGGAGATCCTCTTCAACGACGACATCCCCGACGCCGCGGCGATCGACGAGGCCGTCTCCCTGGCCCGTCAGTTCTCCACGGACGACTCGCCCGGCTTCGTCTCGGGGCTGCTCTCGCGCATCCTCGACGTCAAACCGACGCTCACCTAGGTCCCTGGGTCCGGACTCCGGACCCAGCGGATCACCCCACCCGGGTCAGCGGTTAGACTTGGGCTGGACACGCTCCTTTAACCACCGTCCCGAGAGGCGGAGAAGGGCAGACATGACAGAGCGAACAGTGCTCGACGGCGCCGATGTGCGCAGGGCGACGACCCGCATCGCCCACGAGATCATCGAATCGAACAAGGGCACGGACGACCTCGTCCTCCTCGGCATCCCCCGACGGGGAGTGCCCCTGGCGAACCGCCTCGGCGGACTCATCGCCGACATCTCGGGAAGACCGGAGTCCGCGGATCGGCTCGTCGGCAGCCTCGACATCACGATGTACCGCGACGACCTCCGTTCGGGCGCCTACCGCGCCCCGGAGCCCACCCGCATCCCCGATGCGGGCATCGACGGACGCACCGTCGTCCTCGTCGACGATGTGCTCTTCTCCGGGCGGACGATCCGGGCCGCCCTCGACGCACTCTCCGACCTCGGCCGGCCCGCACGGGTCCGGCTCGCCGTCCTCGTCGACCGGGGCCACCGCGACCTGCCGATCCGCGCCGACCACGTCGGCAAGAACCTCCCGACCTCCTCGAGCGAGAGGGTGAATGTCTCGCTGACCGAGGTCGACGGCGAGGACGCAGTGACGATCTCGGGAGGCCGCGGATGAAGCACCTCCTCGACACCTCCTCGCTCTCCCGCGCCGACGCGATCGGTCTCCTCGACATCGCCGAGGAGATGACCCAGCTCAGCGCCCGCGAGGTGAAGAAGCTGCCCGTGCTGCGGGGGCGCACCGTCGTCAACCTCTTCTTCGAGGATTCCACCCGCACGCGGCTCTCCTTCGAAGCCGCCGCGAAGCGTCTGTCGGCCGATGTGCTCAACTTCTCCGCGAAGGGCTCATCGGTCTCGAAGGGCGAGAGCCTCCAGGACACCGTGCAGACGATCTCCGCGATGGGTGCGGATGCGATCGTCGTCCGCCACTCGGCTGCCGGAACCGCGCAGCGTCTCGCCGACACCGGCTGGATCGACGTCCCCGTCGTCAATGCCGGGGACGGCACCCACGAACACCCCACCCAGGCCCTCCTCGACGCCTTCACCCTCCGTCGGGCACTCGCCGGAGTCCCCGCCTCGGGCGCGGTCGCCGAGGGTCCCCGCGGGAAGGGCCTCGACGGTGCGAGCGTCGCCATCGTCGGCGACATCCTCCACTCCCGGGTGGCACGGTCGAACGTCCACCTCCTCGACCGCCTCGGCGCCGACGTCCACCTCGTCGCCCCGCCGACCCTGCTCCCGTGGGGTGCCGAGACGTGGCCGGTGACGATCCACTACGACCTCGACTCCGCCATCGGCGCGGTCGACTTCGACGCGGTGATGATGCTCCGCGTCCAGCACGAGCGGATGCACGAGTCGTTCTTCCCCAACGCCCGCGAGTACGCGCGGCTGTGGGGCCTGAGCGAAGCGCGACTGCAGCGCCTCGGCGACACCTTCATCATGCACCCCGGCCCGATGAACCGCGGGTTCGAGATCTCGGCGGCCGCCGCGGACTCGCCCCGCGCCCTCATCCTCGACCAGGTCGAGAACGGGGTGAGCGTGCGCATGGCGGTCCTCCACCGCCTGCTGACCGGTCAGGAGGAGACCATTGACTGACTATCTCATCTCCGGCGCCGACGTCCTCGGCCGCGGAATCGCCGACATCGCGATCTCCGAGGGCACGATCGTCGACCCCGAACTGCTCGGAGACGACCACGAGGTCGTCGACGCCACCGGGCTCATCGCCCTGCCCGGGTTCGTCGACATGCACACGCACCTGCGCGAGCCCGGCAAGGAGGACGCGGAGACCGTCCTCACCGGCTCCCGGTCGGCCGCAGCCGGCGGGTTCACGTGCGTGCACGCGATGGCGAACACCGCGCCGGTCGCCGACACCGCCGGCGTCGTCGAGCAGGTCCACCGGCTGGGCCGGACCGCCGGTTTTACCGAGGTCGTGCCCGTCGGCGCCGTGACGATCGGGCTGGAGGGCCGTCAGCTCGCCGAGCTCGGCGCCATGGCCCGCTCCGAGGCCAGGGTGCGGATGTTCTCCGACGACGGCATCTGCGTCTCCGACCCCCTCCTCATGCGCCGCGCCCTCGAATACGTCAAGACCTTCGACGGCGTCATCGCCCAGCACGCCCAGGAGCCCCGGCTCACCGAGGGTGCGCAGATGAACGAGGGCGTCGTCTCCGCCGAACTCGGCCTGCCCGGCTGGCCCGCGGTCGCCGAGGAGTCGATCATCGCCCGCGACGTCCTCCTCACCGAACATGTCGGCTCCCGCCTCCACGTCTGCCACGTGTCCACGGCCGGCAGCGTCGACATCATCCGCTGGGCGAAGTCGCGCGGGGTCCGGGTCACCGCCGAGGTCACCCCTCACCACCTCATGCTCACCGACGAACTCGTGCGCACCTTCGACCCCGTCTACAAGGTCAACCCGCCGCTGCGCACCGACCGCGACGTCCAGGCCCTGCGCGAGGCCCTGGCCGATGGGACGATCGACGTCGTCGGCACCGACCACGCCCCGCACACCGCCGAGCACAAATGCAGCGAATGGTCCGCGGCGGCCATGGGCATGGTCGGGATGGAGACGGCGCTGGCCGTCGTCGTCGAAGCGATGAAGGACTACGACTTCGACTTCGGCGACGTCGCCCGTGTGATTTCGCAGGCACCGGCGAGGATCACCGGCGCCACCGGCCACGGCAGCCTCGAGACCGGGGCGAGCGCGAACATCGTCCTCATCGACCCCGCCGCACCGCACACGATCACCCCGGCCGAGCATGCGACGAAGGGCCGGAACAACCCCTTCGCCGGGGTCGAGGTGAACACGAAGGTCACCGACACCTTCTTCTACGGCCACCGCGTGCTCGCCGACGGTGCGCTGAGCACACCCCACCCGGGAGGAGCATCATGGACCGAAGCGTGAGCGTCCTCATCATCGCAGGCATCTTCCTCCTCATCCTCCTCGCCCTCACATGGGGGTGGACGCGGCGCAAGCGCAGTCAGGAGGCGCTCACCGCGCCCGCCAAGCCCCACCTCGGCATCACCCCGATCGCCGATCCCGTCGAGGGCTCGTACGTCTCGACCACGCACGCGGGACACCCGCTCGAGCGGGTCGCCATCCACGGGCTCGGCATCCGCACCAGCGGTGAGCTCGTCGTCACCGACGGGGGAGTGATCCTCGACCTCGCCGGTCGTGAGGACTTCCTCATCCCGCGCGCCGACATCGTCTCCGTCGACACCACCTCGGGGATGATCGGCAAATTCGTCGAACGCGGCGGCATTGTGCGCATCACGTGGAGGCTCGGCGAGACGCTCGTCGACACCGGCTTCCGCGCCCGCTACTCCGCCGACACCGCGCCCACCGTCAACCGCATCAGAGAGATGATCGTAGAGGCACCATGAGACTGTCCACCACTCCCGCCGTCCTCGTGCTCGAAGACGGCCGCACGTTCACCGGGTCCGCCTACGGAGCCGTCGGGGAGACCGTCGGCGAAGCCGTCTTCGTCACCGCGATGTCCGGCTACCAGGAGACCCTGACCGACCCCTCCTACCACCGGCAGATCGTCATCCAGACGGCTCCGCACATCGGCAACACCGGCATCAACGCAGCCGATGACGAGTCCCGGCAGATCTGGGTGTCCGGCTACGTCGTCCGCGACGCCTCCCGGATCTCGTCGAACTGGCGCTCCGAGGGCGACCTCGAGACCCACCTCGCCGAGGCGGGGGTCGTGGGGATCAAGGACGTCGACACCCGTGCGCTCACCCGGCATCTGCGCGACAAGGGCGCGATGCGCATGGGCATCTTCTCCGGTCCCGCCGCCGAGGCGGACCCAGGGACGATGCTCGAGACCGTGCTCGCGACTCCGCCGATGGCCGGTTCCCAGCTCGCCGACGAGGTGAGCGTGAGCGAGCCCGAACTCGTGCCCGCCGTGGGGGAGGCGAAGTTCTCCGTCGCCGCCGTCGACCTCGGCATCAAGGCGATGACCCCGCAGCGCCTGGCAGAGCGCGGCATCGACGTCCACGTCGTGCCCGCCTCGGTGACGTTCGAGGAGATCCGCGCCCTCGGCGTCGACGGCGTCTTCTTCTCCAACGGACCCGGCGACCCCGCGACCGCCGACGAGCAGGTCGCGCTGCTGCGCGAGGTGCTGGGGGCTCGGATCCCCTTCTTCGGCATCTGCTTCGGCAACCAGCTGCTCGGCCGGGCACTCGGCTTCGGCACGTTCAAGCTGCCCTTCGGCCACCGCGGCATCAACGTCCCCGTCATCGACCGGACGACGGACAAGGTCGAGATCACCGCGCAGAACCACGGCTTCGCCGTCGACGCCCGCCTCGAGGGGGAGACCACTGCGCCTGCCGATCCCGACTTCGGCCGTGTCGTCGTCTCGCACGTGTGCCTCAACGACGATGTCGTCGAGGGACTCCAGTGCCTCGACATCCCCGCCTTCTCCGTCCAATTCCATCCCGAGGCCGCCGCGGGACCCCACGACTCGGACTACCTGTTCGACCGGTTCGTCGACCTCATGTCCTCCCGCGCCTAAGGAGCCGCCCATGCCACTTCGCAACGATCTCGACTCCGTCCTCGTCATCGGCTCCGGTCCCATCGTCATCGGGCAGGCCTGCGAGTTCGACTACTCCGGCACCCAGGCGTGCCGTGTGCTCAGGTCAGAGGGCCTGCGCGTCATCCTCATCAACTCCAACCCCGCGACGATCATGACCGACCCCGACGTCGCCGACGCCACCTACGTCGAGCCCATCGACCCCGACATCATCGAGTCGATCATCGCCAAGGAGCGCCCCGACGCGATCCTGCCGACCCTCGGCGGGCAGACCGCGCTCAACGCCGCGATCGCCCTCCACGAGGCGGGCACGCTGGAGAAGTACGGCGTCGAGCTCATCGGCGCCGACGTCGACGCGATCCAGCGCGGCGAGGACCGGCAGAAGTTCAAGCAGATCGTCGAGGACTGCGGCGCCGAGGTGGCCCGCTCCGTCATCTGCCACACCCTCGACGAGGCGATCGCCGGCGCCGAGGAGCTCGGCTACCCCCTCGTCGTCCGCCCCTCCTTCACGATGGGCGGACTCGGATCGGGCATGGCGTATGACGAGACCGATCTGCGCCGCATCGCCGGTGCCGGCCTCTCCGACTCCATCACCACCGAGGTCCTCCTCGAGGAGTCGATCCTCGGGTGGAAGGAGTACGAGCTCGAGCTCATGCGCGACCACAAGGACAACGTCGTCGTCGTGTGCTCGATCGAGAACGTCGACCCCGTCGGCGTCCACACCGGCGATTCGATCACCGTGGCCCCGTCGCTGACCCTGACCGACCGCGAATACCAGCGGATGCGCGACATCGGCATCGACGTCATCCGCGCAGTCGGCGTCGACACCGGCGGCTGCAACATCCAGTTCGCCGTCGATCCCGTCACCGGGCGCATCGTCGTCATCGAGATGAACCCGCGCGTCTCCCGGTCCTCGGCGCTGGCGTCGAAGGCGACCGGTTTCCCGATCGCGAAGATGGCCGCCAAACTCGCCGTCGGCTACTCCCTCGACGAGATCCCCAACGACATCACGCAGGTCACCCCGGCGAGCTTCGAACCCACCCTCGACTACGTCGTCGTCAAGATCCCGCGCTTCACGTTCGAGAAGTTCCCCGCCGCCGACCCGACCCTGACGACGACCATGAAGTCCGTCGGCGAGGTCATGGCGCTGGGCCGGAACTTCACGACCGCACTGCAGAAGGCGATGCGCTCGATGGAGCAGAAGGGCTCGTCGTTCTCCTGGGCGGACCTGCCGGACATCTCCGACGACGAGGTGCGCGAGGCCCTGCTCGAGGCGATCGGCCACCCCACCGCAGACCGCATCCACGCCGTCCAGCGCGGACTCGCGGCCGGCCTGACGAACGCCGAGGTCCATGAGGCGAGCGGCATCGACCCGTGGTTCCTCGACCAGATCGAACTCATCAACGAGGTCGCCGAGTTCATCGCCGGCGCCGACGAGCTCGACGCCGAGGTGCTGCGGATCGCGAAGAACCACGGCTTCTCCGACGAGCAGATCGCCCACCTGCGCAGCCTGAGCACCGACGTCGTCACCGGGGTCCGCCACGCCCTGCGGATCCGGCCCGTGTTCAAGACCGTCGATACGTGCGCCGGCGAGTTCGAGGCCCACACGCCCTACCACTACTCGAGCTACGACGAGGAGACCGAGGTCGAGCCGCGTGATCGCCCCGCCGTGCTCATCCTCGGTTCGGGCCCGAACCGGATCGGCCAGGGCATCGAGTTCGACTACTCGTGCGTCCACGCGACGATGGCCATCGGCGAGGCCGGCTTTGAGACCGTCATGGTCAACTGCAACCCCGAGACCGTCTCGACCGACTACGACACCGCCGACCGCCTCTACTTCGAACCGCTGACGTTCGAGGACGTCATGGAGGTCTACCACGCCGAACTCGCCGCCGGTCCCGTCCTCGGCGTCGTCTGCACCCTCGGCGGGCAGACCCCGCTGGGACTGGCCGACCGGCTCAAGGCAGCAGGCGTCCCCGTGCTCGGCACGCAGCCCGAGGCGATCGACCTCGCCGAGGATCGCGGCGAGTTCGGTGCCGTCCTCGCCCGGGCGGGTCTCACCGCCCCCAAGCACGGCACCGCGGTGACCGCCCACGAGGCGGCCGTCATCGCCGAGGAGATCGGCTATCCCGTGCTCGTGCGCCCCTCGTACGTCCTCGGCGGGCGCGGCATGCAGATCGTCTACGACCGCACCCAGCTGCTCGACTACATGGCCACCGCCACCGAGGTCTCCGTCGACCGGCCCGTCCTCGTCGACCGCTTCCTCGAGGACGCGATCGAGATCGACGTCGACGCCCTCTACGACGGTGAGGACATCTTCATCGGCGGCATCATGGAGCACATCGAGGAGGCCGGCATCCACTCGGGCGACTCCGCGTGCGTGCTGCCCTCGCTCACCCTCGGCGAGGACGTCCTCGAACGGGTGCGCACCGCCACCCGGGCGATCGCCGAAGGCGTGAGCGTGCGCGGACTGCTCAACATCCAGTTCGCCATCACCGCCGACGTCCTCTACGTCATCGAAGCCAACCCGCGCGCCTCGCGCACCGTCCCGTTCGTCTCGAAGGCGACGTCGACGCAGCTGGCGAAGGCCGCCGCGCTCATCGCCGTGGGGCGGACGATCGCCGATCTGCGCGGGACCCTGCTGCCGGAGACCGGTGACGGCTCGACGCTGCCGCTCGACCACCCGATCGCCGTCAAGGAGGCCGTGCTGCCGTTCCGTCGGTTCCGCACCGTCGAGGGCAAGGTCGTCGACTCCGTGCTCGGACCCGAGATGCGCTCGACCGGTGAGGTCATGGGCATCGACCACGACTTCCCGACAGCGTTCGCGAAGGGACAGCTCGGGGCCTCGATCAAGCTCCCCACCTCGGGCACCGTCTTCGTCTCCGTCGCCGACCGCGACAAGCGGGCCATGGTGCTGCCGGTCAAGGAGCTCGTCGACATGGGCTTCGACGTCGTCGCCACCACCGGCACCGCCGCGGTCCTCTCCCGCTACGGGATCGCGACCTCCCAGGTGCACAAGCACTTCGAGGCCGACGCCGAGGACCGCACGGTGCTCGACTACCTCGCAGCGGGCACGATCGACATGGTCATCAACGTCCCTGCCGGCCGGCAGGAACGCGCCGACGGCTACGAGATCCGCGCCGCCGCGACCGCGAACTCGGTGCCGCTGATCACGACGATCGCGGAGTTCGCAGCCGCCATCACCTCGCTCCACGCGGTGCGGGAGAAGACCTTCGGCGTGCGCAGCCTCCAGGACTGGAGCGCATGATGTTCGGCACGAGGCTCTCGGAGGCGATGGCCGCGCACGGACCCGTGTGCGTGGGCATCGACCCCCACGACCACCTCCTCGAGGCGTGGGGGCTGCCCCTGACCGCAGCCGGGGTGAGGGAGTTCGCCCTGCGCACCGTCACCGAGCTCGCCGGCACCGTGGCCGCGGTCAAACCGCAGTCGGCGTTCTTCGAGCGCTTCGGCTCCGCCGGGGTCGCAGCCCTCGAGGAGACGCTGGCCGCGTGCCGTGAGCGGGGGCTCATCACCATCCTCGACGTCAAACGCGGGGACATCGGCTCGACGATGGCCGGCTACGCCCAGGCCCATCTCGCACCCGACTCGCCGCTGTCCGCCGACGCCGTCACGGTCTCCCCGTACCTCGGCGTCGGCGCGCTCGGCGCCGCCTTCGACCTCGCGGCAGCCGACGACCGGGGCCTGTTCGTCCTCGCCCTCACCTCGAATCCCGAAGGCGCGAGCGTCCAGCACGCCCGGACGGGTCACCCGGTCGAGGGCTTCGGCGACTCCGTGGCCGGCAGCGTCGCCGCCGCCGTCGCCCAGGCCAATGCGCAGCTGACGCAGGGGGAGGGGCTGGGTCCCTACGGCCTCGTCGTCGGTGCGACGATCGGACGGGCAGCGTCCGAACTCGGCTTCGACCCGAGCGACTGCGGAGGTCCCATTCTCGCTCCCGGCGTCGGCGCCCAGGGTGCGGGCCGAGGCGAGCTCATCGCCGTCTTCGGGCGGGAGGCGCTGCGCCGTCGCCAGATCGTCGTCGCCGCCTCCCGGGCCGTGCTCGCAGCCGGACCGACAGGTCTGCGCGAGGCGGCGAAGGCGCTCAACGCGTCCCTGACCCTCGACGACTGAGGTTTTTCTTCTCCTCGCTGTGTCGGTCATGCGGGTTTGTGTTTTAGACTGAAGCAACTTCCCTACCTGCCCGTTCATGGTGACAGAGGAGATAATGTGGCACTCGAACCATTGACCCCGCAACAGCGTTCGGCCGCCCTTGACAAGGCATTCAAGGCTCGACAGGTGCGTGCCGAGGTGAAGGCGGCGCTCAAGAGCGGAGAGACGGATCTCGCGGCAGTGCTCCAGAAGGCGGGGAAGGACGAAGCGCTCGCGAAGATGCGCGTGCTCGACCTGCTGCGCTCCCTGCCCGGCGTCGGCGACAGGCGCGCCGAAGCGGCCATGGAGGAGGTCGGCATCGCCTCCTCGCGCCGCATCAAGGGACTCGGAGTGCACCAGAAGAACGCCCTGTTGGAGAAATACTCCTGAGTGTGACAACCTCAGATCTGTGAACACTCGACTCACCGTGCTCGCGGGGCCCACAGCGGTCGGAAAAGGCACCATCAGCAGCTACATCAGACAGCACCACCCCGAGATCTGGTTCTCGGTCTCCGCGACCACACGGCCCCGCCGCCCCGGCGAGATCGACGGTGTCCACTATCACTTCGTCTCCGACGACGAGTTCGACGGACTCATCGCCCGCGACGAGATGCTCGAATACGCCGTCGTCCACGGTCGGCACCGCTACGGCACTCCCGCCGCCCCGGTGCGGAGCAGGCTCGAGGCAGGAGTGCCCTCGCTCCTCGAGATCGACCTCCAGGGCGCCAGGCAGGTCAAGGCGAAGATGCCCGACGCCCTCTTCGTCTTCCTCGCCCCGCCGACATGGGAGGAGCTCGTGTGCCGCCTCACCGGTCGCGGGACCGAGTCCGCCGAGGAGCAGGAGCGGCGCCTGACCACGGCGCGGGCCGAACTCGCCGCCGAATCCGAGTTCGACGTCACCATCGTCAACGACAGCGTTCGCACTGCGGCCGAAGAACTCATACAATTGATGGGTATATCCACACTCGATTAGATGGGACACTCCTTGCCTGCTCAGCCTGAAGGCATCACCAATCCGCCGATCGACGAACTCCTCTCCGTCACCGGCTCGAAGTACGAACTCGTCTCCATCGCGGCCCAGCGAGCGCGTCAGATCAACTCCTACTACGCCCAGCTGCAGGAGGGTCTGCTCGAGAACGTCGGCCCCCTGGTCACCCCCGGCCCGAACGAGAAGCCGCTGTCGATCTCGCTGCGCGAGATCAACGAGGGCAAGATCGTCTCCCGTGAGATCTCCGAATCCGACTTCGCCCCCGTCACGGTCGAGGAGACCGCAGAGACGAGCGTGAGCACCGACGGCGCGATCGACTTCAGCGACCAGTGAGAGTCGTCCTCGGAGTCGCCGGCGGGATCGCCGCGTACAAGGCCGCCCATGTCATCCGGCGCCTCCGAGAGATCGGGCACACCGTCACGGTCGTGCCCACCCCCAGCGCCCTGGAGTTCGTCGGCGCCCCGACCTTCGAGGCGCTCTCGGGCCGGCCGGTGACCACCGATGTCTTCGACTTCGTCGACCAGGTCAACCACGTCCGCATCGGCCAGGACGCCGACCTCGTCATCATCGCCCCGGCGACGGCGAACACGATTGCGAAGATCGCCGCCGGAATGGCCGACGACCTCCTCACCGCGACCGTGCTCACGACGACCGCCCCCGTCGTCGTCGCGCCCGCCATGCACACGGAGATGTGGCTCAACCCGGCGACCGTCGCGAACATCGCCACGCTGCGCTCGCGCGGAGTCCACATCCTCGAGCCCGCCGTCGGTCGGCTCACCGGCCCCGACTCCGGACCCGGGCGTCTGCCCGAACCGGAGGACATCGTCGCCTTCGCCCTCGCCGCGGTCGGATCCGATGAGCCCAGCGCCTCTGCACAGGGGGGAGCCCTGACCGGACGCCGGGTCGTCGTCAGCGCCGGCGGCACCCGGGAGGCCCTCGACCCCGTCCGCTTCCTCGGCAACCGCTCCTCGGGCAAGCAGGGCATCGCCCTGGCCCGCGCCGCGCATGCCGCCGGTGCGGAGGTCGAGCTCGTCGCCGCCCACGTCGACACGGGTCTGCTCAGCGACCTTCCCGCCGACATCTCCATCACCCCCATCGAGTCGACGCTCGACCTCCAGGAGGCCATGGAGACCGCGCAGGCCTCCGCCGACGTCATCATCATGGCCGCCGCGGTCGCCGACTACCGTCCCGCCGAGGTGGGGGAGTCGAAGCTGAAGAAGTCCGGCGACGAGGGCATGCGCATCGACCTCGTCCAGAACCCCGACGTCCTCGCCGGGCTCGTCGCCTCGCGCCGACCCGGCCAGTTCATCGTCGGCTTCGCCGCCGAGACCGGAGACGCCACCCACACCGCACACGAGTACGCGGTCGAGAAGTTCCGCCGCAAGGGAGCCGACCTCCTCGTCTTCAACGACGTCTCCGCCGACCGGGCCTTCGGCCACGACGTCACCGAGGTCGTCGTCCTCGCCGCCGACGGGGACGAGGTCGTCGACGCAGCGAGGCTCGCGGGCACGAAGGACGATGTTGCGCAAAAGGTCACAGCCGTCATCGCCGAACGCCTCACCCCAGTAGAATCGACGCCGTGAGTACATCCGAACTGCGCTACTTCTCCTCCGAATCCGTCACCGAAGGCCACCCCGACAAGATCTGCGACCAGATCAGCGACGCCGTCCTCGACGACCTCCTGGGCAAGGATCCCGATGCGAAGGTCGCCGTCGAGACGATGGTGACCACGGGACTCGTCCACGTCGCCGGCGAGGTCAACACCGACGCCTACGCCGACGTTGCCGGGATCGTCCGCAGCCTCATCACCGGCATCGGCTACGACTCCTCGGACACTGGTTTCGACGGACACTCGTGCGGCGTCTCGGTCTCGATCGGCAGCCAGTCGACGGACATCCACTCGGGGGTGACCAACCCGCTCGACTTCCGCGAGGCGCTCGAGACCGACCACGGCTCCTCCCTCGGCGCCGGCGACCAGGGGCTGATGTTCGGCTACGCCGACAACGCCACCGACGTCCTCATGCCGCTGCCCATCCACCTCGCCTCACGGATGGCCGAGAGGCTCAGCGAGGTCCGCAAGTCCGGTGAGCTCGACTACCTCCGCCCCGACGGGAAGACCCAGCTCACCCTCGGCTACGACGGCGACACCGCCGTCTCGCTCGAGAACATCGTCGTCTCCACCCAGCATGCCGCCGGGATCGACCAGGAACAGCTCAAGGCCGACATCCGCGCACTTGTCATCGACCCCATCGCCGATGCCTCGGGACTCGACCGGAGCGGCGAGAACGTCCACATCAACCCCGCCGGGCCCTTCGTCACCGGCGGGCCGATGGGTGATGCGGGACTGACGGGACGCAAGATCATCGTCGACACCTACGGCGGCTTCTCCCGCCACGGCGGCGGCGCGTTCTCCGGCAAGGATCCCTCGAAGGTCGACCGCTCCGCGGCCTACGCGATGCGCTGGGTGGCGAAGAACATCGTCGCCGCAGGACTCGCCGACCGCGCCGAGGTCCAGGTCTCCTACGCGATCGGGCGGGTCGACCCGATGGGCCTCTACGTCGAGACCTTCGGCACCGAGAAGGTCGACCCCGCAGCGATCACCCGGGCCATCCGCGAGGTCTTCGACCTGCGCCCCGCGATGATCATCCAGGAGCTCGACCTCCTCCGCCCGATCTACTCCCAGACCTCGACCTACGGTCACTTCGGCCGCGAGCTGCCCGACTTCACGTGGGAGCGCACGGACCGCGCGGACGACCTGCTCCGGGCCGTCTCGGCGAACTGAGTTCGTGGACGAACACCTCTTCTCCACCCCCACCACCGCGCTCGGCCAGGTCCCCGTCGCGGAGACTGATCCCGTCGCCCAGGTCCTCATCGACCATCCCGTCCCGCATCTCGCACGGACCTTCGACTACGCGGTGCCCGCCTCCCTCGCCGAGGCGGTCCGCCCCGGGGTGCGGGTGCGGGTGAAGTTCGCCGGGAAGCTGCGCGACGGATTCGTCCTCGCCAGGACGGCGACGAGCGACCACGTCGGACCGCTCGCCGTCATCGAACGGGTGACGAGTCCGATCACGGTGCTTTCGCCCGACCTCCTCGAACTCTGCGAAGCCGTGGCCACGCGGTACGCCGGCACCCTGCCCGACGTGCTGCGTCTCGCCATCCCGCCCCGGCACGCTCGGGCGGAGAAGGCGGTGCTGCGCGCACTCGAGCACGCCGACGAGGAGGGTCCTGTCGGCGCGGAGGCCGCCGACAAGGCCGCCGCCGGTAAGGATGCCGCCCGCACAGAGACCGACGCTGCCGGCACGGAGACCGACGCCGCCGACACAGAGACCGCCGACACCGCCCCGGAGTCCGGCACCGACAGCGTGCTCGCCGCCCTCGGCGCGTGGGTCGCCGAGAGCGGCGACGAGGACCACGGCACCGCGCCCGCCGGCTCCGACCGGGCGCGCCTCGCACTCACGCTCACGCCCGGCAGGCTGCCGGGACTCGGCTGGATCACGGCGGGACTCGAAGCGGCCCAGGCGGCGCTCGCGCAGGGCAGGTCCGTGCTCTGGCTCGTCCCCGACCATCGGGAGATCGCCGTGCTGTCTGCGGCCCTGCGCGCCGAGATCGATCGCGGGAGGCTCACCGAGTTCACCGAACTCCATGCCGACCAGTCGCCTGAGCAGCGGTGGACGGCATGGCTGACCGGGCTGCTCGGGGGCACCCGGCTGCTCATCGGCACGCGTGCCGCCGCCTTCGCCCCGATGGTCGACCTCGGCCTCATCATCTGCACCGACGACGCCGACCAGAGCTACCTCGACCAGCACGCTCCTTACCCGCACGCGCGTGAGGTGTGCCTGCTCCGGTCGAACCTCGAGGACACCGGTCTCCTCTTCGTTGCGTTCGATCGCAGCGCCGAGGTCGAACGCCTCGTCGAGATCGGATGGCTGAGCGATGTCAGCCCTGCGGCGAACGCGCGCCGAGCGGGCTCACCGCGCGTCCTCGTCCCCGACGAGGAACGCGACCCCTATGCGTGGCAGCGCATCCCCAGCCGCGCCTGGGAGATCATGCGCCAGGCGCTGCGGCCGCGCGGGGACGAGACCGCGGGACCCGTCCTCGTCCAGGTGCCGCGGGCCGGGTACTACCCGGTCTTCGCGTGCGCCCGCTGCCAGGAGACCGCGCGCTGTCCCGTCTGCGAGTCCCCGCTGTCCACCCAGTCCGAGGTCGGCCCCTTCGCGTGCCGGACGTGCGGCTACCACTCCGAGACGTTCACGTGCGGCCGCTGCCGCTCCCATGAGGTCCGCTCGATCGTGCGCGGCCGCACACGCACCGTCGAGGAGCTGCGCCGGGCGCTGCCGGGTGTCGAGATCGTCGAATCCGGGGGAGAGGACATCCCCATCGCCGTCGACTTCGCCCCCCGCGTCGTCGTCGCCACCACCGGAGCCGAACCCTATGCGATCGGCGGGTATGCGGCCGGGATCCTGCTCGACTCCCTGTGGCCGGGACCGTGGATGCGCGCAAGCGATGAGGGGGTGCGGCGGCGGATGCGGGCGGCGTCGCTGGTGCGCTCACGCACCGATGGGGGAGTCGTCTACCTCGGCGACACCGATGAGGTCATCCGTACGGCACTGACGACGTTCGACCCCGCGGTGACGATGGCGAGGGCCCTGCACGATCGACGCGAGCTCGGCTTCCCGCCGTATAGGCGCATCGTCGAACTCGCCGGGGCCGGCACGGACATCGACGCCGTGCTCGCAGACGTCGACGTCCTTGAGGAGCTCATCCGCGACGATGACGAGGACGGTCAGCGGGTCGTCGCCGCCTACCCCATCGCTGCCGGCCCGGCCGTCGGTGCGCGGCTGGCCGAGATCACCGCCGCACGCTCGGCGAAGAAGCTGCCGCAGGTGCGCGTGCGCATCGACGATCCCCGGTCCTTGTGAGGTGCCGGGCACGGCGTAGAATCGACTTCCGTGGATATCGTCTTCGCCGGCACCCCTGACGTCGCCGTCCCCGCCCTCGAGGCCCTCGTCGACTCCGAGCACACGGTGCGCGCGGTCCTCACCCGACCCGACGCCCCCGTCGGCCGCAAACGCATCCTCACCCCGTCCCCGGTCAAGGCCCGCGCGCTCGAGCTCGGTCTCGACGTCATCGAGGCCGACCGCCTCCGCGGGGAGGTCATCGCACGCCTGCGCTCCCTCGACGTCGATGCCGTCGCCGTCGTCGCCTTCGGGGCGATCGCCGGGCCCGCGGCACTGGCCACAGCCCGCCTCGGCTGGTTCAACCTCCACTTCTCCCTCCTTCCCTCCCACCGCGGGGCCGCGCCCGTCCAGCGCGCCCTCATCGCCGGGGAGGCCGTGAGCGGGGTGAGCGTCTTCCGCATCGACACGGGCATGGACACCGGTGACGTGCTGCGCACCCGCACCCTGCCGCTCGACCAGCCCGACGCCGCATCGGCGCTGGCCGCCTTCGCCGAGGCGGGCGCGCACGAACTCGTCGCGGCCGTCGACGACCTCGCGGCGGGGACTGCGACCTTCACCCCGCAGGCCGAGCTCATCGCCGGCGGGGCGCAGCCGAGCCATGCCGAGAAGATCACCGCCGCCGACGCCCGCCTCGACCTCAGCCGTCCCGTCGCCGAGGTCATCGCCCGCTCCCGCGGGGTCAGCCCCGCCCCCGGCCCGTGGGTCGAGATCGACGGGCGCCGGACGAAGCTCTTCGGCCTCACCCCCGCCCCCGCCGAGACCGCGCCGCCCGAGGCGGGACTGCTCCGCGCGGGGACGACCGGGGCCGTGCTCGGCGCCGGCGACGGCTGGGCAGGCGTGAGCGAGATCCAGCCCTTCGGCAAGGGTCGCATGCCCGCCGCCGACTACCTGCGCGGGCACGGCGAGGTCCGCATCGACACCGAACCCGAGGAGGCCTGAGTGGCCGTCAAGCCCAACCTGCCCCGCCGCCTCGCATGGGAGGTGCTCGTCGACGTCGCGACCGAGGACGCGTATGCGAACCTGCTCCTGCCCGCGAAGCTCGCACGCACGCACGTGAGCGGACAGGACGCCGCCTTCGCGACCGAACTCACGTACGGCACCCTGCGCGGGCAGGAGTTCTACGACGCCGTCATCGAGAAGGCGGCCGGCCGACCCGTGTCCGCGATCGACCCCGAACCGCTCGCCGCGATGCGGATGGGCGCCCACCAGGTGCTCGCGATGCGCGTGCCCGACCACGCAGCGGTCGCCGAGACCGTCGGGGTCGTCAAGCGCTCGGCCCCGCGCACGGCCGGATTCGTCAACGCCGTCCTCCGCCGGATCGCCGAAGCCGACCGTGGCACGTGGCTCGAGCGGGTCTCCGCGGGCCTGTCGGAGACCGGGCGCCGGGCGGTCGAGCACTCCCACCCCGAATGGGTCGTCCGCGCGCTCACCCAGGCGCTCAAGGGCCACGGCCGCGACGCCGCGGAGATCGACACGCTGCTCACCGCCGACAACGCCCCTGCCCAGGTCGCCGTCACCGCCCTGCCCGGACTCCTCGACCGGGCCGAGCTGCCCGGTGTCCCGACCCCGCTCTCACCCGTCGGCGTCCACCTCGACGACACCGTTCCCCGCGACGTGCCCGCGATCGCCGAGGGCCGCGCCCGCGTCCAGGACGAGGGCTCGGCGCTCGTCGCCCTCGCCCTGGCCCACGTCAGCGCCCCGGACGGTCCGTGGGCCGACCTCTGCGCCGGACCCGGTGGCAAGGCCGCTCTGCTCGCCGCGACCGCCCGAGCCGAGGGTGAGGTGCTCGCGGCCTTCGACTCGAGCCCGCACCGCGTCTCCCTCGTCGAGACCTCCACGCAGGCGCTGGAGAACGTCACCGTCGCCGTCGCCGACGCCAGGGACGCGACGGGACCGTACGCGAAGGTCCTCGTCGACGTCCCCTGCACGGGGCTCGGCGCGCTCCGCCGTCGCCCCGAAGCCCGCTATCGGCGCCGCCCCGAGGACGTCAACGCGCTGGCCGGGCTGCAGCGGGAGATCCTCACCGCAGCGCTCGATGCGTGCGCCCCGGGCGGCGTCGTCGCGTACTCGACGTGCTCGCCCCACTACGCCGAGACCGTCCTCGTCGTCGACGACGTTCTGCGTTCGCGCGGTGAGGCGGTCGAGGTCCTCGACGCCCCCGCCGTCCTCGCCGAGGTCACCGGCGCAGAGGCGGAGTCGTTCGCCTCGGTGGGCCGGGGCTCCGGAGGCTTCGCCCAACTCTGGCCCCACGTCCACGACACCGACGGAATGTTCCTGGCCCTGCTGCGAAAGGCACCCCTGTGATCGAGATCAACCCGAGCATCCTCTCCGCCGACTTCTCCGACCTCCGCGGGGAGCTGGAGAGGATCGCGACGGCCGACATGGCGCACATCGACGTCATGGACAACCACTTCGTGCCCAACCTCACGTTCGGCCCTCCCGTCGTCGAGCGGATCCACGAGGTCAGCCCGATCCCGCTCGACGCGCACCTCATGATCGACGACGCCGACCGGAATGCCCCCGTCTATGCGGAGATCGGGTGCGCCTCGGTGACCTTCCACGCCGAGGCGGCCGCCGCCCCCGTGCGCCTGGCCCGGGAGCTGCGCCGCCTCGGAGCGCGGGCGAGCCTCGCGCTCAAACCGGCGACCCCGATCGAACCGTACGTCGACCTCCTTGGCGAGTTCGACCAGATCCTCATCATGACCGTCGAACCCGGCTTCGGGGGGCAGAAGTTCCTCGACGTGTGCCTGCCGAAGATCCGCCGCACCCGGGAGGCGATCTCGGAGGCGAACCTCGAGATCCGCCTCCAGGTCGACGGCGGTGTCTCCGCCTCCACCGTCGAGCGCGTCGTCGACGCCGGGGCCGACGTCCTCGTCGCCGGCTCCGCGGTCTACGGCGCCGAGGACGCCGCGGCCGCGATCGCACAGCTGCGGACGCTCGCCGCCGCCCACGCCCACTAGCGACCGCACCGACGAGAGAACCGAGACGACGATGGAATTCCTCAGCTGGCTCAACACTCCGGCGTTCGAACTGCTCGGCAAGCCGGTGCCGTACTCCGACCTCTTCGGCAACATCTGCGCCCTCGCCACGGTCGTCCTCGCCCTGCGCCGGAACATCCTCTCCTGGCCGGTGCAGATCCTCGGCTCGATCCTCCTCTTCTCCGCCTCGATCTCCGCCGGGCTCGGCGGCAACGCCTCCCGCCAGGTCGTCATCATCGTCGCGGCGATCTGGGGGTGGACACAGTGGCGGAAGTCACAGGAGAACTCCGGTGAGGTCGTCGTCCGCTGGGCGACGTGGAAGGAGCGGGTCGGGATCATCGCGGCCCTCGTCATCGGCACCGCGGTCTTCGGCTGGATCCTCTCCGTGGGCGGATGGTCGTGGAACCCGTACCCCGACGCCTACATCTTCATCGGCTCCCTCGTCGCGATGTACGCCCAGGGCCGGGCGGTCGTCGAGTTCTGGTTCGTCTGGCTCGCCGTCGACCTCGTCGGCATCCCGCTCGCCGTGGCAGGCGGCCTCGTCTTCTCCGGCGCCGTCTACCTCATCTTCCTCGTCATGGTCATCCTCGGACTCATCGACTGGGCGAAGCGCTCGAAGCAGACGATCTCGGCGCCCCACCTCGGCGCGACCGACGTCACCCGCGGCCCCGAGGAGTCGTCCGGGACCTGAGACCCCGCGAGGGCGGGACGGCGGCTATGGTCTACCCTGGATCGGGTGAAGACCTTCGATTCTCTCTACGCCGAACTCCTCCAGAAGTCCCTCGACCGCCCCGCGGGGTCGAAGACCGTCGCCGAACTCGACGCCGGAGTCCATGCGATCGGCAAGAAGGTCGTCGAGGAGGCCGCCGAGGTGTGGATGGCCGCGGAGTACGAGTCGAAGGACGAACTCGCCGGGGAGATCTCACAGCTGCTCTACCATCTCCAGGTGCTCATGATCGCCAAGGACGTGAGCCTCGACGACGTCAACGCCCACCTGTGACCTCCCGTCCCACCTCCGCAAAGGACGCCATGCTGCGTGTAGCCGTGCCCAACAAGGGCATCCTCTCCGAAGCCGCCACCGACATGCTCAGCGAAGCCGGATACTCGACCCGCCGCGGGTCGAAGACCCTCGTCCACCGCGACGAGACCAACGGGGTCGAGTTCTTCTACCTCCGCCCCCGCGACATCGCCGTCTACGTCGGCTCCGGGATCCTCGACGCCGGCATCACCGGCCGTGACCTGCTCCTCGAGTCCCAGGCCCCCGCCGAGGAGGTCGTCGGCCTCGGCTTCGGCTCCTCCCGCTTCTTCTACGCCGGAGAGGCCGGACGCTTCTCCTCCGTCGACGAACTCGCCGGACTGCGGATCGCCACGAGCTTCCCGCACCTCGTCCAGTCCGACCTGAAGGCCCGCGGGATCGAGGCGACGACCGTGCAGCTCGACGGGGCCATCGAGGTCTCGATCCAACTCGGGGTCGCCGATGCCGTCGCCGACGTCGTCGAGACCGGCTCGACCCTGCGGGCAGCCGGCCTCGAGACCTTCGGCGAACCGCTGCTCGACTCCGAAGCCGTCCTCGTCCAGCGTGACGGAGCCGACTCCTCGGTCGAAGTGCTCCGCCGCCGCCTCGAATCGGTCATGGTCGCCCGGCAGTACGTCCTCGTCGACTACAACATCGAGGAGCGCCTCGTCCCCGAGGCGATCGCGCTCACCCCCGGCCTCGAATCGCCGACGGTCTCCCCGCTGCAGGAGACCGGCTGGGTGGCCGTGCGGGTCATGGTCGAGGCGAAGGACGTCAACAATGTCATGGACCGCCTCTACGCGGTCGGCGCGCGAGCGATTCTGGTGACGAGCATTGGCGCCTGCCGCATCTGAGTTCGCCGTCTTCCGACCACGCCAGGTGAGGGTCATCGGCATCGTCGGGGCGATCGCCCTGTTCGTCGGCTTCGCCGTCCTCTCGGTCGCTCTCTTCGTCGTCGACTGGCGGCCCTGGCACCTCATCGACATGGTGTGGATGAACCTGCTCGGCATCCTCTTCGGCGGAGCGCTGCTGCGCGTCGCCGACATCCAGGCCCGACCCGATCGCACCGGGGTGACGGTGCGCAACATCGTGCGCACGCGGCACGTGAAGTGGTCGGAGATCGTCGGGGTGACCTTCTCCCGCGTCGGCGACGACCCGTGGCCGATCCTCGACCTCGCCGACGGCTCGACGTGCGCGGTGATGGCGATCCAGCATGCCGACGGCCCCCGCGCACACGAGGAGGTCGCCCGACTGCGTATGCTCGTGACCAAGTGGACGAACTTCGAGGAGGACCAGCCATGACCGCGACAGAGACAGGGCCGCTGAGCGGCTGCACCGTCATCGACCTCTCCCGGGCGCTGGCCGGCCCGCATGCCGGGATGATGCTCGGCGACCTCGGCGCGCGCGTGATCAAGGTCGAGAACCCCGGTCGCGGCGACGACTCCCGCTCATGGGGTCCGCCCTTCGTCGGTCCCGACGACGATCCGCAGGCCACCTACTTCCTCTCGTGCAACCGCAACAAGGAGTCGATCGCCCTCGATCTCAAGTCCGAGACCGGAGCGGAGACCCTGCGCGCACTCATCGCCCGCGCCGACGTCCTCATCGAGAACTTCCGCACCGGCGTCCTCGAGCGTCTCGGCTTCTCCCCGGCCCAGTGCCTGGAGATCAACCCGCGGCTGATCATCCTCTCCATCACCGGGTTCGGCCACGACGGTCCCGAAGCCTCCCGCGCCGGATACGACCAGATCGCCCAGGGCGAGGCGGGACTGATGTCCCTGACCGGTTCGGGACCCGAGGACATGCAGCGCGTCGGCGTCCCGATCGCCGACCTCCTCGCCGGGATCTACGGCTCCTACGGTGTGCTCGCAGCCCTGCTCGAGCGCGAACGCACCGGCAGGGGCAAGATCGTGCGCACCTCGCTCATCGCCGGCATGGTCGGCGTCCACGCCTTCCAGGGCACCCGGACCACGGTGGCAGGCGAGACACCGCTGCCCGGCGGCAACCACCACCCCTCGCTCTCGCCGTACGGACTCTTCGCCTCGCGCGACGGCGCCGTGCAGATCTCCGTGGGCAACGAGAGCCTCTGGCAGAAGCTCTGCGCGGTCTTCGACATCGATCCCGCCACCCCGGGCATGGCCGACAATGCCGCACGGGTGGCCAACCGGCAGGCCGTCATCGACCTCATCGAGTCCCGTTTCTCAGAGTTCGACTCCGCCGACCTCCTCGAGCGGCTCAGCTCCGCCGGCATCCCGGCCGGCACCGTGCGCACCCTGCCCGAGGTCTACGAGTGGGAGCAGGCGCTCAGCCAGGGCCTCAAGATCTCCGTCGACCACCCCGTCCTCGGCGGCATCGACCTGCCCGGCCCGCCGCTGCGGTTCTTCGACTCCGTCGACGGCGCCGAGGTGGAGACGACGAAGACGAGCCACGACGCCCCGCCGCTGCTCGACGAGGACGCCGAGGCGATCGCCGCCTGGCTGACCGGCGACGCACCGGCGGAGCCCGGCACCGACCGGGAGGAGTGAGACCGTGGCACGTCTGAACGCGACCGAGCTCGTCGACATCGTCCTCGACGAGGGTTCCTTCGTCTCCTGGGACGAGCCACCGGTCACCCCCGCTGGGGGAGTCTCGGCCGACTATGCGGCCGAACTCGCCGCAGCACGCGAGAAGTCCGGGGTCGACGAGGCGATCATCACCGGTGAGGGGACGATCAACGGGCGCCGGGTCGCCGTCGTCGCCGGAGAGTTCCGGTTCCTCGCCGGGTCGATCGGCGTCGCCGCCGCCCAACGGCTCACCGACGCCATCGAACGCGCCACTCTCGAAGGGCTGCCCCTGCTCGCGGGCCCCGCCTCGGGCGGCACCCGCATGCAGGAGGGCACCGTCGCGTTCCTCTCGATGGTCAAGATCACCAACGCCGTGGTCGCCCACCGCCGGGCCGGCCTGCCCTACCTCGTCTACCTCCGGCACCCGACGACCGGGGGAGTCTTCGCCTCGTGGGGGTCGATGGGCCATGTCACCGTCGCCGAACCCGGTTCCCTCATCGGGTTCCTCGGACCGCGCGTGTTCGAGGCCCTCTACGGCGAACCGTTCCCCGAGAACGTCCAGACCGGGGAGAACCTCCACAAGCACGGGATCATCGACGCCGTCATCGGACCCGAACGGATCCACGCCACAGTCTCCCGCGTCCTCGACGTCCTCATGGGCGCCAAAGAGGTCCCGGCCCGCGTCCCCGACCCCGACACCCGCCCGGAGACCGTCGACCCGGACGCCGACGCGTGGCAGGCGATCACCCGCTCGCGCCGAGGCGATCGTCCCGGGGTCCGCGACCTGCTGCGGACCGCGGCGAACACCGTGCTGCCGCTCAACGGCACCGGTCAGGGAGAGAAGGATCCCGGCCTCCTGCTCGCGCTCGCGAAGTTCGGGTCCGCCCCGTGCATCGTCCTCGGCCAGGACCGCTTCCGCCAGGACTCCCGGGCCCCGCTCGGCCCGGCGGCGCTGCGCGAGGCCAGGCGCGGAATGAAGCTCGCCGCCGAACTCGACCTCCCGCTCGTCACCGTCATCGACACCCCCGGTGCCGCGCTCTCCCAGTCCGCCGAGGAGGGCGGCATCGCCGGAGAGATCGCCCGTTCGCTCGCCGACCTCGCCAACCTCGACGCGCCGACGGTCTCCCTCATCCTCGGCGAGGGCTCGGGCGGGGGCGCGCTCGCGCTCATCCCCGCCGACAGAGTGCTCAGCGCCGAGAACGGCTGGCTGTCCCCGCTCCCACCCGAGGGCGCCTCGGCGATCGTCCACCGCACGACCGAGTTCGCCCCGCAGATGGCGCAGAGTCAGGGCGTCCACGCCCCCAAGCTCCTCGAGACCGGCGTCGTCGATCGGATCATCGCCGAGCATCCCGATGCCGGCGACGAACCCCTCGACTTCGTCGCGCGGGTCGGCGACACCCTCGAGTACGAACTCATCGAACTCATGCGCGAACCCGCAGCCCGGAGACGGGCACGGCGGTTGGAGCGCTACCGGACACTGGGGATCTAGGAGAAGACCATGGTTGCCGTGAGAGTCATCCCATGCCTCGACGTCGACGCCGGACGCGTCGTCAAGGGCGTGCGCTTCGCCGAGCTCCGCGACGCCGGGGACCCCGTCGAACTCGCCCGCGCCTACGGTGAGGCGGGAGCCGACGAACTCACGTTCCTCGACGTCACCGCGAGCAGCGGCGACCGTGAGACCGTCCACGACATCGTCGCCGCGTGCGCCGAGGAGGTCTTCATCCCGCTCACCGTCGGCGGCGGCGTGCGCAGCGTCTCCGACGTCGACCGGCTCCTGCGCGACGGCGCGGACAAGGTCTCCGTCAACACCTCGGCAGTCGCGGACCCGCAGCTCATCAGCGACATTTCCCGTCACTTCGGCAACCAGGTGCTCGTCCTCTCCCTCGATGCCCGGCGCACCCGGGGCGGTGAGACCCCGTCGGGCTTCGAAGTGACCATCCGCGGCGGCCGGGAGGGCACGGGCCGCGATGCGATCGAGTGGATCCGCGAGGCGGCCGAGCGCGGGGTCGGCGAGGTGCTGCTCAACTCGATCGACGCCGACGGCACCCGTGAGGGCTTCGACCTCGAGCTCATCTCCGCCGCCCGGGCGGCGGTGAGCGTGCCGCTCATCGCCTCGGGCGGGGCGGGGAGGGTCGAACACTTCGCCCCCGCGGTGCGGGCCGGAGCAGACGCCGTGCTCGCCGCCAGCGTCTTCCACTACGGCACGCTCCACATCGACGAGGTCAAGGCCGCGCTCGCGGCAGAGGGGTTCGAGGTCCGATGAGCGAGAGGCAGATCGACGCGACCCCGGAGAACTGGCGGGAGGTCATCACGTTCGGACCCGACGGGCTCGCCCCCGTCGTCGTCCAGGAGGCGACGACACGGGACGTCCTCATGCTCGCGTGGATGGACCGCACAGCCATCGAACGCACCCTGGCCGAGCGGCGGGCCGTCTACTGGTCGCGCTCACGGCAGGAGCACTGGGTCAAAGGGGAGACCTCCGGGAACACCCAGGCGCTCGTCTCGCTCGCCCTCGACTGCGACGCCGACGCGCTGCTCATGGTCGTCGACCAGACCGGACCCGCATGCCACACCCTCACCGACACCTGCTTCACAGGAAGGACGATCAGTGACGATCCCGACGACTGAGTCCGGCCTCGACATCCGCCCCGACCTCGCCGGCTTCAGGGCCGCCGGGGCGACGGCGCGACTCGTGCCCGTCCACGCGGAGGTGCTCGCCGACGCCGAGACCCCGCTCAGCCTCTACCGGAAGCTCACCGACGGCACCCCCGGGTCGTTCCTCTTCGAATCCGCCGAGGCCGGTGCGTGGGCGCGCTACTCGTTCATCGGCTCCGCGCCCGTGGCCACCCTGGTCTCGACGTCCGAGGGCTTCCGCTGGGAGGGCACCCCTCCCGTCGGAGTGCCCCGCACCGGCAGCGTCCTCGATGCGGTCGCGGCCACCCTCGAGCTGCTCCGGATCGAGTCGAGCGACCTGCCGCCGATGGTCTCGAGCCTCGTCGGGTACTTCGGGTGGGACATCATCCGAGAGGTCGAGAAGCTCGGCGACCCGCAGCCCGACGAACACCGGCTGCCGACCGTGCAGCTGATGATCCCCGGGGACATCGCCGTCTACGACCACTACTCGGGCACGCTCACCCTCGTCGCCAACGTCGTCAACGTCGACGGGGCGGAGACCGGGATCGACGACGCCTACGCCTCCGGGGTCGCTCGGATCGAGGCGATGCTCGCCCGCATCACCGCCCCCGCCCCCGCCGAGGTGCGCGTGCCGGAAGCGGTGACCCCGCAGGTGCGCACCCGCACCCCGCGTGAGACGTACCTCGAAGGTGTGCGCAGGGCCAAGCAGGACATCGTCGACGGTGAGATCTTCCAGGTCGTCCTCGGGCAGCGCTTCGACACGGACTGCGACGCCGAGGCGCTCATGGTCTACCGGATGCTGCGGCGGGCGAACCCCTCGCCGTTCATGTACCTCCTCGACCTCCACGACTCAGACGGACAGCCGGTGAGCATCATCGGCTCCTCGCCCGAGGCGCTCGTCACGGTGCGCCAGGGCACCGTCGTCACCCACCCCATCGCCGGTTCCCGGCCCCGCGGGGCGAACCCGGAGGAGGACGACCGTCTCGCCCGCGAACTCCTCGCCGATGAGAAGGAGCGCGCCGAGCACCTCATGCTCGTCGACCTCGCCCGCAACGACCTCGCGAAGGTCTGTCGGGCCGGCACGATCGACGTGAGCGCGTTCATGGACATCGAACGGTTCAGCCACATCATGCACATCTCCTCGACCGTGCGCGGCGAACTCGAGGACGGGCACGGGGCCGTCGACGTGCTCACGGCGACCTTCCCCGCCGGCACGCTGTCCGGGGCCCCGAAGCCGCGCGCCCTGCAGATCATCGACGAACTCGAGGTCGTCGGGCGCGGACTCTACGGGGGAGTCGTCGGGTACCTCTCCTTCACCGGCGACCTCGACCTCGCGATCGCCATCCGCACCGGGGTCCTCCGCGACGGAGTGATGAGCGTCTTCGCCGGCGGCGGCATCGTCGCCGACTCCGTGCCCGAGACCGAATACGAGGAGTCGGAGAACAAGGCGGCCGCAGTGCTCACCGCGGCAGCCGCGGCCGGACGCGCCCACCGGGTGGCCTCCTCGGCGGATGCCGCCACGGCCGCGGGAGGTCGACGATGACGAAGTCCCGCGGAGTCCTCCTCATCCTCGTCGTCGCAGCCGCCCTCTGGGCGATCACGCTCGCCACCTGGCAGACCGGGGCGGCGAGCGACACGCTCGGCCCCTCCGGGGTCGCCCTGCCCAGCCAGACGGAGACGAGCCAGGCCTCGCCGATCGCCACCGCATGCGTGGCGATCATCGCCGTGTGCGGGCTGCTCTCGGCGATGTTCGGGAAGGTCGGCCGCATCGTCGTCCTCACCTTCGCCCTCCTCGCAGCGCTCGGCTACGGGATGACCGCGATCACCGCGATGGGGGCCGAGGGTGCGACCTCGTGGCCGCTCGTCGCCCTCATCGGCGCGGTCCTCGCCGTCGTCGTCATCGGTTGGGTCGTCGTGTCCTCGCGCACATGGTCGGGGTCGAACCGCTACGCCCGCACGGCGCAGGCCGAGGACGGTGACTTCGACTCTGCGGCGACGTGGGATGCGCTCTCCCGCGGTGAAGAGGTCGAACGCGGCAACGATGAGGATCCGCCGCGGAGGACGTGAGGGGCGTCGGACGTGACCCGGAGGCGCCGACCCCGATCTCAGGTGCCGGGTCGATGCCAACTCGGGGCGTTGGACGTGACACAATGAGAGAGTACTTGAGCACGTCAGCGTAAGGAGCGCCATGTCGCAATCCGTCGCCCGTTCGGGCGCCACCGATCTCGATAAGTCCACGATCGACTACGCCGCCATCGCCGACCCCGGCCACGGCAACTCCGTCGCCGGCTGGACCGGTGTCATCATCATGCTCGTGGGACTGTCGATCGGCTGCGTGGGCTTCACGATCCACAACCCGACGATCGTCTACGCAGGCGGCGGGGTCGCCGTGGTCGGCCTCATCGTCGGCATGATCCTGCGCGCCGTCGGACTGGGAACCAAGCCGAAGCGCCGATGACCGTCCTCGATGACATCATCGTCGGCGTCCGCGAGGACCTCGAGGCGCGTCGCCGCGAGGTCCCGCTGTCCGCGGTCGTCGAGTCCGCCCGTGCGGCGGCTCCGGTGCGCACCTTCGACCTCGACGCCGACTTCGGCGTCATCGCCGAGGTCAAGCGCCGCTCACCCTCGCGCGGCGACCTCGCCGACATCCCGGACCCCGGCACTCTCGCCGGCCTCTACGCCGCCGGCGGAGCCCGGGCGATCAGCGTCCTCACCGAGGGCCGTCGCTTCTCCGGCAGCCTCGTCGACCTCGACGCCGTCCGGGCGGCCGTCGACGTACCGGTGCTGCGCAAGGACTTCATGGTCGACGAGTACCAGTTCCACGAGGCCCGTGCCCACGGGGCCGACCTCGTCCTCCTCATCGTCGCCGCTCTCTCCCCGGCGCAGCTGCGCGACTTCCACGACCTCGCGGCCTCCCTGGGCATGACGGCCCTCGTCGAGACCCACAGCGTCGCCGAGATGGAGACCGCGATCGACATCGGGGCCCGGCTCATCGGCGTCAACACCCGCAACCTCAAGGACCTCAGCGTCGACACGGCCCGGTTCGCGCCGCTCGCCGAGCTCGCCCCTGCCGGGTGCACGCTCGTCGCCGAGTCCGGAGTCGCCGGCGTCGGCGACGTCGACGCCTACGCCCGCGCCGGTGCCGACGCCGTGCTCGTCGGCGAGGCCCTCGTCCGCGACGGCGACCCGCAGGCCGCCGTGGCCTCCTACACCGCAGCGGGCCGCGCGCATCAGCGCGCCTGAGACCCTGACCGCAGGCACACGAACCGAAGGACAGCCATGACTGAGACCACGGAGACCGGACCGTACTTCGGTGCGTTCGGCGGGAGGTTCATTCCCGAAGCCCTCATCCCGGCGCTCGACGAGATCGAGGAGACCTGGCGGAAGTCCCAGGTCGATCCGGAGTTCACCGCAGAGCTCCGTGACCTGCAGCTGCGCTACATCGGTCGGCCCAGCCTGCTCACTGAGGCGACGCGGTTCGCCGCTCACTGCGGGGGAGCCCGCGTCTTCCTCAAGCGCGAAGACCTCAACCACACCGGCAGCCACAAGATCAACAACGCGATCGGGCAGGCGCTGCTCGCGAAGCGGATGGGCAAGTCCCGGCTCATCGCCGAGACCGGCGCCGGTCAGCACGGGGTGGCCACCGCCACGGCCGCAGCACTGCTCGGCATGGAGTGCGAGGTCTACATGGGCGAGGAGGACACCCGCAGGCAGGCCCTCAACGTCGCCCGCATGCGCCTGCTCGGGGCGAAGGTCAACGCCGTCGCCAACGGCACGCGCACCCTCAAGGACGCGATGAACGAGGCGATGCGCGACTGGGTCGCCAATGTCGGCAGCACTCACTACGTCATCGGCACCGTCGCCGGCCCCCACCCGTTCCCCGCCATGGTCCGCGCCTTCCAGCAGGTCATCGGCACCGAGGCGCGCGAACAGCTCCTCGAGACCGTCGGCCGACTGCCCGACGCTGTGTGCGCGTGTGTGGGAGGCGGGTCGAACGCGATGGGCATCTTCGCGGCCTTCCTCCCCGATGAGGACGTGAGCATCTTCGGCTTCGAGGCCGGGGGAGAGGGCATCGAGTCCGGCCGCCACGCCGCCCGGTTCTCCGGCGGACGGCCCGGGGTCCTCCACGGCTCAGCCACGTACATCCTCCAGGACGAGGACGGTCAGACCCGACCCTCGCATTCGGTCTCCGCGGGCCTCGACTATCCCTCGGTGGGGCCCGAGCACTCGCACCTCCACGACACCGGCCGCGTCGTCTACGAACCGGTCATGGACGACGAGGCGATGACCGCACTCCAGCTGCTCGCCCGCACCGAGGGCATCATCCCCGCGATCGAATCCGCCCACGCCCTGGCCGGGGCGATGCGGGTGGGTGAGCGGCTCGGACCCGAGGCGATCATCCTGGTCAGCCTCTCGGGACGCGGCGACAAGGACATGACCACGGCAGCGACGTGGTTCGACTACTTCGACGAAGGAGCAGTGCAGGTATGACGACGACCGGAGAGACCGTCGACGCGGTCGCCGAGGCGGGGCGCAGTGCCGCCCTCATCGGCTACCTGCCCGTCGGCTTCCCCACCGTCGAGGGATCGATCGAGGCGATGACCGCTCTCGTCGAATCCGGCGTCGACATCGTCGAAGTCGGCCTGCCCTACTCCGACCCCGGGATGGACGGACCCGTCATCCAACGGGCCGCCGAGGCGGCACTGGAGGGCGGCGTGCGCACGAAGGACGTCTTCACCGCCGTCTCCGCCGTCGCCGAGGCGGGCGGCACCGCCGTCGTCATGAGCTACTGGAACCTCGTCCTCCAATACGGGGTCTCCGCGTTCGCCCGTGACCTCGCCGCCGCCGGGGGAGCGGGGATCATCACCCCCGACCTCATCCCCGACGAGGCCGGAGAGTGGATGGCCGCGGCCGACGACCACGGCCTCGACCGGATCTTCCTCGCCGCGCCGTCGTCGACGCCCGAGCGCATCGCCACGATCGTCGACGCCAGCCGCGGCTTCGTCTACGCGGCCTCGACGATGGGAGTGACCGGGGTCCGCTCGAGCGTCGACGACCATGCCCGCGACCTCGTCGCCCGCCTCCGCGAGGCCGGTGCCCCGCACGTGTGCGTCGGACTCGGCGTCTCGAACCGCGAGCAGGCAGCCGAGGTGGCCGCCTACGCCGACGGCGTCATCGTCGGCTCCGCCCTCATCCGCGCCCTCGACGAGGGCGGGGTCCCCGCCCTGCGCACACTTGCCGGCGAACTCCGGGAGGGCTGCGCATGAGCGACGTCGATCTCGTGGCCGAGATCCCCTCCCCGAGCTGGAGCGGCTTCTCGATCGGCCCGCTGACGATCCACGCCTACGCACTCTGCATCCTCGCGGGCATCCTCCTCGCCCTGTGGCTGACCTCGAGGCGCTGGCGCGCCCGCGGCGGCCACGAGGACGACCTGTGGAACATCGCGATCATCACGGTGCCCGCCGGCATCATCGGCGGACGCCTCTACCACATCTTCTCCACCCCCGACCCGTACTTCGGGCCGAACGGGAACCCGCTCGACGCGCTGAAGATCTGGAACGGCGGTCTCGGGATCTGGGGTGCCGTGGCCCTCGGCATGCTCGCCGCGTGGGCGGTCGCCCGATACCAGGGGATCAGGATCCTGCCGTTCCTCGACGCCGCCGCCCCCGGGCTCATCCTCGCCCAGGCCGTGGGCCGGTGGGGCAACTGGTTCAACCAGGAGCTCTTCGGGTCCCCGACGACCCTGCCGTGGGGTCTGCGCATCGACAAGTACGTCGACGGTCAGCTCAATCCCAACTGGCCCGACCCCGCGCTGCCCGCCGACACCCTCTTCCAGCCGACCTTCCTCTACGAATCCCTGTGGAACCTCGCCGGCTGCTTCATCCTCATCGTCGCCGCCCGCAGGTTCCGCCTCGGCCACGGTCAGGTCTTCGCGCTCTACATCTGCTACTACACGCTCGGCCGCGTGTGGATCGAGGCCCTGCGCATCGACGATGCCGAACTCGTCCTCGGGCTGCGGCTCAACATCTGGACGTCGATCCTCGTCTTCGCCGTCGGACTCATCTGGTTCCTCGTCTCCCGCTCCCGGCACAAGGAGCCCGAGACCTCGGTCTACGTTCCCGGCGCCCGAGCGCTTGCGAAGCACGGCCGGCACGAGGACGACGGATCCGACCACCCGAGCGCTCCGACGCCCGGACAGGCCGACGACGCGTCGCCGAGGCGGGCCGACAGACCGTCGCCGCGGTCCGATCGGAGGCAGAGGACGGGACGCGGTGAGGACGAGAAGCCCGGATTCGGGTTCTTCGGAGCAGTCACCTCGGCGATCTCGATCATCCCCGACGTCCGCTCGCGATCACGGGGAACGGAGGACGAAAAGTCCGGTCAGTGAGACGTTCTGGTCCACCTTTCGGTCCTTTCACGTTTTCGCCCACGCCGTCACGGGGTGTAGATTGGAAGCTCACACGTGAGAACCACGTCACACCTGTGCCCGAAGGACGACCTTCTGAGGGCGCGATGAAGCCAGTTCGAGACAGCGTCGTCTGCTGGAAGTTGACTAGACCCCGTGAAGGCAGCCGATGTCCCGTGACCCCTCAACGACCCCCGAGTTCCCGCAGCACCGCACCGGACTCTACGATCCCGCGCTCGAGCACGACGCCTGCGGGCTCGCCCTCATCGTCCGGTACCGCGGGGAGGCCGACCACCTCGTCGTCGAACAGGCCCTGAGCGCGCTGCGCAAGCTCGAACACCGCGGAGGCATCGCCTCCGACGAAGGCACCGGCGACGGAGCAGGCATCACGCTGCAGATCCCGCACGACTACTTCGCCGAGGTGCTCGCCGCCGACGGCATCACCCTCCCCGAGGCGGGAGAGTACGCCGTGGGCATCGGCTTCTTCTCCCAGGACTACCGCCGCGACCTCACCGGCGGACCGATGGCCGAGAGCGACGCGGACTTCCCGACCGCCGGTCATGAGCCGCTCGCCGACGAAGAGGCGCTCGTGCGCCGCATCGCCGCCGAGGAGGGGCTCACCGTCCTCGCGATCCGCGACGTCCCCCGCGACGAATCCGTCCTCGGCGACATCGCACGGGCGACCCAGCCGCACATGCGCCACGTCTTCTTCGGCATCGACCCCCGCTACCCGGCCCGGGATGCCGACGACCTGCGCCGACGGGCCTACATCGTGCGCAAGCGGACCGACCATGCCGGCATCTACTTCCCGTCGCTGTCGCCGGCGACGATCACCTACAAGGGCATGCTCGCGACCGGTCAGCTCGCCCCGTACTACACCGAACTCCACGATGAGCGGGTGACCTCGCGCATCGCACTCGTCCACTCGCGATTCTCGACGAACACGTTCCCGTCGTGGCAGCTCGCCCAGCCCTTCGGCACGATCGCCCACAACGGCGAGATCAACACCGTGCGCGGCAACCGCAACTGGATGCGCGCCCGTGAATCGCACCTCGCCTCGGACCTGCTCGCCTCCCCGGTGCCCGAGACCGACTCGAGCCTCGAGCGGCTCTTCCCGATCGTCCCGCCCGGGGCGTCGGACTCCGCATCGTTCAACGCCGTGCTCGAGCTCATGGTCGCCGCCGGCCGGCCTCTGCCGCAGGCCATGCTCATGATGATCCCCGAGGCGTGGGAGAACAATCCGGGCATGGGCGAGTCCCGCAAGGCCTTCTACGAGTACCACTCGCTGCTCATGGAGCCGTGGGACGGACCCGCCTGCGTCGGCTTCACCGACGGACGCATCGCCGGTGCCGTGCTCGACCGCAACGGACTGCGCCCCGCCCGCTACGTCATGACCTCGGACACGGTCGTACTCGCCAGCGAGATCGGCGTCGTCGACCTCCCCGAGGACGACATCGTCGGGCGCGGTCGGCTCACCCCGGGCCGGATGTTCCTCGTCGACACGGAATCCGAGCGGATCATCTCCGACACGGAGATCAAGAACCAGCTCGCCACCCAGCACCCGTACGCCGACTGGGTCGCGGACTCGTCGAAGCGGCTCGAGGACCTGCCCACCCGCGTCCACGTCAGGCATCCGCAGTCCTCGGTGCGCCGCCGTCAGCGGACCTTCGGCTACACCGAGGAGGAGCTGCGCCTGCTCATCTCCCCGATGGCCGAGACCGGGGTCGAACCGCTGGGCGCGATGGGCACCGACACCGCGATCGCGGGGCTGTCCACCCGGCCCCGACTCCTCTTCGACTACTTCCACCAGAACTTCGCGCAGGTGACGAACCCACCGCTCGACTCGATCCGCGAGCACATCGTCACAAGCATGTCCGCGGGGCTTGGCCGGGAGGGCAACCTGCTCGAGCACTCGCGCCCGGACTCTGCGCACATCATGATCTCGCGTCCCGTCATCGACAACGACGAGCTCGCGGCGATCGCCCACGTCCAGGGCGCCCACCTCGGCGTGGACAATCCCCGGCCGACCGTGACGCTCTCGGGCCTCTTCTCCGTCAATGCCGGACCCGACGCGATGGAGCGGCGCATCGAGGAGCTGTGCGCCGAAGCCGATGCCGCGGTCGAGGCCGGTGCCGTGTTCATCATCTTAAGCGACCGCGACTCGACGGCCGACCTCGCCCCGATCCCCTCGCTCCTGCTCACCTCCGCCCTCCACCACCATCTCGTGCGCCAGCGCACCCGCACCCGGGTGAGCATCGTCGTCGAGGCCGGTGACGTCCGCGAGGTCCACCATGTCGCGACCCTCGTGAGCTTCGGAGCTTCGGCGGTCAACCCGTACCTCGTCATGGAGACCGCCGAGGCGCTCGTGCGGGCCGACCGGCTGCGCGGGGTGAGCGAGGAGGCGGCCGTGGCCAACGTCCTCGGGGCGCTGAACAAGGGCCTGCTCAAGATCATGTCGAAGATGGGCATCTCGACCGTGCAGTCCTACCACGGTGCGCAGACCTTCGAGGCGATCGGCCTGTCCGAGGAGTTCATCGACCGGTACTTCACCTCGACCCCGCACCAGCTCGGGGGCAAGGGCATGACGGAGATCGCCGCCGAGGCGAGCGCCCGCCACGCCGACTCCTACCGCGACGACCACCCGCGGCCCTCCCACCGGCCGCTGCGCGTCGGCGGGGAGTACCAGTGGCGGCGTGAGGGTCCCGGGCACCTGTTCAACCCGGAGACGATCTTCAAGCTCCAGCACGCGACGGCGACGAAGCGCTACGACATCTTCGAGGAGTACACGAAGGCCATCGACGACCAGTCACGGGAGCTCATGACCCTGCGCGGCCTCCTCGACCTCGTCCCCGGCCCCGACGGACCGATCGACATCTCCGAGGTCGAACCCGCCTCGGCGATCATGAAGCGGTTCTCCACCGGAGCGATGAGCTACGGCTCGATCTCGAAGGAGGCCCACGAGACCCTGGCGATCGCGATGAACCGGATCGGGGGCAAGTCGAACACCGGCGAGGGCGGCGAGGACACCGAGAGGCTCCTCGACCCCGAGCGCCGCTCGGCGATCAAGCAGGTCGCCTCGGGCCGGTTCGGGGTGACCAGCCACTACCTCACCGAGGCCGACGACCTGCAGATCAAGATGGCGCAGGGCGCAAAGCCCGGCGAGGGCGGACAGCTGCCCGGCGAGAAGGTCTACCCGTGGATCGCGAAGACCCGCCATGCCACGCCCGGCGTGGGCCTGATCTCCCCGCCCCCGCACCACGACATCTACTCGATCGAGGACCTCGCTCAGCTCATCTACGACCTCGGCCGGGCCAACGCCCGCGCCCGGGTCCACGTCAAGCTCGTCTCCGCCGTCGGAGTGGGCACGGTCGCCGCCGGCGTGGCGAAGGCCGGCGCCGACGTCGTCCTCATCTCCGGCCACGACGGGGGGACGGGTGCGAGCCCGCTCAACTCGCTCAAGCATGCCGGGACCCCGTGGGAGCTCGGGCTCGCCGAGGCGCAGCAGACGCTCATCCTCAACGGCCTGCGCGAGAAGGTCGCCGTTCAGGTCGACGGCCAGCTCAAGACCGGGCGCGACGTCATCATCGCCGCCCTGCTCGGGGCCGAGGAGTTCGGCTTCGCGACGACGGCCCTCGTCGTCTCCGGGTGCATCATGATGCGCGTGTGCCACAAGGACACGTGCCCGGTCGGGGTGGCCACCCAGAACCCCGTCCTGCGATCGCGCTACCAGGGGCAGGCCGACCACGTCGTCAACTTCTTCACGTTCATCGCCGAGGAGGTCCGCGGCTACCTCGCCCAGCTCGGCTTCCGGTCCCTCGATGAGGCGATCGGAGCCGTCGAACGGCTGCGCATCGATGAGGAGCGGGCCGAGGCCTCGGGGCTCAACCTCCACCTCGACCAGATCCTCACCGTTCCCGGCGACCTCTCCGGAGACGTGTCGGTCAACCGGAAGAGCACAGGCCAGGTCTTCCGCACCTTCGCAGGCGAAGTCGACCTCACCTTCCTCGAGCAGGCGGAGGACGCCATCGCGACGAAGGCCCCGGTGACGATCAGCGCCTCGGTCGTCAACACCGACCGCAGCGTCGGCACCCTGCTCGGCCACCACGTGACGAAGACGTGGGCGGAGCGGGGACTGCCCGAGGACACGATCCGCCTTGAACTCCACGGCACCGCGGGGCAGTCCCTCGGCGCGTACCTCCCGCAGGGCGTGAGCATCGAGCTCTCCGGCGACGCCAACGACTACGTCGGCAAGGGTCTGTCCGGGGGCACCGTGAGCGTCCACCCGGACCCGGAGAACCGGACCCGGCCCGAGCACAACGTCATCGCCGGCAACGTCATCGGCTACGGCGCGACCGCGGGCAAGCTCTTCATCTCCGGCCAGGTGGGGGAGCGGTTCATGGTCCGCAACTCCGGCGCCGAGGCGGTCGTCGAGGGCATCGGCGACCACGGACTCGAGTACATGACCGGAGGGATCGCCGTCATCCTCGGCGGCACCGGACGCAACTTCGCCGCCGGCATGTCCGGGGGCACCGCGTACGTCCTCGACTTCAACCCGGCCCGGCTCAACCCCGACGAGCGCGCCGCCGGCGTCTTCCGCTTCACCGGCGTCGGCGTCGACGACATGGAGGTCCTCGAGCGCCTCCTCGGCGAGCACCTCGAATGGACCGGCTCCCCGCTGGCCGGCGAGCTGCTTGCGGGTCTGCGCCGCGGGGAGGACGTCCTCTCGCGGTTCACGAAGATCATTCCCGTCGCCTACCAGGCGGTGCGCGACATCCAATCCGAGCTGCTCGCCGAGGGCGAGCTGCCCGACTCCGAGGCCGCCTGGCACAAGATTCTGGAGGTCACCCATGGCTGATCCGCACGGATTCCTCACCGTTCCCCGCCGCGAGCTGCCCGAGCGCCGCCCGGTGCCCATCCGCCTCCTCGACTACCGCGAGGTCTACGAGGCGGGCGATCCCGACCAGCTGCGCCGGCAGGCCTCGCGCTGCATGGACTGCGGGGTGCCGTTCTGCCATCAGGGCTGCCCGCTGGGCAACCTCATCCCGGAGTTCAACGATGCGATGTACCGCGGGGAGCTGCCGCGCGCCGTCGACCTCCTCCACGCGACGAACAACTTCCCCGAATTCACCGGCCGGGCGTGTCCGGCGCCGTGTGAGAACGCGTGCGTGCTCAGCATCAACCAGCCCGCTGTGACGATCAAGCAGGTCGAGGTGAGCATCGTCGACCAGGGCTTCGCCGCCGGTCTCATCCAGCCCGAGATCCCCGACCGGATCACCGGGCACACCGTCGCCGTCATCGGCTCGGGCCCGGCGGGACTCGCCGCAGCCCAGCAGCTCACCCGCGCCGGGCACACGGTCGTCGTCTACGAACGCGACGACCGCCTCGGCGGGCTGCTCCGGTACGGGATCCCCGACTTCAAGCTCGAGAAGCAGCACATCGACCGCAGGCTGTCCCAGATGCGGGCCGAGGGCACCCGGTTCGAGACCGGCGTCGAGATCGGCGTCGACCTCACGCTCGAGGAGCTGCGCTCCCGCTTCGACGCGGTCATCGTGTGCACGGGTGCGACCGTGCCCCGGGACATGCCCGTCGAGGGTCGTGAGCTCGACGGCGTTGAGTTCGCGATGGACTACCTTGTGCCCTCGAACCGGGCGCAGGCCGGGGACGAGCCGACCCCGATCGACGCCGAGGGCAAGCACGTCATCATCATCGGCGGCGGCGACACCGGTGCGGACTGCCTCGGCACCGCGCTGCGGCAGAAGGCCGCCTCGGTGACGACGCTGGCGATCGGGGCGAAGCCGCCGGCCGAACGCAGCGAACGGGACCCGTGGCCGACGGTGCCGCGGATCTTCGAGGTCCAGACCTCCCACGAGGAGGGCGGCGAGCGGAAGTACCTCGCCTCGACGACGGGATTCGTCGGCGACGCCGAGGGCCGGGTCAACGGGATCGCGGTCGCTGAGACCCAGTTCGTCGACGGTCGCCGCATCCCGACGCCTGGCACCGAGCATCGTCTCGACGCCGACCTCGTACTCCTCGCGCTCGGCTTCTCCGGACCCGAAGCCGAGGTGCTCGGGCTCGACGTCGCCGAGACGGGAGCCTTCGCCCGCGACGACTCCTATGCCGCCTCGGCGCCCGGTGTCTTCGTCGCCGGAGACGCCGGCCGCGGGCAGTCGCTCATCGTCTGGGCGATCGCCGAGGGGCGGGCCGCGGCCGCCGAGGTCGACCGGTTCCTCACGGGGTCGACGCGGTTGCCGGAACCGGTCCGTCCCCGCGACACCGGTTTCAAAGGCTAGAATGATCTGTGTCACAGACTGAGAACGAGCACATCGGTGTGCGCGGCCTCCGCGGGCGGAATCGACCGCCCGCGGAGGGTCGATCGTCCATCGCGGTGCAGGTAGGGTGGAATGCATGAGGCGAGCAAAGATAGTCGCAACACTGGGTCCGAATCAGAATTCCTACGAAGACATCCGCACACTCGTCGATGAGGGCGTCGACGTCGCGAGGTTCAACCTCAGCCACGGTCGCCGCGAAGAGCACGAGGAGAAGTTCGCCTGGGTCCGACAGGCCGCCCTCGACACCGGTCGGGCGGTCGCCGTCCTCCTCGATCTCCAGGGTCCCAAGATCCGCGTGGGGACCTTCGAGAACGGCAAGGAGATCCTCGAGGACGGGCAGACGTTCACGATCACCAGCCGCGACGTCCCCGGGACATCCGAGGTCGTAAGCACGACGCTGAAAACCCTGCCCTCCGACGTCTCGGTGGGCGATCCCCTTCTCGTCGACGACGGCCGGCTGCGGCTGCGGGCGACCGCGGTGACCGAGACCGACGTCGTCACCGAGGTCGAGATCGGCGGTCCGATCTCCAACCACAAGGGCATCAACCTCCCCGGCGTCCCGGTCTCCGTTCCGGCGCTGTCGGAGAAGGACATCGAGGACCTCAAGTGGGGTCTCGGGCTCGGCTTCGACTGGGTCGCGCTCTCCTTCGTCCGCAGCCCCGAGGACATCGACGACGTCCACGCCGTCATGGACGAGGTCGGGGTCCGTGCCCCGGTCATCGCGAAGCTCGAGAAGCCGCAGGCCGTCGAGCAGCTCGACGCGGTCATCGACGCCTTCGACGGGATCATGGTCGCCCGCGGCGACCTCGGCGTCGAACTCCCGCTCGAACAGGTCCCCATCGTTCAGAAGCGGGCGGTCGAGATCGCCCGTCAGCAGGCCAAGCCCGTCATCGTCGCCACGCAGATGCTCGAGACGATGATCGAGGCCTCGCGCCCCACCCGCGCCGAGGCGAGCGACTGCGCGAACGCCGTCCTCGACGGTGCCGATGCGCTCATGCTCTCCGGCGAGACCTCGGTGGGCGCGCACTGGGTCGAGGCGATCCGGACGATGAGCCGGATCATCTCCTCGACCGAGGAGCACGGGCTCGATCGGATCCGTCCGCTCGGCACCGTCCCGCACACGAAGGGCGGGGCCGTCACGGCCGCGGCCGTCCGGATCGCTGAGCAGCTCGACATCGATCTCCTCTGCACCTTCTCGCAGACCGGTGACTCGGTGCGGCGGATGTCGCGGCTGCGTCCGCGGTGGCCGATCCTCGGCTTCACCCCCGATGCGCAGGTCCGCCACCAGCTGGCACTCACCTGGGGTGTGCGTCCCTACCTCGTGAAGTCGGTGCGTCACACCGACCAGATGGCCCGTCAGGTCGACGCGGTGCTCCTCGCCGACGGAACCGCCCGCGAGGGCGACCAGTCGATCCTCGTAGCCGGCTCGCCCCCCGGAATCCCGGGCTCGACGAACGCACTGCGGATCCACACGATGGGCGATGCGGCCAAGGGTGTCGCCGCCGCGTACGCGGACGACTCGGACAGCGACGAGGATCCCCTCGCCGGATACGGGGTCGTCCCGGAGGCGCCGATCACCCGGGACATCCCCATCGTGGGCGGCGACAGGAGCTGAGTCGCCAGCAGCGGGTGAGGGCCCGGTCGGAGGACACTCCGGCCGGGCCCTCTGCGTTGTCTCAGAATGTCATCCATGTCACCTCAGTTTGCGGAATTCGACAGATTGCTCAACAGTTGTGCAAGGAGTCGTACTTCGCCGAGGGCATCCGCGCACCTCGGCACCGCCGTCGAAAGGAAGCATATGAGACTGCCGGCATGGTCGAAGTCCTTCGGAGTGCAGGTGACGATCGCCCTCGTCGCCGGCGTCGTCCTCGGACTCGTCGCCCGCTCGTGGGGACCGGTGAGCGAGGCCCAGGACAACTGGCTCGGGCAGACTCTCGAGACCATCGGGTCCTCGTACGTCACCCTCCTCAAGGCGGCGGTGGTTCCGCTCATCATCACCGCGATCATCGCGAGCATCGGCAACCTGAGGAAGGTGACCAACGCCGCCCGCCTCGCGGTCTCGACGCTGCTGTGGTTCGCGCTCACCGCCTTCATCGCCGTCGTCATCGGCCTGCTCATCGCCCTCATCATGCAGCCGGGCGTCCACGCCGATGCGAGCTCCCTGCAGGGCCAGGCGCCCGAACACGAGGGCAGCTGGATCGGGTTCCTCACCGGACTCATCCCGGTCAACTTCCTCGGCCTCGAGGTCTCGACGGCGCCCGGTGACACCGGGGCGCTCGTCTCCGAGGTCGACTTCAACGTCCTCCAGCTCATCATCGTCTCCGGTGCCCTCGGCATCGCCGCCGTCAAGGTCGGCAAGGCCGCTGAGCCGTTCCTCGAGTTCGCCGAGGCGGCACTGGCCGTCGTCCAGAAGGTCGTGTGGTGGATCGTGCGGATCGCCCCGATCGGCACGCTCGGCCTCATCGGCAACGCCGTCAACTCGTACGGCTGGTCGACGATGGGTTCGCTGCTGTGGTTCGTCGTCGCCGTCTACATCGGTCTCGCCGCCGTCTTCCTCATCGTCTACCCGACGATCGCCAAGCTCAACGGCCTCTCCGTGCGCCAGTACTTCTCCGGCGTGTGGCCGGCCACCCAGCTCGGCTTCGTCTCCCGGTCGTCGATCGGCACGATGCCCGTGACCCAGAAGGTCGCGACCGACAACTTCGGCGTCCCGCAGGGCTACGCGGCCTTCGCCGTGCCCTTCGGCGCGACGACGAAGATGGACGGCTGCGCGGCCATCTACCCGGCGATCGCCGCGGTCTTCGTCGCGCAGTTCTTCGGCATCGAGCTCGGACCCATCCAGTACCTGCTCATCGTCTTCGTCTCCGTCATCGGCTCCGCCGCGACGGCTGGGACGACGGGTGCGACGGTGATGCTCACGCTCACCCTGTCGACGCTCGGGCTGCCGCTCGAGGGTGTCGGACTGCTGCTCGCGATCGAACCGATCGTCGACATGGGCCGCACCGCGCTCAACGTCTCCGGACAGGCGCTCATCCCCGCGATCGTCGCGAAGCGCCACGGCATCCTCGATCAGCCCCGCTACGACGCCAAGCGCATCGACGGCTACGTGCCGGTCGCTGTTGAGGCGGCGGGCGGCACCGAGCTGACGGCGAGCGACGAGGACGGCAGTGTGGGTGCCGGCGCGGAGGGCGGCACCGCTGAGGGCCGCGCCGCGGCTGATGCGGTTCCCGCCGACGGCTCCACGACCCGAGGGCAGTCGGCCCCGGCTCGCGAGAGCATCGGCAGCTGAACCAGCCAGATCAGTGACGGCCGCCGGCATTCGTGCCGGCGGCCGTCTCGCATGTTCGGACGCGGAAGCCGCTCGTCGGCATGTGGGACAGGCAGGTGCCACGGACTCAGGGACGACATGAACTCGCGGACGACATGAACTCATCGATGACCGTCCCGGCGCGGCCGATTGACCGAACCGCCGGGTCATGGTGTAGATTCGGTGAGGTACGCCACGCGGGTGTAGTTCATCGGTAGAACGCTACCTTCCCAAGGTCGAGAGGCGGGTTCGACTCCCGTCACCCGCTCTCAGAGCCCCCGGCCCCGGATCACCCGGGGACCAGCGGGGCGACGCCCGGGCAGGCGCCCGTTCTCTGAATCTCGTGCGCACCCCCGGTGCACCCCTGTCGGAACCACCCCGAGACGCAGAAAGCGCAGCACCACGGGTGCTGCGCTGGGAATGAGTACCGGATGTGGGACTCGAACCCACACGTCTTTCGACAACGCATTTTGAGTGCGCCGCGTCTACCGATTCCGCCAATCCGGCTCGCCGCGACCAGTGCTCGCGACATCGACAACTCTACGACAGCACGCGCGTGAGTGCCCAATCGGTGACACCCCCTGGGCCCGAACCCTGGTGGCTCTCCTCACAGCGCAATCCTGCGGTCGGCGGTGCGGGCCTGGTCTAGACTGGTGCCGTGCTTTCCAACAGCGAACAACCCACCTCAGATGAATCCGTGCCCGTCCGCCGCGTCGTCGTGGCCGAAGACGAGGCCGTGATCCGACTCGACATCGTCGAGATGTTGCGCGAAGTCGGCTACGACGTCGTCGGCGAAGCCGCGGACGGCGAATCCGCCATCCGGCTCGCCGAAGAGCTGCGCCCCGACCTCGTCGTCATGGACATCAAGATGCCGATCCTCGACGGCATCGCCGCCGCCGAGCGCATCGCCAAGGCCCGCATCGCCCCCGTCGTCCTCCTCACCGCGTTCTCGCAGAAGGAACTCGTCGAGCGCGCCCGCGACGCCGGTGCCATGGCCTACGTCGTCAAGCCCTTCACCTCCGCCGACCTCATCCCCGCGCTCGAGATCGCACTCTCGCGCCACGCGGAGATCAGCTCGCTCGAATCGGAGATCTCCGACCTCACCGAGCGCTTCGAGACCCGCAAGCTCGTCGAACGCGCCAAGAGCCTCCTCCAGACCTCGATGGGCCTGAGCGAACCCGAGGCCTTCCGCTGGATCCAGAAGACCTCGATGGACCGTCGCCTGACGATGCGCGAGGTCGCCGAGACCGTCCTCAAGCAGATCGGCGCGAAGAAGGACTGAGCGCCCGGCTTGCCACACAGCTGCGTCGAGACCGCACACGAGAGCCCCGCCCCGGATTCCGGGACGGGGCTCTTCGCATGGGGGAGGACCACCTCGGCGGGGGAGTCATGCCCGCCCCACCGCCTCGGCGAGCCCTGACGCTCAGGTCTGCTGGACGCTCACGCCTTCGACGCGAGGACCATGTTCGTGATCCGCACGATCGAGAGGAGGCGATCCTCCTCATCGGTCATCCGCACCTCGTGGGAGAGGAGGGTGCGGCCGCGGTGGAGCACCTCGGCGCGCCCGGTGACGATCCCACCGCGCGTCGCCCGCAGGTGAGTCGCGTTGAGGTCGACGCCGACGACGTTCTTCCCACCGCTGGTGAGGAAGGAGTGCATCGAGGCCAGGGATTCGGCGAGGACGACGTGACCGCCGCCGTGGAAGAGGCCCATCGGCTGGGTGTTGCCCTCGACGGGCACGGTCGCGGTCATCCAGTCGAAGCCGATGCCGGTGAACTCGATGCCCATCCGGTTCGCCAGGCCGCCCCCGGCGCCGCCTGAGTTGATCTGCTCGAGCATGCCGAGAGCCTCGGCCTCGGTCGTGTCCTCGGTGAGGCTTGCGTGCGGAACCACCATCGATCTCCTTCATGTCCGTGATGAACGCTAGGCTATTGCATGTGAGTCACGCTAACGAATCCCTCCTGCTCATCGACGGTCACTCCCTTGCCTACCGGGCCTTCCACGCCCTCCCGGCGGAGAACTTCGCGACGAGCACCGGCCAGACGACGAACGCGATCTTCGGGTTCATCTCGATGCTCATCAATGTGCTCCGCGACGAGGCGCCGAGCCACGTCGCCGTCGCCTTCGACCTCGGACGCGAGACCTTCCGCCTCGAGGAGTACGCGGAGTACAAGGCCGGGCGGGCGAAGACGCCGCCGGAGTTCCACCCGCAGATCGACCTCATCAAGGACATCGTCAATGCCATGGGCATCCGCGTCGTGACGAAGGAGGGCTATGAGGCCGACGATGCGCTCGCGACGATGGCCCGCCTCGGGCGGGAGGCCGGCGCGAGCGTCGAGGTGATGACCGGGGACAAGGACTCGTTCCAGCTCGCCACCGACACCGTGACGATCCTCTACCCGAAGCGCGGCGTGAGCGACCTCGTGCGGATGACGCCGGAGGCGATCGAGGAGAAGTACGGGGTCACCCCGGCCAACTACCGCGGCCTCGCAGCCCTGGTGGGGGAGAAGGCCGACAACCTCCCCGGCGTCCCCGGGGTCGGGGACAAGACCGCGGCGAAGTGGCTGACCGCCCACGGCGACCTCCCCGGCGTCCTCGAGCACGCCGACGAGATCGGCGGGAAGGTCGGCGAGAAGCTGCGCGACCACCTCGGCGACGTCGAACGCAACTATCGGCTCAACCGCCTCGTCGACGACGTCGACTTAGGCCTCGCCTATGCCGACCTCACCTGGGGCGAGGGCGACCCGGCGGAGCTGAGCAGCCTGTTCGACCAGCTCGAGTTCCAGGCGCTCGGCAAGCGTCTGGCCGCGATCTTCGGGGACGCTGCGACCCCGGCCGGTGCTGAGGTCGCCCCGGCCCGTGAGGTCGAGGTCACGACCGTCGACGTGCCCATCCTGCTTGACTCCATCGCCGAGGCGGATGTCCTCGCCCTCGACTCGGACGCGACGTACGAGCTCGGTCACGGCGACGTCCGCTTCCTCGCTGTCTCCACCGAAGCCGGCACCGCCCAGGTCGTCGACCTCGGGGAGGCGAGCGAGGACGAACTCACGGCGCTGGGGGAGGCGCTGCGCGCTTCGGCGCTCATCTTCCACTCCTCGAAGCTCCAGCTCAAGGCCCTGCGATCGGTGGGCATCGACATCGGGGACGTCGCCGGGGACACGGCGCTTGCCGCGTACCTTCTCGTGCCCGACCAGCGCAGCTACGAGCTGCGCGACATCGCCGCCGAACGCGCCGGCATCGAACTCGCCGCCGCCTCGGCGAAGGACGGCCAGCTCTCCCTCGACCTCGACACCGACGCGACCGCACGCACCCACGGAACCAACGCGGCAGCGCTCATCGAGGTCCATGACGTGCTTGCGACGGCGATCGACGAAGCGAACATGACCCAGGTCTACCGGGACATCGAACTGCCGCTCGTCCCGGTGCTCGCGGGCATGGAGATGGCCGGCATCGCCATCGACGAGGACGGCCTGACCGCGCTCGTCGAGGACTTCACGAAGCAGGCGCAGGCGAGTGCCGAGCTCGCGTACGAGGCGATCGGCCACGAGGTCAACCTCGGGTCCCCGAAGCAGCTGCAGACGGTCCTCTTCGACGAACTCGACATGCCGAAGACGAAGCGGACGAAGACGGGGTACACGACCGACGCCGATGCGCTGGCCGAGCTCTTCGTCAAGACCGAGCACCCGTTCCTCCAGCACCTGCTCGCCCACCGCGATGCGACGAAGCTCAAGCAGACCGTCGTCGGGCTCGGCAAGACCGTCGCCGAGGACGGGCGGATCCATACGACCTATCAGCAGACGGTTGCGGCCACCGGACGTCTGTCCTCGCTCGATCCGAACCTGCAGAACATCCCCGTGCGCACCGAGTCCGGGCGGCGCATCCGCGAGGTCTTCGTCGCCGATCCGTCCGTCGAGGGCGGGCTCCTCCTCACCGCCGACTACTCGCAGATCGAGATGCGCATCATGGCGCACCTCTCCGGCGATGCCGCGCTCATCCAGGCGTTCAAGGACGGCGAGGACCTCCACTCGTACGTCGGGTCGAAGGTCTTCTCCGTCGGCATCGACGAGGTGGACGCGACGATGCGCTCGAAGGTCAAGGCGATGTCGTACGGCCTCGTCTACGGGCTCTCCGCGTACGGGCTCTCCCGGCAGCTCGCGATCGGCGTCGAGGAGGCCCGGGATCTCATGGCCCAGTACTTCGAGCGCTTCGGGGCGGTCAAGGACTACCTCGACGAGATCGTCGAGCAGGCCCGAGACAAGGGCTTCACGGAGACGATCATGGGACGCCGGCGGTACCTGCCCGCACTCCACAGCGACCGAAGGCAGCTCCGCGAGATGGCCGAGCGCGCCGCGCTCAACGCCCCGATCCAGGGCTCGGCCGCCGACATCATGAAGATCGCGATGCTCAAGGTCGCCGACCGGCTCGAGGGCTTCCGCTCCCGCATGCTGCTCCAGGTCCACGACGAGATCATCGTCGACCTCCACCCCGAGGAGGCGGACGAGGTCAAGGCGATCGTCACTGAGGAGATGGGCTCGGCCTTCGAACTCGACGTCCCCCTCGACGTCAACGTCGGCACCGGCATCTCCTGGCACGCCGCCGCCCACTGAGAGCAGCGCGCTCGCTCAAGGCGCCCAGCACTCAGCCAAGGGAGGAACACTTGCAATGTGCGCTCCGGCTTGAGTGAGAACCGGGTCGCGCGCGTCAGGCGTCGGGCAGCGTCGTCGCGAAGATCACAGTCCCGGGCATGAGCGCGCCGCGCAGGGGAGACCAGCCGCCCCACGCGGTCGTGTTCGTCTCCGGCCACTCGGGCTCGGTCACCGAGTCGATCGTGAAGCCGGCGCCCACTAGCAGGCTCACCCAGTCGCCCATCGTCCGGTGGTGCTCGGCGTAGACGGGCTGGCCGTCGGCATCGATCTCGACGTACGGCGTCCGGTCGAAGTACGAGTACTCGACGGTCAGCCCCGATTCGCCCGGCACGTCGGGGAACATCCAGCGCATCGGGTGCGTCGTCGAGAAGACCCACTTTCCGCCGGGGCGGACGACGCGGGCCACCTCGGCCAGCACCACCTCGGCGTCCTTGACGAAGGGCAGGGCACCGTACGCGGAGAACGCGATGTCGAAGCTGTTCGAGGCGAACGGCAGGGAGCGGGCGTCGGCGCGGACGAAGGTCGGGGGAGTGGCATCGGGGCTGAGCGGATTCTCCCGCTGCAGGCGCGAGGCCTGCTCGAGCATGCCCGCGGAGAGGTCGATGCCCGTGGCGATGGCGCCCTCCTCGGCGAGCCAGCGGGAGCACTGCCCGGCCCCGCACCCGACCTCGAGGATCTGCTTCCGGGCGACTGTGCCGAGGAGGTGGACGTCCGATTCGTGAATTCCTTCGGGACACCACATGAAGTCCGAGGCGCCGAGGAAGCTGCCGTGCTCGGCGAGGTACTCCTCGGCGGAATTGTCCCAATAGCTGCGGTTGGCGCGCACCGACGCCTCTTCGTCGATCGGCAGATACCCCCCGCTGATGACCTCGGTCGAATAGCTTCCGTCGCTCATGAGTCCTCCGCGAATCGAGGGGCAGATCCCAGGGTGCATTCATGCCCTGAATGATGCTAGTATTGACAACCGTATGTGCGTATGCATACGAGTCCATAATCGTAATCGAGACCGGATGCGACTCCCACAGGCTGTGCAAGCACCCCAAGGGTATCGGATCCGGGACACAATTCCATCGGAGTCCCTACCTATATGACCACCACCACGCCGGAATCGGTGCAGCCGAAGCAGGTCGCTGTCAATGACATCGGAACCGCTGAGGACTTCCTTGCCGCCGTCGACGAGACGATCAAGTACTTCAACGATGGCGACATCGTCGAAGGCACCGTCGTCAAGGTCGACCGCGACGAGGTCCTCGTCGACATCGGATACAAGACGGAAGGCGTCGTCCTTTCGCGTGAACTGTCCATCAAGCACGATGTCGATCCCGGCGAAGTCGTCGAGGTCGGGGACCCCATCGAGGCACTCGTTCTCCAGAAGGAGGACAAAGAGGGCCGCCTCATGCTGTCGAAGAAGCGTGCGCAGTACGAGCGCGCCTGGGGCGACATCGAGAAGATCAAGGAAGAGGACGGCGTCGTCACCGGCACCGTCATCGAGGTCGTCAAGGGCGGCCTGATCGTCGACATCGGCCTGCGCGGCTTCCTTCCCGCCTCGCTCGTCGAGATGCGTCGCGTCCGCGACCTCGCCCCCTACATCGGGCAGCAGGTCGAGGCGAAGATCATCGAACTCGACAAGAACCGCAACAACGTCGTCCTCTCGCGCCGCGCCTGGCTCGAGCAGACCCAGTCCGAGGTCCGCCACGACTTCCTCCAGACCCTGCAGAAGGGCCAGGTCCGTCCCGGCGTCGTGTCCTCGATCGTCAACTTCGGTGCCTTCGTCGACCTCGGTGGTGTCGACGGACTCGTGCACGTCTCGGAGCTGTCCTGGAAGCACATCGATCACCCGGGTGAGGTCGTCACCGTCGGTGACGAGGTCACCGTCGAGGTCCTCGACGTCGACATGGACCGTGAGCGCGTCTCGCTCTCGCTTAAGGCGACGCAGGAAGATCCGTGGCAGCACTTCGCGCGCACCCACGTCATCGGCCAGATCGTGCCCGGCAAGGTCACCAAGCTCGTTCCGTTCGGCGCGTTCGTCCGCGTCGAGGACGGCATCGAGGGCCTCGTCCACATCTCCGAGCTCGCCGTGCGCCACGTCGACCTGCCCGAGCAGGTCGTCTCCGTCGACGAGACCATCTACGTCAAGGTCATCGACATCGACCTCGAGCGTCGCCGCATCTCGCTCTCGCTCAAGCAGGCGAACGAAGGCGTCGACCCCGAGGCCGAGGAGTTCCTCGACCCGGCTCTCTACGGCATGCCGCAGGAGTACGACGAGGACGGCAACTACAAGTACCCCGAAGGCTTCGACCCCGAGACCAACGAGTGGATCGAGGGCTTCGAGGCGCAGCGCGAGATCTGGGAGCAGCAGTACGCCGCCGCCCAGGCGCGTTGGGAAGAGCACAAGAAGCAGGTCGCGAAGGCCATCGCCGCGGACGCCGAAGCCGGCGCTGCGGACTCGGGCTCCGACGCCGCTCCCGCCACCGGGTCCTTCTCCTCCGAGGAGTCGGGCGACGAGGGCACGCTCGCCAGCGACGAAGCACTCGCAGCTCTGCGTGAGAAGCTTGCAGGCAGCTGACATCAGCGCAGTGAAGGGCTCCCGGTCGACAGGCCGGGAGCCCTTTGCATATGCGCGACTGCGACCATGGGCGTGGTACACGCTCATCCTCATCCTCGCGAGCATCTGCGTGTTCGGCGGTGTCGCCGCCGACCCGGGCGGCCAGGTGTCCGCCGGCAACGACGACTCCTCGCTCTTCATCTGGTGGCTCGGCCACGGCGCCGAGGTGCTCGCCGGGTTCCTCGGCTTCGGTGACGGATCCGTCGCCGCCGGGGAGGGCTTCCTCTTCACCGACGCGATGAATGCGCTCGGCGGGGGAGTCAACGGCGCGTGGAACACCTCCCTGACCGGGATCGCGATCGTGCTGGCGCCGCTCACCTGGGTGGCCGGGCCGATCATCGCCTACAACGTCCTCATCCTCGCCATCCCCGTCCTCAACTCGCTTGCGACGGCAGTGCTCTTCACCCGCTTCCTCCGTCGCGGCCCCGCGTTCGCCGCGGCCGCAGGCGTCGGGTTCTCGAGTTACACGATCGCGCAGCTCTCCGGACACCCCAACCTCGCCTTCGCGATCGCCCCGCCGCTCGTCGCAGCACTCGTCCTCGCCCTCCTCGCCGGACCGCGGCCGGGACCCGGCCAGGACGCGGGCGCCCAGCCGACCGACGCCGCCGGGGTTGAACGGTCCGGGGACGCCCGCGTGCTCGGCTGCCGCACCTGGCTGCTCGGGCTCGGGCTCGGCGCCGTCCTCGGCTTCCAGTTCTACGTCTCCACCGAGGTGCTCGCCGGGACGTTCATCGCCTTCCTCTGCCTCATGCTCGGCCTCGTCCTCTGCGGCCGTTCCCTGCTCACCCGCATCGGCTGGCTGCGCCTGGGAGCCGGCGGCCTCCTCGGCGCCGGGATCGCCCTGATCTGTGCGCTCCCGCTGCTGCTGACGATGGCCGGTCCCAACGCCCCGTCCGGGGCGATCCGCCCGCACGGCGTGTGGAACACCGACCTCCTCGATCCCGTCGTCCCCGCGTCCCCGACGCTCATCGGCGCGGGTGAGTCACCGCTGCCACGGGTCATGGACATCGACGGCGCCGAGATCGGCGCCTACGTCGGCATCCCCGCCCTCCTCGCGGCGGCGATCATCGTCCTCGCCTTCGCCCGCCGCTCGGTTGTCGTGCGCGTCGCCGCGGTCACCGGCCTGCTCGTCTTCGTCCTCTCGCTGGGATCGCCCGTCCTCCTCGGCGGGTCCGTCCTCGTCCCCACGGGTCCCTTCGCCCTCATCGAGTCGATCCCCGTGCTCAACAACGTCCTGCCCATGCGCCTCGTCCTCCATTCGACGATCGCGCTCTTCGCGATCCTCGGCTGGGGTCTCCAATGGGCGCTGACGGCCCGCCGCCGTCCCCGCGGGATCGCGATGCTCGGCCTGCTCGCCGTTGCGGCCATCGTCGTCCTCCCCGGTGTCCAGCCCGCCCGTGAGGTCTACGTCCCCGAGTTCTACCGCAGCTCCATCGCCGAGGTGATCCCTGCCGGATCCGTCGTCAAGACCCTGCCGCGGCCGCTCGCGTGGGCCGAACCGCACGCCGATGAGGCGATGGTGTGGCAGTCCGTTGCCGACTTCCGGTACCGGGAGACCGGCGGGTACTTCATCGGCTCGAGCCCCGACTCCCCGGTCACCTACGCCGCCCCCGAGGACGGACTCGATACGGCCCTGCGCCCGACGATCTTCGCCGGCGCCCCTATGCCCGCAGCCGACGACCCCGCCGTCGCCGCCGGCATCGCCTCCCTGCGGAATGCGGGCGTCGACTTCGTCGTCATCGCTCCCGAGGCTCCGCTGGCGACCGGGGGAACCGGTGAGCTCGAGGCACTGCTTACGGCGCATCTCGGACAGCCCGTGTTCGCCGACGAGGGAGTCGTCGTCTTTCGGGTGAGCGGGTCCGGCTCCTGATCCGCCACAGCGCCCTCGCCGGGGGATAGGCTGGCCCCATGCTGAGGATCGGACTGACCGGAGGGATCGGCGCGGGCAAATCGACGGTGGCCGGGCTGCTCGCCGCCCATGGCGCGGAGATCATCGACGCCGACGTCATCGCCCGCGAGGTCGTCGCCCCCGGGGAACCGCTCGTCGACACCCTCGCCGAGGCGTTCGGCCGTGACATCGTCTCCGCCGACGGCGGACTCGACCGGGCCCGTCTCGCCGCCGTCGCCTTCGCCGATCCCGAGTCGACGGCCCGCCTCGGCGCGCTCATGCACCCGGTCATCCGGGATCGGACCGCGCAGCGCTTCGCCGCATCGACCGCCGAGGTCGTCGTCCACGACGTCCCCCTCCTCGTCGAGAACCACATGGAGACCGGCTACCACCTCACCCTCCTCGTCGACGTCCCCGCCGACGTCCGGCTCGATCGCCTCGTCGCGTCCCGGGGGATGGACCGCGACGATGCGCAGGCGCGCATCGCCCGGCAGGCGAGCGACGAGGAGCGGCGGGCCGCGTGCGACGTCCTCATCGACAACTCCGGCACCCCCACCGCTGCCGAGGCGGTCGTCGACCGTCTCTGGACAGAGCGGTTGGCGCCGTTCGCCGCGAACCTCGCCGCGGGGCGTCCCGCGGCGCGTGAGGCCGGGGTCGTGGCTGAGCGGCGCGAGGGCGATGCCGAACGCCTCGCCGCGAAGCTGCGCCACGGCACGGGCGAGGAGTTCCCGATCGCCGTGACCGGCGACGGCTCGTCGGGGGTGCCGATCGCCCTCGCGCTCGCGGTGCCCGACGCCGGCTCGGCAGAGGCGCTCTCACCGCGGCTGACGACGCTCGGGTTCCCCCCGGCGGCCTCTGACGACGAGCTCCTGCGGGCCAGCGCCGATCCCGGACTGCCCGCCGACCTCGAGGTGCGTCCCGCCGGGTGAGGGCAGCGTCGGCCCGGTCGGGTGGGTCCTGCCCAGTGTCGTGTCAGGGCCGAGGTCTACGCTGGGTCCATGAGCCCATCACGTCCCCTGCCCGCGATCGGGCACCGACCCGACGTCACTCGCACGGTGGCACCGTTCGAGGTCGTCTCCGAATACTCGCCCTCGGGCGACCAGCCCACCGCGATCCGTGAGATCTCCGAGCGCCTCGACTCCGGTGAGCGCGACATCGTCCTCCTCGGCGCCACCGGCACCGGCAAGTCGGCGACGACGGCGTGGCTCATCGAACAGGTGCAGCGGCCCACGCTCATCATGGCGCCGAACAAGACCCTCGCCGCCCAGCTGGCCAACGAGTTCCGCCAGCTCCTGCCCAACAACGCGGTCGAGTACTTCGTCTCCTACTACGACTACTACCAGCCGGAAGCGTACGTCCCGCAGACCGACACCTTCATCGAGAAGGACTCGTCGATCAACGACGAGGTCGAGCGGCTGCGGCACTCGGCGACGAACTCGCTGCTCACCCGCCGCGACGTCGTCGTCGTCTCGACCGTCTCGTGCATCTACGGTCTCGGCACCCCCGAGGAGTACGTCGACCGCATGGTCACCCTCCACAAGGGGCAGGAGTGCGACCGGGACGAACTCCTCAAGCGGTTCGTCTCGATGCAGTACACGCGCAACGACATGGCCTTCACCCGCGGCACGTTCCGGGTCCGGGGCGACACCGTCGAGATCATCCCGCAGTACGAGGAGCTCGCCCTGCGCATCGAGTTCTTCGGCGACGAGATCGAATCGCTGCAGACCCTCCACCCGCTCACCGGGGAGATCATCCGCGACGAGGACACCATCCATGTCTTCCCGGCCTCCCACTACGTCGCCGGTGAGGACAGGATGGGCCGGGCGATCAGCGAGATCGAGGACGAGCTCCAGTCCCGGCTGAGCGAGTTCGAAGCCCAGAACAAGCTCTTGGAGGCGCAGCGGCTGAAGATGCGCACGAGCTACGACCTCGAGATGATGGAGTCGATGGGCTTCACTTCGGGGATCGAGAACTACTCCCGCCACATCGACGGTCGTCCCGCGGGCTCGGCGCCGAACTGCCTGCTCGACTACTTCCCCGAGGACTTCCTCCTCGTCGTCGACGAGTCCCATGTCACCGTGCCCCAGATCGGCGGCATGTATGAAGGCGACATGTCGCGCAAGCGCACACTCGTCGAACACGGCTTCCGGCTGCCGAGCGCGATGGACAACCGACCGCTGAAGTTCGACGAGTTCCGCGAACGCGTGGGGCAGACCGTCTACCTCTCGGCGACCCCGGGCGACTTCGAGCTCGAACGCGCCTCCGGCACCGTCCAGCAGATCATCCGGCCCACCGGCCTCGTCGACCCCGAGGTCGTCGTCAAACCGACGAAGGGCCAGATCGACGACCTCCTCGACGAGATCCGGACCCGGGTCGAGCGCAACGAGCGGGTGCTCGTGACCACCCTGACGAAGAAGATGGCCGAGGACCTCACCGACTACCTCCTCGACCACGAGGTCCGCGTCCAGTACCTCCACTCGGATGTCGACACGCTGCGCCGCGTCGAGCTGCTCACCGAGCTGCGGGCCGGGGAGTTCGACGTCCTCGTCGGCATCAACCTGCTCCGGGAGGGCCTCGACCTGCCCGAGGTCTCCCTCGTCGCGATCCTCGACGCCGACAAGGAGGGCTTCCTCCGGTCGACGACCTCGCTCATCCAGACGATCGGCCGCGCGGCCCGCAATGTCCACGGCCAGGTCCACATGTACGCCGACTCGATCACCCGCTCGATGCAGGAGGCGATCGACGAGACGAACCGCAGGCGGGAGATCCAGATCGCCTACAACGAGGAGAACGGCATCGATCCGGCGCCGCTGGTGAAGAAGATCGCCGACATCACCGAGCGGCTTCAGCGTGAGGACGCCGACACCCGTGAGCTGCTCACGGAGTTCGACTACGGCAAAGGCAAGCGCGGCTACAATTCGACGCTCAGCGACGAGCAGCGTCAGGCCGCCTCCGGCGGCAGCTCGCTGCGCCCGCCGGCTGCGGACCTCACTGAGCTCATCGAGTCCCTGACGACGCAGATGCACGCCGCCGCCGCCGAACTCCAGTTCGAACTCGCCGCTCGCCTGCGCGATGAGCTCTCGGATCTCAAGAAGGAGCTGCGGGCGATGAAGGAGGTCGGACACGCCTGACCATGAGGCCGTGGGAAGGTGACTATACTGGTGTGGCTGGCGAAAGGGAGTATCCCGTCCATCCGTGCTCGTCACCACGATCCGCCTTCAGGGTCCGGGCGCGGAGCGCACGCCGCCACCTCAGTGTGGTCCTAGCGTGGGAGAGACTTTCGGCACGGGTACACCACTCCGTCATCACGAAAGGCATCCATGGATATCCTGTCCTCCACCCTCGCCGCGGGCGGCAGCACCGCAGCGTCGAGCGGGGCCGTCATCCCGCCGTGGTTCATGATCACTTCGGGGATCATCATCGTCGCGATCCTCATCTTCGACGTGCTCCTCGTCTTCAAGCGCCCGCACGTGCCCTCGATGCGGGAGGCGACCCTGTGGGTCGTCTTCTACGTCTCGCTCGCCCTCCTCTTCGCCGGGTCCCTGTTCTGGATCGGCGATGCCCAACACGGCAGCGAGTTCCTCACCGGCTGGCTGCTCGAGTACTCCCTGAGCATCGACAACCTCTTCGTCTTCATCATCATCATGGGCAGCTTCCAGGTGCCGAGGAAGTACCAGCAGGAAGTCCTCATGGTGGGCATCATCATCGCCATCATCTTCCGCGGGCTCTTCATCCTCGCCGGCGCGGCGATCATCAGCGCCTTCGTCGAGGTCTTCTTCATCTTCGGCATCTTCCTCCTCTTCGTCGCCTACCGGCAGGCGTTCGCGAGCGAGGACGAGGGCGACGGCGAGAACTTCCTCATCCGCTTCCTCCGCAAGCGGATGAACATCATCGACGAGTACCACGGCAACAAGCTGCGCGTCGACATCGACGGGAAGAAGTACTGGACGCCCATGTTCATCGTCTTCCTCGCGATCGGTTCGACGGACGTGATGTTCGCGCTCGACTCGATCCCGGCGATCTTCGGCGTCACCCAGGTCCCGTTCCTCGTCTTCGCCGCCAACGTGTTCGCCCTCATGGGTCTGCGCCAGCTCTACTTCCTCCTCGGCGGGCTCGTCGACAAGCTCGTCTACCTCCACTACGGCATCGCCGCGATCCTCGCGTTCATCGGCGTCAAGCTCTTCATCACCGCCCTCCACGAGACCGACGTCTCGTGGCTGCAGTGGGGCAAGGTCGTGCCCGAGGTGCCGACGTGGCTGTCGCTGACGTTCATCGTCGTGGCCATGGCCGTGGCGACGATCGCCTCGATCATCAAGATGAAGCGGGACGGGAAGTCCTTCCGCGATCAGGGCCCGCAGGAATCCGAGGCCTCCCAGGGCACCGAGAAGTGAACCCGGTCGTACGATCGCTCTGAGACAGTGCGCGGGAGGCTCCGTCGGGAGCCTCCCGCGCACGTCGGTTCGGGGGCGGACTCAGGCCGAAGCCGGCAGCCGCAGCCTGGGCTCACGCCTCGGCGAAGGGCCCGAACACCGGAGTCCACTGCCGGATCGTCACACTGTCGATGACCCCGATCTCCGCATACGGATCATCCCGCAGATGAGCCTCGACCTCGGCGACGTCGGCCGCACTGAGGATGAGCAGCCCACCCGGCACAGGGGAGTCGTCGAGGGGACCCGAGGCGAGGATGGTCCCCGCCTCGTTGAGCGCGGCCTGCCACTGCCGGTGGCGGGGCCTGTGCTCCATCCTCGTCTCCGTGTCGGGGCCGTAGACATAGGTGACGGCGAATACCGGCATCTCACACTCCTGGGGTCGGTGAATAGGATGGACATCAGTCTAGAGCGAAAGGTCTGTGCAGAGTCGTGACGAGGTTGCAGGACATTCCGGCGGAGTTCGCCGATGAGGACACGATCTTCGAGTCCTTCGCCGACTACTGTCGGCAGCTCGGGATCGAACCCTATCCCGCGCAGGAGGATGCGATGCTCGCCGTCCTCACCGGAGACAACACGATCGTCGCGACCCCGACCGGCTCGGGGAAGTCCCTCGTCGCCCTCTTCGCGCTCTACACCGCGTTCACCCGCGGCATCCGGGCCTACTACACCGCCCCGCTCAAGGCGCTCGTGAGCGAGAAGTTCTTCGCCCTCGTCGACGCCTTCGGACCCGAGAACGTCGGCATGATCACCGGGGACACGACCGTCAACGGCGACGCCCCGGTCATCTGCGCGACCGCGGAGATCCTCGCGAACCAGGCGCTGCGCGAAGGCGGCGTCCTCGACGTCGGCATGGTCGTCATGGACGAGTTCCACTACTTCGCCGACCCCACCCGAGGCTGGGCCTGGCAGATCCCGCTCCTCGAACTGCCGCAGGCACAGTTCGTCCTCATGTCCGCGACCCTCGGCGACACCACCGAGATCCGGCGGACGATGGCGGACACGACCGGGCGCGATACCGCGGTGATCACCTCGGCGACCCGCCCCGTGCCGCTCGACTTCGAATACTCGACGGAACCGCTCTCCGATACGCTGCGGGCCCTCATCCGCCATGACAAGGCCCCCGTCTACGTCGTCTCCTACTCCCAGAACGGGGCCATCGAACTCGCCACCGGACTGCTCTCGGTCGACCTCGCGACGAAGGACCAGAAGGCGCGCATCGCCGAGGAGATCAAGGGGTTCTCCTTCTCCAAGGGCTTCGGTCAGACGCTGCGCCGCCTCCTCCTCCACGGGGTCGGGGTCCACCACGCGGGAATGCTGCCGAAGTACCGCCGCCTCGTCGAACGACTCGCCCTCAAGGGCATCCTCCTCGTCATCTCCGGAACCGACACCCTCGGCGTGGGCATCAACGTCCCCATCCGCACCGTCCTGCTCACGGGCCTGACGAAGTTCGACGGGTCGAAGATGCGGCGCCTGAGCGTGCGCGAGTTCCAGCAGCTCGCCGGTCGCGCCGGACGCGCCGGCTTCGACACCCGCGGATACGTCGTCGCCCAGGCACCCGAGCACGTCATCGAGAATCTCCGCGCCGAGGCCAAGGCGGCGAACGCCGACAAGAAGCGGAAGAAGATCAAGAAGAAGGCCGCCCCGGCCGGGTTCGTCGGCTGGTCCGAGGAGACCCTGACCAAGCTCATCGGATCCGAGCCGGAATCGCTGCGCTCGCGCATGCGCATCGACCATTCGACGATCCTCAACCTCACAGCCCGCCCGGGCTCGGACGTCGCAACGATCAGCCGATTCATCGACTCGACCCACGAGAGCCGTGAACGCCGCCTCGACCTCAAGCTCACGGCGCTGCGCATCGGACGCTCCCTCATCGACGCAGGCCTCATCGAGAAGCGGGGGAGCGAACTCGTCCCGACCGCGGACCTCGGTCCCCAGTTCGCCCTCAACCAGCCGCTGGCCCCATTCGTCCTCGCCGGTCTCGACCTTCTCGATCCGGAGTCGGAGTCCTGGGCGCTCGACGTCGTCTCCCTCGTCGAATCGACGATCCCCGTTCCCTTCACGATCCTCAAGGGCCAGCTCGACCGGATCAAGCGCGAGACCCTGGCCGAACTCAAGGCGGAGGGACTCGACTATCCCGAGCGGATGGCCATCCTCGACGAGGTCGAGGGCCCGAAGCCGCTCGCGGACGTCCTCGAGCCCGCCTTCGAGCACTTCGCGCTCACCCATCCGTGGCTGCGGGCCGGCGACTTCGAACCGAAGTCGATCGTGCGCGACATGCTCGAGCAGGCGATGGGCTTCACCCAGTTCGTCGGCTACTACGGGCTCGCCCGTGCCGAAGGCAGCCTGCTGCGGTACCTCACCGACGTCTACCGGGCGCTCACCCACAACGTTCCCGCCGACCGTCGCGGCGAGGAGCTGCAGGAGATCATCGGCTGGCTGGGGGAGACGGTGGCGCGCACCGACTCCTCGCTCATCGACGAATGGCGCACCCTGCAGGGTCTCAGCCCGACCGAGACCGACTTCGCGGAGCTGCCCGACCTCGAGCGTCGGTTCTCGGAGAACACGAAGGCCTTCACCGCTGAGATCCGCAATGCGCTCTTCCACCGCGTGCTGCTCGCCGAGCGCGCCGACTACGACGAGCTCGGCCGGCTCGACGCGGAGTCCGGGTTCGACAAGCAGGCTTGGGAGGAGGCGATCGAGGACTTCTACGACGAGTACGGAGACCTGCTCATCGACCAGACCGCGCGAGGACGGGAATTTATCGACATCGTTCCCGGTTCGACTGTCTGGGCGGTGCGTCAGATCCTCTCCGATCCCGAGGGCAACCGGGATTGGGCCATCGACGCCTCGGTGGACGTGGCCGCCAGCGACGACAGCGGCGACATCGTCCTGCGGATCGTCGCGGTCGGCGAGATCGCCGACTCCCATGTCGGGACCGGCGGGTAACGTCGGCAACAGTGAGCAGACGTGTGTCAGTGCCGAGTAATACAGTGGACGGGTGATGAAAACGAACAGTGCGACTCAGTCTCCCTCCGGCGTGTCCCATCTCGACACGCTGTGGGTCAAGGGTGCCCGCGCGCACAACCTCAAGAACGTCGAGATCGCGCTCCCGCGCGACTCCATGGTCGTCTTCACCGGACTCTCCGGATCGGGGAAGTCCTCGCTCGCCTTCGACACGATCTTCGCCGAGGGGCAGCGCCGCTACGTCGAGTCCCTGTCCTCGTACGCCCGGATGTTCCTCGGCCAGATGGACAAGCCCGACGTCGACTTCATCGAGGGCCTGTCCCCGGCCGTGTCGATCGACCAGAAGTCGACCTCGCGCAACCCCCGTTCGACGGTGGGCACGATCACCGAGGTCTATGACTTCCTCCGCCTGCTCTGGGCCCGCATCGGGGTGCCGCACTGCCCGATCTGCGGTGAGGTCATCACGAAGCAGACCCCGCAGCAGATCGTCGACCAACTCCTCGAACTGCCGGAGCGGACGAAGTTCCTCGTCCTCGCCCCCGTCGTGCGCCTGCGCAAGGGGGAGTTCGTCGACCTCTTCACCGACCTGCAGACGAAGGGATTCTCCCGCGCGATCGTCGACGGAGAGCAGATCAGTCTGAGCGACCCGCCGACCCTGGACAAGAGGTACAAGCACACGATCTCCGTCGTCGTCGACCGCCTCGTCGCCAAGGACGGGATGCGCCCGCGCCTGACCGACTCCGTCGAGACGGCGCTCGGCCTCGCCGATGGCCGCATCGACGTCGACCTCGTCGACGACGGCGTCACGCGCACGTTCTCCGAGCACATGTCGTGCCCGAACGAGCACCCCCTGACGATCGACGAGATCGAACCCCGCACGTTCTCCTTCAACTCGCCGTTCGGCGCGTGCCCGACCTGCGACGGCATCGGCACCCGCCTCCAGGTCGACGAGAGCCTCGTCGTCCCGGACGAGGACCTCAGCCTCGGCGCGGGCGCGATCGCCCCGTGGTCGGGCGGCAAGCAGGTGACGAAGTACTTCAACCGTCTGCTCACCGGGCTCGGGAACGAACTCGGCTTCACCCTGAAGACTCCGTGGAAGGACCTCACGTCCGCCCAGCGCACCGCGATCCTCACCGGCAAGGACTACGAGGTCCACGTCAAGTACAAGAACCGGTTCGGCCGCGAGCGGACGTACTCGACCGGCTTCGAAGGCGTCTTCCAGTACATCCAGCGCAAGCACGACGAGACCGAATCCGACTGGTCGAGGGAGCGCTACGAGTCGTACATGCGCGAGATCCCGTGCGCGAGCTGCCATGGCACCCGGCTCAAGCCCGAAGCCCTGGCTGTGAAGATCGCGGACCGCTCGATCGCCGAGGTCGCCGAGCTCGCCCTCGACGAAGCGGCCGACTTCCTCTCCGGTCTCGAACTCAGCGGCCGCGACGCCGCCGTGGCCGCGCAGGTGATGAAGGAGATCAACGCCCGCCTCGGCTTCCTCCTCGACGTCGGTCTCGAATACCTCAGCCTCAACCGGGCGGCGGGCACGCTCTCGGGCGGAGAGGCGCAGCGGATCCGGCTCGCCACACAGATCGGGTCCGGGCTCGTCGGCGTCCTCTACGTCCTCGACGAACCCTCGATCGGCCTCCACCAGCGCGACAACCGGCGCCTCATCGACACGCTCATCAAGCTCAAGGACCTCGGCAACACCCTCATCGTCGTCGAACACGATGAGGACACGATCGCCGCCGCCGACTGGATCGTCGACATCGGTCCCGGCGCCGGCGAGCACGGGGGAGAGGTCATCTACTCCGGTCCCGTGCCCGGGCTCAAGGACGCCGAGCGCTCGATCACCGGGGCCTACCTCGACGGACGGAAGGCGATCGCCATCCCGTCGACGCGCCGCCCGGTCGACCCCGAACGGATGGTCACCGTCGAGAAGGCGAGTGAGAACAACCTCCGCGACATCACCGTCTCCGTCCCCCTCGGAGTGCTCACCGCCGTCACCGGCGTCTCCGGGTCCGGCAAGTCGACGCTCGTCAACGAGATCCTCTACACGCAGATGGCCAACGTCCTCAACGGCGCCTCCAGGGTGCCCGGTCGGCACAAGCGGGTGACCGGCCTGGAGAACCTCGACAAGGTCGTCCACGTCGACCAGTCGCCGATCGGGCGCACCCCGCGGTCGAACCCGGCGACGTACACCGGCGTCTTCGACCACATCCGCCGCCTCTTCGCGGAGACCGAGTCGGCGAAGGTCCGCGGCTACCAGCCGGGACGCTTCTCCTTCAACGTCAAGGGCGGACGCTGCGAGAACTGCAGCGGCGACGGGACGATCAAGATCGAGATGAACTTCCTCCCCGACGTCTACGTCCCCTGCGAGGTATGCGGGGGCGCCCGGTACAACCGGGAGACCCTCGAGGTGACGTTCAAGGGCAAGACGATCGCCGAGGTGCTCGACATGCCCATCGAGGAGGCCGCCGAGTTCTTCGCGGCGATCCCCGCGATCTCGCGGCACCTCAAGACCCTCGTCGACGTCGGACTCGGCTACGTCCGCCTCGGTCAGCCGGCGACGACGCTGTCCGGCGGTGAGGCGCAGCGCGTCAAACTCGCCGCGGAGCTCCAGAAGCGCTCGCGCGGACGCACCGTCTACGTGCTCGACGAACCGACGACCGGTCTCCACTTCGAAGACATCTCGAAGCTCCTCCACGTCCTCCAGGGCCTCGTCGAGAAGGGCAACTCGGTCATCGTCATCGAACACAACCTCGACGTCATCGCCAACGCCGACTACGTCATCGACCTCGGACCCGAGGGCGGACGCGGCGGCGGGCAGGTCGTCGCCGAGGGCACCCCGGAGGAGGTCGCTGCGAACCCGAAGAGCCACACCGGGCGCTTCCTGGCAGAGATGCTCGATGGCTGACCCGGCGAGCTATCGTCCGGCCACGGGCAGCATTCCCACCTCGGCCGGGGTCTACAAGTTCCGCGACCCCGACCGGCGAGTCATCTACGTCGGCAAGGCGAAGAACCTGCGCAACCGGCTCAACTCGTACTTCTCCAACCCCGCAGCCCTCCACCCGCGGACGTCGACGATGGTCCACACCGCCGCCTCGGTGGAATGGACCGTCGTCGACACCGAGGTCGAGGCCCTCCAGCTCGAGTGGACGTGGATCAACGAGTTCAACCCGCGGTTCAACGTCATGTTCCGCGACGACAAGTCCTACCCGTACCTCGCGATCACGATGAACGACGAGGTGCCCCGGGCCTTCATCACCCGGGGCAAGCGGCGCAAGGGGGTCCGCTACTTCGGCCCCTTCGGGCAGGTGTGGGCGATCAGGGACACTCTCGACCTCCTCCTCAAGGCCTTCCCGATGCGCACGTGCACTCCCGGCGTCTACCGGCGGGCCGAGCGCAGCGGGCGCCCCTGCCTGCTCGGCTACATCGACAAGTGCGCAGCCCCGTGTGTGGGCAATATCAGCATCGAGGACCACCGTGAGCTCGCCCGCGGCGTCGTCGACTTCATGTCCGGCAGCACCGGACGCTTCATCAGCGAGCGGAAGAAGGAGATGGCCGCTGCCGCAGCCGATCTCGACTACGAACAGGCCGCGCGCCTGCGCGACGAGCTCACGGCCCTGCAGAAGGTCCTCGACAAGTCCGCCGTCGTCCTCTCGGTCTCCGCCGACTGCGACGTCTTCGCCCTCGTCACCGAGGAGCTCGAAGCCTCCGTCCAGGTCTTCCATGTCCGCGGGGGCCGGATCCGCGGCCAGCGGGGGTGGATCATCGAACGCTCCGATGACCACGGCCCGGCCGAGCTCACCACCGACTACCTCCGGCAGGCTTACTCGGGTCTCGACGCGGAGGCGATCCCCAAGGAGATCCTCGTCGACACGATCCCCGCCGACCTCGACTCCCTCGAGAGCTGGCTGAGCCGGCAGCGCGGCTCGAAGGTGAGCGTGCGGGTCCCCGAACGCGGGGAGAAGAAGGCCGTGCTCGAGACCGTGACGAAGAACGCGAAGGAAGCGCTCGTCCAGCACAAGCTCAAACGCTCCTCGGACCTCACCACCCGCAGCGCCGCGCTCAAGGAGATCCAGGACCACCTCGGCCTGCCCGAGGCACCGCTGCGCATCGAATGCATCGACATCTCGCACACACAGGGCTCGAACGTCGTCGCGAGCCTCGTCGTCTTCGAGGACGGCCTGGCGAAGAAGCGCGACTACCGGCACTTCGCGATCCACGGGGAGGCGGCGACCGACGACACGGCCTCGATGTACGACGTCGTCTCCCGCCGGTTCAGCCGGTACCTCGAGCAGATGGCCTCCGACGAGCCCGACGACCGGTTCGGGTACCGGCCGAGCCTCCTCGTCGTCGACGGGGCAGGCCCTCAGGTCGCCGCCGCCACCCGGGCGCTGTCCGACCTCGGCATCGTCGACATCTCCGTCGTCGGACTCGCCAAACGCCTCGAGGAGGTGTGGGTGCCCGACGATCCGTTCCCCGTCATCCTCCCGCGCAACTCCGAGGGACTCTTCCTCATGCAGCGACTCCGCGACGAAGCCCACCGGTTCGCCATCACCTACCACCGCTCGAAGCGGGCGAAGGCGATGACGAGCTCCGTCCTCGACGACATCCCCGGCCTCGGCGAAGCCAAGCGCACGGCGCTGCTGGGGCACTTCGGGTCGGTGAAGAAGGCCCGCGCCGCGAGTGTCGAGGAGCTCTGCGAGGTCAGGGGAATCGGTCCCGCGCTGGCCGAGAAGATCGCCGCGGCGCTGAGCGAGGACTGAGGCCCCCTCTGGGCAGGGACTGAGAGCACCGACCGCAAGCGCGGACCCGCGTGCTCTACAGTAGTGTCGAGTCAGGCCGCGGACACGAGGAGGACGCATGAGCACACACGGCGACGCGAACGGTGCCGAGCATCCCATCGAGGTCGTGCTCGTCACAGGCATGTCCGGGGCCGGCCGGACAACGGTGGCCAACGTCCTTGAGGACCTCGACTGGTACGTCGTCGACAACCTTCCCCCGCAGATGATGCGACCGCTCGTCGAGCTCGTCGCCCGCGCCGACGGTGCGGTGCCGAAGATCGCCATCGTCACCGACTCGAAGGGCCGGGCGAAGTACGCCGAGGTCGAGGACACGATCTCCGACTTCCTCGACCAGGGACTGTCTCTGCGGATCCTCTTCCTCGACGCCGCCGACGAAGTCCTCGTCCGCCGTTTCGAATCGACCCGCAGGCCTCACCCGCTCCAGGGCGAAGGCACCCTGCTCGACGGCATCGAAGCCGAACGCGAAGCCCTCGAATCCCTCAAACACCGTGCCGACATCATCATCGACACCTCCGACCTCAACGTCCACCAGCTCGGCTCCGAGGTGCGCAAGCGCTTCAGCGCCGACGACGCACCGCCGCTGCGTCTGACGGTGATGAGCTTCGGGTTCAAATACGGTCTGCCCAAGGACGCCGACAACGTCGCCGACGTCCGTTTCCTGCCCAACCCGTACTGGATCCCCCACCTGCGCGGGCACAACGGCCTCGACTCCGACGTCGCCGACTTCGTCCTCGGCCAGAACGGCGCCGAGGAGTTCATCGAACGCTACACCGCGACCTTGGACACGATCGCCCAGGGCTACCTCCACGAGGGCCGCGGCTACGCGCTCATCGGCATCGGCTGCACCGGCGGCAAGCACCGGTCGGTGGCGATCAGCGAGCGCATCGCCAAGAGCCTCACCGCGCGCACCGGCATCCCCGTCACCGTGCGTCACCGCGACCTGGGGAGGGAGTGAGATGGAGACCGAGGACCTCCCGCAGATCACCCCGACGGTGATCAACAAGGGACCGAAGATCGTCTCGTTCGGCGGCGGACACGGCCTCTACGCCGCCCTGCGCGCCTTCCGCCTGCTCACGGAGTCGCTCACCGCCGTCGTCACCGTCGCCGACGACGGCGGCTCCTCGGGACGCCTGCGCGACGAGCTCGGGGGTCTGCCGCCCGGCGACCTGCGGATGGCTCTGGCCGCCCTCTGCGACGACGGCAACTGGGGGCGGACCTGGCGCGACGTCATCCAGCACCGCTTCGATTCCGACGGCGAACTCAACGGCCATGCCGTCGGCAACCTCCTCATCGCCGCCCTGTGGCAGATCCACGGCGACCACGTCGCCGGACTCGACTGGATGGCCAAGCTCCTGCGCGCCCACGGCCGGGTGCTGCCGATGTCGTCGGTGCCGCTGACGATCGAGGCCGACGTCCAGTTCCCCGGCTCCTTCCAGATCGTCCGCGGCCAGTCGGTGCTCGCCTCGACCCGCGGCCATGTCGAATCCGTGCGGCTCGACCCCGCGGACCCGCCCGCTCGCTACGAGACCGTCGAGGCCGTCGCCGAGGCCGACGTCCTCAACCTCGGGCCCGGATCGTGGTACACCTCCGTCATGCCGCACCTTCTCGTCCCCTCGCTCTCGGATGCGATCGTGCGCTCCCGAGCGGTGAAATCGCTCACCCTCAACCTCTCGGCCAGCGACGGTGAGACCCGGGACCTCAGCCTCGGCGAGCACCTCGTCTCCCTCCACCGTCACGCCCCGTCGCTCAGGCTCGACTACGTGCTCGTCGACGAAGCGACGATCGGCATCGAACCCGAGCTCGAACAGCGGGCGCGGGACATGTTCGACGCGAAACTCCGAGTGCATCCGCTCAGCTCCCGGCGGGCAGGCCAACATGACAGCCTCAAGCTCGCGGCATGCTACCGTGACATGTTGATCGACGCCGGGATCGGCGTCGAAGAGCAGTGGTAGGACGGATCCGTGCAGGAGGACGAACAATGGCATTGACCGCTCAGGTCAAGGACGAGCTGGCGAGGGTGAAGATCACCCGCACCTCGGCTCGGAAGGCCGAAGTGTCCTCGATCTTCCGCTTCTCCTCCGCTCTCCACCTCGTCAACGGCTCGATCGTGCTCGAGGCAGAGCTCGACACCGCGCAGGCCGCCAAGCGCCTGCGCAGCGAGATCAAGGAGCTCTACGGACAGTTCGCGGACATCGTCGTCATCAACGCCGCGGGACTGCGCCGCTCCAACCGCTATCTGCTGCGGGTGACCCGCGACGGCGGGGCGCTGGCCCGCCAGACCGGCCTCGTCGACAACCGCGGCCGTCCGGTGCGCGGACTGCCCTCGGCGATCGTCAACGGCTCGGTCGCCGACGCCGAAGCCGCGTGGCGGGGGGCCTTCCTCTCCCACGGCTCGCTCACCGAGCCCGGCCGCTCCTCGGCCCTCGAGGTCACCTGCCCCGGACCCGAAGCCGCGCTGGCTCTCGTCGGCGCCGCCCGCCGACTGGGACTGAGCGCGAAGGCCCGCGAGGTGCGCGGAGTCGACCGCGTCGTCATCCGCGACGGCGACGACATCGCCGCCCTGCTCACCCGGATGGGCTCCCACAACGCCGTCCTCGTCTGGGAGGAGCGGCGGATGCGCCGGGAGGTGCGGGCCACGGCCAACCGGCTCGCGAACTTCGACGATGCCAACCTGCGGCGCTCGGCCCGTGCCGCCGTGGCCGCCGGTGCCCGTGTCGAGCGGGCGCTGGAGATCCTCGGCGAGGACGTTCCCGAGCATCTGCGCTATGCCGGACAGCTGCGTGTCACCCACAAGCAGGCCTCCCTCGAGGAGCTCGGTCAGCTCGCCGACCCCCCGATGACGAAGGACGCAGTGGCCGGTCGGATCCGCCGCCTGCTCTCGACGGCCGACAAGCGAGCCGAAGAATTGGGAATTCCTGGGACTGAAGCCAGTCTCACTCCCGACATGCTCGAGGACCGATAGGATCGGGGCATGAGACGAATCGCTATCAACGGCTTCGGCCGTATCGGTCGTGCCCTCTTCCGTCTGTCCCTCGAACCCGATGCCGATTTCGAGGTCGTCGCCATCAACGACCTCACCGACACCGAGACCCTCGCCCACCTGCTGAAGTTCGACTCCGTATGGCCGCGCTTCGACCACACCGTGGAGGCCGAGGAGGACTCTCTCATCGTCGACGGGCGGGAGATCGCCGTCTTCTCGGAGAAGGACCCCGCCGCCATCGACTGGTCGTCGAAGGACGTCGAACTCGTCGTCGAATCCACCGGCATCTTCACCCGTCGTGATCAGGCCGAGGCCCACCTCGGCGGGACGGTGACGACCGTCGTCCTCTCCGCCCCCGGCAAGGACGTCGACGCGACGTTCGTCATGGGCGTCAACGAGGACACCTACGATCCGGAGAAGCACGAAGTCGTCTCCAACGCCTCGTGCACGACGAACTGCATGGCCACCGTCGTCAAGGCCCTCGACGACGCCGTCGGCGTCGAATCCGGACTCCTCAACACCGTCCACGCCTACACCGGCGATCAGAAGCTCGTCGACGGACCCCACCGGGATCTGCGCCGTGCCCGTGCGGCGGCGATGAACATCGTGCCGACGACGACGGGCGCCGCCCGCACCGTCGGCAAGGTCATGCCCCACCTCGAGGGCAAGCTCGACGGCTTCGCGATCCGCGTGCCCGTGCCCGCCGGGTCGATCATCGACTTCACGTTCACCCCGAAGAAGCCGGTGACCCGCGACGAGGTCAACGCGATCCTCGAGAAGGCCGCCGAGGACTCGCCCTACCTCGACTACACCACCGACGCCCTCGTGTCCTCCGACATCGTCGGCACCACCGCCTCGGCGATCGCCGACTCGGAGCTGACGATGGTCCTCGGCGACCAGGTCAAGGTCGTCGCGTGGTACGACAACGAGTGGGGATACTCGAACCGGCTCAAGGACATGGTCAGCTACCTGCTCAGCGAAAGGCCCCAATGAGGACATTCACCGACCCGTCGATCTTCGCGCACCGCACGGTGCTCGTCCGCAGCGATCTCAACGTCCCCATGGACGGGACGACGATCACGGACAGGGGGCGCATCCTCGCGTCCGCCGCGACGATCAGGTCACTCGCCGAGGCGGGAGCCCGAGTGATCGTCATCTCCCACCTCGGGCGCCCCAAGGGCGAACCCGACCCGCACTTCTCGCTCGCCCCGGTCGCCGGTGAGCTCGCCGAGGCGATCGGCCGCGACGTCGCCTTCGCCTCGGACACGGTCGGTGAGGATGCGAAGGCGAAGGTCGCCGAGCTCGGCGACGGCGACGTGCTTCTGCTGGAGAACCTCCGCTTCAACCCGGGGGAGACGTCGAAGGACGAATCCGAGCGGCGCGAGTTCGCCGGGCAGCTCGCCGCCTTCGCCGACGACTTCGTCTCCGACGGCTTCGGCGTCGTCCACCGCAAGCAGGCGTCGGTGTACGAACTCGCCGAGCTCCTCCCGCACTACGCGGGATCGCTCGTCCAGGCCGAGGTCGAGGTGAGCGACCGGCTCCTCAACGATCCGGCGCGCCCCTTCACCGTCGTCCTCGGCGGGTCGAAGGTCTCCGACAAGCTCGGTGTCATCGACAACCTCATCGCCCGCGCGGACAACCTCCTCATCGGCGGCGGCATGGTCTTCACGTTCCTCGCAGCGCTCGGCCACGACATCGGGTCGAGCCTCGTCGAAGAGGAGAAGATCGACGACGTCAAGGGCTACCTCGAGCGCGCCGAAGCCGGCGGGGCACGGATCATGCTGCCCACGGACATCGTCATGGCCGCATCCTTCGCCCCCGAAGCCGAGCACTGGGTCCGCCCCATCGACCGCCTCGTCGACACCCCGGCAGGAGACTCGGGACTCGGACTCGACATCGGACCCGACACCGCGGCCGCGTACGCGAAGGTCATCGCCGAGTCGGAGACCGTGTTCTGGAACGGTCCCATGGGCGTCTTCGAGTTCCCGGCCTTCGCCGAGGGCACGAAGACCGTCGCGGCGGCGCTCACCGCCTCGGCTCCCGGCGCTCCGGCCGACCGGCTCACCGTCGTCGGCGGTGGGGACTCCGCGGCCGCCGTCCGCGCACTCGGCTTCTCCGACAACGAATTCGGCCACATCTCCACCGGCGGCGGGGCCAGCCTCGAATACCTCGAAGGCAAGACCCTGCCCGGCATCGACGCTCTCGCGTGAGGACCGACCACCATGACTGACCGCACCCTGCTGCTCGCCGGCAACTGGAAGATGAACCACGACCACCTCGAGGCGATCTCGACCGTGCAGAAGCTCGCATGGGCTCTCGAGGACGCGAAGCTCGACGACTCGCAGTGCGAAGTCGTCGTCATCCCGCCCTTCACCGACATCCGCTCCGTGCAGACCCTCGTCCAGGGCGACAAGCTGTGGCTGCGCTACGGCGCCCAGGACGTCTCCCGCCACGAGCCGGGCGCCCACACCGGTGAGATCGCCGCGACGTTCCTCAGCCGGCTCGGCTGCACCTACGTCGTCGTCGGCCACAGTGAGCGCCGCGCCGACAACCACGAGACGAACGACGTCGTCGCTGCCAAGGTCAAGGCCGCTCTCGGCCACGACCTCGTGCCCATCCTCTGCGTCGGGGAGTCCCTCGACCAGCGGGAGGACGGCACACACGTCGAGTTCACGCTCGCCCAGCTCGAGGAGTCGCTGGCCGTACTCTCCGCCGAGGACCTGACCGGACTCGTCATCGCCTACGAACCCGTGTGGGCGATCGGGACGGGGAAGACCGCGACCGCCGAGGACGCCGCAGAGATGGCTGCGGCCATCCGGGGGTGGCTGCGGGAGATCTACGGCGACAGCCTCGCCGAATCGACACGGATCCTCTACGGAGGATCCGTGAAGACCGACAACGTCGCCGACATCCTCGTCTCCGACGACGTCGACGGTGCCCTCGTCGGGGGAGCGAGCCTGAGCGGGCCCGACTTCGCCGCTTTGTGCAAGGCCGCCGTCGGCCAGTAGACTGAACCGCAAATCCTCTGACAGAAACACAGGTTGAACTCGACGTGGAAATCCTCACCTTCGTTCTCATCGGCGTGCTCGTCCTCACGAGCATCTTCCTCACCCTGCTCATCCTCATGCACAAGGGCAAGGGCGGCGGCATGTCCGACATGTTCGGCGGCGGCATGTCGTCCTCCCTCGGGTCCTCCGGTGTGGCTGAGCGCAACCTCAACCGCTTCACCGCGCTGATGGCGATCGTCTGGGGCGCCTCGATCATCCTCCTCGGACTCATCACGCGCTTCTCCAGCTGATCAGCAGCGTCACGACGACGGCCCTCACCGTGATCGGTGAGGGCCGTCGTCTGCGTCTCCGCTGGGTCTGCGTCCCCGGTGGGGGAGTTCGGCTCAGTCGACGCCGTAGTGGTGGTGCGGCTCGATCGCTGTGATCGCCTGCCGCACCTGGTCGAGGCCACGGGCCCGGTCCGTGAGGTGGAGCCGGAGGACGGGACGTCCCCGCTCCCGCAGCGCCGCGGCGTCCCCCAGCGCCTGGGCGCGCTGGAGTTCTGCGAAGCCGTAGCCTCGGCCCGGTACCAGCAGCTCCGTCCGCGGGTCGGCTGTGATCTGGAGGAACACCCCGTTCGGGTGCCCGCCCTTGTGGTACTGACCCGTCGAGTGGAGGTAGCGGGGGCCGAAGCCGAACGTCGTCTGCACTCCCGCGTGCCGGGAGATGAGCGGGCGCAGATCGGCGGCCCCGGCGTCGCCGAGACGGTCGAGGTAGGCCTGGACGCCGATGTAGCCGTACTCGTCGACGCTGTCGAAGAGCTCGCGCAGGGCGCCGACGAGGTCGGTCGCCTCGTCGACGTCGCCGTAGACCTCGACATCGCCGTCGGCGAACACGGGGTACTCGTCATTCTGCGCACCCTGGTCGAGGGCCGCGCGGGCGAACGCCTTCGCCGCCTCGACGTCGGGCTGGTCGAACGGGTCGACGCCGATGCTGTACCCGGCGACCGCGGTGGCGAACTCCCAGAAGAGGAACTGCTCACCGAGGTCGCCGTCGACGACGGCGTTGAAACCCGAGGGCGCCCCGAAGTCGGCATCCGAGCCGAGGGTGCAGAGCACCGCGTCGGCACGGGCGTCGGCGAAGCCGATGTCGCCGGGACCGTCGACGACGACGGGGAGGATGCCCTGCCCGTCCTTGCCGAGCGACTCCGCGACAAGCTGTTCGACCCACGCCCCGAGCCCGCGCAGCGCAGGTGAGGTGTCGGCGAGGACGAGCTTCTCCGTCGCCCGCGCGTGGGCGATGCCGAGCCATGTGCCGAAGCGCAGCGCCGGATTGTCCTCGCTGTCGAGGGTGAGGTCGGAGGAGATCGCGGCCGCGGAGGCGACGATCTGCCGGACATCGACGCCGGCGAGACCCGCGGGAACGAGCCCGAAGGGGGAGAGGGCGCTGAAACGGCCCCCGACCGAAGGATCGCCGTGGAACGTCGCGAGGTAACCCTGCTCGGTCGCCAGGGCGTCGAGTTCGGTGCCCGGATCCGTGATCGCGATGAACCGGGAGGCCGGGTCGATGCCGACGGCCTCGAACGCCGCGGCGAAGGCCCGCCGGATCGCGTCGGTCTCGATCGTCGTCCCCGACTTCGAGGCGATGACGAGGACGGTGTGGTCGAGGTCGGTGCCGATCGCCTCGGCGACCTGATTGGGATCGGTCGAATCGACGATCTCGAGGTCGACGCCGGCGGCCGTGGCCATCACCTCGGGGGCCAGCGACGACCCGCCCATGCCGGTGAGGCTGATCGAACGCAGCCCGGCACCGGCGAGGCGCTCCCGCAGCTCCTCGATCTCGGTGAGCAGCTCCTCGGCGCGTGAGGGGAGATCCACCCAGCCGAGGCGGTCACCGGCGACGGCGGCGTCGGTGAACACCGTCCCGTCGCGGTCGGCGATGCGCGAGGGCACGCGATCGGCGAGCAGCCGGGCGATCTCGGCGTCGAACTCCGCGGAGACGGGGACGCTCAGCTCGACTCTCATGTGCGCTCCAATGCCCGCTTCACGGTGTTCTGGAGTTCGCTCCAGCTGACGTCGAACTTCTCCAGCCCCTCGGTCTCGAGCACCCTCATCACGTCGGCGTAGTCGATGCCGAGGCGGGCGAGCTGATCGAAGACCTCGTCGGCGGCGCGGTAGTCCTCGGGGGAGATCGCGGCACCGACCTCGCCATGGTCGTCGAAGGCCCGCAGCGTCGCCTCGGGCATCGTGTTCACGGTGTCCGGCGCGACGAGCCCGGTGACGTACATCGTGTCCGGGTAGTCGGGGTTCTTCACCCCGGTCGAGGCCCAGAGCAGGCGCTGCGGCCTCGCTCCGGCGAGTTCGAGCACGCGGAAGCGCTCCGAGGTGAAGAGCTGGGAGTGGATCTCGTGGGCGAGGATGCAGTTGGCGATGCCCGCCCGGCCCGCGAGCTCCGCGGCGGCGGGATCGTCGAGCTTGCCCAGCCGGGCATCGATCTCCGCATCGACGCGGGAGACGAAGATCGAGGCGACCGACCGGATGGTCGAGAGGTCGTGGCCTGCCGCCCGCGCCTTCTCGAGTCCCTGGAGGTAGGCCTCGACGACGTGCCGGTAGCGGGTGAGCGAGAAGACGAGGGTGACGTTGACGCTGATGCCCGCACCGATGGTGTCGGCGATCGCTGACAGCCCCTCTTCGGTCGCGGGGATCTTGATCATCGCGTTGGGCTCGCCCACGCGCTCCCACATGATCTTCGCCGCCGTCGCCGTGCCCGCGGTGTCACGGGCGAGCGGGGGAGGGACCTCGATCGAGACGCGGCCGTCGGCGCCGTCCGTGGCGTCATAGACGGGGCGGAGCAGACGGGCCGCAGCGGCGACGTCGGAGGTCGTCAGGGACTCGATGGCCTCCTCGGCGTCGGCTCCGGCGGCCGCGAGCTCGCGCAGCGCCCCGTCGTAGGAGTCGGAGCCGGCGATCGCGGTGGCGAAGATCGTCGGGTTCGTCGTCACTCCGACGACGTTCTTCGTCTCGACGAGCTCCTGGAGGTCACCGGTCTCGAGCCGGGTCCGTGACAGGTCGTCGAGCCAGACGGAGACCCCTGATTCGGACAGGCGGGTGAGGTTCTCGCTCATGCTTCTCCCTTCGCTGCGGAGATGGACTCCTCGGCCGCGGTGACGACCGCGTCGGCGGTGATGCCGAACTTCTCGTAGAGCGTCTGGTAGTCCGCCGAGGCTCCGAAGTGCTCGATGGACACGGCGCGGCCGGCATCGCCGAGGTAGCGGTGCCAGCTCATCGCCGAGGCGGCCTCGACGCTCACGCGCGCCTTGAGGGCGCGGGGGAGGACTGCCTCACGGTAGTCCTCGGGCTGGGCGTCGAACCATTCCTGGCTCGGCATCGAGACGACCCTGGTCGCGATGCCTCTGCTCTGCAGCTCCTCGGCCGCGGCGAGGGCGAGCTGGACCTCGGAGCCGGTGGCGATGATCGCGACCTGCGGGTCGTCGGCGGTGTCGTGGAGGACGTAGCCGCCGCGGGCCGCCTCGGAGGCCGGAGCGTACTTCGTCCGGTCGAGGACGGGGACGTTCTGGCGGGTGAGGACGAGACCCGTGGGGCCGTCGGTGCGCTCGAGGATCTTCCGCCACACGACGGAGGTCTCGTTGGCGTCCGCGGGACGGACGACGTCGAGTCCCGGGATCGCGCGCAGGGCCGAGAGGTGCTCGATGGGCTGGTGGGTCGGCCCGTCCTCGCCGAGCCCGATCGAGTCGTGCGTCCAGACGAAGATGTTCGGCAGCTCCTGGAGCGCGGCCAGGCGCACGGCTGGTCGCTGGTAGTCGCTGAAGACGAGGAAGGTGCCGTTGTACGGGCGGGTGCCGCCGTGGAGGGCGATGCCGTTGCCGATGAGCCCGGCGGAGAACTCGCGGACGCCGAAGTGGATGTTGCGTCCGTAGGGGTTGCCGGTGAAGGTGTCGGTCGACCGGTGCTCGGGCAGGAAGCTCGGATCGTCCTTGATGAGGGTGTTGTTCGATCCGGCGAGGTCGGCCGAACCGCCCCAGAGTTCGGGCATCCGTGCGGCGATCGCGTTGAGGACCTTGCCGGAGGCGGCGCGGGTCGCGATCCCCTTCTCGTCGGCGTCGAAGACGGGGAAGTCCGCGTCGAGGCCCTCGGGCAGGCTGCGGGTGGACAGGCGCTCGAAGAGCTGCGCGCGCTCGGCGTTGGCGTTCTTCCACTCTTCGAACTTCTTATTCCAGGCCAGGTGTGCCTCGCGTCCGCGCTCCCGGGCGGCACGCGTGTGCTCGAGCACTTCGGGGGCGATCGCGAACTTCTCATCGGGGTCGAAGCCGAGGACCTCCTTGGTCGCCCGCACCTCGTCCTCGCCGAGGGCAGAGCCATGGGAGGCCCCAGTGTTCTGGGCGTTCGGGGCCGGCCACGCGATGACCGTCGAGAGGCGGATGAAGGACGGGCGAGGATCGGCCTTCGCGGCCTCGACGGCCGCGTGGAGGGCGTCGATGTCCTCGGTGTACTCACCGCCGGCGGTGAAGTCGACGTGCTGGACGTGCCAGCCGTAGGCCTCGTAGCGGGCTGCGGTGTCCTCGCCGAAGGCGATGGCCGTGTCGTCCTCGATGGAGATGCGGTTGTCGTCCCAGATGACGAGGAGGTTCGAGAGCTCCTGGGTGCCGGCCAGCGACGAGGCCTCACCGGAAACGCCCTCCTCCATGTCCCCGTCTGAGGCGAGGACGACGATCTGGTGGTCGAACGGCGAGGTGCCGGGAGCCGCATCGGGGTCGAAGAGTCCGCGTTCGCGACGGGCGGCCATGGCCATGCCCACCGCCGAGGCGACACCGGAGCCGAGCGGTCCCGTGGTGATCTCGACACCCGGGGTGTGCCCGACCTCGGGATGGCCGGGAGTGAGCGAACCCCATGTGCGCAGCGCCTTGAGATCATCGAGTTCGAGGCCGAACCCGGCGAGGTAGAGCTGGACGTACTGGGTGAGCGAGCTGTGTCCCAGGGAGAGGACGAAGCGGTCGCGTCCGGCCCACGACGGATCGGCCGGATCGAGGGTGAGCGCGTGATGGTAGAGGTAGTAGGCGACGGGAGCGAGGCTCATCGCGGTGCCGGGGTGACCGCTGCCGGCCTTCTGCACGGCGTCGGCGGCGAGGAGGCGGGCGGTGTCGACTGCGCGGGAGTCGAGGTCTGTCCAGGACAGGGTTGTCATGTCGTCGAGTGATCCTTCACATCGGGGCGGTGCGTCCACTCAAACTCTACCGCGCACCGGCGCGGTCCTCAGGCCTGCGCCACCCTGTGATATTCCTGGAGGTCACGACATGCGCAGTGCGGCACGAGAGGCACCGCGAGGCGAGAAGGAGACCTCATCCCCACCGACCCCGATACCCGCAGGTCCCGCAGACCCGGGCCCCGCACTGCGCTCGCGGCCCGCATCATCGGCACCGGACTGCCCGTGCTCTTCATGCTCGGGCAGATCGTCGTCGCCGGCTGGTTCATCGCTCCCTTCGGCACCGAGTGGTCCGATGCCGTAGCCGTCTCCGACGCGGTGCTCGGCTGGATCGCCGTCGTCCTGCCGGGGGCGAGTCCCTTCGTCGCCGTCCTCGTCGTCCTCGTCTTCGCCCGACCGGCCGGGCTCATCTGGTGGTCGGGCGTGGTCTTCACGGTGCTCGCCGGTGCGTTCGGCCTCTGGGTCGATGTCGACATGCTCACACTCGACGATCCCCTCGCCGCACTCGGCTTCTTCTTCCTGCCCGCCTACCAGTGGGCCGTTCTCCTCCCCGCCGCGCTGATCATGGGAGTCATCGTCGGCGTGCGCCGTCGTCGACGCGAGCGCGGGGACCTCCGGGACGACAGGGAGACTCGCCGGACCCCAACTGGCAATTCGTTCGACAGAGGGTAGAATCGGGCAAGTGAGTGAACTTCGTCAGACCCCGGACACGCAGAGCGAACGACCCCTGCAGAGGACCATCGACGAAGCTCGACACTCGAAGCGACCCCGCTCGATCATCGGCGCCTACATCGCGCTGACGAAGCCCCGGGTCATCGAACTCCTCCTCGTCACGACCGCGCCGGTGATGTTCCTCGCCGCCCGCGGCATGCCGGATCTCTGGCTCGTGCTCAACACCCTCATCGGCGGGGCCGCAGCGGCCGCCTCGGCGTCGGTGTTCAACTGCTACGTCGACCGCGACATCGACGCGAAGATGGATCGGACGAAGCACCGACCGCTCGTCACCGGGGAGATCTCACCCAGGGCTGCGCTCATCTTCGCCGTCGTCCTCGGCCTCGGCTCGATCTTCTGGCTCGGCGGCTTCACGAACTGGATGGCCGCGGGCCTGACCGCATGTGCGATCTTCCTCTACGCGGTCTTCTACACACTCATCCTCAAGCGCCGGACCACGCAGAACATCGTGTGGGGCGGTGCCGCCGGGTGCATGCCCGTGCTCATCGGCTGGTCCGCGGTCACCGGGGGACTGTCGTGGGAGCCGCTCATCCTCTTCCTCGTCATCTTCTTCTGGACGCCCCCGCACTACTGGCCGCTGGCGATCAAGTACAAAGCGGACTATGACGCCGCCGAGGTGCCGATGCTGCCCTCGAAGGTCCCGCCGACCTCGGTGGGCCGCCAGATGATCCTCTACACGTGGGCGATGGTCCTCACCTCGCTCGCACTCATCCCGGTCGCCCCGATGGGTCCGGTCTACGCCGCGGTCGCCGTCCTCGCCGGAGCCTGGTTCCTCTGGTCGTGCTACGCGCTCGTCTCCCGGGCGAAGAAGGGCCTCTACGGCACCTCACTGCGGGCGATGAAGGTCTTCCACGGCTCGATCACGTACCTCTCGCTGCTCTTCCTCGCCGTGGCCGTCGACCCGTTCGTCACTCCGCTGCTGCCCAGTCTCTGGTGACCGGCCGCGGGCCGCGCTGACCACCCCTGCCTGGGGGTGAGCCTCCGGTGATGGGCCTCAGCCGGCCGCGACGAGGTCGGCGATGACGATCTTCTTCATCCCCATGAGGGCGCGCACCTGTGCGTCGCCGGTCATCAGCTCGTCGAGGTTCTTCGGCACGATCTGCCAGCTGATCCCGTAGCGATCCTTGAGCCAGCCGCACTGCTCGGACTCCGGGACGGCCGAGAGCGCCTGCCAGTAATGGTCGATCTCCGCCTGGTCCGCGCATTCGACGGTGAGCGAGATCGCCTCGTTGAAGGTGAAGGCGGGTCCGCCGTCGAGGCAGATGAAGCGGTTGCCGTCGAGTTCGAAGACCCCCGTGATGACCTTGCCGCGCATCCCGGCGAAGTGCTCGTCGAGGCTCTCGTCCGGGTAGCGTTCGATCGAGACGATGCGGGAGTTCGGGAAGACGGAGCAGTAGAACTCCATCGCCTCCTCGGCGCGGTCAGTGAACCAGAGACACGGAACGATCGGCGTCGGCATGGACTCTCCTCGGGTAGGCGCTGTCGAGCACAGCGACACTGGCTGCGATCGTAGCCGAGAGTCCGATCATATGGAATGCCACGAGGACGATGGGGACGCCGAGGAAGTACTGCGCATAGCCGATGACGCCTTGGGCGATCTCGACGACGAGGAGGACGACGAGCGGGGCGACCATCGGGGCCCACCGTCTGCGCGCATAGAGCAGTGCCGTGATCGTCGCGGCGACGAGCAGCCACACGGGCAGGGCGTGCAGACGCGTGACCCAGACGTTGTCGAGTCCGTTGCGGGTCGAGATCGTCGATCCTGAGTGCGGCCCGGCACCCGTGGTGAGCACGCCGAAGAGGACGATGACCGCGGTGAGGACGAGGATGATCCAGCCGAGCGCCGGAAGCGGGTTCGGCGCCTTCTCACCCGTGCGCACCCCGGTGTCGTACGTGCGACGGACGAAGTAGGCGGCGACGCCGACGGCGATGGCCGAGGGGACGAAGTGGCCGGCGACGACCCACGGGTTGAGCTTCGTCCACACGGTGATCCCGCCCATCACCGCCTGGACCGGGACGATGGCAGTGAGTCCGATGTTGAGCCAGAAGAGGTCCGGGCGGGCCTTGCGGTGCTTCCAGAGGAGGACGAGGATGGCCACGCCGAGGAGGGCGAGAAGAACCGCGAGGGTGCGGTTGCCGAATTCGATGGCGCCGTGGATGCCCATCGCCTTCGTCGCCACGAACGAGTCCGGGGTGCACTTCGGCCAGTCGGTGCAGCCGAGGCCCGAACCGGTGAGGCGGACGATGCCGCCGGTGAAGATGATGCCTGCCTGGGCGATGAGCATGGCCCAGGCGGCGATGCGGATCCTGTTCACTTCTCTCCTCATTCGAAACGGAACCACCTGCGTGCGGCAAGCGCTCCCACGATGCCCCAGACGAGGAGCACGATCAATGCCTTGACATCCCAGCCGCCGCCCACGCTCGCCCGCAGCGCGTCGCCGAGCGCCCCGGAGGGCAGGTAGCCGACGACGGTGCCCCATTCCCCGGTCCCGGGTAGGACGAGCCCGCCGCCGCCGGCCATGAGCACCCACACGAGGTTGGCCGCCCCGAGCGTCGCCTCCGCCCGCAGGGTCCCGGCCATGAGCAGTCCGAGCGCGAGCAGGGTGGCCGTGCCGAGTACGGTGGCGACGATGAGCGGGAGGACGTGGACGGGGCCGGTGAAGCCGAACATGCACGCGATGGCGAAGGCGAGGGCGTACTGGATGAGCACGACGACGATGACGGCTCCGAGCTTGCCGAGGATGAGGCCCGTCGTGCCCAGCGGCGTCGTCGCGAGCTGGGCGAGGACTCCGTAGCGGCGGTCGAAGGCCGTGGCGATGGCCTGCCCGGTGAACGCCGTCGAGGCGAGGCAGAGTCCGAGCGTGCCCGGCAGGGCGATGCTCAGCCGGTCCCCACCCGCGGGGATCGCGCCGAGCGCCTCGAGCAGCGGGGTCGTCGTGAGGAAGACGAGCAGGCCGAGCGGAAGGATGAGGGCGAGGAGGAGCTGTTCGCCGTTGCGCAGCACCGCGACCGTCTCGAAGCGGGCCTGGGAGAGCACACGGCGTGCCCGCATGCCCCGGACGCGGGGGATCTCGAGCGTGCTCATCGCAGGGGCCTCCCGGTGAGTTCGAAGAAGACGTCGGAGAGCGACTGCGACTGCATCGCGATGTCCCCGATCGTCAGTCCCGCCTCGGCGATGACCGCGCACAGGCCGGCGATGCGGGTGCTGTCGAGGCTGCCGGAGGCGATGACGAGGGTGCCCTGGACGGTGGTCGGGGCGACGGCGCTGAGCGACTCGGACAGGTGCCTGCCCGCCTCGGAGAGCGGATCGGGGGCGTCGGGGACGGTGATGACGAGGCGGCGGCCGACGCCCGAGGAGCTGCGCAGCTCCTCAGGGGCGCCGCGGGCGATGATCCGACCGCGGTCGATGACGACGATGTCATCGGCAAGCAGCTCCGCCTCGGCGAGGTCATGGGTGGTGAGTACGACGGCGACACCGGAGGCGGCGAGATCCCTGATGACGTCGTGGACGACCTCCCGGGCCTGCGGGTCGAGACCGGCGCTCGGCTCGTCGAGGAAGACGATGCGGGGACGGCCGATGAGAGCTGCGGCGAGTGCCACCCGCTGCCTCTGCCCTCCCGAGAGGCGGCGGATCGACCGCCCGGCGAACTCCGGGATGCCGAGGACGCCTGCGAGTTCGCTCAGCGGACGCGGATCGGCGTAGAGGGAGGCGAGGTGGCGCAGCACGGCCATCGGCTTCGCGCTCATCGGCAGTCCGCCGTCCTGGAGCATGACGCCGGCGAGCTGGGACGTCTCCTCGTGGCGCCGGTAGGGATCGAGACCGAAGATCTCGACGGTTCCCGCATCGGGCCGCCTCGTGCCCACCGCGAGCGAGATCGTCGTCGACTTGCCCGCACCGTTGGGTCCGAGGACGCCGAGCACCGACCCGACGCTCGCCTCGAGGTCGATGCCGTCGACGACCTGGTGTGCCCCGTACGCATAGCGGAGTCCACGGATGGTGAGAGCCGATTGAACCACCCGTACATTCTACGACCCGTCGAATGGTCCTGCCTAAACGGGCGGGGGAGTTAGGCTGACCTAGTTTTACGAAACAATTTACGCAACAATAGTGTTGTGTTAGTCAAGGAGGTGGAGCATGAGTGCGAACGACGCGGACGACAGCCGGACCCGGCAGAAGGTCTTCCGATCCGTGCTCGACGACGGACCCATCACCGCCTCGGCGCTGGCCAAAGGGCTTGAGCTCACCCCGGCGGCGATCCGTCGTCACCTCGACGCGCTCGAAGCCGAGGGGCTCATCGAAGTCCGCGGCTTCGCCGGAAAGCAGGCAGGTCGGGGACGACCCGCCAGGCACTACGTGGTCACCTCCCGCGGACATGACGAGCTCAGCCGCTCCTACGACGAGCTCGCGGTGAACATCCTCCGGTTCTTCCAGGGCCGGATGGGAGCGGACGCGGTGGGCGCCTTCTCCGACGACTTCGTCGCCAAGCTGCGCGAGCGGCTCGGCGGGGAGCTGGAGAAGCGGGGCGGACGCTCCGTCGCCTCCCGGTCCCGCGCGCTGGCCTCAGCACTGACTCGGGAGGGTTACGCCGCCTCGGCGACGCCGGTGGCCGCCGGAACCCCGCTCGAGGCGATGCAGCTGTGCCAAGGGCACTGTCCGATCCAATCCGTGGCGGCCGAGTTCCCCGAGATCTGCGAAGCAGAGCTCGCGATGTTCTCGGAGTATCTGGGGGTCGACGTCCGCCGTCTCTCATCACTGGCGCACGGCGACCATGTCTGCACCACCCACATCCCGACCTCGGAACTCACCAGGCCACCCATCCACGCAAACGATCGACCTCAAGGAGGTTCACGATGACTGACACCAGCAATCCGATCATCGAAGCGAACCCCGAGCTCAAAGACCTCGGGCAGTACGCGTACGGCTGGCACGACGAGAACGACGCAGGCGCCGCAGCGGAGCGCGGGCTCTCCGAAGCCGTCGTGCGCAACATCTCGACGCTCAAGGGCGAACCGGAATGGATGCTCCAGCGCCGCCTCAAGGCGCTGGGGCTCTTCGAGAAGAAGCCGATGCCGAACTGGGGCGCCGACCTCTCGGGCATCGACTTCGCCGATATCAAGTACTTCGTCCGCTCCACCGAGGGCCAGGCCCAGTCGTGGGAGGACCTGCCCGAGGACATCAAGAACACCTACGACCGCCTCGGCATCCCCGAAGCCGAGAAGCAGCGCCTCGTCGCCGGCGTCGCCGCGCAGTACGAGTCCGAGGTCGTCTACCACAAGATCAACGAGGAGCTCGAGAGCCAGGGCGTGATCTTCCTCGACACCGACACCGGTCTCAAGGAGCACCCGGAGATCTTCGAGGAGTACTTCGGCTCGGTCATCCCGGCCGGCGACAACAAGTTCTCCGCGCTGAATACCGCCGTGTGGTCGGGCGGATCCTTCATCTACGTCCCCAAGGGCGTCCACGTGGAGATCCCGCTGCAGGCCTACTTCCGCATCAACACGGAGAACATGGGCCAGTTCGAGCGCACGCTCATCATCGCCGACGAGGGCTCCTACGTCCACTACGTCGAAGGCTGCACGGCCCCGATCTACAAGACGGACTCCCTCCACTCGGCGGTCGTCGAGATCATCGCGAAGAAGGACGCCCGCGTCCGCTACACGACGATCCAGAACTGGTCGAACAACGTCTACAACCTCGTCACCAAGCGCGCGATCGCCGAAGAGGGCGCGACGATGGAATGGGTCGACGGCAACATCGGCTCGAAGGTGACGATGAAGTACCCCGCGATCTGGCTGACCGGCGAGCACGCCCGCGGCGAGACGCTCTCCGTCGCCTTCGCCGGTGAGGGACAGCATCAGGACACCGGGGCGAAGATGGTCCACGCCGCCCCCCACACGCAGTCCTCGATCGTCTCGAAGTCCGTCGCCCGCGGCGGCGGTCGGGCCGGCTACCGCGGACTCGTCCACGTCTACCCGGGTGCCGAGGGATCGTCGAACAACGTCCTCTGCGACGCCCTGCTCGTGGACAACATCTCCCGTTCGGACACGTACCCCTACATCGACATCCGCGAGGACGACGTCACGCTCGGCCACGAGGCGACCGTGTCGAAGGTGAGCGAGGACCAGCTCTTCTACCTCATGTCCCGCGGCCTCGAGGAGACCGAGGCGATGGCGATGATCGTGCGCGGCTTCGTCGAGCCGATCGCCCGTGAGCTGCCGATGGAGTACGCCCTCGAGCTCAACCGCCTCATCGAACTGCAGATGGAAGGCGCAGTGGGCTGAGCCCGACTGCGACCTGACCTTCAAGGAGAATTTGTGACTGATACGACCAATCCGCTCGGCGTCTCCGAGCACTCGCACGGTGCCGGCGTCCACGTGCCCGACGCGAAGCGCGACGCCCGCACGCGCAGCTTCTCTGTCGCCGACTTCCCGGTCCCGTCCGGCCGCGAGGAGGAGTGGCGGTTCTCGCCTGTGCGCAGGCTGAGCGACTTCTTCGCCGACGCCCCTACCGAGGCGAAGCTCACCGTCACCGGTGACCTGCCGGCCGGCGTGACCGTCGAGGAGATCTCGCTCGACGCCGCCCGGGAGCTCGGCATCCTCGAGCCCGAGGACCGCGCCGCAGCCGTCGCCGCGGAGCGCACGAGCACCGTGACGCACTACTCTGTGCCCGCCGACACCGAACTCGACGAGGCGGTCATCATCCACGCCGACGGCGCGGGCACGGACCTCGTCCACGGCCATGTCGTCGTCTCCGTGGGAGCGAACTCCAAGGCGACGATCGTCGTCGAACACGAGGGACTGACCCGGTACTCCGAGCTCGTCTCCCTCGTCGTCGGCGACGGCGCTGACCTCACCTTCGTCTCCCTGCAGCTGTGGGACGACGGCTCCCAGCACCTGGGCCAGCACGATGCGATCGTCGGCAAGGACGCGAAGCTCAAGCACATCGTCGTCACCCTCGGCGGCGACGTCGTTCGCCTCAACGCCAACGTCCGCTACTCCGCCACCGGCGGGGAGGCCGAGCTCCTCGGCCTCTACTTCGCCGATGCCGGACAGCACCTCGAGCACCGCACGTACATCGACCACAACACCGCGAAGGCGACGTCGAACGTCATGTACAAGGGTGCTCTGCAGGGCAAGGACGCGCGCAGCGTGTGGATCGGCGACGTCCTCATCCGCCCCGAAGCGCTCGGCATCGACACGTACGAACTCAACCGCAACCTCATCCTCACCGATGGGGCGCGCGCGGACTCGGTGCCCAACCTCGAGATCGAGACCGGCGACATCGAGGGTGCGGGCCACGCCTCCTCGACGGGCCGCTTCGACGAGGAGCACCTCTTCTACCTCATGTCGCGCGGGATCCCGGAGGACGTCGCCCGTCAGCTCGTCGTCCGCGGCTTCTTCAACGAGGTGATCCAGAAGATCCAGGTTCCCGAGATCGAGGACGTCCTCAGCGCGCGCATCGAGGACGAACTCGCCCGGAGCGTCCTGTGAGCATGATCGACGTCGCGGCCACCGCCGACGTGGCCGCGGGAGAAGCCGTGCGGGTCGACGTCGTGGGCCGGGAGATCTGCCTGGCCCGCGACTCCGCCGGCGTCATCCACGCCATCGACGATCTCTGCACCCACGGCGAGGTGTCCCTGGCCGAAGGCGACGTCGAGGGCTGCGCCATCGAATGCTGGCTCCACGGCTCGCAGTTCGACCTCAACACCGGCGCCCCGCTGAGCCCCCCGGCCTTCGAACCCGTTGCGGTCTATGCCTGCGAAGAGGTCGCCGGCCGCATCCTCATCGACCCGAACACGACTGTGAACTGAAAAGGATAACCATGTCCAAGCTCAAGATCTCCGACCTGCACGTCAGCGTCAACACCGAGGCCGGCCAGAAGCCGATCCTCAACGGCATCAACCTCGAGATCGACTCGAACCAGACCCACGCGATCATGGGCCCCAACGGCTCGGGCAAGTCGACCCTCGCCTACTCCCTCGCCGGTCACCCGAAATACGAGGTCACCTCCGGATCCGTCACCCTCGACGGTGAGGACGTCCTCGACATGACCGTCGACGAGCGGGCGAAGGCCGGTCTCTTCCTCGCCATGCAGTACCCCGTCGAGGTCCCCGGCGTCACCGTGACGAACTTCCTCCGCTCGGCCAAGACGGCCATCGACGGCGAAGCGCCGAAGCTGCGGAACTGGACGAAGGACCTCAAGTCGGCGATGGAGCAGCTGCGCGTCGACCCCGAGTTCGCGACCCGCAACGTCAACGAGGGCTTCTCCGGCGGTGAGAAGAAGCGCCACGAGATCCTCCAGATGGAGATGCTCAAGCCGAAGTTCGCCGTCCTCGACGAGACCGACTCCGGCCTCGACGTCGATGCCCTGCGCATCGTCTCCGAAGGCGTCAACCGGGTGCGCGAGACCACCGACGTCGGCGTGCTCCTCATCACGCACTACACGCGCATCCTCCGCTACATCAAGCCCGACTTCGTCCACGTCATCGTCAAGGGCAAGGTCGCCGAGGAGGGCGGACCGGAACTGGCCGAGCGCCTCGAGAACGAAGGCTACGACCGCTTCCTCTCCGCCGCGGTCTGATGTTCTCCCGGCTGCGCGGTGACTTCCCGATCCTCGAGACGAGGGTCGGGGAGTCACCACTGACCTACCTCGACTCCGGGGCGACCTCACAGAAGCCCGAATGCGTCATCGACACATTCACGGAGTACTTCACGCAGCGCAACGCCGCCGTCCACCGGGGCGCGCATTCGCTGGCCGTCATGGCCACCGACGCGTTCGAGAACGGGCGCGCGGCCGTGGCCGGGCTCGTCGGGGGTGACCCGGACCAGGTCGTGTGGACGAAGAACGCCACCGAGGCACTCAACATCGTCGCACTCGGCATGGACCGGGCGAGCCACGGCTTCGGCGGCGAGGCCGCCAGCCGTTTCTCCCTTGGCGAGGGCGACTCGATCGTCGTCACCGAGATGGAGCACCACGCGAACCTCGTGCCGTGGCAGCAGCTCGCCGAGGCCACCGGCGCGCAGCTGCGGTGGATCCCGGTGACCGACGCCGGAGAGCTCGACCTGGCCGACCTCGAGACGATCGTCGATGAGACGACGAAGGTGCTCGCGTTCACGCATGTCTCCAACGTCCTCGGCACGATCAACCCCGTCGACCGGCTCGTCGCCCGTGCCCGCGAGGTCGGTGCGTACGTCGTCCTCGACGCGTGCCAGTCCGTGCCGCACATGCCCGTCGACTTCGCTGCTCTCGACGTCGACTTCGCGGCGTTCTCCGCCCACAAGGCGCTCGGGCCCACCGGTCTCGGCGTCCTCTGGGGGAAGTCGGAGCTCCTCGACGCGCTGCCGCCCGTGCTCACCGGCGGGTCGATGATCACGACGGTGACGATGGACTCAGCCGAGTTCATGTCCGCCCCCCAGCGCTTCGAGGCCGGCACCCAGCCGGTCGCCGAGGTCGCGGCCTTCGCCACGGCCATCGGCTACCTCGCCGAGGTGGGCCTCGACAAGGTTCTCGACCATGAGCGGGAGCTCGGTCGCCGCCTCCTCGAGGGGATCCGGGAGATCCCCGGGATCCGCATCCTCGGCGATGCCGAGGAGCGGATCGGGACGGTGGCCTTCGACGTCGACGGCGTCCACGCCCACGACGTCGGACAGTACCTCGACTCCAAGGGTGTGGCCGTGCGGGTGGGACACCACTGCGCGCAGCCGCTCCACCGGCGCTTCGGGGTGACCGCCTCGACGCGGGCGAGCACGTACCTGTACAACAACACCGACGACGTCGACCGCTTCCTCACGGCCCTGGCCGAGGTGCGCCCGTTCTTCGGGCTCACGGAGGAGAGCGCGGGAAGGCAGGCGTCATGACTACGCAGATGGAGCAGCTCTACCAGCAGGTCATCCTCGACCATTCGCGCTCGCGCATCGGCAACTCGGCCCTGCTCGGGGACTCGGCGACCGGACCCCATGGGTACTCCCACCAGGTCAACCCCACGTGCGGGGACGAGATCGAGCTCGAAGCGGAGCTGGGCACCGACGGCACCGTGAGCGTGCGCTGGATGGGCGACGGGTGTTCGATCTCGATGGCCTCGGCGTCCGTGCTCACCGAGCTCGCCGCCTCGGCGACGATTCCCGAACTGCTCGAGATCGAAGCCGCTTTCCACGAGCTCATGCACTCCCGCGGAACCGGGGAGGCCGACGAGGAAATACTCGGCGACGCCGCAGCGTTCCAGGGAGTGTCGAAGTTCCCGGCGCGGATCAAGTGCGCCCTCCTGGCATGGATGGCGTTCAAGGACGCGCTCGGCCAGGCGCAGGCCGGGACAGATGCGACAGCTGACAGCGCTTCAGCAGACAACGAGGAGAAGTGATGCCCGAAGTCATAGACGCACCGCAGAACGCCAGCGTCGAGGAGGTCCGCGAAGCGATGATGGACGTCGTCGACCCCGAGCTCGGCGTCAACATCGTCGACCTCGGACTCGTCTACGGACTCACCGTCGAGGACGACGGCACCGCCGTCATCGAGATGACGCTCACCTCGGCGGCGTGCCCGCTCACCGACGTCATCGAGGACCAGACCGCCCAGTGCCTCGACGGGATCGTGCCCGCCTACCGCATCAACTGGGTGTGGATGCCGCCATGGGGTCCGGAGAAGATCACCGAGGACGGCCGCGAGCAGATGCGGGCGCTCGGCTTCAACATCTGAGGACGCGTCCCCGCGGGGACGTCTGAGACCACCGCCGAGGTGGGACCCCGGAACCGGGCGTCCCACCTCGGCGATGTGCGTGTGGGGGAGCGCACGAGCGGTCCTGTCTGCGCGCACGGAGCGGACATGAAAGAATGGTCCGGGTCCGCCGACCGGCGGGACCGAGACTCTGCTGCCCGGGCTCAGACATCGAGGAGAACTCTGTGACGATCATCGCTGCCGCCGACGGCTCCGCCCTCGGCAACCCCGGACCGGCCGGGTGGGCGTGGTACATCGACGACGAGAGCTGGCGGGCAGGCGGATGGAAGAACGCGACGAACAACCGCGGTGAGCTCATGGCCGTCCTCGACCTCCTCGACGCGACCGCGGACACCGGTGAGGACCTCAAGGTCTTCTGCGACTCCCAGTACGTCATCAACGCGCTGACGAAGTGGATGCCCGGCTGGAAGCGCAAGGGCTGGAAGAAGGCCGACGGCAGGGAGGTCCTCAACCGCGACCTCCTCGAATCCCTCGACGCGGCGCTGACCGGCCGCGAGGTCGAGTTCGAATGGGTCAAAGGCCACAGCAACCATGCGATGAACGAAGCCGCCGACGATCGCGCGCGGGCCGCTGCGACCGCGTTCCAGAGAGGCACCCCGGTCCCGGAAGGCCCGGGATACGTCCCCGCGGGGACGCCGGTGAGCGTCGGTGCCGAGGACGCCGCTGGCGCCGAGGAGGCTGCCTCGGGTGCCACCGCCGAGGCGACGACCGTCGTCTCCACCCGCGTGCCCGCCCACGTCGCCGACGCCCTCGTCTCCCGGGCCCGGGCCCGTGGCATCCACCCACAGGAATACCTGGCCGAGCTCATCGGCCGCAGTTTGGAGAGCGAATGATCCAGGCCTCCGGCCTCGAGGTCGCCGTCGGCGCCCGCACCCTCATGTCCGATGTCTCCTTCCGCGTCGACAAGGGCGATCGGGTGGGACTCGTCGGACGCAACGGCGCAGGGAAGACGACCCTGACGAAGGTGATCATGGGCGGTCACCCCGCCAATGCCGGATCCGTCTCGGTCTCCGGCACCGTCGGGTACCTGCCCCAGGATCCCCGCAGCGGCGACCTGCAGGCCACGGCCAAGGAGCGCATCCTCGGGGCCCGCGACCTCGACGTCCTCGTCAAGCGGCTGCGGAAGGCCGAGAGGCAGATGGCCTCGCCCGATGCGGATGTCGCCGCGAAGGCGATCGACCGCTACCCGCGCATCGAAGCCGAGTTCGTCGCCGCCGGCGGTTATGCCGCCGAATCCGAGGCCTATGCGATCGCCGCGAACCTCGGCCTCGACGAGGACCTCGTCAACCAGGAGATCGGGACGCTCTCCGGCGGTCAGCGCAGGCGGGTCGAACTCGCCCGGATCCTCTTCTCCGCCCCGGACACGATGATCCTCGACGAGCCGACGAACCACCTCGACGCGGAATCCGTGCTCTGGCTGCGCGACTACCTCAAGGCGTACTCGGGCGGACTCATCGTCATCAGCCACGACCTCGACCTCATCGACGAAGTCGTCAACAAGGTCTTCTTCCTCGATGCGATGCGACAGACCATCGACATCTACTCGATGGGCTACCGCCTCTACCTCAAGCAGCGGGAGGACGACGAGCGGCGCCGGCGGCGGGAGCGCGCGAACGCCGAGAAGAAGGCCGCAGCGCTCACCGCCCAGGCGAACAAGATGATGGCCAAGGCGACGAAGACCGTCGCCGCCCAGCAGATGGTCAAACGCGCCGAGCGGATGCTCGCGGGCCTCGAGGACGAACGCAGCGCCGAGAAGGTCGCGAACCTCCGATTCCCGGCCCCCGCCGACTGCGGTCGCGTGCCGCTGACCGCCTCGGGTCTCTCCCGCAGCTACGGGTCAACGGAGGTCTTCACCGGCGTCGACCTCGCAATCGACAAGGGCTCACGCGTGGTCATCCTCGGCTTCAACGGTGCCGGCAAGACGACGCTGCTGCGTCTCCTCGCCGGTCTCGACGAACCCGACTCGGGTGAGGTCGTCCCCGGTCACGGACTCAAGCTCGGCTATTACGCGCAGGAGCACGAGACCCTCGACCTCGAACTCAGCGTGCTCGAGAACATGCGCCGGAACTCCCCGCACCTCGACGACACCGCGGTGCGCAACGTCCTCGGCTCGTTCCTCTTCTCCGGTGACGACGTCCACAAACCGGCCGGGGTCCTCTCCGGCGGGGAGAAGACGCGCCTGGCACTCGCCACGCTCGTCGTCTCGAGTGCCAACGTCCTCCTCCTCGACGAGCCGACGAACAACCTCGATCCGGCATCGCGTGAGGAGATCCTCTCCGCGATCCGCCGGTACGAGGGGGCGATCATCCTCGTCACCCACGATGAGGGAGCGGTCGCGGCCCTCGACCCGGACCGGGTCCTCCTCCTGCCCGACGGCGACGAGGACCTGTGGAACGACAGCTACCTCGACCTCGTCACCCTCACCTGAGCGATCTCACGGGCTGAGCCGGCTCACCGGCTGCGCGGTCTCACCGGCTGCGGAAGCGCTCCTCGAGCAGTTCGTCCTCGTCGGCTTCGTCGCGTCCGCGCGCACTCGGGGTGACGAAGCGGCCGCGACCGTATCGTGACCCGGGCTGGGTCATCTTCGCGCCCGCATCGAGGGCGGCCTTGTCGACGACGACGTACTCGGCCTCCCCGGCATCCGTGCCGAGCGCCTCGGCGGTCGCCCGGCGCTCACGCCTGGCCGAGATCGACACGGCGATGATGATCATGATCCCGAACGCGAACCACTGGAGCATGTAGGAGAGGTGGTTGCCGGGGTTGACGTCGGGTTCGGGCAGGGGAGTGAGCCCCGCGGTCGCGTCGACGTCGGCCTCCTCGGCGTAGACGTTGGCATACGCGTCGTCCATGCCGGGGATCCGGGCGGGATCGATCGCCTTGATCATCCCGGCGGGGTTGGTGTCCTCGGATCCGTCCTGGGCGATCTTGAGCCGAGCGGTGATCGTCTGCTCGCCGCTCGGGGCCTCGGGGACGGACTCGGCCTCGGGCACCCACCCGCGCACGACGGCGATCGTCTCCCCGCTGGTGAGCCGGAAGGGAACGACGACGTAGAAGCCGACCTTGTCGTTCACCGTCCGGTTGCGGGCGAGCACGGTGTCCGCGGTGAGGTACTGCCCGGTGAGGCTGACCGGACGCCATTCGTCGTCGGCATCGAGAGTCGCCGAGGTGGTCGGCAGGATCGCTCCGATGTCGACCGGGGCCGCGGAGTAGTTCGCATTGATCGTGTCGATCTCATGCTGGCGTTCGGCGCGGCGGTCCTTCTGCCAGAGTGCGAGGAACACGCAGGCGACGACGACGACGATCGTCATCGCGATGTACTTGAGCCAGCGGCTGCTGAGCAGGAACGAATAGCGGGACATCAGCCGGCGCCCTCCGGGATCTCGTCGATGGTCACGTCGGTGCGGTAGAAACCGCGCAGGGTGAGGAACTCACGCAGATGGTCGAGGTGCTCGTCGCATGCGAGCCAGACCTTCCGCCGCTCGGGCGTGTGCAGGCTCGGATTGTTCCACAGGATCGCCCGTGCGGCATCGGCTCGGCAGCCTTTGGCCGAGCATCGCAGTGCTTCCGTCATCGGCGCCCACCTGTGGCGTCGCCGGATCCTGGCCTCTCGTCGCGTCCGCGCCCGTCGCCGGTGTCGCGCGCGTCGTCGAGGTCGCCCTCGTCGACGACCTCGCCGGCGATGTCGGCGGTGAAGAGGTGCTCGCGCCCGTCGTCGCCGCGGAAGGGCTGCGACGCCGCTGGACCCGCCTCAGCGTCCCCGGCCGCCGTCGCACCGTCGACGACGGTCTCGCCGTCGATGACGGTCGTCCCGTCCTCGCTGATCGTCTCCCCGCGTCCGGGAGGCAACTGGGTGAGCGGGGCCGAGTCGATGAGCGCCGAGCGGTCGTCGCGGGTGCGCTCACGTCCGGCGTTGGCGAAGATCACAGCAGGGTAGGGCAGAAGGACCGCGCCGGCGACGAAGATCCACATGAGCACGTGCTGCGAGGCTGCGAATGCGAAATAGGCGGCTACGAAGCAGAGGGTGCGGATCGTCATCGTGATCGAGTACTTGATGATCCGCGACTTCATGTCGTCGTCGAGAGCAGTGTCTGCTGTCGTGATCTGCTGCGGGTGCCTGGACATAACCTTCTTCACTCGGGTCTACCTACAAAATCATACGCTTGCTTTGTGTGAGCATGTCGAGGTCGGACCAAACACGATAGGTTGGGTCTGTATCGTCGACCTACAGGAGAGAGTCCCGTGTCAGAACCCCGAGTAGTCCTCGTCACCGGAGGCAACCGCGGAATCGGCCGCACCATCGCCGAGGAGTTCCTCGCCGCCGGAGACACGGTGGCCGTGACCTCGCGCAACGGCGACGCCCCCGACGGCGCACTCGCCGTGGCCGCCGACGTCACCGACGCCGAATCCCTCGACCGCGCCTTCACCGAGGTCGAGGAGAAGCTCGGACCCGTCGAGGTCGTCGTCGCCAACGCCGGCATCACCCGGGACAACCTGCTCATGCGGATGAGCGAGGACGACTTCGACGCCGTCCTCGACACGAACCTCGCCGGGGCCTTCCGCACCGTCAAGCGGGCGATCACGAACATGATCCGGGCGAAGAAGGGACGCATCGTCCTCATCTCCTCGGTCTCCGGCCTCTACGGAGTGCCCGGACAGTCCAACTACTCGGCGTCGAAGGCCGGCCTCGTCGGCCTCGCCCGTTCGATCACCCGTGAGCTCGGCTCCCGCGGCATCACCGCCAACGTCGTCGCTCCCGGCTTCATCCGCACCGACATGACCGATGAACTCGACGAGAAGCAGCGGAAGGAGTACCTGGCGACGATCCCCGCCAAGCGCTTCGCCGAAGCCGACGAGGTCGCCCGCGTCGTCCGCTGGGTCGCCTCCGACGACGCGTCCTACATCTCCGGAGCCGTCATCCCCGTCGACGGCGGCCTCGGCATGGGACACTGACAACCAACCTCCTCTGCGGCGCGACGAATCGCGTTCGCGGAGTACTGAACTGAGAAAGGACCGCAATGGGAATTCTTGAGGGAAAGCGCATCCTCGTCACCGGTGTGCTCACGGAGGCGTCGATCGCCTTCGCCGCCGCGAAGATCGCGCAGGAACAGGGAGCCGAGGTCATCCTCTCGAGCTTCGGCCGGCAGATGAAGATCACCCAGGTCATCGCCGAGCGCCTGCCCGTGACCCCGCGCGTCATCGAACTCGATGCGACGAACGAAGAGGACCTCGCGGCTCTGCCCGAGCGCCTCGAAGGCAACATCGACGGCATCGTCCACGCGATCGCCTTCGCCCCGAAGGACGCCCTCGGCGGCGTCTTCCTCGACACCCCGTGGGAGTCGGTGCAGGCGGCCATCCACGTCTCCGCCTACTCGCTCAAGGCGATCACCGTCGCTGCCCTGCCCGTGCTCAACCCGGGCGCCGGCATCGTCGGCCTCACCTTCGACGCGACGATCTCGTGGCCGGTCTACGACTGGATGGGAGTGGCCAAGGCCGCCTTCGAGTCGACCGCCCGCTACCTCGCGAAGTACGTCGGGGACAAGGGCATCCGCGTCAACCTCGTCTCCGCCGGCCCGCTCAAGACGACCGCTGCGACCTCGATCCCCGGCTTCGAGACGCTCGAGGACATGTGGGGCGATCGCGCACCGCTGGGCTGGGACCAGAAGGACACGTCGGCCGCCGGCAAGGCGATCGTCGCGCTGGTCTCCGACTGGTTCCCCGCCACGACCGGCGAGATGGTCCACGTCGACGGCGGCTTCCACTCCACCGGAGCCTGAGGACCGCGCCATGCCAGTGCTCATCCTCGCCCGCCACGCGAAGGCGGAGGCTGACGGCCCCAGCGACTTCGAGCGGACCCTCAATGCGACGGGACTCGCCCAGGCGGTCGAGGCCGGCGCGGAGATCGCCGAGCGATGGACGCCCGAGGTGGCGATCGCCTCGGCGGCCAAGCGCACCGTCCAGACCGGTCAGGCCGTCGTCGAAGCCGTCAATCGACAGTCGGGGACCGACCTCGAGCTCACCGTCGACGAGTCCCTCTACGGTGGAGGAGTCGAGGACTGGATGGACGCGATCCGGTCGATCCCGGCGGGTGCGCAGTGCGCGTACATCGTCGGCCATCAGCCGACCGTCGCCGAGGTGATCGGCCATCTCTCCGCGGACGCGGGGGTGCCCGATGGGTTCCGTCCCTCCTCGATCGCCGTCTTCGACGTGCCCTCATGGAACGTCGAACCCGGCAGCTTCCCGGTCCCTGAGATCCGCTCATTCCGAGGGATCTGAATCAGAGGAACCTGAGCACCTCGCGCAGATCGCGCCGGTCGATGGCGACATCGGCGGCGGCGACGAGTGCGGGCTTCGCACAGAACGCGACCCCGAGCCCGGCCCGGGTGATCATGGCGATGTCATTGGCACCGTCACCGATCGCCACGGTCCGCTCGGGGTCGCAGTCGTATCGGGAGGTGAGCTCGGCCAGGATCGAGGCCTTCGCACTCGGGTCGACGACCGGGCCCGCGGTCCGCCCGGTCAGGCGGCCCTGATCGACCTCGAGTCCGTTCGCGTGGACCTCGGTGATGCCGAGCGCCTCCGCGCGGGGACCGATGATCGAGGTGAAGCCGCCGGAGACGAGGGCGACGACGCCGCCTGCCTCGTGGACGGCTGCGACGAGCTCGGGTGCCCCCTCGGTGAGCGTGATCCGCTCACGGACCTCGTCGATGACGCTTTCGGGCAGCCCTTTGAGGAGGGCGACGCGCTCGGCCAGGGAGGCGGCGAAGTCGAGCTCACCGGCCATCGCCCGCTCCGTGATGTCGGCGACCCTGTCACCGACCCCGGCGTGGTCGGCGATGAGGTCGATGACCTCCTCGTTGATGAACGTCGAATCGACGTCCATGACGAGCAGCTGGACGGGACCGGGAAGCGCGCGGGAGTCTCTCACCCCTTCATCGTAGCCACAGCCATGACGTAGGCGGCGGCAGCGGGGTGGAGGCGAGACAGGAGGTCGCCGAAGACGGGTGGGTCGACGGTGGCCGGTGCGAGCACGGTGCGCATCCGTTCGTGGATGTCGAGTGCGGCGAAGATCGCGCGGGAGTCCGCGTCGACGGGCAGCAGGGACATGAGCGGATGGTCGTCGGAGAGGTCGGACTGCCAGTCCCGCCACGGGGCAGAACGCCATTCCTCGGGCACCTCGATCGACTCGATGAGGGTGAGCCCCTCCATGACGAGGAGGCGCAGACGGCGCAGCGCCTCGGTGGGGGTGTCGACGCTCACGGGGCGGAAGACCGAGTCCCGGCACGCGATGACCTCGACGTTCTCCTCGGCGCCGATGAGCATGATCCCCGTCTGATGGGCCCCGCGGTAGAGGACGACGGGGGCGGGGTGCCGACCGACCCGGGCACGGTCGGCCTTGTCCACCGGCGGAGTCGTGTGCGGCAGCGAGGGATGCTGAAGGGCGAGCCGGACGTGGGTGATCCCGGCGGCCTGTGCCGCGGCGGCGAAGAGGAGGAGACCGGTGGGGGTGTCGGTGCCGAGGACGGCGTCGGCGACGATGAGGGGAACCTCACGTCCCGCGTCGAGGAACGCTGCGCTCACCTCGTCGGGGGCGAGCGTTCCGGCCAGCCGATGGTTGACCGCCAGGGCGAGCAGGAGTGAGTCGAGTTGTGCGTCCATGTCGGACCAGAATAGACCCACCCCTGAGATAGAGTTGGGAGATATGAGTGATGTCCTGACTGTGGATAATGTGTCCGTGCGCCGGGGGACGAACTTCCTCCTCCGCGACTTCTCCCTCACCGTCTCCGAAGGCCAGCATTGGGTCGTGCTCGGACCCAACGGTGCCGGCAAGACGACGCTGCTCGAACTCGCAGCCGGGCGCATGCATCCCACGACGGGCAAGGTCGGCATCCTCGAGGAGCGCCTCGGACGCGTCGACGTCTTCGAACTGCGCCCGCGCATCGGCTACGCCTCGACGGCGCTGGCCGGACGGATCCCGAACTCGGAGGCCGCGCTCGACACCGTCCTCACCGCGGCCTACGGAGTGACCGGGCGCTGGGTCGAGGAGTACGAGGCGACGGACATCGACCGTGCCAAGGACCTGCTCTCCGCGTTCAACATCATGCACCTGGCGGACCGCACGTTCGGCACGCTCTCCGAGGGCGAGCGCAAGCGCGTCCAGATCGCCCGCGCACTCATGACCGACCCCGAGCTCCTCCTCCTCGACGAACCGGCCTCCGGGCTCGATTTCGGCGGACGGGAGGAGCTGCTCAGCGCACTCACCGAGATCCTCTCCTCGAAGTGGGCGCCGGCGACGATCATGGTCACCCACCACGTCGAGGAGATCCCGGCCGGGATCACCCATGCCCTCCTCCTCGGCGAGGGGACCCCCGTGGCCGCCGGTCCGATCGATGAGACGCTCACGGCGGAGAACCTGTCTGAGACCTTCGGCATCGACGTCAAGCTCAGCCGCGACGGACAGCGCTTCCACGCCCGCTCGCAGTCCTAGGTCCGGCCGCAGCGCATGGAGGCCATGGAACTCTGGCAGATCGCCCTCATCGTCGCAGCCGGGGTGGGGGCCGGCGGGATCAACGCCGTCGTCGGATCGGGCACCCTCATCACCTTCCCCGTGCTCGTCGCCTTCGGGGTGCCGCCGGTGGTGGCGACGATGAGCAACGCCGTGGGCCTCGTCCCCGGCAACATCGCCTCGTCCTTCGGGTACCGGGAGGAGCTGCGGGGCCAGTGGAAGCGGTTCGCCGGGTTCATCCCCGCCTCCCTGGCGGGCTCCCTCATCGGCGCCTACCTGCTCCTCCACCTGCCCGAGGATGCGTTCGAGACGATCGTCCCCATCCTTCTCGTCCTCGCGCTCCTCATGGTCGTCGGCCAGCCCTCCCTCTCCCGCTACCTCAAACGGCGGGCGCTGCGCCGGCACGAGGGTGGCCACGACGACGGAGTCTCCGCCGAGGAGGGAGGCGGGTTGTCTGCCGGGAAGACCGTGCTCGCGTTCGTCATCATCTTCCTCACCGCGATCTACGGAGGCTACTTCGCCGCGGCGCAGGGGATCATCCTCGTTGCGCTCCTCGGCCTTGTCCTCTCCGACGACCTGCAGCGGCTCAACGGGCTGAAGAACGTCCTCGTCCTCGTCGTCAACACGGTCTCGGCGACGACGTACATCATCGTCGGCCACGACCGGATCAACTGGACCGCGGTGGTCTGTGTCGCCGTCGGCTCGCTCATCGGCGGCTACCTCGGCGCGCGGATCGGCCGGAAGTTCTCACCCGGACTGCTGCGCGCCGTCATCGTCGTCCTCGGCCTCGTCGCGATCGTGAGGATCCTCACCCTGTGAATACCCCCGCCAAAGCCCCGCTCACCCGTGAGCAGATCATCGCCCGCGCCGTCGAGCTCGGCATCGCAGCCGATCGCCTCCGCTTCTTCGAACCCGATGACCTCGCCGAGGCGACTGCGAGCGGGGGCGTGCTCGCCGACTACACATCGCTCACCGACGTCGCCCTGCGCAGCGTCCGCGAACCCGCGGAGGGGCTCTTCATCGCCGAGTCCTCGAAGATCATCCGCCGGGCGCATGCCGCCGGGATGACCCCGCGGTCGTATCTGACGAGCCCGAAATGGCTCTTCGACTTAGCCGACCTCATCGCGACGAACGACGCACCCATCCACATCGGCTCTGATGCCGCCGTCGAGGCGCTCACCGGCTTCCACCTCCACCGCGGGGCGCTGGCCGCGATGCACCGGCCCTCGCTGCCGCTCGTCACCGATCTCCTCGCCGAGGCGAAGCGCGTCGTCGTCATCGAGGACGTCGTCGATCACACGAACGTGGGGGCGATCTTCCGGTCGGCCGCCGCGTTCGGCGTCGACGCCGTGCTCGTCACCCCGCGGTGTGCCGATCCGCTCTACCGGCGGGCGATCCGGGTGTCGATGGGCACGGTGTTCCAGGTGCCGTGGACGAGGATCGACCCGTGGCCCGGCGGGGTCGAGACCCTGCGGCAGCTCGGCTTCCACGTCGCGGCCCTCGCCCTCGACGAGGACTCGGTCTCGATCCAGGAGTTCGCGGCCGCGGCGCCTGCGCGCACTGCCGTCGTCTTCGGCACCGAAGGAGACGGACTTGCGCGGGGCACGATCGCGGCGAGCGATTCGACGGTGATGATCCCGATGAGCGGGGGAGTCGACTCCCTCAACGTCGCCGCCGCCTCGGCGGTCACGTGCTTCGCCCTCCAGGGGGCGTGAGCCTCAGGCTTCCCGGACCTGAGCCCGCAGCCAGTCGAGGTCCTGGGCGTCGACGACGACGGAGCGACGCCGGGAGATCTGCGCCCACGCCTCGGCGAGCTCATCCTCGGTGAGTTCGACGGCGAGCTCCATCGGCGATGCTAAGTTCTCGGCCGCAGCTTCCTCACCGTCGAGGTAGACCGCTCTCTCGTCGGCTCTGCCGAGGTTCGCCGATCCGAGGAGCGCCCGCCGACCGACGAAGAGACAGTGGGTACGCAGCCGGTCGACGTGCTGGAGCTGGAGGTCGGCATCGAGGAGGAGCTGGAGGCCGTCGATCGAGAGACTCCCGCGGACGACGGCGACGGGATCGATCGTCGTCACCACCGCCCACGTCCGCGCGGATCCGGCGGCCGCCTCGGCGATGCGCTGACTGAACGCGTGGACGACGTGCGGACTGGCGAGAATGACGTCCTCATCGGGATCGGCGAAGGCACGCTCGATCCAGGCCGCAGGATCGGTGATGAGGCGCATCGTTGAGCTCATGTCCCCAGCGTACGCTCGCTCGTCGTCGATGGGGAGACCTCACATCCTCCCAGCCGAGTGCCGAAACGGCGGAGGCGGGAATGACGGGTGCGTGAACAGGGTGCGAACACTCGTCAGCCGCCGCCGCGCTCAGGCAGTGTGGGGGAGGGCGCAGACCCAGGACTGTATACAGTGGTGGGGAGCCGTCGCCGGGACCGCACCGGCGATGGCGGAGAGACCGGCGCTGTGGCAGCACAGCCGCCCCGAATGAGGAGATCAGTGGACCGCACGACACTTGCCCAGGCCCTGGAGACCGGACGCATCACGGGGGAGGTGGCGACACCGAGGGAGAACAACCTCGAGCACATCCGCCGCTTCCTCGCCGGGGAGAGGCAGTTCGACTTCGGCGTCGAACTCACCCGCGAGTGGGACTACGACTCCGTCTTCGCCCTCATGGTCGACCGTGCCGGACTCCGCCCCGACCCTGCGTTCACCTCGGGTGTCGACACGATCTCCACCAAGGCCTGCATCGACGCCCTCGCCCGGCTCGCCGGCGCCATCGGCGATGTCGCCCGGGCCGGAGGGACCATCCTCTTCGCGACCGGACACCCCGCAGGCCTCCTTCCGGTCCATATGGCCATCGCCGAGGCGGCCGAAGCCCACGGTGCCCGCATCGTCCGCCAGGTGGGGCAGGTCTCCGTGCCCGGGATCGGCGGGGACTGCCGCGAACTCAACCGGGTGTGGCTGTGGCACCTCCACGGGGGCACCCCGCACACCCACCTCGCCGAGCCGATGCACGCCCTCCTCGATGACTTCGACCGTCGCGGTGAACCCCGCCCCGACCTCATCGTCGCCGATCACGGGTGGGCTGGTGCCGCCTCGGCGCGGGGACTGCGGACCGTCGGCTACGCCGACTGCAACGATCCGGCGCTCTTCGTCGCCGAGGACCAGGGCGCGATCGAGACGACCGTGCCCCTCGATGACGACGTCAACCCCTACCTCTACGGACCGCTCATCGAGTTCGTCCTCGAGCAGGCCGGGCTCGACAGTGCGCCCAGCCGGGAAACTGCGGCCTCCGCGCGCTGAGACCCGGTGCGGGCTGAGGCGAGGCTGCCTCGGGTGAGCCGGGGCGTCTCAGCCGATCTCGACGGCGAGACCGTCGATGACCTCGGCGCCGGGCAGGGACGCGAGCGTGGGCCCCGAGAGCAGCAGCTTCGACCCGCGGATGCCGGAGCCGATGATGAGATCATCGGCTGCGGCGACGCGGGAGTCGATGAGGATGCGGTAGTCCTCCGGCAGACCGATCGGACCGATGCCGCCGTACTCCATGCCCGACTCGCCGACCGCGCGGTCCATCGGCAGGAACGAGGCCTTGCGGACGTCGAGGAGCTTCTTCACCCGCTTGTTGACGTCGGCCCGCGTATCGGCGAGGACGAGGCAGGCGGCGATCCGCTCCTCACCGCTGCGGGCACCGGCGACGAGGACGCAGTTCGCCGAGGTCTGCGGCCCCAGGCCCGTGGCTTCGAGGAGTGCCGCGGTGTCGGCGATCTCCGGATCGATCGCGAAGACCTCGACCTCACCCGTGACGGTGGGCAGGGCCGCGGCGGTGGAGGCGGCCATGAGCTCGGGCGCGGAGGCGGCGGGACGGACATCGAACTGGGCGCTCAGACGCGCCCGCGTGGTCGAACCAGTGGTCATGGACAGCAGTCTAGGAGACACCGGTGAGTCGGAGGGCCGGGTCTCGAATCGCTTTGCGTGCCCGCGTCGGTTAGACTGGACTGTCGGTTCGCGTCCGGTTCCTACGGCGTGAAGCGTTTTCAGCAGACGAATTCGGGCACTGGCAGATGGGTCGGACCCATACCAGGCGCCTGAGCGGATTCAGCAAAGGTAAGAATATGAAGAAGGACATCCACCCGGAATACGCGCCGATCGTGTTCAACGACCTCGCCTCCGGAACCAAGTTCCTCACTCGCTCGACTGCGAAGAGCGACAAGACCATCGAATGGGAAGACGGCAACACCTATCCCGTCATCGACGTCGAGATCTCGAGCGCCTCGCACCCGTTCTACACGGGCAAGCAGCGCATTCTCGACTCCGCCGGTCGCGTCGAGAAGTTCAAGGACCGCTACAAGGGCTTCGGCAAGCGCTGATCACCCGCGGTTCCGACCGCACAGCTCTGACAACCGCCCCGCACACCGAAAGGTGTGCGGGGCGGTTGTGTGTTGCCAGGCGTCCCCGCGGGGACGCCTGGCCGACGACCGTGTCTCCGCGTCCCCGCGGGGACGCGTGGATCAGCTGAGAGTGACGACCACCTCGGCGGACGGAGACGTCCGGGCGGCGGGGTGGAACAGGGACGAGACGCCGGTGGCGTTGTCCAGGCTCGCAGCGATCCCATGCGCCACGGTCTCCTTCGCCTTGACCACGGCGTCGGTGATCGACAGGCCCGTGGCGATGCCGGCGGCGATCGACGAGGCGAACGAGCATCCTGCGCCGTTGACGAGCTTGTCGTTGACCTTGCGCGAGCGCAGCGTCGTCACCGTCTCACCGTCGAAGAGGATGTCGATCGCGTCCTCACCGGCCAGGCGCGCACCGCCCTTGACGACGACGTTCTTCGCGCCCTGACCGTGGATGATCCTCGCGGCTTCGATCATGCCCTCGACCGAGTCGATGGGCTCGAGACCTGCGAGGACGGCCGCCTCTTCGAGGTTCGGGGTGATGACCGTGGCCAGAGGCACGAGGTTGTCGACGAAGAGGTCCTTGAGGTCGACCATCGACCCTGAGCCCTTGCACACGAGGACGGGGTCGAAGACGTAGGGGAGCTCGTTGGACTTGAGGTCCTCGGCGAGGACGAGGGCGGACTCGACGGAGCCGAGCATGCCCGACTTGATCGCGTCGAATTCGTGGATGGCGAGCGCCGAGCCGAGCTGACGGTTGACGACCTCGGGCTCGATGAAGTCGATCGCGTGACCGAACTCGTTGTCGGGGTCGAAGGTGACGATGCAGGTGACGACGGCGGTGCCGAAGGCACCGTACTCCTCGAACATCTTCAGGTCGGCTTCGAGTCCGGCACCGCCGGAGACGTCGGAACCGGCGATCGTGAGCAGCTTGGCGGTCATGGTGGTCCTTTCACGGGAGACTTCTCGCGAGAAGTCTACGCGCCCGCGTATCCGTGCTGGCGCCATGCCTCGTAGATCGCGATCGACGCCGAGTTCGCGAGGTTGAGCGAGCGGCGGCCAGGCAGCATCGGGATCCGCACCCGCAGGTCGACATGGTCGTCGTCGACGACCTCGGCGGGCAGACCCGTCGACTCCTGCCCGAAGAGGAGGACATCCCCGTCCTCGTAGGCAACCTCGGCGAAGGAGTCGGTCGTGTGCGTCGTGAACGCGATGACCCGACGTTGACCCAGGGTCTGCCACAGGTGATCGAGGTCCGGGTGGACGGTGACGTGGGCGAGGTCGTGGTAGTCGAGTCCGGCGCGACGCAGCTTCGCGTCCGTGAGGTCGAAGCCGAGGGGTTCGACGACGTGGAGGTGCGCGCCGGTGACGGCGGCGAGCCGGATCGCGTTGCCGGTGTTGCCGGGGATCTCCGGGGTGTGGAAGACGATGTCGATGCTCATATGTCGACCATCATCTCATCCGTTCGGGTCGACTCCGTCCTCGTGTGTCAGTAGTGATCCTCGCCGAGGCGGTCGCTCGTCTCAAGGCGCACGAGCACGTACCCCTGCGGGGTCGATTCCGGGTAGCGGCCGGCTGTGTCGGGTTCGCGCTCCATCCGGGTGACGAGTGAGAACCCGTGGGCGGTGAGGACAGCGACGACGTCGTCGATGCTGCGGCGGTGGAAGTCGAGGTCGACGTCGTAGCCGGCGAGGTCGGAGAAGTGGTCGACCGAGTCGCCGAGCTGGAACGCCAGCTGGAAGTACCCGCCGGGGCGCAGGACCCGCGCCGCCTCGGCGATGACCCGGTCGAGACGGTCATCGGGGATGTGGATGAGTGAATACCACGCGAGTGCTCCGGAGAAGCTGTTCTCCGGGTAGGGCAGGCACGTCATCGATCCGGTGGTGAAGCTGAGGTCGGAGTAGAGCTGGGAGGCTTGGGCGATCATCTCCGGGGAGAGGTCGAGCCCGGTCGCGTCGAGGCCGAGGCCGGTGAGGAAGGCCGTGATCCGGCCGGGGCCGCACCCGAGGTCGATCGCCTCGGTGTGTCCGGTGGCGAGGACGAGCTCGGCGAAGGCGCCGAGGACGGCGCGGTCGTGGGGTTTGGCGGTGAGTTCGGCGGAGACCCAATCGGTGTAGGCCTGCGCGATCGCATCGTAGGAGTCGCGGGTCGGGGTCTCGTAGTCGGCGGTGCTCATGGGATGAGCCTAGACGGTGCCCGGCTCTCTGTCCCACGATCCGGCCGAAGAACCGTCGGCAACATGCGCGGCGTAGACGTTCGTCTTCCACTCAATGACCTCTCGGCACTCCTCGAGCGCGCGGATCTGAGCGTCGACTCGTTCGCGGTGGTCGTTGAGGATCCGGAGACGGTCGTGTTCGTTGCCCGGTCCCTGGCGGACCAGGGAGGCGAAGCGCTGGAGTTCGGTCAGTGGCATGCCGGATTCGCGGAGGCGGACACAGACCTGCAGCCATTCGAGGTCGGCAGCGGTGTAGATGCGTCGACCGCTCGGCGACCTGTCGACGGGGGCGATGAGAAGATCCATCCGCTCGTAGTACCGCAGGGCGTGCACACTCATTCCCGTTTGCTCGGCCACGTCGCCGATCGTGTACGTCGTCGCTTCGCCGTGGTCACTCATCGTCGTGCTCCCATCCCTTGACTTCGAGTTCACTCTAGCTCGTAGTGTCGTGGCATGACTCACAGTGAACAGACTCCGATCGGAGTGGAATTCGGCGCCTCCTCCACCGCCGACGAGGTGCTTGACGGTATCGATATGGGCGGAACGACTGCGGTGGTCACCGGTGGCTATTCCGGTCTCGGTTTGGAGACGACACGGTCGCTGGCCAGGGCGGGCGCCCGCGTGATCGTCCCTGCACGGCGTATGGACGCAGCCCTATCGGCTGTCGGCGCTCTGAGTGGTGTGACGGTGATCCCCATGGACCTGGCCGACCTCGACAGCGTCCGGAGCGCCGCCGAACGGGTGGCCGCCGAGACCGAGCGGCTGGAGCTGCTCATCACGGCAGCCGGAGTGATGGCGTCGCCGGAACGACGGGTGGGCCCGGGCTGGGAAAGCCAGTTCGCGATCAACCACCTGGGGCATTTCGCGCTCATCAACCGTCTCTTTCCCCTTCTGGCAGACGCCGATGACGCGCGCGTCGTCACCTATTCCTCGGTCGGCCATCACCTCTCTGACATCCGGTGGGACGACATGTACTTTGGGACCGGCTACGACAAGTGGCTCGCCTACGGTCAGGCGAAGACCGCGAACGTGCTCACCGCCGTCCACCTCGATGCTCTCGGTCGCACGAGTGGTGTCCGGGCGTTCTCCCTGCATCCGGGTTCGATCATCACCGGCCTGCAGAGGGACATGACGCGTGCTGAGCAGGTCGAACGCGGATGGATCGATGAGAACGGCACGGTCATCGGCGCGGGATTCAAATCTGCCGCGCAAGGAGCTGCAACCGGGTTGTGGGCGGCGACGTCACCCGCGCTCGAGGGCCGTGGAGGGCTCTACTGCGAAGACTGCGATGTCGCGCCTGTGGCTGCCCCCGGCTCGCCGATCGAGGACGGCGGAGTGCGCGAGTACGCACTCGATGCTCACGCCGCGGAACGTCTGTGGCGTGAGTCGGCGAGACTGACCGGAGTCGATGCTTTCGGCACCGGTGCGCGCTGAACGCGTCTTGACGGGGACGTCAGATCCCCTGATGCGTCCCCGCGGGGACGCGTCGTGATGTGTGGGACCGGGCGAGCGCCTCGGCGAGATCGATAGGATGGTTCGAGGACATCCGCCGAGGTGAAGGGACCCAACCGTCACATGCGCACCGAACAGCAGGCACTCAAGGTCTCCCTCGCAGCGATCCTCCTCGTCTCCGTGCTCGGCATCGGGTTCGGTCTCGTCTCGGGGTCGTTCGCGATCCTCTTCGACGGGGTGTTCTCACTCATGGACGCGGTGATGTCCGTCGTCTCCCTCACCGTCGCAGGCCTCATCTCCCGGTCCGTGGCGAATCGGCTCTCGGTGCGTACCCAGAACGCGTTCACGATGGGCTTCTGGCACTTCGAGCCGATCGTCCTCCTCGTCAATTCCGTGCTCATGATGGGGGTGGCCGCGTACGCGCTCTTCCAGGCGGTCTCGGCGCTGCTGAGCGGGGGACGGGAGGTCGACTTCGGCCCCGCCGTCGTCTACGCCGCGGTCGTCGTCGTCATCACCGTGGTCATGGGTGTCCTCGAACACCGGGCGAACCGGCGCATCGGCTCGGAGTTCGTCGCCATGGACGTCAAAGGCTGGATCATGGCCGGCGGAGTCACCGGCGCCCTGCTCATCGCCTTCGTCATCGGCATGATCATCGACGGCACCGAGGCGGAATGGTTCATGCCCTACGTCGACCCGGCCGTCCTCACCGTCGTCGCCCTCGTCCTCATCCCCGTTCCCTTCTCGACGCTGCGCAAGGCACTGTCCGAAGTCTCGCTCGTCACCCCTCCAGGACTGCGGAAGGACGCCGAGGCGGTCGCTGAGGACGTCAGTGCCGCCGAAGGATTCGACGACTACCGGGTCTATGCCGCGGCACAGGGACGGTCCCGAACGGTCGAGATCGTCTTCTACGTGCCCAAGGGCCTGCCGCCGCGGGCACTTGAGGACTGGGACCGCATCCGCGACACCGTCGAAGGCCGCCTCGGCGGGGACGATCCCCATGCGTGGATCACCGTGTCCTTCACCACGAAGGACGCTCCGGCCGTTTCGCCGTAAGACTGCGGCTGGCGCGTCCCTGCGGGGACGTGCGACCGCGATGCGAAAGCGTACCCGCGGGGACTCCGCGTCTCCTCACCTGCACAAACGAAGATGAATCGAAGAAGTGTCTCCTTCGAGTGCGCTGATCTCTCCGTGATCGGGCTTTCTATGTCAGTGCCGACCTCTACCGTGGATGCATGGTTCGACCGCCATGGGGGCGAATGAACCGCAGCGGCCGAGGGGAAGGTGCCGACATGGACGAGGCGATCGGATTGGTTCAGACGGTGTCGACGGCGGAGTCGACAGCAGCGTCGACGACAGAGCCGAATGCAGGCCGGACGGGGTGGAAGGGAGGCGGGGGAGTCGGTGCGGGGTATCCCGAGGGAGGCCGCGGTCGGAAGCGCAGTGAACCGTATCAACCCGTAGATTCCGTATCTACCGTATTCGGCGGATCGACGTCGCCGGGCAAGCCCGTCATCAACCCCTTCGATCCGCGACCGGTCGCCGACGACGCCGATCCCGCGGAGTCCAACGACGGCCTCCATGCGCTCACAGGCAGTGAGATCGTCTCCGACATCCAGGCCAACATCGCCTGCGTCGCCCACTGCCAGGCGCGGATCATCGCCCTCATCGACGAGGCCGAGCGCAGAGACCTTTGGGCGCAGTGGGTGGGGGTGAAGAGCCTGCCCGGCTGGGTCATGCACATCGCCTCGGTGAGCGCCCACACCGCACGGGAGTATGTCAGGGTGATGTACGCCCTGCGCAGGATGCCGCGCGTCAAGAAGGGTCTGAGCGAGGGAGACCTCAGCTACTCGAAGGTGCGGGAGGTCTCCCGCCTCGTCGACCGGATCCCCGATGAGGATGCCGCGCGCCTGGCGAAGGTCGGCACCGGCGCGCAGGTCAGCGTCGTCTCACGCAACTATCGGAAGCTCAGCGCTGCCGAGGAGTCAGGTGAGCTTCCGCGGTGCCTGCCGCAGGACGACGTTCTCATCTGCACGGCCGGCCCCGGTCGGACCCGCATCGTCATCGACCTTCCCGAAGACGATGCGGCCGAGATCGTCACGATGCTCGCGGCCGCCCGGCGCATCATCGAGCGCAGAGACGCCGAGGCGCAGCGCCGCGCGGACGAGGCCGCTGATGGCGGCGGTGCGCCCCGGCGTCGCGAGCGGATCCCGCAGACCGCGTGCCTCATGGAGATCGTCCGCGCTTTCCCGCACGCGCAGCCCTCGGGTGCCGTCGACCTCGATCGGGCGCGCATGCTCGTCCACACCTCCGCCGAGGTGCTCGTCCGCTCCGGTGCCGCCCTCCTCGCGTCCGAGTCCGACTGTCCTGACAGCGTCCCCGCGGGGACGCCGGATGACGACGACGTCCCCGCGGGGACGTCGGAAGGGTTCGATCCGGACGCTGACGACCCCGGCCGTGCCGACGAGACGTGTCGGATCGACGGGTTCGGCGGCATCACCGCCGCCACGGCCCAGCGTCTGGCCTGCGAAGCACTTGTCAGCGGGATCATCAAGGACGAGTCAGGCGATGTGCTCAGGCTCGGCCGATCGAAGCGGCTCGCGAGCAGACGGCAGCGGATGGCGCTGAGCGCGCGCGACGTCGGCTGCCAGTTCCCCGGCTGCCTCGCCCGGAGAGGCTGCGAGGCCCACCACATCCGGCCGTGGTCGCAGGGCGGGGCGACCGATCTCGACAACCTCATCCTGCTCTGCCGCTCCCACCACATCGCCGTCCATGAGCACGGCCTGAGGATCGTGCGGACGACAGCCTCGTTCTCGGGAGCGCTCGAAGGGGCGCCGGCGTTCGCGTTCCTCCTCCCCGACGGGCACCAGCTCTTCGCGTGCGAGGAGGAGGACCCCTTCCACCGGGTCTTCGATACCGCGCGGCTCGGCGAGGTCGTCGAGGCGGTTGAGAAGGCGACCGAGAATGCCGATCCGAGCACCCTCGGCGGGGGCTACGGTTTTGACCTGGGCAATTGTCTGGCATGGATGTTCGAAGCGGAAGCGCGACACGCCCGAGCGAACGAAAAGGTCGCCTGAATCTTGCCTATTTCGAACACCAGTTCGATAATAGATGTCATGTCCGCAGCACCACTCATCGAACAGCTCAGCCGGGAGATGGGGATCTCCACGGCAACGTCCCTGTTCGACGGCCATCCGCCTCGACCCGTGCATCCTGTGCTCGCGCCGATGTTCCGGCGTGGTGGCCTGCCGCGTGGAGAGATCGTCTCCTTCACCGGCGGACAGTCGCTGACCTGTGCTCTGGCAGCGATCGCCGCGTCGACCCAGGAGCAGAAGTGGTGCGCCGGGATCGGCCTCGGTGAGCCCGCAGTGTCCTCGATCGCCGACCTCGGCATCGACCTCGGCCACTTCGTCAACCTTGCGACCCCGCCTCAGGACTGGCTGCGGGTGGCCTCGATCCTCATCGAGTCCTTCGACATCCTCCTCATCGACCCTGCCTACCTCCCGAGCCCGGGGGAGCGTGCCCGACTGCTCGCGAAGGTGCGCGAGAGGAAGATGAGCGTCATCAGCCTCAGCCCGCTGTCGGGCAGCACCGAGCAGATCGAGATCACCGGTCTGCGCTGGTCGGGCACCGATCACGGTCGCGGACGGCTGCGCTCGTGCCTCGTCGAAGCCCGCTCGCAGACCGGCGTCCACCGCTTCCTCCTGCCCGGTCCCGACGGAACCCCCGCCGAGGTGTCGGAGACGGAGAGGCCGGTGATCCGCAGTGTCGGCTGATCCCACGCGCACCCTCGTCCTCACCGTTCCCGACTGGCCGGCGGTCGCCGCTGCCGTCGAGCACGAACTCAGCCCGGGCACCCCGGTCGCCGTCCTCCACGCGGGCCGGGTCATCGCCGCCAACGCCCCGGCCCGGGCCGCAGGCATCGCCATCGGCAACAACAAGCGGGCCGCGGGATACCGCTGCCCTGAGGCCCGGGTCCTTCCGTGGGACGAAGACGTCGACAACCGTCACTTCTCCGCCGGGGTGGGCGCGCTCGAGGACCTCGTCGCCCGCTTCACACTGCTGAGCCCGGGAACCCTGGCGATTCCCCTCGATGCGCTCCGGCACGGCTACCCCGATGAGGCCGCCGCCGTCGAAGCCCTCGTCTCCGCCCTCGTGCCGGCGACCGGCTGGGAGTTCTTCCCCGGCATCGCCGACACTGTCTTCGCCGCCCGCATCGCCGCCTCCCAGGCGAGCCGGATCGAACCGGGGGAGACCGTCGAGTTCCTCGCCGCCCAGCCGATCACCGCCCTCGAGTCAGCGGACGGGGACTGGGCGGAGCTCATCGACGTCTTCACCCACCTTGGGCTGCGCACTCTGGGGGCGCTCGCAGCACTCGACGCGGTCGACGTACTCTCCCGGTTCGGCCCGCAGGGACGGCGCGCGCACGACCTCGCCTCGGGACGGGACGAAGCACCGCTGCGCGACCACACCCGGACCGAGGACCTGTGCGTCGAGAGCGCACTGGAGACCCCGACGACCCGCAGCGACACACTCGGCTTCCTCGCCCGACAGCTCGCCGCCGACCTGCTCGGCCGCGTCCGCGGCAGCGGACTCGTGTGCACGCAGGTGACGATCGACCTCCTCGCCGCCGGTGGACAGTCCTCGAGCCGGACCTGGCGGATCGAGGACATGAGCGAGAACGCCATCGCCGACCGCCTGCGCTGGCAGGCCGAGGGGTGGCTGGCCAGCGTCGGACGCGGGAATCCCGGACGCGGTGGGGTCGGCAGCACCGCCGGCGGCGGCAGTGCCGTCGGACGCGGGAGCACCGGGGAAGACGCGGACGACCCGGGCCCGGATCCCGAGGACTTCTCCGAGGAGGGGATCACCGCGCTCGGCCTCACCGCCGCCGAGCTGACGACCCCGATCGGGGCGACGCGCAGCCTCTTCGATGAGAACACCGGGCAGATCACGCACACCCTCGAGCGTCTGCAGGGACTCTTCGGACCTGACTCCGTGCTCGTGCCCGGACTCCAGGGCGGGTGGGATCCGGCGGAGACGAACCTCTGGACCCCCTGGCAGCAGACGGCGTGCCCGACCCGCAACCCGCAGGCGCCGTGGCCGGGTTCCCTCGGGGCACCCCGGCCCACCACCGTCGACCATGTCGCCGTCGACGTGTTCTCAGCCGGGGGAGGACCGGTCGACGCCCGTCCGTCCGGGCTCGCGCAGCCTCCCCGCGCGATCCGGTTCCCCACCGGCACCACCGAGGCGATCGTCGACTTCTCCGGATCGTGGCCCATCGAATCCGGGTGGTGGGATCCCCAGCGGGCGACGTACCGGACCCGTCTGCAGGTCGTCACCGAGTCCGGGCGTGCGCTGCTGCTGAGCAAGGAGTCCGGCCAGTGGTATCTCACAGGGGAGTACCGCTGATGGGATTCAACAATCCGCGCACCCCGTGGTCGGAACTCGCCCGCCGCCTCGAGGGCAGAACAGCATCGAAGGGCACGCCTGCGGGCACAGCGCCGGAGGGCACGCCCGAGAGCCCCGCGGCGGACGCCCCCGCCGGGAACCGGGCGGGCTCGAACACCCGCCCGGTCGACAGGCACGCCGACGGCTCCGACGCCCCGGCCTTCTCCCGCCCCGACCGCTATCCGGTCTCCGTGGGCCCGCGCGGCCCCGACTCCATCTCCCGCTACCCGGGGTCCCTCGGCAGCGGCACCCCCGGTCCGATCCTCCTGCCCTCGCGCACCCGCCCGTGGGCGGAGCTGCATGTGCACTCCCAGTTCAGCTTCCTCGACGGGGCCTCCGACCCTGAGGACCTCGTGACCGCCGGGGCCGCCGCCGGCCTGAGCGCGATGGCCCTGACCGACCACAACGGCCTCTACGGTGCCGTCCGCTTCGCCCATGCCGCAGCCTCGGTGGGGCTGCCCACCGTCTTCGGCGCCGAACTCTCCCTCGGCCTGACCGAGAAGATCCCCGGACAGACCGACCCCGAGGCGACCCACCTGCTCGTCCTCGCCCGCGGGGTCGAGGGCTACCGCAGCCTCTCGGCCGCGATCACCGAGGCCAACCTGCGCGGGGAGAAGAACCGTCCCGTCTTCGACCTCGAGGACCTCGGGGCCAGGAGTGCGGACTGGATGATCCTCACCGGCTGCCGCAAGGGACCGCTGCGCCGGGCGCTGAGCGACCCCGACGGCGGCCTGAGCGCCCTGCGCCGGCTCATCGGACTCTTCGGCGCCGACTCCCTCGCCGTCGAACTCAGCCGCGACGGCACCCCGGACGACGACGAGAGGCTGCGCCACCTCGGCGAACTGGCATCTCGGACGGGCCTGCCGACGATGGCGAGCAGCAACGTCCACTTCGCGACCCGGGCGCACTGGCGTTCGGCACAGGTGCGCGCCTCCATCCGCTCCCGGCGTCCCCTCGACGACCTCGCCGGCTGGCTGCCGACGACCGCGGAGCACCGCATCCACTCAGGGGAGGAGATGGCCGCACGCTTCCCCGCCGAGTCGCTTGAGACCGCGGCGCGGATCGGCACGGACTGCGCCTTCACCCTCGAGACCGCGCGTCCCGACCTGCCGCGCGCTCCGATGCCCGATGACCGGGAGGCCGAGGAGTACCTGCGCGAACTCGTCACCGACTGCGGTCTGCGCCGCTACGGCACCCGCGCCCAGCACCCCCGGGCCTGGGAGCAGCTCGAGAAGGAGATGGACATGATCGCCCGGCTCGGCTTCTGCGGGTACTTCCTCATCGTCCACGACATCACGAGCTTCTGCCACCGGGAGTCGATCTTCTGCCAGGGCCGGGGTTCGGCGGCGAACTCCGCGGTCTGCTACGTCCTCGACATCACCGCCGTCGACGCCGTCAAGCACAACCTCCTCTTCGACCGGTTCCTCTCCCCGGACCGCAAGGGGTATCCCGACATCGACATCGACATCGAATCGGGCAGGCGCGAAGAGGTCATCCAGTACGTCTACGACCACTTCGGGCGGGACCGGGCGGCCCAGGTCGCCAACGTCATCACCTACCGGGCGAAGTCGGCGATCCGGGACTCCGCCTTCAGCCTCGGCTTCGCCCCCGGCCAGCAGGACGCGTTCTCGAAGTCGAGCAACCGCTGGTCGACCCTGCCCGAGGCCGACGAGTCCCCGGTGCCCGCCCAGGTCCTCGACGTCGCAGGCGACCTGCTCGGCTCACCCCGCCACCTCGGCATCCACTCGGGTGGGATGATCCTCGCCGACCGTCCCATCGGGGAGGTCGTGCCCATCGAGCACGCGACGATGGACCACCGCACCGTCGTCCAATGGGACAAGGACGACTGCGCGGCGATGGACCTCGTCAAGTTCGACCTCCTCGGCCTGGGCATGCTCACCGCCCTCCACGAGATGGTCGACCTCGTCGCCCGGCACACCGGAGAGCGCATCGACCGGGCGCTCATCGACGACGAGGACGAGGAGGTCTACGCGATGCTGCGCCGCGCCGACGCCGTCGGCGTCTTCCAGGTCGAGTCCCGCGCCCAGCTCGCGACCCTGCCGCGGCTGAGACCCGAGAACTTCTACGACCTCGCCGTCCAGGTCGCGCTCATCCGTCCCGGGCCCATCCAGGGTGGATCCGTCCACCCCTACATCCGCAGGCGGCAGGGCCTCGACCCGATCGAATACCTCCACCCGCTGCTCGAGAAGTCCCTGGAGAAGACGTGCGGGGTGCCGCTGTTCCAGGAGCAGCTCATGCAGATGGCCATCGACGTCGGCGGCTTCACCGGAGCCGATGCCGACCGGCTGCGGCAGGCGATGGGCTCACGCCGTTCGGAGAGGAGGATGGCCGAACTCGCGGAGAAGTTCCGCACCGGCGCCCGGGCCAAGGGGGTCGAAGCCGAGACCGCGGAGGCGATCTTCTCGACCATCGCCGCGTTCGCCAACTACGGGTTCCCCGAATCGCATGCGATCAGCTTCGCCAACCTCGTCTACCAGTCGGCGTGGTTCAAGTTCCATCACCATGCGGCGTTCACCGCCGGTCTCCTGCGCGCCCAGCCGATGGGCTTCTACTCCCCGCAGTCGCTCATCGCCGATGCCCGCCGGCACGGCGTGCCGATCCTGCCCGTCGACGTCGCGCGTTCGAACTCCGGCAGCGACTTGGAGCGCACCGAGACGGGGGAGCTGGGGATCCGTCTCGGGCTCACCGAGGTCTCCCACGTCGGCTCCTTCGCCGAGGTGATCGTCGCCGAACGCGCGAACGCTCCCTTCGCCTCGGTGGCCGACCTCGCCGAACGCACCGGGATCGGCAAGCAGGCCCTCGAATCGCTCGCGACCGCCGGCGCCCTGGCCGGCTTCGACCTCGACCGCAGGCAGGCGCTGTGGCTGGCCGGGGGAGTCGCCGGCGCCCACCCGGGAGTGCTGCCGGGCACGGGGACGGTCTCCCAGGCTCCCGCGCTGCCGACGATGGACGCGTTCGAGACGACCCTCGCCGAGCTCTTCTCCACGGGGATCACCGTCGACGGCTACCCCACCGAGATCCTCCGGCAGGCCCTGACCGAGCGCGGCTACGCCTCGACGGCCGATGCGGCGGCGGCCCCCGACGGCAAGCGGCTCACCGTCGCCGCCCTCGTCACCCACCGGCAGCGGCCGGCGACCGCCTCGGGGATCACGTTCATCAATCTCGAGGACGAGTTCGGGATGCTCAACGTCGTCGCCACAGCGGGGTTGATGAAGCGGTTCCGGTCCGTGGCGACGACCCGCAACGCCCTCGTCGTCACCGGCCTCATCCAGCGCGGGGGAGACGTCGTCAGCCTCTACGCGCACAAGCTCGTCCCCCTCGAGGTGCAGCTGCCGACGAAGGCCCGCAACTTCCGGTGACCGGGAGGGGAGCCAGGTGACCGTGACGAAACATGACGGTCGGTGACGGGTTCATGACGAGTTCGCCGAGGCGAGCGCCGGGAGCGGGTGAGAGTGGGATCACCACCCGCTGCGAAGGAGAAGCCATGGCCCAGTCATTCGAAACCCGCCAGATCCACGCCGGACAGGTCCCCGACCCTGCGACGGGCGCGCGCGCCCTGCCCATCCACCAGACCACCTCGTACGTCTTCGCCGACAACGACCAGGCGAAGAACCGGTTCGCCCTCGCTGAGCTCGGACCGATCTACACCCGCATCACCAACCCGACGACCGAGGTCGTCGAGAACCGCATCGCCGATCTCGAAGGCGGCGTCCACGCCGTCCTCACCGCCTCGGGACAGTCCGCGGAGTTCCTCGCCATCGCCAACATCGCCGAATCAGGCGACCACGTCGTCGCTTCGAAGAGCCTCTACGGCGGCACGTACAACCTCCTCGACGTCACCCTGCGCAGGCTCGGCATCGAGACCACCTTCGTCGACGTCGACGACCTCGACGCGTGGCAGGACGCGGTGCAGGAGAACACGAAGCTCTTCTTCGCCGAGGTCGTCTCCAACCCCCGCTCCGACATCCTCGACATCACCGCGGTCGCCGACATCGCCCACACCGCAGGCGTCCCCCTCGTCGTCGACAACACGCTCGCCACCCCGTACCTCGTGCGGCCCATCGAGCACGGCGCCGACGTCGTCGTCCATTCGGCGACGAAGTACCTCGGCGGGCACGGCACCTCGATCGCCGGGGTCGTCGTCGACGGCGGCACCTTCGACTACGGTGCCCATCCGGACCGGTTCCCCGGCTTCACCACCCCGGACGCCTCCTACAACGGGCTCGTCTACGCCCGCGACCTGGGAGCGGACTCGCCGTTCGGGGCGAACGTCTCCTACGGGCTCAAGCTGCGCGTCCAGCTGCTGCGCGACCTCGGTCCGGCGATCAGCCCGTTCAACGCCTTCCTCATCGCCCAGGGCCTGGAGACGCTGAGCCTGCGCATCGAACGCCACGTCGCCAACGCCGAGAAGGTCGCCGCCTACCTCGAGGGACACGACCAGGTCACCCGCGTCGCCTACGCCGGCCTCGAGTCGAGCCCTTGGCACGAGCGCGCACAGACCTACCTGCCCCAGGGTGTGGGCTCGGTCCTCGCCTTCGACATCGCCGGCGGCTTCGATGCCGCGGTCGCCTTCGTCGACGCCCTCGAGCTCCATTCCCTCGTGGCCAACATCGGCGATGTCCGCTCGCTCGTCATCCATCCGGCCTCGACGACCCATTCGCAGCTCGACGAGGCCGTGCAGGCCGCGGCCGGGGTCAACCCCGCGCTTGTGCGCCTGTCGGTGGGACTCGAGGGCATCGACGACATCATCGCCGACCTCGACGCCGGCTTCGCCGCGGCCGCGGCGACGCAGTCCACCGCCGCCTGAGATGACCATTCGCAGCACCTCCGTCGAGCGGATCCTCGGCTTCACCACCGACTCCGGGCACACGTTCGGCACCGTCGAGATCGCGTATGAGACCTTCGGTACGCTCAACGCCGACCGGTCGAACGCGATCCTCATCGAGCATGCGCTCACCGGCGACACCCGGGCCACCGACTGGTGGTCCGGGGTCGTCGGCCCCGGTCAGGCCGTCGACACGGATGAGTACTTCGTCGTCTGCGCGAACGCTCTCGGCGGCTGTTCGGGCACGACGGGCCCGCAGTCGCCCTTCTCCGACGGTCTGCCCTACGGGTCGAGGTTCCCCACGGTGACGATCAGGGACATGGCCCGCCTCGAGCACAACCTCACCCAGATCCTCGGCATCGAGACCTGGCACGCCGTCATCGGGGGCTCGATGGGAGGGGCCAGGGCCCTCGAGTTCGGTCTCCTCGATCGGCGCAAGACCGCGAAGTGCGCGATCATCGCCGCCCCGGCCTTCGTCGACGCCGACCAGATCGCGTGGGCGATGATGCAGGAGCGGGCGATCGAGCTCGATCCCGACTACTGTTCGGGCGACTACCAGGCGATCGGGCGCTTCCCGGCCGCCGGTCTCGGACTCGCCCGGCAGATCGCCCACCTCACCTATCGCAACGACGCCGACCTCAACGACCGCTTCTCCCGCCGGCTGCGGTCGGCGGACTACTACGAGGTCACCTCCTACCTCGACCATCAGGCGAAGAAGCTCACCGCTCGCTTCGACCCCCACAGCTACATCCTGCTCACCCGGGCCCTGCGCGACCACGATGTGCGCACCGGACGCTCCGCCGACCTCCGGACGGCCCTGGCCGAGGCCTGCACCGACAGCCTCGTCATCTCCGTCTCCTCCGATCGGCTCTTCCCGCCGAGCCAGGTCGCGCAGCTCGCCGCCAACCTGCCCGGAAGGGTCGAGCATCGGACCATCGACTCGGCGGTCGGTCACGATGGGTTCCTCACCGAGGCGGTCGCCGTCTCCGCGGCGCTGCGGGACTTCCTCACCAGTTGAGCCCGCCGCGGCGCAGAAGCGCTGTGCGGCGGGCTCAGTGTGGGCGGACTCAGCGGGACGGGCCCAGCCCGGGGTGCGGGTGCGTCCGGGTTCAGGCGGTGCGGGAACCGGTCTTCCGCAGCTGCTTCTCCGGGACCGGGTAGTCCCGCTGGGCGCGGGCGCGACGGTAGTAGGCGGCGGCCTCGGCCTGACGTTCGGCCTCGACGCCCGTGGCGATCGTCGCGCGTCGGTGATCATCGCCGTAGCCGAAGGCGTCGACGAGGTCGAGGGCGTTGGCCGCGAGCTTCGCGCACAGCCGGTTGAGGGTCTCGCCGACCTGCCGGGCCCGCGACATCGGGAGGCGACCGTACATGAGGTGCCAGCCCATGTGCTTCTCGATGAGGCTGAGGCCGTAGGTGTCGCGGAGGCGACGGAAGATCTTCTCCTGCGCGGGGTCCTTCTGCTCCTTCATCGCCTCGTCGATGGCCTTCCACTTCTCGAGTTCGACATACGCGCGGGCCATCTCGACGAGTTCGTGCTGCTGGGAGTTGAAGAGCTCGGCGGCCTTCTCCGGGGACAGCCTCGCCGCCGGGCGCAGTGCAGCGGCCAGCCCGGAGACCATGACCTCGAGGCGGGATTCGAGGAGGGTGCGCTGGAGACGACCCGAACGGATCCGCCGCTCTGAGAGATTGGGGGTGAAGACGTCGGAGATCGCGAGTCCGGCGTTGGCGAGACCCGTGCGGTAGAGCGTGTGTTCGGCGGCCTGAGTGCCGATGTAGCGGGCGGCGCCGCCGACGTCGATGTGCGCGAACTCCTTCGCGTAGTCGCCGAGGATGCGCTTGGCGACGAGCTGGAGGAGGACGGTGTTGTCGCCCTCGAAGGTGACGTAGACGTCCATGTCCGCCCGGAGGCCGACGAGGCGGTTCTCGGCCATGAAGCCGGCCCCGCCGCAGGCCTCGCGGCACTCCTGGATGACGTCGAGGGCCATCCACGTCGAATCGGCCTTGAAGGCCGCCGCTCGGGTCTCGAGCAGGGCACGGTTCTCCTCGCTGTCGTCGGCCCCGGAGAAGACCTCCTCGAACGAGGTGAGCAGCTTCTCGTGGGCGAGTGCCGAAGCGTAGGTCGCGGCGAGCGCGGGCATGAGTCGGCGCTGGTGCTGCTGGTAGTCGAGCAGGGTCGTCTCGGTGTAGTCGTCGACGGTCGTGAACTGCTTGCGTTCGAGGCCGTAGCGCACGGCGATGTCGAGGGCGAGCTTGCTCGCGACGACCGCGGCGCCGTCGAGGGAGACCCGGCCCTGGACGAGGGTGCCGAGCATCGTGAAGAACCGGCGTCCGGGGGAGTCGATCGGCGAGGTGTAGGCGCCGGTCTCGTCGACAGCGCCGTAGCGGTCGAGGAGGTTCGTGCGCGGGACGCGGACCGCGTCGAAGGCGAAGCGTCCGTTGTCGACGCCTCTGAGTCCGCCCTTGAAGCCGTCGTCGGAGATGCTCACGCCCGGCATCGGCTCTCCGGCCTCGGTGCGCACGGGTACGAAGAGCGCATGCACCCCGTGGTTGACGCCTGCGGTGATGAGCTGGGCGAAGACGACGGCGGCACGGGCGTCGCGCGCGGCGTTGCCGATGTACTCCTTCGTCGCCGCCGTGAAGGGCGTGTCGATGACGAACTCGTCGGTCTCCGGGTCGAAGGTCGCGGTCGTGCCGATCGCCGCGACGTCGGAGCCGTGGCCGATCTCGGTCATCGCGAACGAGCCGAGCAGCTGGCCCTTCTGGGCGGGCACAAGCCACTGCGCGTGCTGGTCGGGGTTGCCGAGGTGAAGGATCGCCCCGCCGAAGAGGCCGAACTGGACGCCGGCCTTGATCTGGAGGCTCGGCGAGGCGGTCACCGTCTCCTCGAACCCGGCGACAGTGCGCGCATGTTCGTTCGTCCCGCCGAGGGCGGCGGGAAGCGCGGCCATGGGGAGTTCGGTGGCGGCCATGAGTCCGACGGCGGTGAGCGTCGTCGCCCGGGTCGTCTCGAGGTCGTCGGCCGGGTCGAGATGGGTGGTCTCATCGAGGGCGAGCTGCCTGCCGAGGTGCCGGGCGTCGGCCCAGTCGCCGTCGAGGATGGTCTGGATGGCTGTCGGATCGAGGTCGAGGGCGAAGTCGTTCATGCGGATGCTCCTGATCTGATGGGTGCGGACGAGTGGATGGGCTGAGGGGGTCAGGGGGCTGGGAGTGCCGCCCCGGCTTCGGGCGGCAGCGAGGCCCAGAGCCACGTGCTCACCGAGGCGGCGAAGGCGTCGGGGGAGCCCGGTGACTTGAGCCAGGTCTCCGTCGCGGCACGGACGAAGCCGATGGCGCCGGCCGCCCAGAGCCTGCCGTCGTCGCCGTCGAACCGAGAGTCGGTGACGTCGAGGTCGAGGCGTTCGGCCAGCAGGTCGGCGACCTCGGAGAAGAAACCGCCCTGCTCGCCGGGATCGAAGCGGCCCACGGCCTGGTCGCAGAACCGGTAGACGTTCGGTGCTCCCGCGGCGAGGCCGACGAAGGCGCGGATCATCGCCTCGAGGGTGTCCCGGCGGTCGACGGGTCGTGCGTCGTCGGAGTCGGCGACGGTGGTGCTGGCTTCGTCGAGGGAGTTCGCGATCACCTGCATCGCCCAGTCGCCCATCGCCTCCTGGAGACCCGCACGATCGGTGAAGTAGCGGTAGAGCACGGCTTTCGTCGTCCCGGAGAACTCCGAGATCTGCTCCATCGAGAGGTCGTCGCCGCGTTCGTCGACGACGTGGCGGACGGTGCGCAGCAGCTCGCGCCGGCGGGAGTCGCGGTGCTCCTGCCACCTCGTCGAGCGGCCGTCTGTGAGCGATTTCATGTTACAGACGGTATCAGGTACTGTCGGTATCAGCTAATTCCACTCAACGGAGGTGCCAATGTCCGCTCCCACCCACCGCGCCGTCATCCTCGGCGGCAACCGCATCCCCTTCGCCCGCTCGAACAAGCAGTACGCGAAGGCGAGCAACCTCGACATGCTCACCTCGACGATCGACGGCCTCGTCGCCCGCTTCGGCCTCGCCGGGGAGACGATGGGCGAAGTCGCCGGCGGTGCCGTGCTCAAGCACTCGAAGGACTTCAACCTCACCCGTGAGGCCGTGCTCGGATCGGCACTGTCCCCGACGACTCCGGCCTTCGACATCGGCCAGGCCTGTGCGACCGGACTCGAGACCGTCGTGAGCCTGACGAACAAGATCAACGCCGGACAGATCGAGTCCGGCATCGCCGCGGGCGTCGACTCCGCCTCCGACGCCCCGATCGTCGTCGGGGACTCGCTGCGCGAGATCCTCCTCGAACTCTCCCGCGCTAAGACGCTCACCCAGCGGATGCGCATCGCCGCCCAGATCCGGCCCGCCTACCTCGCTCCGCAGGCCCCGTCGACCGGTGAGCCGCGGACGGGCCTGAGCATGGGTGAGCACCAGGCGATCACGACCGCCGCCTGGGGGATCAGCCGGGAAGCGCAGGACGAACTCGCGCTGGCCTCCCACCAGGGACTTGCCCGCGCGTGGGACGAGGGCTTCTTCGACGACCTCGTCACCCCCTACCTCGGGGTGAGCCGGGACACGAACCTCCGGGCCGACTCGAGCCTCGAGTCCCTCGCGAAGCTCTCCCCGGTCTTCGGCAAGCGGCTGCCGGAGCCGGCGACGATGACCGCAGGCAACTCGACGCCGCTCACCGACGGCGCAGCCTCCGTCCTGCTCGGCAGCGAGGAGTGGGCCGCCGACCACGGCTTCACCCCGCTGGCCCGGATCGTCGACGCCGAGGCCGCCGCCGTGGACTTCGTCGACGGCGCCGAGGGCCTCCTCATGGCCCCGGCCTACGCGGTGCCCCGCCTGCTCGCGCGCAACGGGCTCACGTTCGAGGACTTCGATGTCTTCGAGATCCACGAGGCCTTCGCCTCGACCGTCCTCTGCCACCTCGCGGCCTGGGAGTCCGAGGAGTTCAGCCGCGAGAAGCTCGGCCTCGACGGACCCTTCGGCACGATCGACAGGACGAAGCTCAACCCGCTCGGCTCGTCGCTCGCCGCCGGGCACCCCTTCGCCGCCACCGGCGGGCGCATCATCGCGACGACGGCGAAGTACCTCAAGCTCACCGGAAAGAAGCGCTCCCTCGTCTCGATCTGCGCCGCAGGCGGACAGGGACTCACCGCGATCGTGGAGGCAGCATGAAGGACACCTACCTCGACCTCATGAGCGGACCGCTCGGCAAGGTCGCCAAGACCCTCGGGCTGCCCCAGCCCGTCGAACTCCAGCGCTTCGACTCCACTCCGGAGTCGTACCGGCGCAAGCCCGTGCTCGTGCTCGGTCCGGGCTCAGGAGCACAGACGATCGCCGACCTGCTCCTCGACAACGGCTTCGAGGTCCGCAGGCACGCGGTAGCGGGCGAATCGCTGCGGGCGATCATCGCCGTCCTCGACGAGGCAGCGACCCCCGAGGGGCTCTCGGAGACCGTCCTCGCCGTCGGCGGCGCGCTGCGTTCGCTGGCGAAGTGCGGCCGGGTCGTCACGATCTCACCGGCCCTCGACCCGGACGAGCAGGACCCGCAGCTCGCCGCGACCGCGCAGGGGCTGACCGGCTTCACCCGGTCGCTCGCCCATGAGATGCGCCGGGGTGCGACGGCCAACGGCATCCTGCTCGGACCCGGCGTCGGCATCGACGCCCCTTCGGTCACCGCCGCCCTGTGGTTCCTCCTCTCGGGCAAGTCCGCGTACGTCGATGGGCAGTTCCTCACCGTCGGATCCGGTGCCGGTACCGCGGCCACCGATGCGCAGTTCCTCGCCACCGGCACGGACGGCCCTCTGGCGGGGCGCACGGCCGTGGTCACCGGTGCCGCCCGCGGCATCGGCGCCGAGGTGGCCCGTGTCCTCGCCCGCGACGGCGCCCACATCATCGGCGTCGACATGCCCCAGGCCGGGCAGGCCCTGGCGCAGGTGATCAACGCCGTCGGCGGGAAGTCCCTGCAGCTCGACATCACCGCAGACGGTGCCGCCGACGCCATCGCCGAGGCGGCCGGGGGTCGCGTCGACATCCTCGTCCACAATGCGGGGATCACCCGGGACAAGCTGCTGGCGAACATGGACGCCTCCCGGTGGGATTCCGTCATCGCCGTCAATATCGCCTCCCAGGCGCGGATCAACGCCCGCCTGCTCGATGAGGGCCGCTTCGCCGAGGGGGCGCAGGTCGTCTCCCTGGCCTCGACCTCGGGGATCGCGGGCAACCGCGGGCAGACGAACTACGCGACGTCGAAGGCCGGGGTCATCGGACTCACGGCCGCCTCGGCGAGGGACTTCGCGGCACTCGGGGGCACGGCCAATGCGGTCGCCCCCGGGTTCATCGAGACCGACATGACTGCGGCGATGCCCGCGCTCACCCGTCAGGTCGCCCGTCGCCTCTCGAGCCTCCAGCAGGGCGGACTGCCCGTCGACGTCGCCGAGACCATCGCGTTCCTCGCCTCGGCCTCGGCGCGCGGGATCAACGGACAGACCCTGCGGGTGTGCGGTCAGAACATGGTGGGTGCGTGATGAGCATGCTTCCCGTCTATGCGAAGGCCCTCGTCAAGGCCCTGCCGTTCGGTCCGCAGCCGGGCGCCTCACTCCCGGACCGGGAGATCGGGCGCAGCGTCGCCCTCGAGGCGACCGCGTACGCCGGGTTCACCCGGGTCGTCGAAGCGCCGCTGACCGACACCGTCCACCCCGGCTACCTCCACATCCTCGCGTTCCCGCTGAGCATGCAGCTCCTCGCCGACCCGGCGGTGCCGCTGCCGCTGGTGGGCATGGTCCATGTGCGCAACCGGACGGACGTCCACCGGCCGGTGCGCATCGGTGACGTCGTCGACCTCAACGTCTCCCTCGCCGGACCCTTCACCCACCCGGCGGGCACGACGATCGACGTCGTCATGCGCGCCTCGGTCGACGGCGAACTCGCCGTGACGGAGACGACGACGTACCTCGCGAAGGGCAAGCACCTCGACGGGGCGAAACCCCAGGAGCAGCCCGAGCGCGAGGACTTCGTCGCTCCGCGGCCGACCGCGCTGTGGCGGCTCGACCCGATCATCGGACAGCGCTACGCGAAGGCCTCCGGGGACTACAACCCGATCCACCTCAACGGGCTCGCCGCCCGCGGCTTCGGGTTCCCCCGCGTCATCGCCCACGGCATGTACACGGCATCCCGGGCACTCGCGGTCGCCGACCCGAGGCTCGATGCCTACCGGTGGGACGTCTCGTTCGCCAAGCCGATCCTCCTGCCCTCGACGGTCGGGTTCGCCTTCACCGCAGGCCACCGGCACGAGAGCGCCCGGTTCGCGGTCTTCGACCCGGCCAAGGGCAAGCCGCACGTCCTCTCCTCCGTCGAGGCGATCGAGGGCTGACCGGCACCGGCGAGCCCGTCGGTGACCGGCACCGGTGAGCCCGCCGGTGAACGCCCCATGACGTGCCCCTGACGACGGCATGAACCCCGTGGTCAGGGGCCTCGTCATGTGGGGTCGCTCACATAGTGCCGATTCGATTTTGCGTCGCCGGAGATGGCGTGTAGAGTAATTCCTGTTGCCAGCGCGGGTGGCGGAATTGGTAGACGCGCTAGCTTGAGGTGCTAGTGTCCAACTTATCGGACGTGGGGGTTCAAGTCCCCCTTCGCGCACAACAGAGAAGGCCCTTCCGGAGAGATCCGGGAGGGCCTTCCGTGATTCACAGGACTGTCGGTCCTCACGCACCCGGTCCTCGGCACCCGGTCCTCGCGTCCGGTCGCGTGTGGGATAACGTGGATCCTGTCCAGCACGCCGCAACGAAGGGGATCGACAGTGTTCGACTTCAGCACCGCCGAGGCCGAGGTGACCTCCCTGTGCCAGCAGCTCATCCGCATCGACACGCAGAACTGGGGCGGGAACAAGGCCAACCCCGAACGGCCGGCCGCCGAGCTCATCGAGTCCTGGTTCGCCGAGGTGGGGCTGGACTCGACGATCGTCGAATCCGCTCCCGGCCGGGCGTCCCTCGTCACGCGCATCCCCGGTGCCGATGCGACCGCTCCCGCGCTCGTCGTCCACGGTCACACCGACGTCGTCCCGGCCGCCGCCGAGGACTGGAGCGTCGACCCCTTCGCCGGCACCATCAAGGACGGGCTCCTCTGGGGCCGCGGCGCCGTGGACATGAAGGACATGGACGCGATGATCATCGCCTCCGTGCGTGACATGGTCCGCCAGGGTCTGACCCCGCGCCGTGACATCATCGTCGCGTTCTTCGCCGACGAGGAGGCCGGCGGTGAGTACGGTGCCCGGTACGTCGTGCGCAACCATCCCGAGTTCTTCCGCGGTGCCACCGAGGCGGTCTCCGAGGTCGGCGGCTACTCCGTCGACATCCGCGGTCAGCGGGTCTACCTCATCCAGACCGCGGAGAAGGGCCTCGCCTGGCTCAACCTCATCGCCCACGGCTCCGCCGGGCACGGGTCGCAGCGCAACGACGACAACCCCGTCACCCGTCTCGCCGCGGCGATCGCGCGCATCGGCGAACACGAGTGGCCGCAGGAGATCCCGATCGCGACCCGACAGCTGCTCGAAGGCGTCTCCGAGATGACCGGCATCCCCTTCACCGCAGAGACGATCGGTGAACTGCTCGCCGAACTGGGCTCGGTCGAGAAGTTCGTCGCCCCGACCCTGCAGAACACGTCGAACCCGACCTACCTCGACGCCGGCTACAAGCACAACGTCATCCCCGGGACTGCGACCGGCTACGTCGACTGCCGCACGCTGCCCGGTCAGCACGAGGACGTCATGCTCACGATCAAGGAGCTCGCGGGGGAGGGCATCGACATCGAGGTCAACGAGGAGGGTCCCGCTCTCGAAGCCCCGTTCGAGGTTCCCCTCGTCGCGCAGATGCAGGCGAGCCTGCGCAGCGCCGACCCCGAGGCGGCGATCCTGCCGTACACGCTCTCCGGAGGCACCGACAACAAGTCGCTGTCCGAGCTCGGCATCGCCGGCTACGGCTTCGCGCCGCTGCGCCTGACCGGCGACCTCGACTTCCCCGCGATGTTCCACGGGGTCGATGAGCGGGTGCCCGTCGACGCCCTCACGTTCGGGACCCGCGTCCTCGGCGACTTCCTGATGAAGGCGTGATCGTCACCGCGATCCCCGCGAGCACTCCTGCGGCGCTGAGCACCGTCGTCACGCTCACGAGCGAGCCCGGCAGCGGCAGCAGGGCGTCGAGGAGCATCGCCCCGAGCAGGTTGCCGAAGAGCGAGAAGAGGTTGAGCAGGAGCACGCCGAGGCGGGCGACCGTGAGTGAGGTCAGCCCGATGAAGACGACCCCGAACGCCCCGCCGAGGAGCAGCCACCACTGACCCGGTGCGGTGGGGAAGTCCGTCCACCGTGCACCTGCGGCCATGACGAGGGCGGTGGCGAGGACGAGGGCGAGCAGCCCCGTCGCGAAGTTCGTGGCGGTCGCGACGAGCGCCGAGCCGGAGACGGCCCGGATCCGACCGTTGAACGCCTGCTGGACGGCGGTGAGGGTGCCCGAGGCGAACGGCAGCAGGGGAGCCCAGAGCGGCACTCCGCCCGCCAGTCGCTCTTCGGTGCCGACGGCGAGGGCGGCCAGGACGATGAGGACGCCGAGGATGCGCAGCAGGGTGGGTCGCTGTCGGCCACCGGGCGGCAGCCTCGTCGAGTCGACGACGAGTCCACCGGTGACCTGCCCCGAGACGAAGGCCATCGTGAACATCGCCACGCCCATGATCGGCACAGTCGTCGCCTGTGCGACGACGACGAGCGCCCCGCTGAGTCCGCCGAGGAGCATCCACCACGGCTGCCTGCGGGAGCGCACGAGACGGACGAGGACGGCGGTGCCGGTCCGGGCCCGTGGCGAGCAGACGAGCACGGCGCCGACGATGAGGAGACCGGTGGCGAAGGAGACGAGGGCGGCGAAGACCGCGTGACCGAGGACGGGGCCGAGCAGGCCGTTCGCCCGTCCCTGGAGCGACATCGCCGCACCGGCGACGATCGTGACGAACCCCGCTGTGAGCAGCGTGAGGAGGGAGGATGCCCCGGGCCCAGCCAAGCCCGAGGAACCGCGGGCTGCGGTCAACCGGCGGCAGGCAGCGGCATGATCTTGCGCCGCAGCCACACGGTGCGGGTGCCGCCCGCGGTGATCCTGGTCCGCGCAAGCTCCCACTGGCCGTACTCGGCCTGGTCGTTGAGCTCCTGCAGCGTGACGGAGCGCGGGACGTCCTTGGAGAAGGAGACCGACCTGTACTCGTAGGTCATTCTCGGGCGCTGACGTTTCATAGGCCCACTGTAGACGATGTGGGCTAGTCTGGATCGTATGCCCGTCATCGTCCTCCTCAGGCACGGACTCTCGAGCGCGAACACGGCAGGGATACTGGCCGGACGCGCCCCCGGCGTGTCACTGACCGAGGACGGAGTCCGCGCTCTCGAGGACACACTGCGGATGCTTCCGCGCAGCGACTTCTCCCGCCTCCTCCATTCCCCGCTCACGCGGTGCGCGGAGACGGCGGCGATCGCCTCACGCTTCGCCGGATTCGGGACGACGGAGGTGGCCGAGGACTTCATCGAACTCGACTACGGCGACTGGACGGGGCGCCGCCTCGAGGATCTCGTCACCACCCCCGAGTGGGAGACCGTGGCGCAGCGGGCCTCGCAGATGCGCTTCCCCGGTGGGGAGTCGATCGCCGAGGCGGCAGATCGTGCGGTGGCCGGCGTCGCCGGGCTCGTCGCCGAACTCCGTGCTGTCGAGGAGGCGAAGCGCGAGGCCGCGCAGGCGAGCGCCGAAGAGGCTGGGAAGGACGGCGGCGGGGGAGACGCTGGGAAGGACGGCGGCGACCTCCGCGAATGGGCGATGGTCGTCTCTCACGGCGACATCATCAAGGCGATCATCGCCGATGCGCTCGGCATGCCCCTCGACGACTTCCAGCGGCTGTCGGTGGCCCCCGGGTCGTTCACCGTCATCGACTACACGGGACGCGTGCCGGTGATGACGGCGATGTCGATCACCGCCGCCGGGCTCTCCGTGTCAGGAGTGCCCGGCGGCGGTGGACTCGCGTGAGCCTCAGAGCGGCTGGAGGACGTTCGTGGCGAGCAGGATGTAGATAAGGATGCCGAGCGCCACCCGGTACCACACGAAGATCGCGAACGACCGGGTCTTGATGTAGCCGAGGAACCAGTGGATGACGACGAGGCCGAGCCCGAACGAGATGACGGTCGCGAGGATCGTCGGTCCCCAGCCGAGGACCATGTCGTTGGCCCCGAGGCTCTTGTAGATCCCGTAGAAGCCCGAACCGAGGACGGCGGGGATCGCGAGGAGGAACGAATAGCGGGCGGCGGCCGGGCGTTCGAAGCCCATGAAGCGACCGGCCATGATCGTCCCGCCGGAGCGGGAGACGCCGGGGATGACGGCGAGTGCCTGCGCGAGACCGTAGACGATGCCCTGCCCCCACGTCATGTCTTCGAGGGTGTACTGCTTCTTGCCCACCCAGTCGGCGAAGCCGATGATGAGGCCGAAGACGATGAGCATCGTCGCCGTGATCCACAGGCTCCGGAAGGCGCCTTCGATGTAGTCCTCGAAGAGGAGGCCGATGACGACGATGGGGATCGAGCCGATGATGATGAGCCAGCCCAGCCGCACCTCGGGGTCCTTGCGATCGTGTCGGCCGACCAGCGCCTTGCACCACTTGGTGATGATGGAGACGATGTCGTGCCAGAAGTAGACGACGACGGCGGCCTCCGTGCCGATCTGGATGATCGCCGTGAAGAAGGCGCCCGGGTCCTGACCCGGGAGCAGCCATTCCCCGACGATGCGCACGTGCGCCGACGACGAGATCGGAAGGAATTCCGTGAGTGCCTGGACGATTCCGAGCACGGCGGCCACGAGCCAGTCGTACATGGGTCTCCTTGAGAAGGGGGTGGGGGAACGTGACCACGGTAGTCGGCGAATCGGGTAACCTCAAGAATCATGAAGCACAACCGCCTCGGCACGACCGGTCTCGACGTCAGCGATGTGGGCCTCGGCACATTCGAATGGGGACACCGGGTCGATGCGGACGGGGCGCAGCGCCTCGTCGACGACTTCGCCGCCGCGGGCGGGAATCTCCTCGAACTCCCCAGCTCCGGCCTCCACGCCGCCGCCGTGCTCGGACAGCTCACCCTGCCCGATGACCTCGTGCTCGCCGGCCGGGTCGGAGTCTCGGTCAGTGAGTCCTCCCACATCGAGCTCGGCCTCGGGCGCGCCCGCATCCTCGACCAGGTGCGTCGGCTGCTCGAGACCACGGGGCGCGACCACCTCGACATCCTCGTCCTCGACGTCTTCGACGAAGAGGTCGACCGCTCCGAGACCGCCTCGGCGATCGACACCCTGCTCACCCTCGGCACCGTCCGCTACGTCGGCGTCTCCCACCACACGGGCTGGCAGCTCGCAGAGATGCGGGGTGCGGGCATTCCGATCGCCTGTGCTCTCACCGAGTACTCGCTGCTCAACCGCGATGCCGACGCCGACCTCGTCCCCGCCGCCGACTACGCGGGAGTGGGGATCATCGCTGGAGCCGGCCTCGGGCGCGGCGTGCTCACGGACAAGTATCAGCGGGCGACCCCGCAGGACTCCCGTCTGGCCGGGGAGCTCTCCGACTACGTCTCCGCCTACCTCGACGACCGGTCGGCGAAGGTGCTTGCCGGGGTGCGTCGGGCGGCGGGGGCGCTCGGCGTGAGCACGACCGACATCGCCCTGGCCTTCAACCGCGACCGCGGGATTGCCTCGACGCTCGTCTCAGCACGCACCCCCGAGCAGCTCGCGCAGATCCTTGACAGCGACGTCGCCCTCGCCCCGGAGATCGCCGAGGTGCTCGAGCAGATCTCCTGAGCGGCTCACCTCCGGGAGTCGACCTCGTCCTCAACGTCGTCGGCCTTCGCATCCTCGACATCGTCGAAGAGCTCGAAGGGGGTGACCTCGTCATACGCGGTGTAGATGGCGTCTTCGTAGATCTCGAAGGCGTCGGCGAGTGCCATGTAGGCGGCTTCGACGCGAGGGTCTTGGTCTCCGTTGCGGTGCGCGGATGCGGCGAAGTGCTCCCTCACCGCTTCGAGGAATGCGTCCAGGGCCTCACGAGGATCTGTGCTCATGACTCAAATGTATCCCAGGCGGGAGAGAGAAGCCTAGGGTTGAGGGAGCAGGACGGCTTTGAATTACCCTAGACGGCATGGCCTCACTCTACGATCACCCCACCCCTGATCGCTTCGTCGTCGGCACGGTCGGTCTGCCGGGGGAGCGGACCTTCCTCCTCCAGGCGAAGTCCGGGTCCGCGCTGACGACCGTGATCGTCGAGAAGGAGCAGGTGGAGATCCTCGCCGACCGCATCACCGAGCTCCTCGACATGGTGATGATCAAGGACCCCGCCGCCCGCGTCCCGCAGACGGCGATCGATGACCGGATCGACAACGCCGGTCTCAACGTCCCCATCGACCCGGAGTTCCGGGTCGGGACGATGAGCCTCGGCTGGGACACCGTCGCCCACGAACTCGTCGTCGAATGCTTCGAACTCACCGAGGAGGACGCGCAGGCGGGAACCTCGGCCGACCCCGACGACGACGCGGTCGAGCGCGACGTCCTGCGCACCGTCCTCGACGCGGCCGGAGCCCGCGAGTTCGCCCGCCGCGCCGAACAGGTCGTCTCCGCCGGGCGCGGCGACTGCCCGTTCTGCTCGCTGCCGCTCGAGCCGGAGGGACACCTCTGCCCGCGCGCCAACGGCGTGGCCCGAGCCTGAAGCGCGGAGGATGACCCGCGACCTCATCGAGACCGCTCTCACCCAGGGCGAGTCGACGCTCATGGGCGACATCCCACGGGCGAGCAATGCCACCTCCCTCGTCGTCGTCGAATCCGGGGAGCACACACTCAAAGCCGTCTACAAGCCGATGTCGGGGGAGCGGCCGCTGCGGGACTTCCCCCGCGGGACGCTCGGGCTGCGGGAGGTCGCGTCCTACCGACTGAGCCGGCATCTCGACCTCGGCGTCGTCCCCCCGACCGTCCTGCGCACCGACCTCCCGGCGGGACCCGGCTCGCTGCAGGCCTACGTCGAGGACGCCGGAGACGACGACCCCGTGGCACTGACCGGGGTGGCCGAGATCCCCGACGGGTACGTGCCGATGTTCGCTCTGCGCACCGAGGAGGGACGCGACCTCGTCCTCTCCCACAGCCTCGGCGCGGGGCTGCGGCGCATCGCCTTCTTCGACCTCCTCGTCGGCAACGCGGACCGCAAGGCCGGACACATCATCACCGGCAGCACCCTGCCCGGCGACCCCGACGCCGAGAGCACCTACGGCATCGACAACGGACTGAGCTTCCACACCGACGAGAAGCTGCGCACCGTCCTCTGGGGCTTCGCGGGCGAAGCGTTCGATGCCGCGGAGACGGCGGCCCTGCAGGCCGTCTCCGCCATGCCCGACGAGCTCGCTGAGAGCCTCGGCGAGTGCCTGGCTCCCGCGGAGATCAGCGCCCTCACTGACCGCGCCGTGGCTCTCACCGAGGCCGGCGCCTTCCCCGAGCCTCCGGGGGATCGCACGGTCATCCCGTGGCCCCCGATCTAGGAAATGCTCGAATCCCGGCCTCTCGGTTAGGCTGGTCTGCGTGAAGTCTTGGTCCGCTCCCGAACTGCCCTCTCTGTCCACCCCCGGCATCCTGCCCACGGTCTTCGACACGGGGGCGCGCAGTCCTCGGAAGCTCACCGGCAAGGACGGGACGGCGACCCTCTACGTCTGCGGGATCACCCCCTACGATGCGACCCACCTCGGGCATGCGGCCACCTACGTCGCCTTCGATCTGCTCGGTCGGGTGTGGCGCGACGCCGGACTCGACGTCGTCTACGTCCAGAACACCACTGACGTCGACGACCCCCTCCTCGAACGCGCGGAAGCCACCGGCGTCGACTGGCGCGAACTCGCCGACTCCCAGATCCAGCTCTTCCGCGACGACATGGAGGCGCTGCGCGTCGTCCCGCCGCAGGACTATGTCGGCGTCGTCGAATCGATCCCGCAGATCGCCGAGGCGGTCGCGGCGCTCATCGAGGCCGGAGCGGCGTACACGCTCGAGACCGGCGACGTCTACTACCGGGTCGCCACCCCGGTCCAGCCGCCCTTCGGCAGCGTCAGCCACGACGACAAGGCGACGATGCTGCGGCTGTCGGCCGAACGCGGCGGAGATCCGGAGACCCCGGGCAAGGAGAACCCGCTCGACCCGCTGCTGTGGCGGGCCGCGCGTGACGGCGAACCGTCCTGGGACGGGGGCAGCCTCGGACCGGGCCGACCCGGCTGGCACATCGAGTGCACGGTCATCGCCGAGGAGAAGGCCGGACTGCCCGTCGACGTCCAGGGCGGGGGCAGCGACCTCGTCTTCCCCCACCACGAGATGGGGGCCGCGCACAGTGCGGCATGGCTCCACCGTCCGCTCGCGAAGACCTACATGCACACGGGCATGGTCGGCTACCAGGGCGAGAAGATGAGCAAGTCGAAGGGCAACCTCGTCCTCGTCTCCCAGCTGCTCGCCGAGGGCGTCGACCCCATGGTCATCCGCACGGTGCTCCTGTCCAACCACTACCGCAGCGACTGGATGTTCACCCCCGAGCTGCTCGAGGCGGCGGAGAAGCGGCTCGCTGCATGGCGACATGCCGCAGACCGCGAGGCCGAATGCCGGGAGGGCCTGCGCGGACACATCATCGCACTGCTGCGCGAAGCCCTCGCCGACGACCTCGACAGCCCGCGGGCGCTCGGGATCCTCGACGAATGGGCCGAGCACTACGCGGACTCGCCGGCAGGGGATGCCGGACCGGTGAGCGGCGACCGCGTCGCCGACGCCGTCGACTCCCTCCTCGGGATCCGCCTGCGCGACTGAGACCGCGTGCTGCCGGTCCCGGCCGCCTACCTGTCCCGGCCGCGTCCGCGCAGGTAGCGTTCGAACTCCGCGGCGATCGCTTCGCCGCTGGCCTCGGGCAGCTCGGTGGCGTCGATGCGCTCCTCGAGCTCCTTGACGAGATCGCTCAGCTGCGGATTCGCGGAGACCACCTCATCGGCGCCGAGCTCCCAGGCCCGGCTCTCCTCCTCGAGGATCGGGATGTCGATCTCGACTCCCGTGGTCCGTTCGACGGCGCGGACGAGAGCGAGTTCCGCCTTCGGCGACGGCGAGTCGCTCAAGTAGTCGGGCACGCCGACCCAGAGGTTGATCGACTTGAGCCCGCGCCATGAGCACGCCACCCCGAGGAGCCCGAGGATGCCGATGGGACCGGAGTAGCTGTTGATCTCGATCCCGAGCTCGGCGGCGAGTTCCGGGTCCTCGGTGTTCGCGACGACAGGGAAGGGACGGGTGTGCGGGACCTCTGCGTGGAGTCCGCCGAGGAGGACGACGGAATCGTCCTCACCGACCTCGGCGAGGATGAGGGAGAGGAACTCCCGCCATTTGAGCCCGGGTTCGTGCCCGTGGATGACGGTCACCGGGGTGCCTGCATGCTCTCCGCGGTGGACCTCGACGCCGGGCCACGCGATGGTCGCCCTGCCCGTCTCGTCGCGTTCGATCTCGGGCTCGGAGAAGCGGAACTCGTAGAAGCCGTCGGTGTCGAGGATCTCGCTGTCGTCGAGCGCCCAGGCGTCGATGAGGTCCTTGACCAGAGAGCTCGCGGCCTCCGAGGCGTCGGCATCCTGTCCCTCGAACGCGATGAAGACGAGCGCACCGTGACCTGATGGGAGAAATGTCATGCGACCAGATTACGCTGGAACCATGACGAACCCTGCCGCAGTCCTCTGGGACATGGACGGAACCCTGGTCGACACCGAGCCCTTCTGGATCGCGGCCGAGACCGAGCTCATGGCCGCCCACGGACTGCCGTGGAGCGAGGAGCAGGGACTCGAGTTCGTCGGCAACGACCTCCTCACCTCGGCATCGATGATGCGAGACGCGGGTCTCGACCTGCCCGCCCCCGTCATCGTCGAGACCCTGCTCGACGGCGTCATCGCGCGCATCCGCCGGAGCGTGCCGTTCCGTCCCGGCGCCCTCGAGCTGCTCGAGGAGCTGCGGGAGGCGGGCATCCCGTGCGTGATGGTGACGATGTCCTACCGCAGCCTCGCCGAGGCGGTCATCGCCGCGTGCCCGCCCGGCAGCTTCGCAGGCCTCGTCGCCGGCGACGACGTGGCCGCCGGCAAACCCGACCCGGAGCCCTACCTCGCAGGCGCCGCCCTGCTCGGGGTCGACCCGTCCGAGTGCGTTGCTCTCGAGGACTCCCGTCCGGGCCTGGCCAGCGCGGAGGCGGCGGGGACGATCGCCGTCGGCATCCCGCACCTCGTCGACCTCGACCCGGCGCCGGGGACGACGCTCTGGCCGAGCCTGGCCGGACGCGGCGTCGACGACCTGCGCACGGTCACATCCCGACTATCCGCGTGATCTCCGGGGTCGGCGGAGCCTCATTGCCCCACGCCGGGCAGAGCGGCTTGAACGAGCACCAGTTGCACAGCGGGGACTTGCGCGGACGCCAACGGTCGGACTCGGCGGAGGCGACGATGTCCTTCCAGATCGCATCGATCTCGAACTCGCTGCCCTCGATGTCGGCCATCGTCGGATGCGACTTGAGGACGCTGCGCGAACCGAGGTACATGAGCTGGAGCGTGTGGACCAGCTCGCCGGTGAGCCGGTACTCGACGAGGGCGTAGAAGCCCATCTGGAACTTCGCCTCCCGTCCGTACTGCGGTTTCGGCTGTCTGCCCGTCTTGTAGTCGACGAGTCGCTTCTCCCCGCCGGGGGCGACGTCGACCCGGTCGATGAACCCGCGCAGCTCGAGCCCAGAGTCGAGCGTCGTCGTCACGTACTTCTCCGTCGACTCCGGTTCGAGGTGTTCGGGGAATTCGAGGGTGAAGTACGCGCCGATGAGGGAACGCGCCGATGTGAGGAACGTCTCCCTCTCGCCCTCGTGGGCGAAGAGTTCGAGGACGTCGGGGTGCTTCTCGATGAGCGCCTCCCAGCTCGGGCGGAGCATCGCCGCAGCCGCCTCCTCGGTCCGGTCGGCGGCGGGCAGGGCGAAGAGCTGCTCGAGCACCGAATGGACGAGCGTGCCCTTGAATGCCGCCTGTGAGGGCGGTTCGGGGAGTCTGTCGATGGTGCGGAATCGGAACTTCAGGGGGCACTGGACGAAGTCGTTCGCGCGGGACGGTGAGAGACTGGTGAGCTCGGCCATGGGACCACTCTAGCCAGGGGGTCTGACATGGGCGCCGAGTTGAGCGGACACGACGCGTCTGACATGGTGAAGCCACCTGTCGCTGTTAGGCTGAGTAGTCCCGACCCCAACCGATCTGAGGATGTCCTGCGATGGCCGTGAAGAACCACCAGACCGGTGCCTCCTCCGGTCTGCGCCTCGGCACCGTCCTCGGTGCCCCGGTGATCCTGGCCTGGTCGTGGTTCCTCGCGGCGATCGTCATCACCATCCTCTTCGCCCCCTGGGTGCTCACCGTCCGCCCCGACCTCGGCATCTGGTCGTGGGCGGTGGCGTTCGCCTACGCCGTTCTCCTCTTCGCCTCGGTGTTCCTCCACGAGCTCGCCCACGGCGTGGCCGGGCAGTTCTACGGGCAGAAGGTCGCAGCGATCGAGCTGAACATCTGGGGCGGGTTCACCCGCTTCGAACCCCAGGTCGACAACCCGCGGGACAAGGCGGCGATGACGAGCTTCGTCATCTCCATCGTCGGCCCCATCGTCAACATCGTCCTCGCCCTGCTCGGCTGGTGGTGCCTGAGCGCGGTCACCCCGTCCTCGGTGCCGTGGCTGCTCCTCATCGCCGTCACCTTCGCCAACGTCGCCCTCGGCGCGATCAATCTGCTGCCGGGCATCCCGCTCGACGGCGGCTGGGCGCTGCAGGCGCTGATGTGGCGGATCACCGGTTCCCAGTACCTCGGCACCATCGTCGCGAGCTGGGTGGGACGGATCATCGCCGCCGGGTTCATCGGCTGGTCGGTCATCACCCCGCTGCTCGCCGGTCAGCGGCCCGATCCGCTCAATGTCGCGTGGATGTCGCTCATCGCGATCATGCTGTGGTTCTCCGCAGGCGATGCCGCCACCCATGCCAAGCGGGCGCGGAAGATGGAGACCTATGACCTCTCCCAGGTCATCCAGCCGGCGATCGCCGCGACGTGGGACGCCGATCTCGCCGACACGCTCGACTACGCGAACACGCTGGGGAACGCGAAGGAGCGCACACTCATCGTCGTCCTCGACCAGAAGGGCCTGCCCTACGGCCTCGTCGACCGCCACGCCGCGGCAGGGCGACTGGCCGAATCCTCGGCGCGGATCCCCGCCGGCGACGTGGCACGTCCCCTTGCCGGATGGATCGGGGTGCCCAAGGACATCACCGCCCCGCACCTCCTCGAGTCCCTCACCCACCGTCCCAAAGCGCAGTTCTGCCTGGTCATGGACGGCAACACGCTCATCGGCGTGATCGATCTGCAGGAGTTCTTCGACGAGCTTCTCGCAGCCTGAACCGGTGTGCGTAAGGCACACCTCACCAGCGTAGAGTAGAAGCATCATGACGCAGCCAGAGACGATCCCCGCCGCAGCCGTGCTCCGGGCGGGGGAGAAGATCCAGCTCACCGATCCCAAGGGCCGGATGCACACCATCGTGCTCGCCGCGGGCGAGGTGTTCCACACGCACAAGGGCCTCATCGGCCACGACGAGATCATCGGCCGTCCCGAGGGCATCGTGGTGACGAACTCGGGCGGAGTCGACTTCCAGGTCTTCCGTCCCTTCTACGAGGACTTCGTCCTCTCGATGCCCCGCGGCGCCGCAGTCGTCTACCCGAAGGATTCGGGTCTCATCGTCACCCTCGGCGACATCCGCCCGGGAGCCACCGTCGTCGAGGCGGGCGTCGGCTCAGGCGCCCTATCGATCGCCCTGCTGCGCGCCGTCGGGCCGGAGGGCCGCGTCCACTCGTTCGAGCTCAGGGAGGAGTTCGCGGAGATCGCGGCGGGCAACATCGCCGACTTCTTCGATGGCCGACCGGAGAACTGGGCGGTGTCCGTCGGCGATCTCGCCGAGCGGCTGCCCGAGGAGTTCGCCCCCGGCACCGTCGACCGCGTCGTCCTCGACATGCTCACCCCGTGGACGGTGCTCGAGTCCGTGAGCACGGCGCTGGCACCGGGCGGCGCTGTCGTCGCCTATGTCGCCACCGTCCCCCAGCTCTCGCGCTTCGTCGAGGCCGTGCGTGCATCGGGGTGCTTCAGCGAGCCCAACGCGATGGAGTCGATGGTCCGCGGCTGGCACGTCGACGGACTCGCCGTGCGCCCAGACCATCGGATGATCGCCCACACCGGATTCCTCGTCATCGCCCGCCGGATGGCCCCGGGCAGTGCGCCACTGGAGAAGAAGAAGCGCCCGCAGGGGGCGCCGGCCTCACCCGCCGACGTCGACGCCTGGACCGGCGGCGAGGTGACGGAGACGGCCATCGGCACCCGGGTGGCCACGGGGAAGAAGCTGCGGCGGGTGATGCGCGAGGCCGGCAGGCGACTGGAGCACAAGGAGGAGGAGCGATGACCGAGACGTCCACCCCTGAGGTGAGGAAGCTGCGCGAGGACACCGCTTCGCTGCGCCAGCAGCTTTACAGTGCGGGCAAGCGCAATGAGGCCCTCTCGACGACCCTGCGCACCGCCAGGGAGGAGCTCGGGAGGATCAAGGAGGAGGCCCGGCGGCTGACCGAGCCGCCGAACAGCTGGGGCACCCTCGTGGCGCTGGCATCCGACGGACTCACCGGCGACGTCATCGTCGGCGGCCGGCGCATGCGCCTGGCCGTCGGACCCGAGGTCGAGGCGAAGCACCTGACCCCCGGCTCCGATGTCCTCCTCTCCGAAGGCCTCGTCATCATCGGCACCGGGGACTTCGCCGCGGTCGGCAGCGTCGTCACCGTCCGTGAGTTCGTCGAGGACACCCGCATCCTCGTCGGCGCTCCGGGTGATGACGAGCAGGTCTACGTGCTCACCCAGGAGCTCATCGACTCCGGCCTGCGCCTCGGCGATGCCGTCGTCGTCGACTCCCGCACCCACTACGCGCTCGAGGTCGTCGAGAAGCCCGAGGTCTCCTCGCTCCTGCTCGAAGAGGTCCCGGACATCACGTACTCCGACATCGGCGGTCTCGCCGACCAGATCGGTCAGATCCAGGACGCCGTCGAACTGCCCTTCGAACATCCGCAGCTCTACACCGAGCACGGTCTCAAGCCGCCCAAGGGGATCCTCCTCTACGGTCCTCCCGGCTGCGGCAAGACGCTCATCGCCAAGGCCGTGGCGAACTCGCTGGCGGAGAGGACCACGGCCGCGCAGGCCAGACGGACGTACTTCCTCAACATCAAGGGCCCCGAGCTGCTCGACAAGTACGTCGGTGAGACGGAGCGGCAGCTGCGCCTGATCTTCGCCCGCGCCCGCGAGAAGGCCTCCGCCGGGTTCCCGGTCGTCGTCTTCTTCGACGAGATGGAGTCGCTCTTCCGCACCCGCGGCACGGGCAAGTCCTCCGACGTCGAGACGACGATCGTTCCGCAGCTGCTCACCGAGATCGACGGCGTCGAACAGCTCGACAACGTCATCGTCATCGGCGCCTCCAACCGCGAGGACCTCATCGATCCCGCGATCCTGCGTCCCGGTCGCCTCGATGTGAAGATCCGCATCGAACGTCCGGACGCCGAGGCCGCCCGCGACATCTTCGGGAAGTACCTCACCGCGGAGCTGCCGCTGCATCCCGCGCTCGTCGCCGAACACGGCGGCCCGGAGCCTGCGGTGACCGCGCTCATCGACTTCTGCGTCGAGCGGATGTACGCCGCGACTCCGGAGAACGAGTTCGTCGAGGCGACCTATGCCGACGGGTCCCGAGAGGTCCTCCACTTCTCCGACTTCGCGTCCGGGGCGATGATCCACAACATCGTCGACCGGGCGAAGAAGGGAGCGATCAAATCGCTGCTCGAGACGGGGGAGCGCGGACTCCATCCGGAGCACTTCGCCGAGGCGATCGCCGAGGAGTTCAGCGAGCACGAGGACCTGCCCAACACGACGAACCCCGACGAGTGGGCGCGGATCTCCGGGCGCAAGGGGGAGAGGGTCACGCACCTGCGGATGATGCACCTCGACACCACCCGGGGAGCCCCGGCGCTCGAGTCCGAGATCGCCGAGGCGACGCCGGACTCCGACCTGCTCTGAGCCGCTCGTCTGCTCTGACCGGGTCGCCCGGTCGCTGGCGTCCTGTTCTAGCGGCGGGTGCGGCTTCCCCCGGCGACGGCGGTGGCGATGATCCTCCAGCCGACGAGGGTGATGAGGTTGAGGACGGAGGCGACGACCATGAAGCTCACCGGAACCGACCCGGGATCCCCGCCGGCCCCGGTGAGACCGCGCAGGAGGAGGCCGACGAGGACGGTGATCGCCCAGATGCCGGTGCCCGAGTGGAGCGGGGACAGGGGGCGGTCCCAGACCGCGGTGAGCACCCACGCGACGCCGAGACCGGCGAGGAACGGCCACGCGGTCGTGAGCAGCCCCTGGGGATCGAGATTCCCGGAGTGCGTGTAATGACCGATGATGGTGAAGAGGACGACGAGCACGAGGTCGACGACGAGGGCGATGGGGAGATGGGATTTCTTCGCTGCCACGTAGGCGAGTCTAGACGTTTGGAGGAGTGGACATGGTCACCGTGCACCGGGTGATGGGATCGGAGACGGAGTTCGGGCTGAGCCAGCCGGGCAATCCGGGGGCCAATCCGATGCGGGACTCGGCGCGTGTCGTCGACGCCTATGCGGGCCCGCGAGGACTGAAGTCCTCGCAGAGCTTCTGGGACTTCGAGACCGAGTCACCGCTCGCCGACGCCCGCGGGTTCCTCATGAACGTCGCCGATGCCGACGCCTCCCAGCTCACGCACCTGCCCGCCGAGGCGGTCGAAGCCGAATACCTGGCCAACGTCGTCACCGAGAACGGCGCGCGCTACTACGTCGACCACGCCCACCCCGAGTACTCCTCCCCGGAGGTGCTCACCCCGCGCGACCTCGTCACCTACGACCGCGCGGGCGATCTTGTCGCCCTCGACTCGGTGCGCCGGCTCGAGCGCTCGGCCGCTCCGGTCAATCTCTACAAGAACAACACCGACTCGAAGGGCGCGTCGTACGGCACACACGAGAACTACCTCGTCGACCGCGCCGTCGACTTCGACGACCTCGTCGCCGGACTCATCCCGTTCTTCGTCACCCGCCAGATCCTCTGCGGCTCCGGCCGGGTCGGGCTCGGACGCGAAGGGGAGACGCCGGGCTACCAGATCTCCTCGCGCGCGGACTTCTTCGAAGCCCAGGTCGGGCTCGAGACGACCCTGCGCCGGCCCATCGTCAACACCCGTGACGAACCCCACGCCGACCCGGAGAAGTACCGCCGGCTCCACGTCATCATCGGCGACGCCACGCTGGCCGAACCCGCCACCCTCGTCCGCTTCGGCAGCACCGCGCTCGTCCTCGGCCTCATCGAGCAGGGACTCGCCCCCCGCCTCGAACTCGCCGACCCCCTCCAGTCGCTCTGGGACGTCAGCAGGGACCTCACCCTGAGCGCACGGCTGCCGCTTGCCGACGGGACCAGCCTGAGCGCCCTGGAGATCCAGGAGCTCTACTTCGCCGCGTGCAGCGAGCACGCCGACGACGACCCGGAGACCGCCGAGGTGCTCGCCGAATGGCGCCGCTTCCTCGACGGGCTCGCCGCCGACCCGAAGTCGCTTGCCGACTCGATCGACTGGGTCGCCAAATGGGTCCTCCTCGAGGGCTACCGGCAGCGGGAGGGCCTGGAGTGGGACCATCCGAAGCTCGGCCTCATCGACGTCCAGTACCACGACGTCCGGCCCGAGAAGGGCCTCTTCCACAAACTCGAAAGGGCCGGGCGGATCACGCGGCTGACCACGGACGCCGAGGTCGAAGCCGCCGTCGTCACCCCGCCCGAGGGGACCCGCGCCTACCTCCGCTCGCTCGCGGTCACCCGGTTCTCCGCCTCCCTCGTCGCCGCGAGCTGGGACTCCCTCGTCCTCGACGCTGGCGAATACGGGCTTGTGCGCCTGCCGATGAGTGAACCGCGCAAGGGCACCCGTGCGCTGCTCGAGGAGCGGCTGGCGGGAGTCGACGACGCACCCACCCTGCTCCGTCGTCTCGGAGTGACTAGACTGAGCGCGAAGACGCAAGAGAGAAGGCTGTGATGAGTTCGAACGAGCAGATCAACAAGGACCACTCCGCCGGCGGGGACGAGCCCCCGGAAGATCCGCCGCAGGCCGTGTCCGCGCAGATCAACACCGAGAACGTCGATTCGATCCTCGACGAGATCGACAGCGTCCTCGAATCCAACGCCGAGGAGTTCGTCCGCAACTTCGTCCAGAAGGGCGGGCAATGAGATGGCAGGGTTTCCTCCTGCGTACCTCTCCTCGACGAGCAACTCCCTGACCGACCTCCTGCGTGACCTTGCCCCCGAGGCCCTGCCCCGGTGGAACGGCGCGGACCACGGTGCGGAGGTGCCCGAGGGCACGACGATCATCTGCTTCCGCACCGCATCCGGCATCCTCATGGCCGGTGACCGGAGGGCGACGATCGGCAACCTCATCGCCTCCCATGCGATGGAGAAGGTGCGGCCCGCCGACGACTTCTCGGTCATCGGCATCGCCGGGACCGCCGGTGTCGCCCTCGACCTCATCCGGCTCTTCCAGCTCGAACTCGAACACTACGAGAAGATCGAGGACGCGCGCCTCTCCCTCGGCGGCAAGGCCAACCGGCTCGCCGCGATGCTGCGCGGCAACCTCGGCCTGGCGATGCAGGGACTCTCCGTCGTGCCGATGTTCGCCGGCGTCGACGAGTCCCGGCCCGACGGGCAGATCTTCAGCTTCGACGTCACCGGCGGCAAGTACGAGGAGCACCGCTTCCATGCGATCGGCTCGGGCTCCGGCTTCGCCCGCGGAGCGCTGAAGAAGCTGTGGGAACCGGCGCTCGAGACCGAAGCGGCGATCGCCGTCGCCGTCGAAGCGCTCTTCGACGCCGCCGACGACGACTCGGCGACGGGAGGACCCGACTTCGTCCGGGCCATCGCCCCGACGGTCTTCACCGTCGAACTCGGCACCGGGGTCACGCAGATCCCGGCAGCCCAGGTGCTCGCCACCGCCACCGAGGTGGTCGCCGAGCGGACGCGGAAGGCGCAGTCATGACCCAGGCCCCGTTCTACGTCTCGCCCGAACAGCTGATGAAGGATCGGGCGGACTTCGCCCGCAAGGGCATCGCCCGCGGCCGCTCCGTCGTCGTGCTCCGCTTCGAGACGGGCATCCTCCTCCTCGCCGAGAACCCCTCGCCGACGCTGCACAAGATCGCCGAGATCTACGACCGCATCGGCTTCGCCGCCGTCGGCAAGTACAACGAGTTCGAGACCCTGCGCCAGGCGGGCGTCCGCTACGCCGACCTGCGCGGATACTCCTACGACCGCAGCGACGTCACCGCCAGGGGACTGACGAACGCGTACGCGCAGACGCTCGCCGGCGTCTTCACCACCGAGTCGAAGCCCTTCGAGGTCGAACTCGTCGTCGCCGAACTCGGCCACACCCCGGCCGACGACCAGCTCTACCGGATCACCTACGACGGTTCGGTCATCGACGAGACCGAGCACGTGGCGATCGGCGGGCAGGCCGATGCGATCACCGAGCGGCTGCGCGGAGTGGTCACGAGCCGGAAGCCGCTGCCCGACGTCCTCGGGCTCGGCATCGACGCGCTGGCCGCGACGACGACGGGACCGCTTGCCGTCGACGACCTCGAAGCCGCCGTCCTCGACCGCGAGGTCGCCGGGCACCGGAAGTTCCGCAGGCTCTCCGATGCCGCGGTCGCCGAGCTCCGGAGGGCCTGATGGCGCGGATCTACGGACTCGAGACCGAGTACGGCCTCGCCCACACGCCGGGGGAGGACCACAAGCGCATCGGTCCCGAGGAGATCGCCCGCTACCTCTTCCGCCCCGTCGTCGAATGGGGGCGTTCGTCGAACGTCTTCCTGCCCAACGGGTCGCGCCTCTACCTCGACGTCGGCTCCCACCCGGAGTACGCAACGGCCGAATGCGACAGCCTCGGCGATCTCCTCGCCCAGGATCGGGCGGGGGAGGCCCACATGATCGACCTGCTTGAGAAGGCGCAGGCGAGCATGGACACCGACGGCCTGTCCGGGCGGATCCACATGGTCAAGAACAACACGGACGCCGCGGGCAACTCCTACGGCTCCCACGAGAACTTCCTCATCCGCCGCGGGCTCGACTTCAACCGGCTCACGACCGTCCTCCTGCCCTTCCTCGTCACCCGGCAGCTCCTCGTCGGGGCGGGCGCGATCATCCCGCGGACCTCGAGTCTCAGCCCCGATGAGGACGCCGACCGCGGCGAGCTCACCTTCGGCCTCTCCGCTCGCTCCGACGTCATGTGGGAGGGGCTGTCCTCGGCGACGACCCGGTCGCGGCCGATCATCAACGCCCGCGACGAACCCCACGCCGATGCGGAGAAGTACCGCAGGCTCCACGTCATCGTCGGCGACTCCTCGATGTCGACGGCCACCTCGGCGCTCAAACTCGGCTCCGCCGTTCTCATGCTCGACCTCATCGAGCAGGGGGCGCGGATCCCCGACCACGGTCTGCGCCACCCTGTGCGCGACATCCGGGTCATCGCCCGCGACCTCACCGGCCGTTCCCGGCTCGAGCGCACCGACGGGACGGTGACGACGCCCTTGGGACTCCTCGGTGACTATCGTGACCGGGCGGCCCACCTCGTTGAGACCGGGGACCACAGCCTCGGCGACGACGACCTCGCCGCCTACGTCATCGACCTGTGGACGCGGATGCTCGGCGCCGTCGAGACCCAGGACTTCTCGTCCGTCGACACGGAGATCGACTGGGTGATGAAGAAGGCGCTCATCGACCGGGCGATGGCCCGCGGCGGGATCGGGATCGGCGACGCGCAGATCCAGCGCCTCGACATCGCCTACCACGACATCACCCCGGGCACGGGACTCTTCCCCAGACTCGAGGCGGCGGGACTGGCGAAGAGCCTCGTCCCCGCGGAGGCGGTCACGCGGGCGAAGGACGAACCGCCCGAGACGACGCGGGCAGCGGTCCGCGGCGCGTTCATCCGTGCCGCCCACGACGCCCGGCGCGACTACACCGTCGACTGGGTGCATCTGCGGCTCAACGACGAATCCGGGCGCGCGGTCGCCCTCAAGGACCCGTTCTCCGCGACGCATGCCCAGGCCGAGGCACTCATCGCCGGCCTGTAGGATCGACGCTGGAGAAGTTCGAACGAAAGGAACCACGTGCGCACCAGAGTGCTCAGTGCCATCGCCGCAGCCGTGCTGCTGCTCTCGGCCTGCGGGCAGAGCGAACCCGAGGACGGCGGTGCCAGCGCCCCCGCATCGGTGCCCGCGCAGGACGCGAAGTCGACGAGCCTCGACGACATCACCGTCGAGGGCAAGCCCGGGAAGAAGCCGACGGTGAGCTTCGAGGCACCACTCGTCGTCGAGAAGACCGAGTCCAAGGTGCTCAGCGAGGGCGACGGCAAACCCGTCGCCGACGGCGAGCAGGTCACCGCGCAGATGACGCTCGTGTCCGGGACCACCGGAGACGTCGTCGAGTCGAGCTACGACTCGAAGTCCCCGGCGGGCTTCCCGATGGACACGGCCCAGATCTCCGAGGAGCTGTTCAACGCCCTCGAAGGCGTCCCTGTCGGTTCCCGCGTGCTCATGACGCTCAACGGCAGTCCCCAGCAGGGACAGCCGAGCCAGACGCTCGTCTACGTCATCGACGTCGAGGACACGACGAAGCCGCTCACCCGGGCGGAAGGGAAGAAGGCCGACCAGGCGGGCAACCCGCTCACCGTGAGCTGGGAGGACGACGGCACGCCGAAGATCACCCAGCCCGAGGGCGAACCGCCCGCCGAGATGCAGTCCTTCACGACCATCGAGGGCACCGGCCCCGAGGTGAAGAAGGGGCAGAAGGTCGCCGTGAAGTACTCCGGCTGGCTGTGGGACGACGCCTCCCAGCCCTTCGACTCGAACTGGGGCGGGGGCGGACAGCCGTTCGCCGTCGATCCCGTCGGCGAGGCCAACGTCATCCAAGGCTGGAACGAAGGCCTCGTCGGGGCCAAGGTCGGCAGCCAGATCGTGCTCGTCATCCCGCCGGACAAGGGCTACGGAGAGCAGGGCAGCCCGCCGAAGATCCCCGGCAACGCGACCCTCGTCTTCGTCATCGACATCCTCTCGGCACAGGGCTGAGAGGCCGGCGATCCGATCCCGGATCGCTGACAGGACCACCCAGAAGGAGACACCCATGAGCAAGCAGAAGCCCGTCGTCGACTTCCCCGGCGGCGACGCCCCGACCGAGCTCGTCATCGTCGATGACATCATCGGCGACGGCCCCGAGGCGAAGGCCGGAGACACCGTGAGCGTCAACTACGTCGGCGTCGCCCATTCGACCGGCGAGGAGTTCGACGCCTCGTACAACCGCGGCACCCCGCTCGAGTTCCGGCTCGGCTCCGGCATGGTCATCGCCGGCTGGGACCAGGGCATCCAGGGGATGAAGGTCGGCGGTCGCCGCACCCTGCAGATCCCGCCGCACCTCGCCTACGGCGACCAGGGCGCCGGCGGCGTCATCAAGCCCGGTGAGAGCCTCATCTTCGTGTGCGACCTCGAAGGCGTGCGCTGAGACCGACGCTGCGCTGAGCGCTCAGCTCAGCCGACCGGCGCGGGCTAGACGAGCCCGGCCGCATACCTGCCCGCCGCGGCGGCAGCGAGGAACGCTGCCGCATCGGCGGGCAGTCTGCGTCCCATCGTCGACAGGCCCACCGGAGAGGCCTGGAGCGCGGGCCACAGACCGGTGAGGTCGACGTCGATGCGCTCGTGGTCGTGAAGCTGCGGCAGCTGCGCGGCGACCGTCTCGGCGATGACCCCGGGCTCAGGGTCCATCTCGGCGCGTTCGGCCTCGGTCAGCGTCGTGAAGTCGGGTACAGGCACGCGGACGCCGGGCCGAGCCACCTCGGCGAGCGAGGTCAGCGTGTGGTGGGAGATCCCGAAGTGCCGGCCGCGGGCGTCGGCGTTCGACATCCGCAGCACCCCGACCGGCACCCCGCCGAGGAGGGCCGCGGCGTTGAGGTGCTCACCGGCGACGAGCCCGGAGAACCCGTACTTCGTCCCGGTGCCGAGGTTGCCCGGTCCCTGGGCGACGACGGCGATGTCGGCGCCGAGGACGTGCTTGGCCGCGAGCAGGCCGGTGTGGACCGTCACTGCCTCGAGGTCGGCTCCCCACGACTGTCCCGTGCTCACGCTGCCGGCGATCCATCCTGCCTCCTTGAGCCCGGCGACGGCCTGCGAGAACGCCGCAGGCAGGGCGGCGCCGTCGCTGAGGACGTAGGCGACCCTGAGATCGTCATCGACCGCCCGGATGCCCGCGACGATCGCCGGCAGTGCCGAATGGAGGTCGGCGACGAGGACGGGCATGCCTGCCAGCGATTCCGCCGCGGCGAGGACCCCGTGGTGCTCGGACTCCTGATCGTCGACGCCGAGGACCATCGTCTGGAGCGGCGAATAGCGGTCCTTGACGAGGTGGCCGGGCCCCGGCGGGGGATCGGCCGGCAGACGGTCGGGGAGGGCGACGACGAGCCCGAAGCCGCCGGTGCCCAGGCGCTTGGCGAGCGCAGAGACGTTGAGGAGGACGGTGTCGCCGACCTCGGGCTCACCGACGGCGTCGGTGTACGCGATCGCTTTGATCTCGGCGATGTCGGTGCCCGGCAGGGGCGTCTCGAGTTCGGCGGTGAACTCGGTGAGGCCGGGACGGGTGGAACGGATGGCTGTGACGATGCCTGTGCGCCAATGGATCATGCCCCAACCCTATCCCGCGCGGTGCTTCCCGGCCGTGGTTCTGCGTTACGGTGGAGTCTGTGAACACTCAACGACCCAACCGGCAGCGACAGCAGACCGAGCGGCTGATGAACCTGCTCATCGCCCTGCGCGCCGCCCGCGGCTGGGTGTCCCGGAAGACGCTCATGACCGCGATCGACGGCTACGCCGGGCTCGACGACGTCGCCTTCGATCGCAAGTTCTCCCGTGACAAGGAGCTGCTGCGGCACATGGGCATCACGATCGCCACCCGCGCCGAGCACGATGCGTACTCCGATGTCGGGGAGACCGGGTACCGCATCTCGACCGACGACTACGCGATGGGCGACGTCGACCTCACCCCGTCCGAGGCGGCGGCGGTGGCGGTGGCCGCCCGCTTCTGGTCCGACACCGAACTCGGTGCCTCGAGTGCGCAGGCGCTGACGAAGCTGCGGGCACTCGGCCTCGAGCTCAGCGACGACGTGCCCGGGCTCGGCTTCGGCCCCGGGGCGGCGAGCAAGCTGGGGAATGCGAACTTCGCCACCGCGCTCCACCACATCAACGCCCGCGAGGCGATCGGGTTCAAGTACCACAAGCCCGGACAGAGCGCGCGGAAGGTGCGGCTCGAACCCTACGCCCTGCTCAGCCGCGGCGACCGGGTCTACCTCGTCGGCAACGACCTCCACCGCGGGGCCGAGCGGACATTCCGGCTGACCCGGATCGAGGGGAAGCTTGCCAAACTCGGCGGCCGTGAACCCGGCGACTACTCAATCCCCGCCGACTTCGTGCCCCAGGTCTCGCTCAATGCGAGCACGGAGATGGCCGTCGTCACCGAGGCGGTCCTCGACATCGCCGCCCACCGCGCCGATCCGCTGCGGCGGCGGTCCGTGCGCACCGATGGGGAGCACCAGGTCGTCGAGTACTCCGATGCCCAGACCCTGGCCGCGGAGATCGTCGGCTACGGTGACGCCGTGCGTGTCGTTCGGCCCGACGAACTCGCGCGCGCCGTCGACCGACGACGCGAGGTCATCGCCGAGGCCCTCGATCGGCTGGGAGGTCGCAGTGTCCTCAGCGCGTGAACGCCTCACCCGGCTGCTCAGCCTCGTGCCCTACCTCGACGCCCATCCCGGCGCCGACCTCGAGGAGACGGCCGCCTACTTCGGCATCGACTCGGCGACCCTCATCGACGACCTCGAGCTCCTCTTCGTCACCGGCCGACCCGGGCACATGCCCGACGACCTCATCGATGCGACGTGGGACGGCGGGAAGATCTTCATCTCCAACGCCGAGGAGGTCTCCGTCCCCGTGCGTCTGAGCGCCGAGGAGGCGGGCCTCCTCGTCCTCGCCCTCGAACTCCTCGACGCCCTGCCCGGCCTCGACGCCGAGGCGGTGCGCACGGCGGCGGCGAAGCTGCGTCTCGCCGCGGGTGAGAACCTCCACACCCCCGTCGACGTCAGCCCGGTGCCCGCCGATGCGGAGCTGATGAGCGCGCTCAAGGGCTTCATCGACGCCAGCGCGGCCGTCGAGATCGACTACTACGTCGCCTCCCGCGACGAACTCACGACGCGGACGATCGCCCCGACCCGGCTCGTTCCCGGCGCCGACTGGTACCTCGATGCGTGGTGCTATTCGGCCCAGGCGCCCAGGCGCTTCGCGCTCTCACGGATCCGCCGCTTCGCCGAGACGAGCCACCCGCCGATCGGCACCGGCGCCCCCGCACCGGCCCCGCAGGAGGTGACGATGACGCTGCGCGCCGAGGGAGCGTGGCTCGCCGATGAAATCGACGTGAACGAACGGGTCTACGACGCAGGCGGCGACGGCAGCGTCGAGGTGCGCTTCACCGTCCACTCGCTCGACTGGCTCAGCCGCTTCCTGCTGGGCCACGCCGACGTCATCGCGGACATCGATGCCGCCGATGCGGTCGCCGCAGCGAGGCGCCGACTCGGCTGAGCGCACTGGTGAGTCGGATGAAAGGCTCAGCCGCACAGAGTAGAATCACCTCGAGCAAACACAAGCCAAGGAGCTCTCATGAACTTAAGCCCCATGCATATCGCCGTGGTGGTCATCGTCATCATCCTCATCTTCGGTGCGCCCAAGCTGCCGATGCTCGCCAGGAGCCTCGGTCAGTCGCTGAAGATCTTCAAGTCCGAGGTCAAGGACCTGCGCGACGACAAGGATGAGAAGACGACCGAACCCGGAGAGCTCGGCCGTGATGCGGGCCAGTCCACCCAGTCGACGCCCCCGTCCGCCCCCGACGCCGCGCAGCCGGCGGCGCACAGGAATCAGGATCCGCAGCCACGCGAGAAGTGAAAGACAGCAGTCAGCGCAGAGGCCGGACCTCACGGAGGAAGAACCCTGAGAAGAGGATGCCCGTCATGGGGCACCTCGTCGAACTGCGCAATCGGTTCGTCATCGCCGCCATCGCCATCGTCCTCGGCGCGGTCGGCGGATGGTTCCTCTACGACCCGGTCCTCGACATCCTCCAGGAGCCCATCCGGACGATCAACGACACGTCGGGCCGGGTGGCGCAGATCAACTTCGCGGGGGTCGCCTCGGCCTTCGACATGAAGATCAAGCTCTCCCTGTTCATCGGCCTCTTCATCTCGTGTCCGGTGTGGCTCTACCAGGTCTGGGCGTACATCGTCCCGGGGCTCACGAGCAAGGAGAAGCGCTACTCGTTCGGGTTCCTCGGCGCGGCCGTTCCGCTCTTCCTCGCCGGTTCGGCGATGGCGTTCTTCGCCCTGCCCAACGCGGTCAAGGCGCTGACGTCGTTCACCCCTGAGGGGGCGACGAACATCATCCCCGCCCAGGACTACCTGACGTTCGTCATGATCATCATCGTCGTCTTCGGCATCGCGTTCGTCCTGCCTGTGCTCATGGTCGGACTCAACATGCTCGGGATCCTCTCGGCGACGCGGATCCGCAAGTCGTGGCGCATCATCGTCATGATCGTCTTCATCTTCGCCGCGATCGCCACCCCGACACCCGATGCGATGTCGATGTTCTTCCTCGTCATCCCCATGATCACGCTGTTCTGCCTGGCGTGGGTGGTGTGCATTCTCAACGACCGGCGCCGCAAGCGCAAGCTCGTCGCCCAGGGCATCTGGGTCGACCCGGACGAGCTCGACGAGGACAGTGGGAAGGGCACAGCATGAGCAGGCGCGGAGACCGCAACGACCATGACACCGCCTCGGCGGGTGCCGAGGCCACCGCAGACGCCGAAGCCAAGAGCCCGGCGCAGGCGTATGCGGAGTTCCGGGCACGGGCCGAGCGCGAGCAGACCCCGCTGGGTCGCTTCCTCGCCCGCACCGACTTCGAACTCGACGACTTCCAGATCGAGGCGTGCCAGGAGCTCCAGGCGGGCAAGGACGTCCTCGTCACCGCGCCGACCGGGGCCGGCAAGACGATCATCGCCGAGTTCGCCGTCGACCTCGCGATGGACGCCGGCACCCGGGTGTTCTACACCACCCCGATCAAGGCGCTGAGCAACCAGAAGTTCGCCGATCTCGTCGCCGTCCACGGCGCCGAGAACGTCGGACTCCTCACCGGGGACACGACGATCCGCCGGGATGCGCCGATCATCGTCATGACCACCGAGGTCCTGCGCAACATGCTCTACAACGACCCGGGAGGGCTCGACGACCTCGGCTTCGTCGTCCTCGACGAGGTCCACTACCTCGCCGACCGGTTCCGCGGTCCCGTGTGGGAGGAGGTGATCATCCACCTGCCCGAACGCGTCCAGGTCGTCTCGCTGTCTGCGACCGTGTCCAACGTCGAGGAGTTCGGAGCGTGGCTGCGCGAGGTCAGGGGGCCGACGACCGTCGTCTCGACCTCGCACCGCCCGGTCCCGCTCGTCAACCACGCCCTCGTCGGCCACCGGATGTACGACCTCTTCACCCATCACGACTCCGAGCGCATCGACCCGGCGCTCGCGCACGCGACCCGCACGTACGGCGGACCCCGGTCGAAGCGCGAGCGCGGCAATCGCGCCCGGTTCCGCCGCCCCAGCCGGACCCAGATCGTCGCCTCCCTCGCCGAGGCGGGGATGCTCCCGGCGATCATGTTCATCTTCTCCCGCAACGGCTGCGACGAGGCCGTCGAGCAGTACATCGCCACGGGCGCCGACCTCAACTCCCGCGAGGACAACGTCATCGTCAACGCGGCCCTCGAGCGGCTGCGCGAGGAGCTGCCGGCCGAGGATCTGGGGATCCTCGGCTACCACACGTTCCGCGAGGGCCTCCTCCGCGGCGTCGCCGCCCACCACGCGGGCATGATCCCGCAGTTCAAGGAGCTCGTCGAGGAGCTCTTCTCCGCCGGGGTCATCAAGGTCGTCTTCGCCACGGAGACGCTGGCGCTGGGCATCAACATGCCCGCCCGCACGGTCGTGCTCGAGAAGCTCGTCAAGTTCAACGGCGAAGCCCACGTCTCGATCACCCCGGGGGAGTACACGCAGCTGACCGGGCGCGCCGGCCGCCGCGGCATCGACCGGATCGGCCACGCCGTCGTCGTCTGGCACCCCACGATGGACATCAGCGAGATCGCCGGTCTCGCCTCCAACCGGTCGTACGCGCTCGGATCCGCGTTCGGACCCACCTACAACATGACGGCGAACCTGCTCTCCCGGATGAGTCCGGCCGATGCCGCGAAGGTCCTCGAGACCTCGTTCGCGCAGTTCCAGGCCGACAAGGCCGTCGTCGGCCTCGCCCGCAAGGTCCGGAAGAACGAGGCGACGATCGCCGCGTACGAGAAGTCGATGCACTGCGACCGGGGCGACTTCGGCGAGTACGCGGCCCTGCGCCGTGAGATCTCCGAGACGGAGAAGCAGGAGACGCGGACGAAGTCGAAGGTCAAGCAGCGCGAGATCGTCGAGTCCCTGTCCGCGCTGAAGATCGGCGACGTCATCACCCTGCCCGCGCGGCGGGTCGAGGGCACTGCGGTGATCATCGCCCCGATGACGAACCGCGACGGCGTCTCCCGGCTCCCGACCGTGCTCACCGAGCAGGGCAAGGTGTGGCATCTGCGTCCCCACGAGGTCACCGAGCCGGTGGCCCCGATGGGACGGATCCGGGTGCCGAAGAAGTTCAACCACCGTCAGGCCTCCGACCGTCGGGCGCTGCTGGGCATCCTCGCCGAGGCGATCGCCGATGGCCGCGTCGATCGGGACGTGCGTTGGGTGCCCCACAGCGCGCCCGGCGGGGTGAGCTCGACGGTCGCCGAGCTCACCGCCAGGATGCGCGCCCACCCCTGCCATGACTGTCCCGACCGGGAGATCCACGCCCGGTGGGCCAACCGCGCGGCGAAGCTCGAGAAGGAGAACGCGTCCCTGATCAAACGCATCGAGGGGAGGACGACGTCGATCGCCCTCGTCTTCGAACGCGTCCAGGAGGTGCTCACGACCCTCGGGTTCGACCCCGAGCACTCGGACATGCTCCGCCGCATCTACGGCGAGCGGGACCTGCTCGTGGCGCTCACCGTGCGCGCCGGCCTGTGGGACGGCCTCACGGAACCCGAACTCGCCGCCTTCGCCTCGTGCTTCGTCTATCAGGCGCGTCGCAGCGAGAGCTTCCACGCCGAGCGTGCGCCCAGCCGCGACCTCAAGGTCGCAGGCGATGCGGCGATCGACCTGTGGCGGGAGCTCTTCCGCCTCGAGGAGCAGCACGCGCTCACCCCGACGCCCGAACCCGACCGGGGACTGTTCACCCCGATGTTCCGGTGGACGGAGGGGAAGAACCTCGCCGAGTCGCTCCGGGGCACGGACATCGCCGCCGGTGACTTCGTCCGCTGGGCGAAGCAGACCCTCGACCTGCTCGGGCAGCTCGCCGAGGTGAGCGCCCCGGAGACCGCGGTGCGCATCCGGCGGACGATCGAGGCCGTCCGCCGGGGAGTCGTCGCCGACTCGTAGGCGCTACCGGCGGATCCGTTTGACGATGTTCTCGATGTCTGAGCCGAACGCGTTCTCCGTCGTGAGATAGGTCCACGTCGACGAGGGGCGCTTGAGCCCGTGCGAGGCGAGGTCGATGCCCTCGTCGGTGAACTCCGCCTCCTCGACGGTGCTCACGGAGTCGTCGAGGACATCGGACCAGAACGAGGAGAAGACCCGGATCGACTCCGTGTTGAAGGCCTCGTGGGGCTTCTCCTTCGCGAATGTGCGCAGGTGGATGCCCTCGCGCAGATCGTTGAGGAACGCGAGGTGGTCGACCCAGCGGGCGTCGAGGTGGAAGAGGAGGACCGCGCGAAGGCTCTCGTCGACGACCTCCTCCGAGTGCTTCTCTGCGAGTTCCGTCGCCCTCTCGCCGAGGCGGTCCTTGAGTTCGTCGATCGCCTCATCCTCGGTGCGCAGCTCGCGCCGACGGGCGAGGACGAGTTCGCGCTGCTTGGCCATGAGCTCGTTGAACCGCCACGTGTCACGGTGCAGAGCGGTGTTCTGGCCCTCGGCGATGCGCTGGGCGTGCTCGACGAGGGTGAGCGCGCGCTTCGAGTCGATCCGACCGGTCTCGTCGCCTTCGGAGACGAACCGTTGGATCTCGGGCACCCTGGTGAGCATCTCGTCCTCGAGGCTGGTGAAGAACACCGAGGTGCCGGGATCACCCTGTCGCCCGGCGCGTCCGCGCAGCTGATCGTCGAGGCGGGAGGACAGGTAGCGTCCGGCGCCGATGACGAGCAGCCCGCCGCCTTCGGCGACGGAGTCGTCGGCGAGCCTGATGTCGGTGCCGCGGCCGGCCATCTGCGTCGAGACGGTGACGGCTCCCGGGCGTCCGGCGGCACCGATGATCTCGGCCTCGGCGGAGTCGTCCTTCGCGTTGAGGACGGCGACGTCGATGCCGCGCTCGACCAGTCGCTGCGCCAGCGACTCGCTCTCGGCGACCGAGGAGGTGCCGATGAGGACCGGACGGTCGTTCGCGTGGTTCTCGACGACCTCCTCGACGATCGCCCGCTCCTTCGACTCCTGGTACGTGTAGAGCCGGTCGGGTTCGTCCTCGCGGACGACGGGCAGGTGGGTGTCGACGGGGACGATCTCCAAGGAGTAGAACTCGCGGAGGTCGTCGCCGACCGCAAGCGCCGTGCCCGTCATCCCGCAGACGGTCTCGTAGCCGTGGATGAGCTCCTCGACGGTCATCTGGTCGAGGATCTCCCCGCTCTCGGTCGTCTCGAGCTTCTCCTTCGCCTCGACGGCGGCCTGGAGCCCGTCGGGCCAACGCTGGAGTTCGGCGACGCGGCCGCGGGAGGAGGAGATGAGCTTGATCCGCCCATCGACGACGAGATAGTCGATGTCGCGCTTGACCAGGGCCTTCGCGTAGAGGGCGAGGTTGACGGCGGCGAGGTCGGCGGCGCCGTCGCCGAAGAGCTCGACGCCGAGCTCGTCCTCGACCCGGGTGACGCCGGCATCGGTGAGGGAGACGGCGCGGCGGTCGGGGCTGATCTCGTAGTCGGTGCCAGGGATGAGGGTCTCGACGAGGGCGGCGATGCGCTCATCACCGTCCTCGATGGACGAGGACCCGGCGAGGACGAGAGGCACGCGGGCTTCGTCGATGAGCACGGAGTCGGCCTCGTCGACGATGACGACATCGCGTTCGGCGACCCGGATGTCCTCGTCGTCGAGGACGAAGCGGTCGCGGAGGACGTCGAAGCCGACCTCGGTGACGGAGGCGTAGAGGACCTCCGACCGGTAGGCTTCGCGCCGGTCGTCGTCGTCGAGGGCGGCCGAGATCGCGGCCGAGGAGACGCCGAGGAGATCGAAGACCGGCTGCATCCACGTCCGGTCGCGGACGGCGAGGTAGTCGTTGACGCTGACGACGTGGACCCGGCGGCCCTGGAGCGCATATCCGGCCGCGGCGAGCGCACCGACGAGCGTCTTGCCCTCACCGGTGGCCATCTGGACGATGTGCCCCTGGAGGAGTCCGATGAGTCCGACGAGCTGCGTGTCGTAGGCGCGTTCGCCCAGGGTGCGCTCGGCGGCCTCCCTCGCGAGGGCCGCATAACGGACGAGGGTCTCGCGGGCGGTGCCGGAGGCGAACACCTCACTGGCGGCGTCGGTCAGCTCGGCATCGCTGAGATCGGCGAATTCGGCGGCTGCCGCATCGAGGTCGGTGGTCGCCTTCTCGAACCATCCTGTGGCCTTGTCGGCCTGGGCACCGGGCCGGTTGAGCAAACGGGAGAAGAGTCCCAAGTCATCGTCCTTCTGATCGGTCTGGTCGCGTCTCGATTCTAGCCTCGTCGGCGATGGGCCATGATCCGTCGACGACTGCGTCGGCGTTGCCCTTCCGGCGGAGGAAGGCCTGGAGGTCAGCGGCCTGAGCGCGCTTCCACTCGCCCTGCGCCGCCATGATCTCCTGTGGGGTGTACGCGGCGATTTCCGTGGACTTCGAAGCCAACGCTCGGGCGATGTCCAGGGCCGCTCGGGCATCGGCGGCGGCGTCGTGGGCGTCGAGGAGGGAGACGTCCCACGCCTCGGCGGTGGCCGTGAGCGTGCGCTTGCCCCGGCGGTAGCGGTCGACGCGGCGGTCGAGGACGAAGGTGTCGACGATCGCCGGGAGCAGGGAGCGCAGGTCGAGGTCGGGACGGTGCCTGCGGACCTCGGCATCGAGGACGCTGAGGTCGTAGACGATGTTGTGGCCGACGACGACGGCGCCCTCGTCCCGGAGGCCCGTGAGCTCCGTGCACAGAGCGGTGACGACCTCGACCGCGGGCATGCCGTTGGCCTGTGCGTACTCGGTGGTGATGCCGTGGACGGCGCGCGCGGCCTCGGGGATCTCGACGCCGGGGTCCGCGAGCCACATCTCCACCCGGTCGGGGTCCTCGACGAAGGCCGCGGTGACGATGCGCGCGGTGTCGGGGTCGACCCCGGTCGTCTCGAGGTCGAAGCCGACGAGCCGGGCGTGCGGCCACGCGACGCCGGCCTCGGATCTCGGTGCGGGTCGGACCGGCTGCGCCGCGGCGACCCCCGGGCCCGCCTGTGCGTCGGTGGGCGGGGCGTCGGCGAGACCGCGCAGGGCGGTGGCGAGGTTGTCGACGGAGCGGGCGATGTTCTGCCCGGCTGCCGCGGCCTCGAGGGCCTGGGCATCGAAGATCAGGGGGAGGACATCGAGGTCGATGCCGTGGTCGACATCGGTGAGACAGGTCATCACCTCGACGGTGCGGGCGAGCATCTCCTCGGACTCGACGATCGTCGTCGCCCGCTTCACACTCAGCCCGCCGGTCTTCACCCCCGCCTTCGCGGCGGAGACGATGCCCGCGAGCGACCCGAAGCTCGTGAGCAGGGTCGCGGCTGTCTTCTCCCCGATGCCGGCGGCGCCGGGAAGGCCGTCGGAGGGATCCCCGCGCAGGGCGGCGAGCTCCCGGTAGCGAATGCCCGAGTCGACACCGTAGAGGCCGGGCAGGTCGGCGGCGGTGATCGCCTCCCATTCCCCTCCCTTGCGGGGCCGGAGCACGCTGACGTCGCGGTCTGTGTCGAGGAGGGCGAGGAGGTCGCGGTCGGGGGAGACGATGACGACGGGGGTGGCCGACTGTGCGGCGATCGTCGCGATGACGTCGTCGGCCTCCGTCCCGTCCACCTCGGCGATGGGGATGCCGGCGGCGGCGAGGACACGGCGCATGATGGGAAGCTGGGCGTCGAGTTCGGGCGGGATCTCCGTCCCCGCAGCCTCGTCCTTGATCCTCGCGGCCTTGTACTCGGGCATGATCGCGGTGCGGAAGGCCGGACGCCAGTCCGCGTCCATCGCCGCGACGACCCGGGCGGAGGAGAAGCGGCGGATCATCTGGGCGACCGTGTCGACGACGCCGCGGATCGCGTTGACCGGCTGCCCCTCGTCGTTGACGATCGAATCCGGCACCGAGTAGAAGGCGCGGTAGTACAGGGCTGGGGTGTCGACGAGTACCAAAGGCTTCACAGCCCTGACCCTACCCGACGCCCCTGACGCCGATGCCCGCAGCGGTGGACGGCAGGTGTAGCCTGGCGGCTGTGAATATGTACTACGGCGGAGACGTCTACAGCAGCGTCGACCCCTTCGCGACCGCCCTCGGCAGCGCGGACGGGACAGTGAACTTCATCGGCTCGGACGAGGCGGCCCTTGCCCTCGACCCGGAGGCGGAGAACCTCGACGGGGACTTCCTCGCCCCGGGGTTCGTCCATGCCGGTCTCATCCTCGGGCCCGACTCGCCCACGGCGACGGCGCTGCGTGATCGCGGCATCGCCCACGTCCACGTCCTCGGCCCCTCGTCCGCCATCCGGGACTTCGTCGCCGACGCACCCGAGGACCTGCGCATCGTCGCCTATCCCGACCTCGCGGCGGGCACCGAGCGGGCGTGGCTGCCCGCGGCCGCCCTCGCCGAGCTCGAGACGCTCCCCGAGACCTCCCTCTACCTCGCCGTCGCCTCGAGCACCGAGCTCGACGCCGTCCTCGCCCGCCTCGGAGAGCATCCGGCGCACGCGCAGCGATTCGGCTATCGGCTCCTCCTCGACTTCGCCGTCCCGGAGTCCCACGTCGAGGCGCTCGGACGCTCCGGGATCGCGATCACCCTCGACCCCAGCCTCGACCAGCCGCTCGCCCCGCTGCTCGCCGCCGGCGCCCAGGTCTCCCTCGTCCTCGCCGACGACTCTCCCTGGGCGGGAGTCCGCTCGGCCGTCCTCGGCACCCACGGCATCGGCGCGCGCGCCGCATTCAACGCCGCCACCCGCTTCGCCCATCGCGCGGCGGGCAACCCCGAAGGGGGAGTGCTGCGTCCCGGTGCCGCCGCCGACTTCGGTCGCTGGCGGGTCGAGCGGCTCGTCGTCCAGGTCGCCGATCCGCGCGTGGCCGCGTGGAGCACCGACCCGCGCTCGGGCACCCCGGGTCTGCCGGAGCTCGCCGCGGACGTCCCCCTCCCCACCCGGATCGGCTGAGCGCGACCGGACCTGCCGCGTGACTGAGATCGCTCTGCGGGCCCGAGAGCAATCCGACACGCCGAGGCGCAGAGGAATTTCTTCCCGCCGAACCTGGCCCTCACCTGGGAAGTTGATCAAAACCGCAGGTCAGAGGGATTTTGCTGGGGCGGTCGGAGCCATTAGATTCGACGATGACATTCCACCGGTCGTGGAGTGGAGCCGACGCTCCCGTCATTAGATAACTCGGTGCACTGCGCTGCTGTGACTGCACGCACACCGTGGTCCGAAGGCGGGGGTGTCGGCTCATTGTTTCGCCCCTGCGGGCGTAGGGTGGGGCGGGTGGTCTCAGAAATCCTCGTGGTCATCCCCACCTACAACGAACGCCTCGCCCTACCGGTCACCCTCGCCGGGCTCTTCGAGCACCAGCCCGAGGTCGACGTCCTCATCGTCGATGACGGATCCCCCGACGGAACGGGGGAGTGGGCCGACGAACTCGCAGCGGTCGACCCACGCGTCAACGTCCTCCACCGCAGCGAGAAGGCCGGTCTCGGCATGGCCTACATCGCCGGCTTCGCGTGGGCACTCGAGCGTGACTACGCGATCATCTGCGAGTTCGACGCCGACGGCTCCCATCGCCCCCTCGACCTCGGCCAGCTGCTTGCTCCGGCGCTCGCGGACGAGGCCGACCTCGTCATCGGCTCCCGCTGGGTCCGCGGCGGCGAGATCGTCGACTGGCCGTACTCGCGCTTCCTCCTCTCACGCGGCGCCAACCTCTACGTCGACGCGGCGATGGGGCTCGGCGTCCGCGACGCCACGGCCGGATTCCGGGCCTACCGGCGGGCCGTGCTCGAGGCCCTCGACCTCACCGGGGTGCAGTCGCAGGGGTACTGCTTCCAGATCGACATGACCGGACGCACCGTCGACGCCGGCTTCCGCGTCCTCGAGGTCCCCATCGTCTTCGTCGAACGCGAACTCGGGGAGTCGAAGATGAGCTCCTCGATCATCTCCGAGGCCTTCACCAAGGTCGCCGGTTGGGGTCTGGCCCGGCGCGGTCGTCAGCTGCGGCAGATGCTCTCGGGCCGCCGCAGCTGACCCGTATCCGTGCGGACATGACAGAGGAGGTGTCGGTCGACGGACCGACACCCCCTCATCCGAGCGTCCTGCTCGGTGTGTGCTGTCTCAGCTCTGGGCGGGAACCTCGCCGCGGCGGATCGCCAGGCGCTCATCGAGGAGGACCTGGAGTTCGTCGAACGAGCGGCGCTCGAGGAGCATGTCCCAGTGCGAGCGCACATGCTTCTCGGGTTCGCCGTCGGGCTCGTTGACGCCGACTCGCACGCCGATGCCGTGGATGCCCGAATCCCACGTCGAGGGCACTTCCGCCTCGATGGAGAACGGAACCTTGAAGCGGGTGCCGTCCTCGCACTCGAATTCGACCATCTGCCGGGGCGCGGGCTCGACACCCTCCTCCGACTCGAGGCTGCGCGAGCCCAACTGCGTACCGCGGAGACTGCGTTCGCTCATCTCTCTTCCCTTCGACTCGACTGCAGGCGACCGTACAAAGGCAACAGTCTACCGTCTCCGGCTATTCCCCTCCGACGCCGGGTCGGCGACCCCCGAGGCGAGTGTGCGCTGGGCGAGGAGCACCTCGTCGGTGACGATCCCATCGACGCCGAGGCGGGCGAGCGTGAGCATGTCCGCAGGGTCGTCGATCGTCCAGACATGGACGACGAGTCCGACCCGGTGGGCGCGGGCGACGAAGTCCTCGGTGACGACGGGCAGACCCTTCCAGCGCATCGGCACCTGGAGTGCGTCGAGACCCGGGGGCAGACCGAGGAGTCCCTGCGCGGGCAGACAGGGCAGCGCCCCGAGGGCGAAGCGGGCGGTCTCACCCGTCCCGGCCGAGGTGCGCACTCCCGGCAGCGCCTCCCGCAGCCGGGTCAGGGTCGCGTCGGAGAACGAGGCGAGGCGCAGCCGGTCCTCGGCATGCCGGGTCCGGACGAAGCGGACCATCGGGCCGATCGAGTGTGGAGCTTTGACGTCGATGTTCCACTCCACGTCCGGCAGTGCGTCAAGGAGGTCGCTAAGGCGGGGGAGTCGGCCCCCGTGGAGAAGATCGATGCGGTCGACCTCCGACGCGGGAAGGTCCCGGATGAGATGCGGGACTCCGGCGATCCGGTCGAGGTCTGCGTCGTGGGCGGCGAAGAGGACGCCGTCGGCCGAGGCGTGGACATCGGTCTCCATCCAGTGCACACCGGCCCGAGCCGAGGCCGCGAAGGCGGGCAGCGTGTTCTCGCTCGTCTCCGGCCAGCGCCCGCCCCGATGCGCAATGACCTCCGGCTGGGAATTCATACCCCAATCCTAGGCGCCTGTTGAAATCCGCCCCGGGGTCGACAACGATGGAGGCATGAGCCGAGCAGAAGATCCCATCGAACCCGACTTCGTCATCGATTCGACCAAGCGCACCCCGACCCAGCGGGCCCGTTCCGTCGCCGAGCGCGCGTACGGCGCAGCGAGCAGCGGGGTGCGCAACGTCCGCGACGCCGCGAAGGGATCCCGCCTCATCGAGGCAACCGAGTCGGGAGTGAACAGGGCACTCGGCAACGTGTCCCACGCGATCGATGACGCAGTGCGCAGCGGCAAGGTCGAACGCGCCTTCGACAGGGCGCAGGAGACCGTGACCAACGGTGCCAACGGCGTCCGCCGCCTCGTCGTCCGCGCCTCCCAGCGCCGCGGCGACCGCGGGTGATCGTTCGGCGGTCAGCCGCGCGCCGCGTTGAAAATGTAACAGTTCGTTAACTAGACTGTCCTTCGGTAACGATCCGATAACCATCGGGCACAGTCAGCGTCTGTCTGGGTGCCCGCATTCACCCGAAGGACGGACAGTGGGCAAACACTCCTCGCCGACGACGAAGGGCTCATTCCTCTCCGCACTCGCGCCGCGGAAGCGGCGCAGCGGACGCCACACCCCGGAGTCGGCCGGGGGAGTGCTGGCAGCGGTCCGGTCCCGCCCTGTCCTCTCCGCGTTCGTCGTCCCCGCAGCGGCGACCGCCGCCGTCGTCGGTTCGACGTTCGCCATGGTTCCCGGTGCCGCCCAGGACTCCTCGCGTGTCGTCGCGCAGAGTCCCGTCGTCGTCGAGGCTCCCGCCGCCCCCGCTGCCGATGAGGCCCTGCAGAAGGCCGAGGAACAGGCGAAGGAGAAGCCGGGCAAGGTCTCGCTCGAGGTGAAGACCCAGGCACCCAAGACCGCGCCCGCGAAGGCCGAGTCCTCGTCGTCGACGTCATCGAAGGCGAAGAGCGGGGGGGAGGCATCCGGGGGATCCGGCGCCAAGGCCTCGGGCAGCTCGTCCGGCGGCCAGTCGGGATCGTGCCCGATGTCCTACTACGGCGGGGGCGACGGCACCGACGGCAACCCCACCGCCAGCGGGGAACCCTTCGACGCGAGCAAGCTCACCGCCGCCCACAAGAGCCTTCCGCTGGGGACGAAGGTCAAGGTGACGAACACGGCCAACGGCAAGTCCGTGACCGTGCGCATCAACGATCGCGGACCCTACTCGGGCTCGCGCTGCATCGACCTCTCGAAGGCCGCCATGCAGGCCGTCGGCGGCATCAGCGCCGGCGAGATCCAGGGGAGCTGGACCGTCCTCTGAACCCCGGCCCGTCCCGGAGCCCCCTCAGCGCCCGTTGCGCCGCACGAGGTCGCGAGCCCTGCTCGCGACCTCGTCGCGTATCCCCGGCGGGGAGACGACCGTGACCCCGGGCACCGTGAGCAGCTGGGAGACGGCGATCTCAGCGGATTCGAGGAGGATGTCGACCTCGCACTCGTCGCCGTCGGCGACCGGTTGCGCCGAGGCGATCGCTTCTGCGGTCAGCGGCCCGGGAACGGCGCGGAGGAGATCGGGCAGGGCCGCCTCGGCGAGGCGGAGACGGACCGGAGTCGTGCGGATGGCCCGGTCGAAGCCCCGCTTCGCCTTCTCCCAGAACGCGCCGAGGTCGAAGTCCGCAGGCCCGCGCACCGCCGTCCACACGGGGTCGACGTCGGTGATCCGAGCGACCCGATACGTCCGCGGCGAGCCGCCCGGCGGCTGGGCCACGAGGTACCAGCGGCCGGCCTTGACCGCGAGGCCGAGGGGGATGAGGCACCGGACGACGGACTCACCGGAGCGGGTGTAGACGATGCGCACGCCACGCCGGGTGCGCAGCGCCGTGACGAGCGGCTCGAGGGCGCGAAGGTCCTCCTTCTCGGTGAACCAGTCGGGGCCGTCGACGACGACGGTGCGAGAGAAGTCCGCGTCGCCGGTCTCGGCTGCGAGGATCTTCGCCCGGGCCGTCGCCAGCTCACGGGAGAGGCCGAGGTCGGTTGCGGCGAGCGACCCGAGGAGGACGGACTCGAGTTCGGCGCGGGTGAGACCCGACAGCGGGGAGGTCCAGCCGTCGAGCAGGCTGATGCCCCCGCCGGGGCCGGATTCGGCGACGACGGGCACCCCCATCGCCGAGAGCTCCCGAAGGTCCCGGTAGATCGTGCGTTCGGTGACCTCGAGGCGGCGCGCGAGCTCGCGTGCCGACAGCGGCGTCGAGCGGGCGGAGAGGAGGACGATCTCGGAGACGAGTCGGGCAGCCTTCACCTTGGCAAGAATAGTCGCAGTCGCTGACAGAAGATGTCAGGGAAAGGCGTCCAGACTGGTCGCATGACTGATGAGACGAGACCACTGAGCGGACGGACCGCGGTCGTCGCCGGGGCCACCCGCGGGGCGGGACGGGCGATCGCCCGGGAACTCGGCGCAGCCGGAGCCTTCGTGTGGTGCACGGGGCGCTCGAGCACCGATGCACCCTCGGACTACGGGCGCCCCGAGACGATCGAGGGCACGCTCGAGCTCGTCCGGGCCGAGGGCGGCGACGGGGAAGCCGTCGTCTGCGACCACCTCGTCGCCGACGACGTCGCGGAACTGGCCGAGCGGATCGGTGCGCGCAGCGAGCACCTCGACATCCTCGTGGGCGACATCGGGGGAGAGGCCTACGTCTCCTGGGGTGAGCCGTTCTGGCGCGCGGACGCGGTCAGGGGCATGCGACTCGTCGAGACCGGACTCATCAGCCATCTGAGGACGGCCCGCGCGCTGCTGCCGCTGCTCACCGCGCGACCCGGCGGACTCCACGTCGAGATCACCGACGGGACGAGCGAGTACAACGCGACGCACTATCGGGAGTCGGTGTGGCTCGATGTGACGAAGACGGCGATCAGCCGCCTCGCCTTCGGCCTCTCCCACGACCTCGCCGGCGCCGAGGCGACGGCCGTGGCGCTCACCCCCGGATGGCTGCGCTCGGAGATGATGCTCGAGGGCTTCTCGACGACCGAGGAGACCTGGCTTTCCGACGCCCTCGACCCGGACCGGAGCGAAGCGCCTGCCGACTTCGCCGTCTCCGAGACCCCGCACATGCTCGGGAGGGGCATCGCCGCGCTGGCCGCCGACCCTGACCGGCACCGCTTCACCGGGCGGACCCTGTCGAGCTTCGACCTCGCGACGACCTACGGACTCACCGACCTGGACGGCTCCCGCCCCGACGCCTGGGGCTTCCTCAAGGCCAAGGACGCCGACCCCGACGCCGATCCGCTGGCGTTCCGGTGAGCGCGCGTTCCGCGTCGGCGAGACGGTCCTTCCCAAGGAACCGGCCCGTGGCTACCCTGAGTGCTACGCGCGCAGACGCGCGTGCCGCAGCGAAGGTCACGGGGGAGTGCCATGGAGAGAGTCGACGTCGTCATCGTCGGAGCGGGACCGACAGGGCTGACCGCCGCGAGGACGCTCACCGCAGTCGGCCGCTCGGTCGTCGTCCTCGAAGCCCGCGACCGGGTGGGAGGGAGGACCTGGACGGACCGCATCGACGGGCAGATGTTCGAGATCGGCGGCCAGTGGATCTCACCCGACCAGACCGCGATCCTCGACCTCGTCGACGAACTCGGGCTGAGCACCTTCCCCCGGCACCGCGACGGCGATCGGGTCTTCCTCGCCCCCGACGGCACCCGCACCGTCTACTCCGGTGACGCGTTCCCCGTCCCCGAGCGCAGGCAGTCGGAGATGGACCGCCTCATCGGCATCCTCGACGACCTCGCCGCGCGCATCGGGGCAGAGCGTCCCTGGGATGCCGAGGACGCGAAGGAGCTCGACTCGATCTCCTTCCACCACTGGCTGCGCGAGCAGTCGGCCGACGAACTCGCGTGCGAGAACATCGGCATGTTCGTCGCCGGAGGCATGCTCACGAAACCCGACACAGCGTTCTCGACGCTCCAGGCCGTGCTCATGGCCGCCTCGGCGGGATCGTTCTCCAACCTCGTCGACGACCACTTCATCCTCGACCGCCGCGTCATCGGCGGCATGCAGCAGGTCTCCGAACTCATGGCCGCCGACCTCGGGGACACGGTGGTGCGGCTGAACAGCCCCGTGCGCACGATCGACTGGTCCGGTGACCCAGTCGTCGTGAGCACCGACGACGCGCAGTTCGCGGGCACCGACGTCATCGTCGCCGTGCCCCCGAACCTCTACTCGCGGATCACCTACGTCCCCCACCTGCCGCGCCTCCAGCAGGTCTTCCACCAGCACCAGTCGATGGGGCTGGTCATCAAGGTCCATGCGACCTACCCGCGGCCCTTCTGGCGCGATGCGGGACTCTCGGGCACCGGCTTCGGCGTCGGGCATCTCGTCCAGGAGGTCTACGACAACACGAACCACGGGGAGGAGCAGGGCACCCTCGTCGGGTTCATCTCCGACGTCAACGCCGACGCGATGTGGGCCTTGGACGAGGAGGACCGCAAGCGCACCATCCTCGAGGCGATCGCCGACTTCCTCGGACCCGAAGCCCTCGACCCCATCGTCTTCCACCTCTCGGACTTCGGCGCCGAGGAATGGACGCGCGGGGCGTACGCGACGAGCTACGACCTCGGCGGGCTCCACCGGTGGGGCCGGTATCAGAACGACCCGGTCGGACCGATCCGGTTCGCCAGCTCCGACATCGCCGGCCGCGGCTACCAGCACGTCGACGGGGCGGTGCGCATCGGCAGAACCACCGCTGAGACGATTCTCTCCTCCGGGCACCGATCTGATTAGATGAGCGAATGACCTCGGCAACACCCGCACCGGACCGCCCCATCGAGACCGACTCCGGACTGAGCGCGAAGGGGCTCTCAGCAGGAAAGGTCGGCGCGATCGGCGGAGCGATCATCGGCATCGCCTGCATCGCCCCCGCATACACCCTGACCTCCGGGCTCGGCCCGACGATCTCGGAGGTCGGCGTCCACACCCCGGCGATCCTCCTCATCGGCTTCGTCCCCATGCTCCTCGTCGTCTTCGGCTACCGCGAGCTGAATACGGCCATGCCCGACTCGGGCACGACCTTCACGTGGGCCACACGGGCCTTCGGACCGTGGCTCGGATGGATGGGCGGCTGGGGCCTCATCGCCGCGACCGTCCTCGTGCTGTCCAACCTCGCCGCCGTCGGCGTCGACTTCCTCTTCATCCTGCTCAGCCAGATCTTCTCCGACCCGGCGATCGCCGACCTCACACGGGTGCTGTGGATCAACATCCCCATCACCGTGGCGCTCACCGCAGTCGCCGCGTGGATCTCCTACCGCGGCGTCGAAGCCACGGAGAAGGTCCAGGTGTGGCTGGTCGCCTTCCAGGTCCTCGCCCTCGGCTGGTTCGTCATCTCCGCGCTCGTCCACGTCGCCACCGGCACCGCCTACGACCCGACACCCGTTCAACTCGACTGGTTCAACCCCGTGGCCGCAGGCGACTTCTCGACGATCGCGGCTGCCGTGTCGCTCTCGATCTTCCTCTTCTGGGGTTGGGACACCGTCATCACGATGAACGAAGAGGCGAAGGACCCGGAGAAGACCCCGGGACGGGCGGCGATGCTCACGATCTTCGCGATCGTCATCATCTACCTCGCCTGCACGATCGCCGTGATCTCCTACGCCGGGGTCGGCACCGAGGGCCTCGGGGCGGGCAACCCGGAGAACCAGGAGTCGATCTTCGCGGCCCTGGCCGGACCGATCATGGGACCCTTCGCCATCATCGTCTCGATCGCCGTGCTCTCGTCCTCACTCGCCTCACTGCAGTCGACGATGGTCTCACCCTCGCGGACGATCCTCGCGATGGGCCACTACGGGGCCCTGCCGAAGCGCTACGGCAACGTCTCCCCGCGGTTCAAGTCCCCGTCGGTGGCGACGATCACCTCGGCGGCGGCCGCGATCATCTTCTACGTCGTCATGCGGCTGCTGTCGGAGAACGCGCTGTGGGACACGATCACCGCGCTGGGCCTCATGGTCTGCTTCTACTACGGGATCACGGGACTCGCGTGCACGTGGTACTTCCGGAAGTCCCTCTTCGTCTCAGCGCGCACGGTCTTCTTCCGCTTCCTCTTCCCGCTCATCGGCGGGGTCACCCTGCTCGTCATCTTCGTCCGCACCGCGATCGACTCCCTCGACCCCGCGTACGGCTCGGGGTCGTCGGTCTTCGGCATCGGCCTCGTCTTCGTCCTCGGGATCGGGGTGCTCCTCCTCGGCGTCGTCATCATGATCGTCCAGGCGATCCGGCATCCGGCGTTCTTCCGCGGGGAGACCCTCAAGCAGGGACTCCACGCCGAGTGAGCGGTGCCGATCCCGAGCTCGTGGCCCTGCGCCGGGTCCGGGACCGGATCGACCGCGAGTACGACCGTCCCCTCGACGTCCCCGGCCTCGCCGCGGGCGTCCACATGTCCGCCGGCCATCTCAGCCGCCGGTTCGCCGCCGCCTTCGGCGAACCCCCGTACTCCTACCTCATGACCAGGCGGATCGAGCGGGCGATGGCGCTCATCCACCGCGGTGACCTGAGCATCACCGAGATCTGCTTCGCCGTCGGCTTCTCCTCCCTGGGCACCTTCAGCACCCGGTTCCGCGAACTCGTCGGAGTCTCCCCGCGCGAGTACCGGGCGGCTGCCGCCCACGGCGCCCATGCGCTGCCGAGCATCGTCGTCAAGGCCGCGCTGCGACCGGTCAGGAATCGAGAAGTCCCGTGAGCACCCCCGCATCTAGGATGAGGGCATGGACATCTCGATCAACGCCAGCTTCCTGCCGCACGTCGACGCCGAGGCGTCGCTGACCTTCTACCGTGACGTCCTCGGCTTCGACGTCCGCCTCGATGTGGGGGAGGGACAGATGCGGTGGATCACCGTCGGCCCCTCCGGCCAGCCCGACACGTCGATCGTGCTCACCCCCGCCGTCGTCGACCCCACCGTGAGCGAATCCGAACGGGCGGCCATCGACTCGCTCATGGCCAAGGGCAGCTATGCCGCGATCGTCCTCGCCAGCCCCGACGTCGACACCGCCTTCGCCGAGGTGGAGGCCAAGGGCGCCGATATCGTGCAGGAGCCGATGGACCAGCCCTACGGACTGCGCGACTGCGCTCTGCGCGATCCCGCCGGGAACATGATCCGCATCCAGCAGCGGGCGTGAGGCGCCGATGACTCAGCCAGCGGACAGCCACGACCTCATCCAGGTGCGCGGGGCGAGGGAGAACAACCTCAAGGACGTCTCCGTCGACGTGCCCAAACGCCGACTCACCGTCTTCACCGGGGTCTCCGGCTCCGGCAAGAGCTCGCTCGTCTTCGGCACGATCGCCGCCGAGTCCCAGCGGATGATCAACGAGACCTACAGCGCCTTCGTCCAAGGGTTCATGCCGACGATGGCCCGGCCCGACGTCGACGTCCTCTCGGGCCTGACGACGGCGATCCTCGTCGACCAGGAGCGGATCGGATCGAATCCGCGCTCGACCGTCGGCACTGTCAGCGACATCAACGCGAAGCTGCGGATCCTCTACTCCCGCCTCGCCGAACCGAACCTCGGGTCTCCGAACGCGTATTCGTTCAACGTCGCGACGATCAGCGGCAAGGGAGCGGTGACGATCGAGAAGGGGGAGACGAAGGAGGTCGAGCGGCGCACCTTCACCGTCAACGGCGGCATGTGCCCGCACTGCGAGGGCATGGGCACGGCCACCGACATCGACATCAGTGAGATCGTCGACGAGTCGAAGTCGATCAACGACGGGGCGATCACGATCCCCGGGTTCAAGGTCGGCGGGTGGTCGGTGCGGTTCTACTCGGAGTCGGGGCTCTTCGACCCCGACAAGCCGGTGGGCGAGTTCACCGAGTCCGAACGCCATGCCCTGCTCCACCTCGAGGGCGAGAAGATCGTCATCAACGGGACGAACATGACCTATGACGGTCTCATCCCGCGGATCAACCGTTCGTTCCTCTCCGAGGACCGCGACGGCATGCAGAAGCACATCCGCGAGTTCGTCGACCGGGCCGTCGTCTTCACCGTCTGCCCGGAATGCCAGGGGACCCGGCTCAATGCCGCCGCACGGTCGTCGCTGCTGGCGGGGAAGTCGATCGCCGAGGTGTGCGCGATGGAGATCTCCGACCTTCCCACCTGGCTCGATGAGATCGACGATCCCACGGTCGCCCCGCTCCTCGACTCCCTGCGCGAGACGGTGCAGGCATTCGTCGACATCGGGCTGGGCTACCTCTCCCTCGAGCGGTCGTCGGGGTCGCTGTCCGGGGGAGAGGCGCAGCGGATCAAACTCGTGCGCCACCTCGGTTCGGCGCTCACCGACGTCACCTATGTCTTCGACGAACCGACGATCGGCCTCCACCCGCACGACATCGAGTCGATGAACCGGCTGCTCCTCCAGCTCCGGGACAAGGGCAACACGGTCCTCGTCGTCGAGCACAAACCGGAGACGATCGGCATCGCCGACCACGTCGTCGACCTCGGTCCCGGTGCGGGCAGCGCCGGGGGAGAGATCTGCTTCACCGGCACCGTCGAGGACCTGCGCGCCTCAGGGACCCGCACCGGTGAGCACCTCGGGTTCACGGCCTCCCTCAAGGAGGAGACCCGCATCGGCGAGGGTGCGCTCGAGATCAGGGGAGCGAACGGCAACAACCTCCGCGACATCGACGTCGACATCCCACTCGGCGTCCTCACCGTCGTCACCGGTGTCGCCGGGTCGGGCAAGAGCACGCTCATCCACGACTCCCTCGTCGGGCGCGAGGGCATCGTCGTCATCGACCAGGCCCCGATCAAGGGGTCGAGGCGGTCGAATCCCGCGACGTACACGGGCATGCTCGACCCGATCCGGAAGGCCTTCGCGAAGGCCAATGGCGTCAAGCCCGCGCTCTTCAGCGCGAACTCCGAAGGCGCGTGCCCGGTGTGCAACGGCACGGGGATCATCTACTCGGACCTCGGGGTCATGGCAGGGATGTCCGCACCGTGCGATGTCTGCGAGGGCAAGGGCTTCCAGGCCGCCGTGCTCGAGTACACGTTCGGGGGCCGCAGCATCCGCGAGGTCCTCGACATGCCCGCAGCCGAGGCGGTCGACTTCTTCTCCGCGGGGGAGTCGAAGGTGCCCGCGGCGGCGCGGGTCGCCCGCACCCTCGTCGATGTGGGGCTCGGCTACCTCAGACTCGGTCAGCCGCTGACGACGCTCTCCGGCGGTGAGCGGCAGCGGCTCAAACTCGCCACCCACCTGTCGGCGAAGGCCGCCGAGGCCGCCTCGGTCATCGTCCTCGACGAACCGACGACGGGCCTGCACCTGGCCGACGTCGAGAACCTCCTCGGCCTCCTCGACGGACTCGTCGACTCCGGACGCACGGTCATCGTCATCGAGCACCATCAGGCGGTCATGGCGCACGCGGACCACCTCATCGACCTCGGTCCCGGTGCCGGTCACGACGGCGGACGCATCGTCTTCGCGGGGACCCCGGCCGAGCTCATCGCGGACGGGTCGACGCTCACGGCACGCCACCTCGGCGAATACGTGCGGGAGGGCGCCGTCGTCTGAACGCCCGATATGGACACGGTCGGGGGAGTCGATTACCGTGAGCAGGGGTTCGGTGACATCCGAGGCTTCTTCCCTGTCCACCTCACAACGGAGACGACCACTGTGAAACTCCTCACGACTCATCTGCACCGAACCGCCGCGCTCGTCGGTGCCGCCGCACTGGCCGCAGCCGGACTCCTCGGCGTGGGAGCGCCCTCGCAGGCTGACGAGGCGAAGAGCGTCTGGGATCGCGTCGCCGCATGCGAATCGAGCGGTGACTGGAGCATCAACACCGGCAACGGCTACTACGGCGGCCTGCAGTTCTCCCTGCGGACGTGGAAGGCGTTCGGTGGTGAGGGGATGCCGCACGAGGCCAGCCGCGAGGAGCAGATCCGAATCGCGCAGAAGACCCTCGCCGTCCAGGGCCCCGGAGCGTGGCCGACGTGCGGGAAGAAGGCCGGTCTGACGAAGGAGAACGGCGCCGCCGACGACGGCCGGGCCGACGAACCCAAGAAGGACGAACCCAAGGACGAACCCAAGGACGAGCCGACTGAGGAACCGAGGAACGACGAGCCGACTGAGGAACCCAAGAACGACGAGCCCACCGAAGAGCCGAAGGCGGACGAACCGAAGACGGACGAGGACTCGACGAACGGCGAGCCGAAGCAGGACGAGTCCAAGGCTGAGGAGCCCAAGTCGGATGAGCCGGCCGATGACTCGAAGCCCGAAGACCCCAAGGACGACGACTCGACGACCGAGGACGAATCCCTGACTGAGACCCCGGGCAGCGAGGGTGCCGGCACCGACGACGGTGCGGACGAGAACTCGTCGAACGCCAACGACACGGGTCTCACCGGGCACGTCATCGATCTCAACAAGTGATCGGTCGACGGGGGAGCACGACCATTCAGGGCACGGTGACCGAGCTCTGAGCCGATTCCCACGCGCACTCGGCGGACATGAACGTACATCTTCGTTAGGTTGTATAACGGTTCGGTAACGGCCGGACCGATGGACCGAATGCAATCGACCTCGGGAGATGACATCGTGAAACTCGCCACGACTGACCTGCGCAGAACGGCACTGCTGGCCGGCGTCGGAGTGATCGCCGCAGCCGGACTCGTCGGCATGGGCGCACCGGCACAGGCCGCCGAGTCCGAAGGAGTCTGGGACCGCGTCGCCGAATGCGAATCCGGCGGAGACTGGAGCATCAACACCGGCAACGGCTACTACGGCGGCCTGCAGTTCTCCCTGCAGACGTGGAAGGCATTCGGCGGTGAGGGAATGCCGCACGAAGCGAGCAAGCAGGAGCAGATCAGCGTCGCACAGAAGACGCTGGCCGAACAGGGTCCTGGCGCGTGGCCGACCTGCGGTGAGAAGGCCGGTCTGACGAAGGAGAACGGCGCCGCGGACGACGGTGACGGCGGAGACTCCGGCGAAGTCGGACTCGGCGGATACAGCGTGACGAACTGAGCGGTTCGCGCTGACGAGATCGCCAACTGCGGTGAACTCGACCTGCAGAGAACTCCCTGTGGCCGTGGGCGGTGCCGCACCGTCCACGGCCACAGTCGTCCTCGCGGAAGTGACGGGCATTGTCGCGGTATCGCGCAACCTTGTACAATGCGCCGATAATATACATTATGTTAACTACACTGATTGGGCCGGCTCCCCTCGAGTCGGCGGACTCGCATCGGCAGTTCGTTCTCTGGCTGGGCAGCTCGCGTCAGCAGATCAGCTGCCGACGCGTCAGTCAGTCGCCACCTCGGCGAGCCTCGGCCGTCAGTCGCCGCCGTGCGCCGCTGAACGTCCGTCGCCGTCTGCAGTGCATGTGCCCTCTGTGGTTCACGCGTCGTCCAGAATTCATCTGCCATCAGCGGTTCGCGGACGCCCTCGGTCCGCGCATCCCGCGAGAATATGGCACTGCATGCCACTCGCCCCTGCGTCCTCGAGTATCAGCGCACCAGTGTACGATGCGGCTCCCTGACCACGGATGACTACGCGTGTACTGAGATCGACGACTGCCTCAGTCCCCCGATTCCGGTCTCACTTCCCACAGGATCCATTGACTGTTCGAACGTGCGATCAGTAAGGTGAGTGTGATCGCGGCCACACTGCTGGTCGGATGATTCCACGACGCAAGGAAGCTCATGGTCCTCCAGCCCACTCCCCCTGCCACGACGACACATCCGGGATCCGAGTCCCGCCGGAAGGCGTGGTCGCTCACCGCCCTGCTCGTCGTCCTCTACGTCGTCAACTACGGCGACAAAGCCGCGTTCGGCATCATCGCCCAGGCTCTCAAGGACGAACTCGGCATCAGCGCGGCGCAGATCGGACTCGTCGGCAGCCTCTTCTTCTTCGCCTTCACGATCGGCGGGTTCTTCGCCGGGGCGCTCAACCGCTGGATGTCGCTGCGCACCGTCCTCCTCGTCCTCGCCCTCGTCTGGGCCGCGGCCATGCTCCCCCTCGTCGTCTCGGCGACCTTCGCCGTGCTCGTCGTCTCCCGCATGCTCCTCGGAATCGCCGAAGGACCGAGCTCTGCGCTCATCCACACCGCCGCGTATTCGTGGCACCCCACCGAGCGCCGCGGCTTCCCGGGTGCCCTGCTCGCCAGCGCCGCCTCGGTCGCGAAGATCGTCCTCGCTCCCCTGCTCGCCTACCTCTCGGTGACCTACGGGTGGCGCAGCGCGCTCATCACCATGGCGGTCATCGGCATCGTCTGGTGCGTCTTCTGGCTGCGCCTCTGGGAGGTCGGCCCCTACATCCCCGCGAAGGCGACCGGCCCCGCGAAGGCGACCGGTCCGACGAAGACGTCGTCGGACTCCGGCACCGACGAGCCCAGGGTGCCGTGGGCACGGATCCTGCTCACTCGCACCTTCCTCACCGGGGTGCCGCTCGTCGCGAGCATCTACGCCCTCGTCACGGTCGTCCTCACCTGGCTGCCGTCCTACTTCGAGGTCGGGCTCGGCTTCAGTCGCCTCGAGGCCGGATCGATGCTCGCGATCCCCTCGGTCGTCGGCCTCATCAGCCTCATCGGCGGCACCCTCCTCTCCGACTTCCTCCTCGCCCGCGGGTGGTCCTCCCGGTTCGTCCGCATCGTCGGACCGTCCCTGCTCGTCATCGTCGGTGGCGGGATCCTCTTCCTCCTCCCCTCGATCGAGAACCCGGCCGCGGCCGTCGCGATCGTCTCGATCGGCTACGGTGTCGGGGTCGTCGTCCTCCCGCTCTCCAACGCCGCGGTCTCCGAGATCTGCCCGCCCGAACAGACCGCGGGCACCCTCGGCATCTTCCTCGCGCTCATGGCCATCGGCGGTCTCATCGGCCCGTACGTCACCGGACTCATCGTCGACGCCGCCGCGAGCCCCGGCGACGGCTACGCGACCGCGTTCCAGGTCCTCGGCGTCGCCGCCGCGCTCAGCGCGCTGCTCACGCTGATCTTCGCCGATCCTGAACGGGACAAGGTCCTCGTCCGCGGTGATAATGCCCGGTCGTCGTGATCAGGGGGTGCGTCCGGAGAGCAGGAGCACGCGCTCGGCAGCGGTGACGGACGCGCTTGCCTCCCGAGGCGGAGCGTACCCGCCGGTCGCGCCGAGCGAGACGATGAGGTCGCCGAGCCCGGACTCGATCCACTCGGCCAGCGACTCCTCGATCGGCCAGGCATGACCCGTTCCCGTCGAGAGGTCGGCGGCGTGAAGCGTGAGTTCGAGGATCCGCATCCGCACGAGCTGATGGCCGGAGATCGGTCCGATCCGGTGGGCGACATCGCGGTCGAGGTCGCACTCCCCCGCACTCGCCCGGAAATCCCGTTCGCGTTCCCAGAACGCGACGAGCGGATCCTCGCCGAGGTGGTCCTCGGCTCTCGTCGCCTCGACCGCTGCCGGATCCTCCTGCCGCAGGAGCATCGCGTAGCGCAGTCCCCCGCCGACGAGGTGGTTGACGAGGTCCCGGTTCGTCCACCCCGCGCACCCGCTGGGACGGTCGACCGCCTCGGCGCCGAGACGACCGAGGGCCGTGACCCAGCACCGCTCGGCACAATCGAGCTGGGCGTCGATGACGGGATCGGGCATGGCCCGATTCTCCCACGGGCACGACCGGGTGACACGGGTTCTCATCAGGTGGGAAATCCTGAGAGAACACTGTGAGACCTGCCGGATTCGGGTTATGTTGCTCTGACAAGGCATTCACGACGGCGTGAGGAGTCCGACGATGGTGACGGCGAGCGGCACTGCCGACTACCTGCCCCTGGCGAACGCCCCGCTGCTCTGGATCCTCGCACTCGCGGTCATGGGCGTCGTCGTGGTCCAGTCGCTCATCTACATGTCCGCAGTGCGCAGGAACGCGGAGTCGGCGGGGATGACCCAGGCCGAGGTGACGCGGGCCTTCCGGGCCGGTGGAGTCGCGGCGATCGGGCCGTCGCTGGCCGTCGTCCTCGTCGCGATCGCCCTCCTGCCGCTCTTCGGCACTCCCCCGGTCATCGTCCGCGTCGGCCTCATCGGCTCGGCCGCCACCGAGGTCGCCTCCGCCTCGATCGCGGCGGGCACGATGGAGGCGAATCTCGGCGATGCGACGTTCACCCGCGGCGTCTTCATCGTCGCGCTCATGGCGATGAGCCTCTCGGGGGCGGGGTGGATGCTCGCCACGCTCATCCTCACCCCGATCTTCCGCCGCAGCTCCCACAGGCTCGAGAAGGTCAATCCCGCGCTCATGTCGATCATCCCCGGGGCCGCACTGCTGGCCGCCTTCGCGGCCCTGACCTTCCGAGAGATCCCCAAGTCGCCGACCCACATCATCGCGATCGCCGCGTCCGCCGCCGTCATGGCCGTCTGCCTCCTCCTCGCCCGCACCCTGCGCCAGTCCTGGCTCAAGGAGTGGGCGCTGGGGATCGCCGTGCTCGCCGGACTCGTCGCCGCCTACTTCGCCCACTACGCCGGCCTCGGCGTCGCCCCGAGCTGATCGACCCGCACAGAGGAGCCCGACCATGCCGCCTTCCATCACCACACCGTCCCACGAGGCGTTCGAGAGGACGACGACGAAGTGGGGCTCGATCACGCTCTTCGCCGGGTTCCTCATCGCCACCTCGGTGCCGTTCTATCTCCTCTTCGTCGCGCAGGCCGACATCACCGTCGGCGACATCTTCACGGCATTCCTCGCCGTCTTCGCCGTCTACGGCGTCTTCTACATCGTCGAACCGCTCACCTACTACCCGATCCTCGGCCCAGCCGGGATGTACCAGGCGTTCATGATCGGCAACATCGCCAACAAGCTCCTCCCCTCGGCGATCGTCGCCCAGGACACGATCGGGGCGAAGCCGGGGACCCGACGAGGCGAGTATGCCGCGACGATGGCGATCTGCGGTGCCGCCCTCATCCACGTCTTCTCCATGGTCCTCTTCGTCGGCGTCCTCGGCACCTGGCTGGTGACGATCATCCCCGAGGACATCACCCTCATCGCCCAGCTCTACATCCTCCCGGCGATCCTCGGCGGGGTGACCATCCAGCTCATCGTCTCGCTCCGGCAGGTCAAGGCGACGATCATCGCGCTCACCGTCGCCGCCCTCGTCATCCTCGTCCTCATTCCGATCGTCCCCGTCCTCGCCCCCGGGGACGTCGCTATCGTGGTCCTCGTGACGATCATCATCACGTGGTTCACGAGGAACAAGGCGGTCACCGACGTCCGCGACCCGGGTGACGATCCGACCGGCATCAACTGAGACCGTGACCCATGAGACCCTGACCCTGCGAGAGACAAGGACACCATGTCGCTGAACACCGAGATCGGCACCGCGATCACCGACACCCTCGCCGAGGCGGTCGCCGACTACGAGGACTTCCACCGCTCCCCGGAGCTCTCGATGCAGGAGATCGAGACCGCGAAGGCGATCGCCGACCGTCTCGAGGCCCTCGGCCTCGTACCGCAGGCCTTCGGCGGCACCGGGGTCGTCGCGGTCATCGAGAACGGCGAGGGCCCGGTCGTCGCCTTCCGGGCCGACACGGACGGTCTGCCCATCGCCGAGGACACCGGCCTCCCCTACTCGTCCACTGCCGAAGGCATCCTCCCCGACGGCACGACGACCCCGGTCATGCACGGGTGCGGGCACGACACGCACATCACCGTCGGCCTCCACCTCGCCCGGGCCCTCACCGCGCACCGGGACGCGTGGTCGGGCACCGTCGTCCTCCTCTTCCAACCCGGTGAGGAGATCGCCGCGGGCGCGAAGGCGATGCTCGAGGACGGCCTCTGGGAGACCGTCCCCAAGCCCGAGGTCGTCTACGGCCAGCACGTGTGGCCGGGGCGGGCCGGCGACATCTACGTCTCCTCGGGCACGGCGATGGCGATGTCCGACTCCCTCCGGGTCACCGTCCGCGGCAGGCAGGCCCACGGCTCACAGCCGGAGAACGCGATCGACCCGATCGTCCTCGGAGCCTTCATGATCACCCGCCTGCAGACCGTCGTCTCCCGCGAGATCTCGGGCCGGGACGCAGCCGTCGTCACCGTCGGCACCTTCCACGGCGGGCTCAAGGAGAACATCATCCCCGAGACCGCGGAGTTCACCCTGAACATCCGCACCTTCGACGAGGATGTCCGTGCCACCGTCCTCGACCGGGTGCGCCGGATCATCGCCGCCGAGGCGCAGGCATCGGGGGCACCGGAACCGATCATTGAGGAGATGCACTCCTTCCCCCGCTGCTTCAACGATCCCGACGCGACCGCGGCCTTCGTCTCCGCGACCGAGGCCGAACTCGGCGCCGCCCACGTCCATGTCGTCCCGGCAGTCACCGGCAGCGAGGACGTCGGGGCCTTCGCCGACGCGATCGGGGTCCCCCTCGTCTACTGGTTCTTCGGCGGGTACTCCCCCGCCTCCCTCGACGGCGACGAACCCCCGGCCGGCAACCACTCCCCGCACTTCGCCCCCGACGACGTGCCGACGACGCTCGAGACCGGCCTGCGCGCGGCCCTGACCGCCGTGCTCAGCCGGGTCGGGAAGTGAGCGGCATGGACGACCTGAGGTGGCTGAGCACCCGTGAGCTCGCGGCGAGGATCGCTGCGAAGGAGATCTCCGCCAGGGAGGCCCTGACCGATCAGCTGCGCCGCATCGACGAGGTCAACCCGGCGATCAACGCCGTCGTCACCCGCGACGACGACCGCGCCATGGCCGAGGCCGCCGCCGCCGACGAAGCGCTCGCAGCCGGAGAGGAGGTCGGCGTCCTCCACGGGGTGCCGATGACCCATAAGGACACCCACGACACGGCGGGCATGCGCACGACGTGGGGTTCGCCGATCATGGCCGATCGGGTACCCGAGGCCGACTCGCTCATCATCGCCCGCCTCCGCCGGGCCGGGGTGATCACCTCGGGGAAGACGAACGTGCCCGAGTTCGCCGCAGGCTCCCACACCTTCAACCCCGTCTTCGGCACCACCCGCAACCCCTACGACCTCACGAAGTCCGCCTCGGGCTCCTCGGGCGGGGTCGGGGCCGCCCTGGCCGCGGGCATCCAGGCCTCCGGGGACGGCTCCGACATGGGCGGATCCCTGCGCTCGCCCGGCTCCTTCAACAACGTCGTCGGCTTCCGCCCCTCGAACGGACGGATCCCCCACACCCGTCCGGGCAATCCCTTCGCGTGGCTGGCCCAGAGCGGGTTCATGGCCCGCACCGTCTCCGACGTCGCCCTCCTCATGAGCGTCGCCTCCGGACCCGAACCGGGTGCACCGGCCTCCCTGCCCGACCCCGGGTCCGTCTTCAACCTCCCCGAGTTCCGCCTCGGCGCCGAGGCGGTACCGCAGCTCACCGGCGTGCGGATCGGCTTCAGCCCCGACCTCGGAGGCCTCCTCCCCCTCGATCCTGAGGTGCGGGAGATCGTCTCCGGCACCGCTGCGGTCCTCGAAGGACTCGGTGCCCGGGTCTCGGACACGATCCCCGACCTCAGCGACGCCGACGAGGTCTTCACCGTCCGCCGCGCGCTCGACTTCGTCGGCTCCTGGGGCTCCCTCCTCGAGACGGACCGGGACCGGATGAAGGACTCCGTCGTGTGGAACATCGAGCAGGGTCTGCGCCTCACCGGCGCCGAGGTCGCCTCGGCCGAGACCGCGCGCGCCCGGCTCAGCGCCGAGGTCGAGGGGTTCTTCGCCGATCACGACGTCCTCGTCCTCACGACCTGCCAGGTCCTGCCCTTCGACACGGGCCTCGAGTACCCCACGGAGATCGACGGCGTGGCGATGGAGTCCTATCTCGACTGGATGCGGGCGCTGTGTCTGATCTCCGCGACCGGCTGCCCGGCGATCTCGGTTCCCGCCGGCTTCTCCGACTCGGGCCTGCCCGTCGGGGTCCAGTTCGTCGCCCGGCCTGGCGACGACGTCCGCCTCCTGTCCATCGCCCACGCGTTCGAGCAGGCCACCCGAGTGAGCGACCGCCACCCGGAGATCCCCGCCGCAGGCCCGCAGGACCTGTCCTGACCTCGAAGGTTCGGCTTGCCTCAGCACTGTTTGCCGAGCCTTTCCACACTGGAACGGTTCCAGAAATGGTGTCACGATAGTCTGGACGCGGGCGGCAGACCGCCGCCGGCCACAGCCTTTAGGAGATGCACATGCACATGAGCCCCGCAATGCAGAAGGTCCTCGGCGAGCAGGTCACACTCGAGCTCGAGGCCTCGATGGTCTACCTGCAGATGTCGATCCAGCTCGACGATCAGGACCTGCCGGGCATGACCCGGTGGATGCGCGCACAGTCGGAGGAGGAGCAGGTCCACGCGGCGAAGTTCATCCAGCACTGCGTCGATCGCGGCTTCGCCCCGCAGATCGGCGACATCGCCGCCCCGAAGGTCTCGGGTTCGCGTCCGCTCGACTTCTTCAAGGCCGCTCTCGCGCACGAGGAGAAGGTCTCCGAGTCGATCCGCAACATCTACCGGACCGCGCAGTCCGAAGGCGACCTCGACGTCCTGCCGCTGCTCAACTGGTTCATCGACGAGCAGGTCGAGGAGGAGGCGAGCATCAGCGAGATCATCGGCCGCCTCGAGATCGTCGGCGACAGCGGCTCGGGTCTGCTCTCGATCGACAACGCCCTCGGCTCGCGTCACCCCGACATCACCGCCGAGAGCGAGTGAGCACCGCCTCCCTCCTCTGAGACGACGGCCGGTCCCCTTCCCGGGGGCCGGCCGTCTTCTCAAACCCCGAGGACGACCTGGGCGAGGAGGAGGACCGGGGGCAGGGTGAGGAGCATGAGGACCGTCTGCACGGCGATGAGCGCGGCCATGAGCTCGGAGTTGCCGCCGAGCTGACGGGACATGACATAGCCGGAGCTCGCGGTCGCGATCGCCTGGAAGATCAGCCCCACCGCCGCGGCGACCGGGGGCACATCGGTGACGATGAGGGCGGCGAGGCTGAGGCCCGGAAGGACGACGAGCTTGGCCGCGGTCGAGGTGATGAGCGCTCCTGCGTGGTCGCGCAGCGAGAATCGGCGCAGCCCCGCGCCGACGCACAGCAGCCCGATCGGCAGGGCCGCTGCGGCGAGCGGGTCGAGGACCGCAGAGGCGAGGTCGGGCACCGGCACCCCGACGAGGTTCCACACTCCCCCGGCTGCGCACCCGAGGACGAGGGGGTTCGTCGCGACGACGCGCAGCATCCCGAGAGCCGTCCGCGGACCGGTCCGCAGCAGAGCGAACCCGAGGCTCGAGACGATGTTGACCGTGGGCACGAGGATGGCAGCGACGATCGCGGCCAGGGCCGCCCCCTCGGACCCGAAGAGGCTCGCAGAGATCGACAGGCCGATGTACGTGTTGAACCGGATCCCGCCCTGGAGGACCGAGGTGAAGGACGGGAGATCCTGCGCGACCACGGACCTGAGTACGACGAGGGCGAGGGAGACGAGGACGGTGGGGATGACGAGCGCCGCCGTCAGCGGCAGGAGCGGGACGTGGGAGACGTCCACCTCGGCGACGGAGGCGAAGAGGAGGACGGGGAGGAGGCAGTAGTACGCGAGCCTCTCGGCCCCGGACCAGAACTCGGCGGCGCCGAACATCGGCACGGCACGCAGCGCCCGGCCGCCGGCGATGAGGACGACGACCGGGACGAGCGCGAGTAGGATCGGAGACAGGCTCATATTCGTTGAGAGTTCCATGAGCACGCGACGATTTCAAAGTTGAGTGTGATTGACTCAATGTAAAGGACCCCTGCAGAAAGGATGCCCATGGCCACCCGATTCGATCCCATCCGCGACCTCGACCGCTTCTTCACCGAGGTGACCCGGAACCCGAACGCGACGACCCTGCCGATGGACCTCTACCGTGACGGTGAGGTCTTCATCGCCGCGATCGACATGCCCGGCGTCGAGCCATCGAGCATCGACGTCGACGTCGAGGACCGGACGCTGACCGTGCGCGCTCAGCGCACCTCGCCGGTGGGCGACAAGGACGTCAAGTGGCTGACCCGGGAGCGGACGACGGGCACGTACGCCCGTCAGCTCACGCTCGGCAACCGTGTCGCCCTCGACCGCATCCGCGCCGAGTACGAGGACGGAGTGCTCACGCTGACGATCCCCGTCGCCGAGGAGGCGCGGCCGCGCAAGATCAGCGTCCAGCACCAGGCGCCGAAGCAGACCGAGGTCGTCGAGTCCACCGAGGTCATCGAGACCGACGACGAGCAGCGGCTCTGAGGGGTCTCAATCCCTCACCCGTCCGGCGGGGTCGCACGAGGTGCGGCCCCGCCGGTCAGGACCGCACCGGTTCGAGCACATAGGCCAGGCACATGTACGGCAGGTCGACGGCACCGTCGATCGGGTGCTCCTCGGTGAGGTAGCCGCGCAGATTGGACTCGACCCGCGCCCGTGTCGCCGCATCCGACCGCAGCCAATAGGAGCGGGTGCGGGCGAGGTCGACGATCCCGTCGATGTCGAGCGGGGTGGCGAAGTCGATGACCGCACGGTCGACGAGGGAGAAGCCGTCGGGTGCGGGGACGTAGGCGGGGCGGTAGACGTCGCCGGCATGCATGATCCGGCTCAGCCGCAGCACCCAGTCGACGCGGACGTCGAGCTGGTTGATGAGGATGAGCAGCCTGCCTCCGGGGCGGAGGATCCGGCCGATCTCGATCGCCGCGGCCGCCTCGTCGAACCAGTGCCAGGCCTGGGCGACGGTGACGACGTCACACGAGGCGGTCGGCAGACCCGTGTCCTCGGCGGTGCCTGTGCGGCCGGGGGCGGGATTGCGGAGCAGGGCCGCCTCGTCGGGGTCGACGGCGACGACGGCAGCCCCGCGGTCGAGCAGCTGCCGGCTGAGGATCCCCGTCCCCGCGCCGAGGTCGCACACGTCGAGGCCCGTCCATTCCCGTCCGAGGAGGGAAAGGGCGTCCGCCGGATAGCCGGGTCGCACCGCGTCGTAGCGGTGCGCCTCGGCACCGAAGCGGGTGCCATGAGCGGCGCGGGCGCGGGGCCTGACCATCGCTCTCTCCTCTCCCCCGGTTCCGGCGCCGTCTCCGGGCTGGGCGCCGAGTCTCGGCATCCAACTCTAGCGGTCCCCGTCGCACCGTGTGATTAGGATGGGAGGACCGGCGAGAACCAGCGCCGACACCTCGGCGAGAAGGAGCATCGATGACCTCTACCCCCGACCTCGAGTCCGCACTCGAGGCAGCCTCGCGCGCCTACGAGGAGTTCGCCTCCCGCGGGCTCAGCCTCGACATCACCCGCGGAAAGCCCGGAAGCGAGCAGCTCGACCTCGCAGACGGCCTCCTCACCGCGGTCAGCGGCGACGACGTGCGCACACCGGGCGGGGTCGATGCGCGCAACTACGGGGGGATCGAGGGCATCGTCGAACTCCGGGAGCTCTTCTCTCCGCTGCTCAAGGTCCCCACCGAGCAGCTGCTCGCCGGCGGCAACGCCTCGCTCACCCTCATGGGCCAGGCGCTCACCTTCGCCCTCCTCCACGGCACCGCCGTCTCCGGCGACCCATGGGGTGCGGGACCGCACAGGCTCATCTGCCCGGTCCCCGGCTACGACCGTCACTTCACGCTCGCCGAATCCCTCGGCTTCGAGCTCCTCTCCATCCCGATGGACGATGAGGGGCCCATCGTCGCCGAAGCTCAGCGCCTCGCCGAGGACGAGACCGTCAAAGGGATGTGGCTCGTGCCGATGTACTCCAACCCGACCGGCATCACGATCACCCCGGAGCGTGCCGCGCAGCTGGCGGCGATGCCGGCGGCCGCCCCCGACTTCACCCTGCTCTGGGACAACGCCTACGGTCTCCACCACCTCCGGGAGGACCATCCCGAGAACCTCGACATCCTCTCCCTCTGCGCCGAGGCGGGGCACCCGGAGCGCCCCTGGATCTTCGCGTCGACATCGAAGATCACGCACGCCGGATCCGGGGTGTCGTTCTTCGGGGCCGGGCCGGAGACGATGAGGTGGTTCATCGCCAACCTCGGGAAGATCGCGATCGGTCCGGACAAGGTCAACCAGCTGCGCCACCTCCGCTTCTTCGGCGACGCCGAGGGAGTCGTCGACCACATGCGCAAGCACGCCGAGATCATCGCCCCGAAGTTCGACGCCGTCCTCGACGCCCTCGAGACCGGTCTCGGCGGCACGGAGCTGGCGACATGGACGAAGCCCGACGGCGGGTACTTCATCACCCTGACCACACTCGAGGGCACGGCGGAGCGCATCGTCAAGCTCGCCGCCGAGGCCGGGGTCAAGCTCACCCCCGCCGGTGCGACCCACCCGTACGGGATCGACCCCGGCGGGAACGTCATCCGCATCGCCCCGACGATGCCGAGCCTGGGCGATGTCGAACTCGCCGCCGAGGGACTCGTCGCCTGCGTCAAGCTCGCCAGCTACGAGAAGCTCCTCGCCGGCTGAGCCGCGGTCCGACCACGCGAAGGGGCACCCGGTCCGACCGGGTGCCCCTTCGCGTATTCCTCAGACCTCAGGGGTCCCGGATCAGTATTCGTAGAATCCGCGTCCCGACTTCACCCCGAGCAGTCCCGCATCGACCATCCGGGAGAGGAGGACGGGCGGCTTGGCCGCCGGATCACCGGTCTCGGAGAAGATGCTCTCGGCGGCGAAGAGGCACGTGTCGAGGCCGACGAGGTCGGCCAAGGCGATCGGGCCCATCGGGTGGGCGCAGCCCTTGACCATGCCCGCGTCGATGTCCTCCTTCGTCGCGTAGCCGGACTCGAGCATCCTGATCGCCGAACACAGGTACGGAATGAGGAGGGCGTTGACGATGAACCCGGGTCGGTCCGAGGCCTGGACCGGGGCCTTGCCGAGGACCTCGGAGACGAACGCGGTCGCTGTCTCCCTCACCTCCTCGGCGGTGAGCACGGAGGAGACGATCTCGACGAGGGGCTGGACCGGTGCGGGGTTGAAGAAGTGGATCCCGAGGACCCGTTCGGGTCGGGACGTCGCCTGGGCGAAGCGGATGATCGGCATCGACGAGGTGTTCGAGGCGAGGATCGCGTGCTCATCGGTGACGACGGCATCGAGACCGGCGAAGATCGAGCGCTTGACCTCCTCGTTCTCACTCGCCGCTTCGATGACGAGCTGGCGGTCGGCGAGGTCGGCGATGTCCGTGGTGAAGCGCAGCCGGGCCAGTGCCGCCTCCGAGTCGCCGGCGGTGAGCTTTCCGCGCTCGACGGCCTTGGCCAGGGACTTCTCGATCCGGGTGCGTCCGGCGTCGACGGCCGCGGTGTCGACCTCGGAGACGATGACGTCGCAGCCGGACTTCGCGAGCACCTCGGCGATGCCGGCTCCCATCAGTCCGCTGCCGACGACAGCGGTGCGTGCGATGACCATAGGTGTCTTCCCTTCGTTGTCTGTGTCCGTCGGTGCGGTCATGAGGCGAGGAACCACGAGGCGGAGCGGATCGCCTTCATCGCCTCACGCCGCCTCTCCCCCGGCAGTGTCTGGATGTAGACCTGGCCGTCGAGGTGGGCGACCTCGTGCTGGATCATCTGCGCGAACACCTCGGTGCCGGAGATCTCGACCGGGTTGTTCTGCGCATCGACGCCGCGGGCGCGGGCGAACTCCCACCTCGGTGTCGGGAAGAAGAGCCCGGGCACGGACAGGCAGCCCTCCTCGATGTCGCGCAGCTCACCTCCGACCTCGACGATCTCCGGGTTGATGATGTATCCGGTGCGGCCGTCGACATCGTAGCCGAAGGCGCGCAGCCCGACTCCGATCTGCGGTGCCGCGACCGCCGCCCTGCCCTCGGGCAGCGAGGAGTCGACGAGGTCGGCGGCCAGTGCAGCCACGGAGTCGTCGAAGACCGTGACGGGGGCGCAGACGGTGCGCAGCACCGGATCGCCCCACAGGCGGATCTCGCGCTCAGCCACCGATGACCGCCACGAGATCGCCGCCTTCGAGCTGGGAGACCGAGTCGATGGCGACTCGGGAGATCGAGCCCGAGGAGGGCGCGGTGATCGAGGCCTCCATCTTCATCGCCTCGATCGTCGCGATGACGTCACCGGTCTCGACGGTGTCGCCGACGTCGACCTGGAGGGTGACGACCCCGGCGAAGGGGCTCGCCACATGACCGGACTGGGTCGGGTCGGCCTTCTCCGCGGTCTTGACGTCGGTCTCGACGGAGCGGTCGCGGACCTCGAGGGGACGCAGCTGTCCGTTGAGGGTGAACATCACCGAGCGCATGCCGCGCTCGTCGGTCTCCCCGATCGCGCGCAGGCCGATGAGGAGGTTCTTGCCCTTGGAGAGCTCGACCGTGTGCTCATCGCCGGAGGTGAGACCGTAGAGGTACTCAGAGGTCTCGACGACGGACAGGTCGCCGTAGCTCGCGCGCATCCGGTCGAACTCCTTCGTCGGTCCGGGGAAGAGCAGCTCGTTGAGCTTGGCCTGACGCTCCGGTCCCGGGGTCTCGAGAGCCGCCGCATCCGCCTCGGCGAGGTCCTCGACGACGGGCTTGTGGGTGCGGCCCTCGAGCGCCTTCGAACGGAACGGCTCCGGCCATCCGCCGGGAGGATCGCCGAGGTCGCCGGAGAGGAAGCCGATGACGGAGTCGGGGATGTCGAACTTCTCCGGGTGCGCGGCGAACTCCTCGGGGTCGACGCCGGCACCGACGAGGTGGAGGGCAAGGTCGCCGACGACCTTCGACGACGGGGTGACCTTGACGAGGTGGCCGAGGATGTCGTCGGCGGCCTCGTACATCCGCTCGATCTCCTCGAAGCGCTCCCCCAGGCCGAGAGCCACGGCCTGCTGGCGGAGGTTGGAGAGCTGCCCGCCGGGGATCTCATGGCGGTAGACGCGACCCGTCGGCCCCGGCAGACCGGACTCGAAGGGCGCGTAGACCTTGCGCACGGACTCCCAGTACGGTTCGAGGTCCTGGACCGCGGCCAGGCTGATGCCGGTGTCGCGCTCGGTGTGCTCGAACGCGGCGACGAGGGCGGAGAGGCTCGGCTGGCTCGTCGTCCCCGCCATGGCCGCCGAGGCCGCGTCGACGGCGTCGGCTCCGGCATCCGCGGCGGCGAAGAGGGTCGCGAGCTGACCGCCGGCGGTGTCGTGGGTGTGGACGTGGACGGGCAGGTCGAAGTTCTCCCGCAGGGCGGTCACGAGCTTCGCAGCCGCGGCGGGGCGGAGCAGTCCGGCCATGTCCTTGACGGCGAGCACATGAGCACCGGCGCCGACGATCTCCTCGGCCAGCCGGAGGTAGTAGTCGAGGGTGTAGAGCTCCTCCCGCGGATCGAGGATGTCCGAGGTGTAGCACAGGGCCACCTCGGCGATCGTCGTGTCGGTGGCCCGGACGGCTTCGATGGCCGGGCGCATCTGTGTGACATCATTGAGGGCGTCGAAGATGCGGAAGACGTCGATGCCGGTCCGCGCCGCCTCGTCGACGAAGGCATCGGTGACCTTCGTCGGGTACGGGGTGTAGCCGACCGTGTTGCGTCCGCGCAGGAGCATCTGCAGGGCGATGTTCGGGATCGCCTCCCGCAGCTGGGCCAGGCGCTCCCAGGGATCCTCGCCGAGGAAGCGCAGCGCGACATCGTAGGTCGCCCCGCCCCACGCCTCGATGCTCAGCAGCTCGGGCGTCATCCGGGCGACGTGCCCGGCCACGGCGAGGAGATCCCGGGTGCGCACCCGGGTGGCGAGCAGCGACTGGTGGGCGTCGCGGAAGGTCGTGTCGGTCACGGCCAGCGGCGTCTGCTGCCGCAGGGCACGGGCGAAGCCCTCGGGGCCGAGCTCGAGGAGACGATCACGGCTGCCGGCCGGCGGGGCCTGGGCGAGGTCGACCTCCGGCAGCTTCTCCGCGGGACGGAGATGGACCTTCGCTTCGCCGTGGGGGCGGTTGACGGTGACGTCGGCGAGGTAGTCGAGGACCTTCGAGCCGCGGTCGGCGCTCACCCGGGCGTCGAGAAGCTGCGGACGCTCCTCGATGAAGGATGTCGCGATATCGCCCTGGATGAAGGCGTCGTCCTCGAGGACGGCCTGGAGGAAGCCGATGTTCGATGACACGCCGCGGATGCGGAACTCAGCGAGCGCGCGCCGGGCCCGGGACACGGCCTGGGCGAAGGTGCGTCCGCGGCACGTGAGCTTGACGAGCATCGAATCGAAGTGCGCACTCACCGAGGCTCCGGCATGGACGGTGCCGCCGTCGAGGCGAACGCCCGCGCCGCCGGCAGAGCGGTAGGCGGTGATCGTGCCCGTGTCGGGCCGGAACGAGTTCGCGGGATCCTCGGTGGTGATGCGGCACTGCAGGGCCGCGCCCTTGATCCGCAGGTCCTCCTGGCGCAGGCCGAGATCCTCGAGGCTCTCCCCCGCAGCGATGCGCATCTGCGAGGCGACGAGGTCGACATCGGTGATCTCCTCGGTCACCGTGTGCTCGACCTGGATGCGCGGGTTCATCTCGATGAAGACGTGCTTGCCCGCCCGAGGTCCCTCGGTCTCGAGGAGGAATTCGACGGTGCCGGCGTTCTGGTAGCCCAGCGCCCGGGCGAACTTGAGGGCATCGGAGTGGAGGGCGGCTGCGATCTCGGGATCGAGGTTGGGTGCCGGGGCGATCTCGATGACCTTCTGGTGGCGCCGCTGCAGGGAGCAGTCGCGTTCGAAGAGGTGGATGGCGTTCGAGTCGTTGTCGGCGAGCACCTGCACCTCGATGTGGCGGGGGCGCTGGACGGCCTGCTCGATGAAGACCGTGGGATCGCCGAACGCGCCTTCGGCTTCGCGCATCGCGGCCTTGAGCGCGTCCTCGAGCTGGGAGGCCTCCGAGACCCGGCGCATGCCGCGTCCGCCGCCGCCGGCGACGGCCTTGACGAAGAGCGGGTACTCCATCGACTCCGCGTCGGCGAGCAGCTGGGCGACGTCGGCGGAGGGACGGGTCGAGTCGAGCACGGGGATGCCGGCGCTGCGGGCCGCCGAGAGCGCCTGCACCTTGTTGCCGGCGAGTTCGAGGACATCGGCCTTGGGGCCGATGAACGTGATGCCGTTCTCAGCGCACGCGCGGGCGAGGTCGGGGTTCTCGGAGAGGAAGCCGTATCCGGGGTAGACGGCGTCGGCGCCGGACTCCTTGGCCACGCGGATGATCTCCTCGACGCTGAGGTAGGCGCGCACGGGGTGGCCCTTCTCGCCGATCATGTAGGCCTCGTCGGCCTTCATCCGATGCTCGGAGTTGCGGTCTTCGTAGGGGAACACAGCGACGGTGGAGGCACCGAGCTCGTAGGCCGCGCGGAACGCGCGCACCGCGATCTCTCCGCGATTGGCCACAAGGACTTTAGAGAACATCTGTGTTTCTCGCTTCTGTATCGATCGCCGCAGGGCGATGCGTCGACGGGCTGTCGAGAGACCACTCTACTCAGTGACCTGTGCCACTGAATGCAGGGGGTCCTGGTTTCGCACGACGCCCGGTCCTCGGCGTGGTCGGGCCTGCCGCGCAGGACCGGATACGTTACCGTAGGAGGGTGCTTGTCCTCAGTATCAGCAGTCTCAAAGGCGGCGTCGGCAAGACGTCGGTGACCCTCGGTCTCGCTTCGGCGGCCTACAACCGCGGCATCCCGACGCTCGTCGTCGACATGGATCCGCAGGCCGATTCGTCGACGGGCCTCGATGTGCCGACCTCGACGAAGGTCGACATCGCCGATGTCCTCGCGGCGCCGAAGTCGCAGAAGATCCTCTCCGAGGCGATCATCCCCTCCGGCTGGGTCGGCGAGACGAAGGGCCACCTCGACGTCATCTCCGGCTCGCCCCGGGCCGCCGAGTTCGACCGTCCCTCACTGTCCGAACGCTACCTGCGTCGGCTCGAGGACGCGCTCAGTCGGATCGCCAAGGGCTACCGGCTCATCCTCATCGACTGCCCGCCGAGCCTCAACGGGCTCACCCGGACCGCGTGGACGGCGAGCAGCCGTGTCGCCGTCGTCACCGAGCCCAGCCTCTTCTCCGTCGCCGCCGCCGATCGCGCCCTGCGCGCCGCCGACGAGCTGCGGCAGCGCGGCACCTCGCAGATCCAGCCGCTCGGCCTCGTCGTCAACCGCGTCCGTGCAGGCTCGACCGAGCACGACTACCGGATCCAGGAGATGCGGGAGATGTTCGGTCCCCTCGTCCTCAATCCCCCGCTGGCCGAACGCGCAGTCATGCAGCAGGCCCAGGGATCCGCCCGACCTATCCACTCGTGGCCGGGCAAGCCCGCCGAGGAGGTCGCCTCCTCGTTCGATGCGCTGCTCGAGCGCGCCCTGCGCTCGGAGAACATCCGTGGACGCAAGGCGGCGAAGCAGTCGTCGTGAGCCGGCGCTGCGCACGCCGGACCTGAGGCAACCGGATCTGAGACAACAGTGAGGGCCCCATCCGATCGGATGGGGCCCTCACTCTGTGGGACTGTTCGGACGAAGAGGTCTGAGTCGACCTCAGCCGAGCTTCTGTGCGCGGCGCTGCGCGAGTTCGTCCATGGCGAAGAGCGTCGAGTCGTCTTCGGGGAGGCGTTCGCTCGGCAGTTCGGAGAGGCTGCCCTCGACCTCGTTCCACACGCGGCCGACGGCGATGCCGAAGACGCCCTGCCCACCCTGGAGGAGATCGACGACCTCGTCGGGGGACGTGCATTCGAAGACGCTGGCACCATCGGACATCAGAGTGATCTGGGAGAGGTCCTCGACGCCGCGGGAACGGAGGTGGTCGACGGCGGTGCGGATCGACTGCAGCCCGACGCCGGTGTCGAGGAGGCGCTTGACGATCTTGAGGACGAGGATGTCGCGGAAGCTGTAGAGGCGCTGGCTGCCCGAGCCGGTGGCGTTGCGGATCGAGGGGGTGACGAGGTCGGTGCGCGCCCAGTAGTCGAGTCGACGGTAGGTGATGCCGACGACCTTGCACACGGTCGGACCGCGGTAGCCGGCCTCCTCATCGAGGACGGGCAGGTCGTCGTCGAACAGGAGCCCCTGTGCCGCGGACGGCAAGGGCGTCGACTCGACGCTTTCGTGACTTGAGCGGTTCACACCGACTCCTCCTTATAGTCCCTGGGGGAAGTGAGGTCGCGTGGTCGGGCAGAGAATGAAGCCATTCTACCGCTCTTCGCAGCGAACCTACAGTGGGATTCAACAACTCCAAACTATTGTGCCGGACTCGGAGGGACAAACACCCCAAGGTAACGATTTGCGCGTGTCGCCGTTATGGGAGTATTCGAACACCGCGAGCCGCGCGTCGGCTCAGTTCGCCGGTTCGGGGGCAGGGCCCTCGTCGGCCTCCTCGGCGGGCTTCTTCGGCTTCGCGGAGGTGAGCAGCTTCGTCTTCACGGTCGAGGCGTAGGTGTCGACGTACTCCTGGCCGGACAGGCGCATGATCTCGTACATGATCTCGTCGGTGATCGACCGGAGGAGGAACCGGTCGACGGGCAGCCCCTCGTACTTGGAGAAGTCCATGGGCGAACCGAAGACGACGCCGACGCGTCGGAAATTCGGAATGAGACGGCCGGCCGGCTGGATCTTGTCGGTGCCGATGATCGCCACCGGGATGACCGGGGCCCCGGATTCGAGGACGAGGCGGGCGATGCCGGTGCGGCCGCGGTAGAGCTTGCCGTCGGGAGACCGGGTGCCCTCCGGATAGATGCCCAGCGAATTGCCTTCGCGCAGGACCTTGAGTCCGGCCTCGAGCGAGGCCTGCGAGCCGGAGCCGCCGCCGCGGTCCATCGGGAGCTGATTGTTGAGCTTGAAGAACCAGCGCGTCACCGCTCCCTTGATGCCGCGACCGGTGAAGTAGTCCTTCTTCGCGAGGTAGACGACGGGGCGGGGCGCAAGCAGGGGGACGAAGATCGAGTCCATGAAGTGCATGTGGTTGCCGGCGATGATCGCCGGCCCGTCCTGCGGCAGGTTGTCCAGCCCCCGCACCCACGGACGGAAGAGGATCCGCAGGATGGGTCCGGCCAGGACCCGCTTGAGAAACCAGTAGAACACGTGCACCCTTCCATGTCACGACGCTTTGTCGTCCCCGGTCATCATATATCCAACTTCCGACGGCGAGGACCGCCGCCGACGATGCCCGAATGCTGTGTTCGTGGGATGCTGGGAGCATGGAGATCGACTTCGCACCGCTGCCTGCTCCGCGGGCCGCGTACTCGTCCGTGTCGCCTCGCGCCGACGTCGCCGTCCTCTTCCTCCACGGCATCACCGGCTCCCCGGCGGCGTGGCATCCGATCGCCCGCGCCCTGGCCGCCGACGACCTCAGCGTCAGCGTCCCCCTGCTGCCCGGCCACGGTACGACCTGGCGGGATCTCGCCGCCACGTCGTGGTCGGACTGGTTCGCCGCCGCCGAGGCGGAGCTGCGGTCACTGCAGGCCGACCATGAGCACGTCGTCGTCGCCGGGCTCTCGATGGGCGGGGCGCTCAGCCTCGCCCTCGGCACGCTTCCGAAGCCGCCTGATGCGATCGTCGTCGTCAACCCGGCGCTCTACGTCGACTCCCCGCTCGCCCCGCTGCTGCCGGTCCTCTCCCGGATCGTGCCGACGGTCGCGGCGATCGGCAACGACATCGCCCACCCGGGACGCGACGAGTACGCCGGGGACCGGACTCCGGTCGCGGCGGTCGCCTCGCTCGCTTCGGCGCTCACCGGCCTGCGCACCGACCTCTGGGAGATCACCTCTCCCGTGACGGTCCTCGTCTCCGGTCAGGACAACGTCGTGGGTCCGCGCAGCCTCCGCGTGCTCCGCTCCCGGCTGCCCGAGGCTCCCGAGATCATCGCCCTGCGCCGATCCCGCCACGTGGCCACCCTCGACTTCGACGCCGAGGTCATCGCCGAGGCGGTCGCGACTGCCGCCCGCGGGACCACCGTGCGGACCGCCTCGGCGGGGGAAGGTTCGACCGCCTCGGCGGGAGGGGTCTCGGCCGCCTCGGCGGGAGGGGTCTCGGCCGCCTCGGCGGGAGGGGTCTCGGCCGCCTCGGCGGGAGGGGAAGGGAATAGACCCGCGCCGGGGATTGCTGATGAATGACATGAACGGAGACGACGAGCGCGAGGACTGGCGCGACCACGTGCCCGAATCCGAACGGATCGGCGACTCGTCGCGCATCAGCGACAGCCACTGGGACGACCTCGTGGCCCGGATCTCCGAACCCGATGCTCCGATGAGCGAGATGCCGGTCGAGGAGATCCGGGAGAGGCTCGAGGAGACCGAACGCTGGGAGCCGGAGCCGGCTGCCCCGATCGGCTGGCGCACAGCGCCGCCGACGTTCATGCTCTCCATCGCAGCGACCCTCGGCGCGGTCGTCCTCCTCATCGTCGGGGTGGTCCTCTTCCGTCCCTTGCCGACGTGGTTCCTCCTCGTCGGACTCGCCGTCGGCATCGGAGGCGCCGTCGGACTCTTCTTCCACCTGCCCACCCGCTCGCGCACCGAGGGCGGCGACAACGGGTCGTCGGTGTGAGTCCGCGTCAGCACCGGATGGCACACTTCTAGGCATGTCGTCACCGGCCACGCCCTTCGACCGCGCCCCGCACGGACTCGAGCGCACCCAGCTCTCGTTCGCCGACATCGGCACTCCCCTCTATGAGGTCACCTTCGTCGTCGTCGACCTCGAGACGACCGGCACCCATTCGGGCACCTCGGAGATCACGGAGATCGGCGCGGTCAAGCTGCGCGGCGGCGAGGTCATCGGGGAGTTCCAGTCGCTGGTCAAACCCGAGCATTCGGTCATCTCCCCATTCGTCTCCCGGCTCACCGGCATCACCCACGCGATGGTCGACGACGCGCCCTCGATCCGCTCCGTGCTGCCGAGCTTCCTCGAATTCGCCGTCGGAGCGGTCCTCGTCGCCCACAACGCCCCGTTCGACATCGGCTTCCTCCGTTCGGCGTGCGAACGCCTCGACTACCACTGGCCGCAGCCGCAGGTCCTCGACACCGTCACCCTCTCCCGGCGGGTGCTCGGCCGGGACGAGGTCCGCAACCACAAGCTCGGGACCCTGGCCGCGCACTTCGGCACGGTGGTCGAACCCGACCACCGTGCGCTCTCCGATGCGCGGGCGACCGGCGAGGTCCTCCACCGTCTCCTCGAGCGCTTCGGCGGGTACGGGATCACGACGCTCGAGGAGCTCGCCACGGTCCGCCAGTCCGGGTGGGCGAAGCGGCAGGCGAAATCCCATCTCGCCAAGGGCGTGCCCGCCGAGCCCGGGGTGTACATGTTCCTCGACGGCACCCGCAGAGTGCTCTACATCGGCAAGTCGGGCAATATGGCCCGGCGCGTGCGCGGGTACTTCAACGCCTCGGAGAACCGCGGCCGGATGGCCGAGATGGTCACCGCCGCCCAGGAGGTCTCGTGCCTGCCGTGCGCCCACGTCCTCGAAGCCGAGGTCCGGGAGGTCAGGCTCATCGGCGAACTCGCGCCCCCGTACAACCGGAGGTCGAAGAACCCGGAGCGAAACGCGTGGGTCGTCCTCAGCGACGAGACCTTCCCTCGGCTCTCCGTCGCCCGGGCCGTCTCCGCCCTCGAACGCTCGCCCGCTCCGCCGTTGGGCCCGTTCCGCTCCCGCAAGACCGCCCAGGCCGTCAAGGAGCTCCTCGAGACCCTCTATCCCGTCAAACGCTGCACCGCGAAGGTGACGGCTGTGACGGCGGCCGACCACCGTGCGTGTGTGAGCGCCCAGGTCGGTCAGTGCGGGGGTCCGTGCGCGGGGGTGAGCGACCCGGCGGAGTACGCCGAGCTCATCTCCGGTCTCCGTGCCGTCCTCGGTGGAGATCTCTCGACCCTGCGCGAGCACAGCGGAGCGCGGATGGCCCGGCTCGCCTCCGAGGCGCGGTACGAGACCGCCGCCGAGGTCCGTGACGGCATGCGGGCGGCCCTGCTCACCGCAGCGCGCGCCGAGACCGTGGCCGGGCTGGCCGCCGTCGCAGAGATCCAGTCATGGTCTCCGGCCCCTGAGGGCGGGATCGACCTCGTCGTCGTCCGCCACGGCAAACTCGCCGCAGCGGCACACCGGGCGAGCACAGCCGGACTCGCCGAGGCGTTCACAGCGTTGTCATCGACCGCGGAGTGGGTGCCGGCGCCGGGACCCTTCCCCTCCGCCGCCGATGCGCTGCCGGAGGAGACGCGGATGCTCGCGCACTGGCTCGAGACCGCGGTCGCGTGGCGCTCGAGCGGCGGGTGGGCGATGCCGGCCGCCGGCGCGAACCATCACGCGACCGCCTCAGGAGCCGTTCGCCTCGGCGATGCGGGTTGAGACCTCGACGAGCTGATCGAGCTTCGCGGCGCCGAGCCCGGCATCGACGGTCTCCTCGGCGATCGTCAGCTTCGCCGCGAGCCGTTCGGTGAACGAACCGGCGGCGACCTCGTCGGCGGCGACGAGGGCCGCAGCCGAGTTGATGAGGACGATGTCGCGCACCGCCGACGCCTCACCGGCGAGCACGGAGCGCATGATCGCGGCGTTCTCCTGCGGCCCGCCGCCGCGCAGCGCGTCCTTCGTCACTCTCTCGAACCCGAGGTCGAGGGCGTCGAACGTCGTGTGCTCGACCTCACCGTGCCTGACCTCCCACACGTCGTTGACGTCGGTGTTGCTCAGTTCGTCGAGACCGTCGCGGGAGCGGAAGACGACGGCCTGATGCCCGCGCTTGGCCAAGGTGCCGACGACGAGCGGCGCCATCTGCGCATCGGCGACGCCGATCGCCGTGTGTCGGGCGCGGGCCGGGTTGGTCAGCGGTCCGAGGATGTTGAAGGCCGTGGGCACGCTGATCTGCCTGCGCACCGCGGCGACGAACTGCATCGAGGGATGGAAGACGTTGGCGAAGCAGAAGGCCAGACCCACCTCGGCGCCGACCTGGCCGGTCTGCTCAGGGGTGATGTCGAAACGGACGCCGAGGGCCTCGAGGACGTCGGCCGACCCCGACGCCGAGGAGGTCGCGCGGTTGCCGTGCTTGACGACCCGCTGGCCGGTCGCGGCGATGATCATCGCCGCGGTCGAGGAGATGTTCGCCGTCTTCGCCCGGTCGCCGCCGGTGCCGACGATGTCGACGGAGTCCTCGAGGCCCGGCAGCGGTACGGCGTGGTCCATCATCGCCGAGACGAGTCCGGCGATCTCGGCGACGGTCTCGCCCTTCGTGTGATGGGCGGCGAGGAATGCGGCCATCGTCACATCGGGGACCTCGCCGGACATGATCTGATCCATCGCCCACGAGGCCTCCGCCTCGTCGAGGTCCTGACCGTGCATGAGCTTCATGAGGAGATCGGGCCAGTCCGCGATGCCGGCTTCCCGTGTCGATCCGGTCCCGGAGACAGGTGTCTCCGGAGCTGTCGTACGCGGCTGTTCCGTCATCGCAGAGGGCTCTCCAAACAGGGGACATCCACCGCCTCCGGACAGGAGGCGGAGCTTACCTGCGGCATCCTATCGCGTTCTCGACACGCGGGGTGGACGTCACACCGGAACGAGATTGCGGCACCAATCCGCGGTTTTCGCTACACCGTGTAGAAATTTCTCCTCTGAAACCTGGGTAAAAGGTGAAAACTCACCCCGAGACGGGTAATAATGGTGGGGTGTCAACTGCCACTGCATCCCAGACAGCGCCAGCACATCCGGTAGTCAATCGCCCGAATGTGACCACGGTGGGCTTCATCGTGTTCCTCGCAAGCGACCTGATGTTCTTCGCCGCGCTCTTCGCCATGTACTTCACCATCCGATCCGTCGTGCCGGGTCTGTGGGAGACGCGCACCGAGATGCTGAACGTTCCGTTCGCACTCGGCAACACCATCATCCTGGTGTCGTCGTCCTTCACCTGCCAGATGGGCGTGTTCGCTGCCGAGAGGTTCCGCCCACGGCGGACCGGCTCGCTGTTCAACATCGCCAAATGGGGCATGGTCGAATGGTTCTATCTGACGTTCCTCCTCGGCGCGGTCTTCGTGTCGGGCCAGGTCATGGAGTATGCAGAGCTCGTTCGCGAGGGTGTGGCCATCAACACCGACGGGTACGGCTCCGTCTTCTACCTCACCACCGGCTTCCACGGTCTCCACGTGACCATCGGACTCATCTGCTTCCTGCTCGTCATCGGACGTGCGTACGGGGCGAAGAAGTTCGGGCACCATGAGGCGACCTTCGCGATCTGCGTGTCCTACTACTGGCACTTCGTCGACGTCGTCTGGATCGGCCTCTTCGGCGTCATCTACCTCCTCCAGTAGCCGGCACCGAGCATTCGGTCGGACACTCGAAACTCCAAGCAAAGGACCATCACGTGAAGCTATTAGCAGATCGCCGCAGGCACCCGATGGCACTCGTCGTGCTCCTCCTCGTGGGCCTGCTGCTGACCGGCGGAGCGTACGCACTCTTCACCCAGACCTCGAGCGCGAATGCCTCAACGACGGCCAGCGCCTCCGACATCGAAGAGGGCAAGAAGCTCTTCGCCGCGAACTGCGCGACATGCCACGGCCTCAATGCCGAGGGCACGAAGGCCGGACCCGGACTCATCGGCGTCGGTGCGGCAGCGGTCGACTTCCAGGTCGGCACGGGTCGTATGCCGCTGCAGGCGAACGGACCGCAGGCCCGCGTCAAGGAACCGCAGTTCAACGACGAGCAGACCGCGCAGCTCGCGGCCTACGTCGCCTCGCTCGGACCGGGACCGGCGATCCCGGAGGAGCAGTACCTCGATCCTGCGAAGGGTGACCCCGCCGCCGGCGGCGGGCTCTTCCGCACGAACTGCGCGATGTGCCACAACGTCGTCGGCGCCGGCGGTGCGCTCACCCGCGGCAAGTACGCGCCGAACCTGTCCGAGGTCTCGCCCAAGCACCTCTACGAGGCGATGCAGACCGGACCTCAGAACATGCCCATCTTCAACGACGCGAACCTCACTCCCGAGGACAAGCGAGACATCATCTCGTACATCCGGGAAGTGTCGGAGAACCCCTCCCCCGGCGGATTCAAGCTCGGATCCCTGGGACCAGTGGCTGAGGGCCTCTTCATCTGGTTCTTCGGACTCGCCGCAGTCATCGGCATCACCGTATGGCTCTCCTCGAGGGCGAAGTGAGTCCGCAGTTGTCGTTCACCTACCATCACGAGATTAGACGGGGAAATTCATGACCTCGAAAGAGCACTCCGGCGGCGGCAGCCAGCTCGAGGAGCTGAACGGGTTCACCAACCCTGGCCTGCCTGAGCACAAGCCGCGACTGACCGACGCCGACCCGCGTGCCCAGAAGGTCGCCGAGCGCCAGGTGGCGCTGTGGTTCATCGCTTCGATGATCGGCACGATCTGGTTCATCGTCGCGTACTTCCTCTTCCCGCTGGGAGAGTCGATGGAGAGCATCCGCATCCACACCATGATGGTGGGACTCGGTGCGGCCGTGGCGATGTTCAGCCTCGGTGCCGGCGCGGTGCTCTGGGCGAAGAACCTCATGAGCGATCATGAGGGCATCGATGAGCGCCATGACATCAACGGCAGCGAAGAGGATCAGGCGATCGCGCTCGAGATCCTCCACCAGGCCAAGGAGGAGTCGGGCATCGCCCGTCGTCCGCTTCTGCGCAACACGCTCATCGCCGCTCTCGCGATCGCACCCCTGCCGGCGATCCTCGTCTTCCGCGACCTCGGTCCGCTTCCGGGCGATGCGCTGTTCAAGACCCTGTGGGGCGAGGGTGTGCGACTCATCCGCGACCCGGGCGGCATCCCCTCCCCTGATTCGGAGCGTCCGATCAAGGCTGAGGACGTCACGATCGGTTCGGCTTTCCATGTCCTTCCCTCCGGCATCGGCGATGACACGAACGAGGGTCATGCGCTCGACGAGAAGGCGAAGGCCGCCGTCCTCCTCATGCGCATCGATCCCAAGGAGCTCAAAGAGGATCCTGCTCGCGCCGACTGGTCGTACGACGGCATCGTCGCGTACTCGAAGATCTGCACGCACGTCGGCTGCCCCGTGGCGCTGTACGAGCACCAGACCCATCACCTGCTCTGCCCGTGCCACCAGTCGACGTTCGACGTGACCGAGCACTGCAAGGTCATCTTCGGCCCGGCGAAGCGCCCGCTGCCCCAGCTGCCCATCACCGTGGACAGCGAAGGCTACCTGGTCGCGCAGTCGGACTTCCCTGAGCCCGTCGGACCTACGTTCTGGGAGATCAACCACCCATGAGTACTTCACAGCCCACCACACCTGTCGGGAAGCTGGCGGACTTCACCGAATCCCGCGTCGGGGCCTCCAAGCTCGTTCGCGAGTTCGGACGCAAGATCTTCCCCTCGCACTGGTCCTTCATGCTCGGCGAGGTCGCCCTCTACAGCTTCGTCATCGTCGTGCTCTCGGGCACCTTCCTCACGTTCTTCTTCCACCCTGCGATGGGTGAGCTCCACTACGAAGGTCCGTGGGTTCCGCTGCGCGGAGTCGAGATCTCCGAGGCCTACAACTCCACGCTCGAGATCTCGTTCGAGATCCGCGGCGGACTCTTCATCCGGCAGATGCACCACTGGGGCGCTCTGCTCTTCGTGGCGGCGCTGAGCCTCCACATGCTGCGCGTGTTCTTCACCGGTGCGTTCCGGAAGCCCCGCGAACTCAACTGGGTCGTCGGCGTCTTCCTCGTCATCCTTGCCATGGCCGCCGGCTTCACCGGCTACTCGCTGCCCGACGACCTGCTCTCGGGCAACGGCCTGCGCATCATCGACGGCATCCTCAAGTCCCTGCCGCTGGTCGGAACGTATATCTCGTTCTTCGTCTTCGGCGGCGAGTTCCCAGGCATCGACATCGTGTCGCGTCTCTACACGCTCCACATCATGATCGTCCCCGCCCTGCTCATCGCGCTCATCGGCATCCACCTGATGTTCGTCGTCGTCCACAAGCACACGCAGTGGCCGGGCGCCGGCCACACCGAGAAGAACGTCGTCGGCGAGCCCGTGCTCCCGACCTTCGCAGCGAAGGGCGGAGGGTTCTTCTTCCTCATCTTCGGTGTCATCTCCGTGATCTCGGCGCTGTTCACGATCAACCCGATCTGGAACTACGGGCCCTACGATCCCTCCCCCGTCTCCGCCGGCACCCAGCCGGACTGGTACATCGGCTGGGCGGACGGCTTCCTCCGCATCGTTCCGGGCTGGTTCGAGTTCTACATCGCCGGCTGGCCGATCTCGTTCAACATCAACAGCTCGGTCATCGTCCTCGGCGGTGTGTTCGCGGCGATGTTCGTCTACCCGTTCTTCGAGGCCTGGCTGCTCAAGGACAACCGCGAGCACCACATCCTCGACCGTCCGCGCAACAACCCCACACGCACCGCCATCGGTGTGGCAGGCATCATCTTCTACTGCAACCTGTGGGCGGCGGCGTCGGGTGACATCATCGCCGTGTTCTTCCAGATGTCGCTCAACGACATGATCTACATCTTCCGTGCGCTCTTCTTCCTCGGACCGATCATCGGCTACATCGTCACGAAGCGCATGTGTCTCGCACTCCAGCGCAAGGACCGTGAGGTCGCGCTGCACGGACGTGAGACGGCGAACATCATCCGTCTGCCCCACGGCGAGTTCCTCGAGCGCCATGAGGCGCTCCCGCCGAACAAGCTGTGGAAGCTCACCGCGTTCGAATCGCCGCACTACATTCCGCCGCAGCCGAACGCTGAGGGCAAGGTGACCGCGCTCGAGAAGTTCCGCGCCCGCCTGTCGAAGTTCTTCTTCGAAGACCGGGTCGCGCCGGTGACGAAGACCGAGCTCGAAGCCTCGCATCACGACCACGAGGCCGTCGAAGGCTCGGATCCGAAGTCGCTCAGCCACTGATCGCGCCGGCGGTCGGCTGATCGTCGACCGGCACCGAGAGGGCCCAGCACGCTATGTGCTGGGCCCTTGTCGTGTCTGTGGCGCGCCGTGCGGTGGCTGCTTTTCGTATCCGCAGGGGTGTGCCCCGCTCGGGCGCGAGCCTGTCCCCAGTTACTGTGCGTCGACGGCCGGAGAGTGTCGCCTCGAGCATGCCGATCCGGTCGCCAAGTGTGCGCTGGGCGTGGCCTGCTCGCCTCGTCTTGATGTCGAGCGCGGCCTGCACTCGTGCTCGAAACGCCTCTCCGAGCACGCCGCACCCTCAGCGCTACGTCCTACGTCTGCACGGGGATGATTTGCCGCTACGTGGGCGTCGTGCGGTGCTTCGCCGGGGGTTTACCGCTTCAGCGGCGTTGTGGCGCTCCAAGTGCGTTGCGGCGCTACGGGTGCGCCGTTGACAGTCGTCGCGGTACATGGGCGTTAGGACGCTGCAGGTGCCTTCCAGCGCTCCGTGTGCGGGATTGTGCCGGGCAGACGCGAGCAACTCTTAGCCGGCGCCGCTGCGCTCCCCCGGCTCGGCTGTGCGCCCCTCCGCGTCTGTGAAAGGCAGACTGTGACAGCAGGTCCGTTGCGTGCCCCCACTATCGAGTCGCCGAGCGCTCCGGCGTGCAACCCGCACCCTCCGCGCTACGTCCTACCGTTGCACGGGGATGATTTGCCGCTACGTGGGCGTCGTGCGGTGCTACAGCGAGGGTTTACCGCTTCAGGGGCGTTGTGGTGCTCCAAGTGCGTTACGGCGCTACGGGTGGGTTTTTGCGATACGTGTGCGGGATGGAGCCCGGCGCAGACACGAGCACCTCTGCCTTGACGCCGCTGCGTGGGCGTTGTGCGGTGCTTCCGCGCGGTTATGCCGCTCCGGGTGCGTTGCGGCGTTGTCGTGTCGCGACGCGGCGGCGCGGGATCGGCGTTGAGGTGCCGCAACGCGGCAACCCGTCCGACACCGGCGCAAGCGTGAATGCGGGAGGGCCCGGACTCCTGAAGAGTCCGGGCCCTCGCCTGCGCGATCAGAGACCTGCGATCAGTGGGCGAACCCGCCGCGATCGTGCTCGTACGAGATGCCGACGAGGGCAACCACGCCGAGCACCGCACCGAACGGGAAGATCCACCAGCCCATCGCGATGCCGTAGAAGGAGACGGCACCGGCGGCGGCACAGACGATCGGCCACCAGCTCCACGGGCTGAAGAAGCCGTAGTCGGCGTCGGCGTCGGAGATCTCCGCGACGTCGTTGTCCTGCGGCTGGCGGCCGACACGACGGTCGGTCAGCCACAGGTAGACGCCGATCATGATCGACATGACTCCGACGAGCAGCAGCGCCGGAAAGCCGACGAGCTCGTTGAAGTGCGTCACGAATCCGTAGACGACTCCCATGGCCATGAAGAACAGACCACAGTAGATGAAGACGTTGATCGATGCTTTCACTTGGCGGTACCTCCGGCGAGCTGAGGTTCGGCGTGGCCGTGGCCGGCGTATTCCAGAAGCTCAGGATGGTTGACGTCGAATGCCGGGCGCTCCGAACGGATCCGCGGCAGCGAGGTGAAGTTGTGTCGCGGGGGCGGGCACGAGGTGGCCCACTCGAGCGATCCACCGTAGCCCCACGGATCGTCGACGGTGACCTTCGGCGCCTTGCGCGATGTGATCCACACGTTCCAGAAGAATGGCACCATCGACAGGCCGAGGATGAGCGAACCGACGGTCGAGACCTGGTTCATCCACGTGAAGCCGTCCTGCGGCAGGTAGTCCGCGTAGCGGCGGGGCATGCCGTCGACGCCGAGCCAGTGCTGGACGAGGAAGGTGCCGTGGAAGCCGATGAAGAGGATCCAGAAGTGGATGTGTCCGAGCTTCTCGTTGAGCATCCGACCGGTCCACTTCGGCCACCAGAAGTAGAATCCGGCGAACATCGCGAACACGACCGTGCCGAAGACGACGTAGTGGAAGTGGGCGACGACGAAGTACGAGTCGGAGACCGACTGGTCGAGGGCCGGGCTGGCGAGGATGACTCCCGTGAGACCGCCGAAGAGGAAGGTCACGAGGAAGCCGATGGCCCACACCATGGGCGTCTCGAACGTGATCGAGCCGCGCCACATCGTGCCGATCCAGTTGAAGAACTTCACGCCTGTCGGAATCGCGATGAGCATCGTCATGAAGGCGAAGAACGGCAGCGCCACCACACCGGTGACGTACATGTGGTGAGCCCACACGGTCACGGACAGAGCGGCGATCGAGATCGTCGCGAACACGAGCTCCTTGTATCCGAACACCGGCTTGCGGCTGAAGACCGGGATGATCTCCGTGATGATGCCGAAGAACGGCAGGGCGATGACGTAGACCTCCGGATGTCCGAAGAACCAGAACAGGTGCTGCCAGAGGATCGGTCCGCCGTTTCCTGGACTGAAGACATGCGAGCCGAGGATGCGGTCGGAGGCGAGGACGAGCAGTGCCGCAGCCAGAGGCTGGAAGGCCATGAGGACGAGGATGCCCGTGATGAGGACGTTCCAGCTGAAGATCGGCATGCGGAACATCGTCATGCCCGGAGCACGCATCGTGATGATCGTCGTGATGAAGTTGACCGAGCCGAGGATCGTGCCGAAGCCCTGCAGCGCGAGTCCGAGGACCCAGAGGTTGCCGCCGGCACCAGGGGTGAACGTCGTGTTGCTCAGCGGCGCATACGCCGTCCAGCCGAACGCGGCCGCACCCTGCGGGGTGAGGAAGCCCGAGAGCGCGATGAGGCTGCCGAAGAGGTAGAGCCAGAACGCGAAGGCGTTGAGCCTGGGGAACGCGACGTCCGGGGCGCCGATCTGCAGCGGCATGATGACGTTGGCGAAGCCGGCGAAGAGCGGAGTCGCGAACATCAGCAGCATGAGCGTGCCGTGCATCGTGAACAGCTGGTTGTACTGTTCCTTCGTCTCGATGATCTGCATGCCGGGCTCAAAGAGCTCGAGGCGGATGATCAGCGCCATCACGCCGCCGACGCAGAAGAAGAAGAACGAGCCGATCAGGTACATGTACCCGATGGTCTTGTGGTCCGTCGACGTGATCCAGTCGACGATGATCTTGCCCTTGCTCCGGGGAACGACCGGAGCGTCAAGAGCCGCTCTGTCTGTCGTAGCGGTCATTCTTGAGCACCTTCTTTCGGGTACCAGTTGCGATCGTATTCGGGCCCGAGCTGACCGGTGTTGCCCTGATCCGCGAGCGACTGCGTGTACTCCTCGAACTCGGCCTTGGAGACGACCTTGACGTTGAAGAGCATCTCCGAGTGGTACTCACCGCAGAGCTCGGCGCACTTGCCGACGTACTCGCCTTCCTTCTCGGCACGCAGGAACAGGCTCTGGTCGTGGCCGGGGATCATGTCGCGCTTCTCAAGGAAGGCGGGAACCCAGAAGGAGTGGATGACGTCACGCGAATGGAGCTTGATCTCGAGATCCGTGTTGACGGGCAGGTAGAGGGTCGGGGCGTTCTCGCCCGGCTTCTCGGTGCCGTCGAGGTTGACCTGCGTGCCCGCGTAGTAGACGTCCTGATTGACGTAGTTGAAGTCCCACGCCCACTGCTTGGCTGCAACCTCGATGACCTGCTCGCCGGGAGTCCGGTCATCGGTGGTCTTCGCCATCACCTGGACGTTCTGGAAGAAGAATCCGAGCACGAGGATGACCGGCGTCACCGTGAACAGGATCTCGATCGGCATGCTGTAGCGCATCTGCACCGGCAGGCCGCGATCGTTCTTGCGGCGGCGGTAGGCCACGATCGCCCAGAGGATGAGGCCCCACACGATGAGGCCGACGATCATCGAAGCGATCCACGCTCCGTTCCACAGGGCGGTGTAGGCCTCCGTGTGGTTGGTCGCACCCTTCGATTCGAGTGGGAAGAATCCGTTGGCAATCTGCTCTTTCGTGCATCCGGAGAGGAGCGCCGGCAGAGTCACCGCGCCCAGAATGCCGAGCCGCTTCGCCCAGGACCGTCGCGGCCCTGACTGATTCGGAGAATCCACGTGCAGCCTTTCACAACCATCTTTCGCCTTTCGGCATGCCGAAGGACGAACTCGTACTTTGTCATCTACCAGACTACCGCTACACACGGTAGAAATTCACATGCAGATGTTCATTTGTTGAGAATTGGCTGAGCGCGATTGCCCCGGAGCGCGGAATCAAGCCGCGCGGCGTACTCGAGACCGCTGATCTCCGACACGCCGAGGCTTTCCAGATGTGGCGTCTGCCACTGTGTGTCGATGAGCCATTCGTCCTCATCGGCCAAGGTCACACCCGTATCCGCACCCTCGTCGAGGAGTCCGACGAGGTGGACGAGCGCGGCCTTCGATGCGTCGGTCTCGCGGTGGAACATCGACTCCCCCGCGAAGAGCGAACCGATCGCGACCCCGTAGAGGCCCCCGACGAGGCGGTCCTCGGCCCAGACCTCGACGGAATGGGCCCAGCCGTCCTCGTGGAGGCCCGTGTAGAGATCGATGATCTCGCGCGTGATCCACGTCCCCGTCCGGGACGGGTCGGCGCATGCGCGGATGACCTCGTCGAAGGCGCCGTCGACGCTGTAGTCGAAGCGGCGCATCGACTTCCGCAGGCTCTTGCTCACCCGCAGGTCGCCGGGCAGGAGCACACCGCGGCGGCGCGGCGCCCACCACCCCATGCGACCTGTGCCCCCGCGACCGATCCCCATGGGGAAGAGACCGGCCCGATACGCGGAAAGGACCTGGGGCTCCGTCGCCGTCGCAGTGACGGCGCGCAGATCCTCCAGGTCCATGTCGCTGTGCTCAGACGATCGTCAGATCGTGGGCTGACTCAGTGGAACGAGTCGCCGCATGCGCACGATCCGCCGGCGTTGGGGTTGTCGATCGTGAAGCCCTGCTTCTCGATGGTGTCGGAGAAGTCGATGGTCGATCCGTTGAGGTAGGGAACGCTCATCCGGTCGACGATGACCTCGACGCCGTCGAAATCGCGGACGGCATCGCCGTCGAGGAAGCGCTCATCGAAGTAGAGCTGGTAGATGAGCCCCGAGCAGCCGCCGGGCTGCACGGCCACACGCAGACGCAGGTCATCGCGTCCCTCCTGCTGCAGCAGGCTGCGGACCTTGTCCGCAGCCGTGCCCGAGAGCTCGACCTCGTGCGTGGCGGTGGCTTCGTTCGTCGCTGTCATTGCTACTCCTCATGTGGTCTTGGGCCCAAGGCTACACCGCGTTCAACGTGCGGCGGGCACGGGCTATTCCCATCGTGTCACGTTTGTCCGCTCAGGCCTCCGCGGGCTCGGCGCCGCCTGTTGCGCTGCCTGCCGCGTCCCTGCGCCCGAGGGCGTCGAGGAGCAGAGCCTCGGCGACGATCGCGGCCTTGAAGTCGGGCAGGTAGAGGGATTCGTTCGCGCTGTGCGCCCGCGCGTCCGGGTCTTCGACGCCGGTGACGAGGATCGAGGCCTGGGGGAACACCTCGAGGAGGTCGGCGATGAAGGGGATCGAACCGCCCAGGCCCATCGTCGCCGACTCCCTCCCCCACGCCTCGGTGAGCGCGTCACGGGCGACCTGGACGACGGGGTCGCTGAGGTCGGCCTGCCACGGGCTGCCTCCCTCGGTCGCACCGATCTTCAGACTCGCCCCGAACGGGAGGTTCTCCTCCAAGTGCCTCGTCACCGCCGCCACCGCGTTCTCAGGCGTGTCGCCTGGGGCGAGGCGGATGGAGAGCTTGGCCCGCAGACTCGGCTGCAGGGTGTTCGAGGAGACGTCGACATCGGGGATGTCGAGGCCGATGACGGTGATCGAGGGCTGGGCCCACAGCCGGGAGGCCAGCGTTCCCGTTCCGATGAGGTCGGTGCCCGGCAGCACGCCGGAGTCCTCGCGCACCGTGGACTCCTCGTAGTCGATGTCCGTCTCCGAGGTGGAGGCGAGTCCGGCGACGGCGACGGAGCCGTTGTCGTCGTGGAGGCTCGAGAGCACCTTCGTCATCGCGAGCATCGCATCGGGGACCACTCCCCCGTACATGCCCGAATGCACCGCATGATCGAGGGTGGCGACCTCGAACTCGACGGCGCACATCCCGCGCAGGCTCGTCGTCAGCGCGGGCACCCCGGCCGCCCAGTTCCCCGAGTCGGCGACGACGATGACATCGGCGGCGAGCTTGTCCCGGTAGCGGTCGAGGAAGTTCCGGAAGCTCGGGCTGCCCGCCTCCTCCTCACCTTCGATGAAGAGCCGGACTCCGACGCCGAGGCGGTCGGCGAGCAGCCGCAGAGCCGTGAGGTGGACCATGATCCCTGCCTTGTCGTCGGCGGCACCGCGGCCGTAGAGCCGGTCCCCCTTCCGGGTCGCGACGAAGGGGTCGGTCTCCCACGCCTCGGCCCTGCCGGGAGGCTGGACGTCGTGGTGGGCGTAGAGGAGGACGGTGGGCGCACCGGCGGGAGCCGGAGCCGAGGCGACGACCGCGGGATATCCCTGCCCGCCGTCCTCGGTGTCCGCGGTGAGGATCTCGACGTCGAGACCGAGATCGCGGGCGAGGGCGGCGACAGCCTCGGCGCTGGCGGTGACCTGGGACGGGTCGAAGCTCGGCCACGCCACCGAGGGGATCGCGACGAGGTCGCTCAGCTGGTCGAGGACGTCGTCGAAGATCTCGTCGACACGGGCGTGGAGGTGGGCGGCATCAGGCGCGGAAGTCGAATCACTCATGCTCCAACGGTAGTATTCATTCCGTGTTCGGAAGCAAGAAGACTCACGAGGACAACGACTCCTCCCCCAAGACCGACGACGACTCCACCGCAGCGGAGGCGTCACCTCGTGATGCCGAGGCGAAGAAGGGCCGCCCGACTCCCAAGAGAAGCCAGCAGGAGGCCGTGCGCCGCCAGCCCCTGGTCTCGAAGGACCGCAAGGTCGCGAATCAGCGGGCGAAGGAACAGCAGCGCAAGGAGCGCGACCGTGCCCGCATCGGGATGATGAACGGTGAGGAGAAGTACCTCACCCGCCGCGACCGCGGGCCCCAGCGCCGGTACGTCCGCGACTACGTCGACGCCCGCTTCTCGATCGGCGAGCTCTTCATCCCGGCGGCGATCCTCATCCTCGTCGTCGCCTTCACCCAGCCGGTGGCGATCCAGCAGTACTTCACCTACGCCGTGTGGGGTCTGCTCGCTCTCGTCATCCTCGACGGCTTCGTCCTCAACTACATCCTCAAGGGACGCCTGCGGGCGAAGTTCGGCACCGTCGAGCGCGGCATCCCGTTCTACGCGGTCATGCGCAGCGTCCAGCTCCGGCCGCTGCGCATGCCCAAGCCGCAGGTCAAGCGCCGCCAGTACCCCGAGTGAGCAGACGGGTCCCCTGACCGCGGATGATCCGTCCGGGCCAGAAGGGACCCGAGTAGACCATCTCCGAGTAGACCTGCACGAGATCGGCTCCCGCGGCCAGCCGTGCGGAGACGTCCCGTCCGTCGCCGAGGCCCCCGACCGAGACGATCGTGAGCTCATCGCCGACGGTGGCCGCGACGAGGCGGAGCACCTCGAGCGAGCGCGCGGCCAGCGGCCTGCCGGAGATCCCGCCGGCCTCCCTGCGCGCGAACGCGGCGTCACTCCCGGTGAGGACAGTCCGGTCGATCGTCGTGTTCGTGACGATGAGCCCGTCGGCGCCTGCCCGTGCGGCGAGATCGCAGATGTCGACGACGTCCTCATCGCTGAGGTCGGGGGCGATCTTGACGAGCAGGGGCACATGGCCGAGTGCTGAGCGCGGGGCGGCGACGACTTCGGCGGCCGTCTCCCGCACCGCGGTGATGATCGGTTCGAGGGCGGACACCGACTGGAGGTCGCGCAGGCCCGGGGTATTCGGGGAGCTGACGTTGATGACGAGGTAGTCGGCCAGAGGTGCGAGCTCCCGCGTCGAGGCGACGTAGTCGGCGACCGCGTCCTCGGCGGGGACGACCTTCGTCTTGCCGATGTTGATCCCGATGATCGGACGCTTCGCCGCCGGCAGCGCAGCGAGCGCCTTCCGCTGCCGGGTGATGTTGAACGAGGCCTGCCGGGCCCCGTCGTTGTTGAATCCCATCCGGTTGAGCAGCGCGCGGGAGCGCAGCAGCCGGAACAGGCGCGGGCGCTCGTTGCCCGGCTGTGCGTGCGCGGTGATCGTACCGACCTCGATGTGCCCGAAGCCGAGCGCGGAGAGCGCACGGACGCCGACCCCGTTCTTGTCGAAGCCGGCCGCGAGGCCCACCCGGTTGGGGAACGGGAGGCCGAGCACCTCGGCGGGCTGCTGCGTCCCCCGGGCGAAGACGACCCGCAGGAGCCTGCCGAGACCGGGGATCCGATCGAGGACGCGCAGTGCGGTGAAGGAGAGATGGTGAGCGCGCTCGGCGTCCATGGGTTTGAAGATCAGAGTGAAGATGAGTCGATACACGCCCCCAACAATAGGGCAGTCGCACATCGCATCGGCGGGCACGTCCACCTCGGCGGGGAATATGGGACTAGGATCGAAGGCAATGCCCGCAGACGAAGAAAGGGAACACATGCCCGGTGCCTCCACCCCCTCCAGCTACTCTTCGACGAATCCGACCAAGGCCGGCGATGCCGTGCTCGTCCTCGGCGTGGCCGACGGCAAGGTGCGCGGACTCGACTCCGCCAAGGCCGCCACCACCGCGCTCAACGACGCCGCGAAGGCGATCGAGTTCACCGGCAAGGCCGGGGCGACCGTGCGCATCCCCTCCCCCAAGGGCGTGGCCGCCGGCAGCGTCCTCCTCGTCGGCCTCGGATCCTTCGACCCCGCGAAGTCCGATGACGACACCGCCGACCGTGAGACCCTGCGCTGCGCCGCCGGCTCCGCGCTGCGGGCCCTGAGCGGGGCATCGTCGATCGCGCTCGCGCTGCCGGTCGCCTCCGCCGAGGATGTCGAGGCCGTGACCGTCGGTGCCGGACTCGGCGCCTACCGCTTCCTCACCTACCGCACCGGCGACGACGACACCGTCCCGGGTCCCGTCACGGTCCTCGGCCCCAAGGGCAAGGCGTTCTCCCGCGCCCACGCCGCCGGCGTCGTCATCGCCGAGGCGACCAACCGTGCCCGCGACCTCGTCAACACTCCCCCGCTCGACCTCTACCCCGAATCGTTCGCCCAGACGGTCAAGGACCAGGCGAAGTCCCGGAAGGTCAAGGTCTCGGTCCTCGGTGAGAAGGAACTCGCCGCGGGCGGCTACGGCGGACTCATCGGCGTCGGACAGGGCTCGACGCGGGGACCGCGCCTGGTCAAGGTCGAGTACAGCCCGAAGGGTGCCCGCCGCCACCTCAGCTTCGTCGGCAAGGGCATCACCTTCGACTCCGGGGGACTCTCCCTCAAGCCCGCCGCGAGCATGGAGGACATGAAGTCCGACATGGCCGGTGCCGCCGCCGTCGTCGAAGCCGTCTTCGCGATCGCCGACCTAGGCCTGCCCGTCAAGGCCACCGCGTGGCTGCCGCTGGCGGAGAACATGCCCGGATCCTCGGCGCAGCGTCCCTCCGATGTGCTCACCATGCGCAGCGGCAAGACCGTCGAGGTGACGAACACCGACGCCGAGGGCCGCCTCGTCCTCGCCGACGCCCTCACCGACGCCGACGCGGAGAACCCCGACCTCCTCATCGACGTCGCGACGCTGACCGGCGCCCAGATCGTCGCGCTGGGCAACCGGACCTCCGGTGTCATGGGCGACGAGGCGGTGCGGGAGAAGGTGAGTGAGCAGGCGAAGATCGCCGGAGAGGACATCTGGCCGATGCCGATCCCCGAGGAGATGCTCGCAGGCTTCGACTCGACGGCAGCCGACCTCAAGAACTCCGGTCCCCGCCCCGGCGGCATGCTCGCCGCCGCGGCGTTCCTCCGCGAGTTCGTCGGAGACGACACCGCGTGGGCGCACATCGACATCGCCGGTCCGAGCTTCAACACCGGTTCTGCGTTCGGCTACACCCCGGTCGCGGCCACCGGTGCCGCAGTGCGCACTCTCGTGCAGCTCGCCCGCAGCGCCGACTGATCAGGGCCTTCCGCACCCCGTCGCGCCGGGAGTGATGCTCCCCACCTGTGGCGGAACAGACAGTGTGTGCTTTCGCGCCTGAGAAGAAAAGTGGAAAGATAAGAGGGATAGCTGCCTGAGGCAGGCTTGACCACAGCTACGAGGAGTAATCCGTGAGTGACTCATTGACCTACGACCTAGTCGTCCTCGGCGGCGGAACCGGCGGCTATGCCGCGGCTCTGCGCGCGGCAGAGCTCGACATGAAGGTCGCTCTGATCGAACGCGACAAGGTGGGCGGAACGTGTCTGCACCGCGGATGTGTGCCGACGAAGGCACTCCTCCACACTGCTGAGGTCGCCGACTCGGCCAAGGAGTCCGAGACGTTCGGTGTCGACGCCGAGTTCAAGGGCATCGACATCGACAAGGTGCTCGAGTACAAGACGAACGTCATCAACCGCAACTACAAGGGCCTCCAGGGACTCATCAAGGCCCGCGGCATCGACACCTACCTCGGTGACGGCAAGCTCGTCGGCAAGGACCAGGTCGAGGTCAAGGGCGCCGATGAGACGTACACCCTGACCGGCAAGAACATTCTGCTCTCGACCGGGTCGACGTCGAAGACGCTCGGCCTCGACGTCACCGACCGGGTGCTCACGAGCACCGAGGCGCTCGAGCTCGACACCGTGCCGAAGTCGGTCATCGTCCTCGGCGGAGGCGTCATCGGCGTCGAATTCGCCAGCGTCTGGAAGTCCTACGGCGCGGATGTCACGATCGTCGAGGGTCTGCCCCACCTTGTCGCCAACGAGGACGAGTCCATCTCGAAGGCCCTCGAGCGCGCCTTCAAGAAGCGCAAGATCAACTACAAGCTCGGCGTCATGTTCAAGGGCGTCGAGGAGACCGCCGACGGCGTCAAGGTCACGCTCGAGGACGGCACCGAGCTCGAAGCCGAATACCTTCTCGTCGCTGTGGGCCGCGGCCCGGTGACCGAGGGCTTCGGCTTCGAGGAGCAGGGCATCCCGATGGACCGCGGATTCGTCCTCGCCAATGAGCGCCTCCACACCGGAGTCGGCAACATCTACGCCGTCGGCGACATCGTCCCCGGCCTCCAGCTCGCCCACCGTGCGTTCGGCCAGGGCATCTTCGTCGCCGAGGAGATCGCCGGGCTGGGTCCGGTGCCGATCATCGAATCGGGCATCCCCCGCGTGACCTACTGTGAGCCGGAGATCTTCTCCGTCGGACTCTCCGCCAAGCAGGCGGAGGAGAAGTACGGGGCGGACAACGTCGAGACCCTCGAGTACAACCTCGGCGGCAACGGGAAGTCGGTCATCCTCAACACGACCGGCTTCATCAAGGTCATCCGCGAGAAGGACGGACCCGTCGTCGGCATCTTCGGCATCGGCGCCCGCCTCAGCGAGCAGGTCGGTGAGGCTCAGCTCATCGTCAACTGGGAGGCCTTCCCTGAGGAAGTCGCGCAGCTCATCCATGCGCATCCGACGCAGAACGAGGCCATCGGCGAGGCGCACCTCGCGCTGGCCGGCAAGCCCCTGCACTTCCACTCATAAGATCCGAGGAGACGAAAGACATGTCGAATTCCGTGCAGATGCCGGCTCTCGGAGAGTCGGTGACCGAAGGTACAGTCACCCGGTGGCTGAAGTCCGTCGGCGACACCGTCGAGGTCGACGAGCCGTTGCTCGAGGTCTCGACCGATAAGGTCGACACCGAGATCCCCAGCCCCTTCGCCGGTGTGCTCGAGAAGATCCTCGCCGACGAGGACGACGTCGTCGAGGTCGGCGGCGACCTCGCCTACATCGGCGACGGCAGCGGCTCCGGGGACTCGGAGACCGCCCCCGAGGAGGAGCCCGCAAGCGTCGCCGCCGGTGCGACCGAAGAGCCTTCTGGTGCGGACGAGGGCGAGGAGTCCTCGACGGAGGAGTCCTCGTCTGACGAGAGCTCTGCGTCGGACGAGTCCTCCGAGACGTCCCCGGAACCCGCCGAGGCGGAGTCCTCCTCCGACGATTCCGGTGAGGGCACCGAGGTGACGATGCCCGCCCTCGGCGAGTCCGTCACCGAGGGGACCGTCACCCGCTGGCTCAAGGAGGTCGGCGACGAGGTCGAGGTCGACGAGCCCCTGCTCGAGGTCTCCACCGACAAGGTCGACACCGAGGTCCCCTCCCCCGTGGCCGGCATCGTCCAGGCGCACCTCGCCGAGGAGGACGAGACCGTCGACGTCGGCGCTCCGCTCGCGCGGATCGGTTCCGGAGCTCCCTCCGCATCCTCGAGCGCGTCAGCTGAGAAGCCGGCAGAGTCCGAGCCGAAGCAGGAGGAGGCGCCGAAGGCCGAGGAGCCGAAGAAGGAGGAGCCCAAGGAGGAGGCTCCCAAGGCCGAAGAGCCCAAGGCCGAAGAGCCGAAGCAGGAGGCACCCAAGCAGGAGTCGCCGAAGGCTGAGGAGCCGGCGGCACAGTCCGCTCCGGCCGCCCAGGCCGCCTCGAAGGCTGAGTCCACCCCGGCGAAGAGCGAGTCGGCTGCCGCGGACACCGTGGGTGAGAACTCCGCCTACGTGACCCCGCTCGTGCGTCGCCTCGCCCGCGACGAGGGCGTCGACCTCTCGACGGTCACCGGCACCGGTGTCGGCGGACGCATCCGCAAGCAGGACGTCCTCGCCGCAGCCGCGAACCGTCCGGCCGCATCCTCGGCGTCGACCCCGGCCGGTGAGTCGAAGAAGCCGTTCACGCTCGAGATCCCCGAGGAGGCTGCGAAGCTGCGCGGCACCACGGAGAAGGCCTCGCGCATCCGGCAGACCATCGCCAAGCGCATGAGCGAGTCGCTCGAGGTCTCGGCACAGCTGACCCAGGTCATCGAGGTCGACATGACCCGTGTGGCCAAGCTGCGCAAGGCGAGCAAGGACGCGTTCCAGTCCAAGCACGGCGTCAAGCTCACCTACCTGCCGTTCTTCGCCAAGGCGATCGTCGAGGCGCTCAAGCAGCACCCGAAGGTCAACGCGCAGTACGACCTCGAGACGCAGGAGATCACCTACTTCGACCACGAGAACCTCGCGGTCGCCGTGGACACTCCGCGCGGTCTGCTCGTGCCGGTGGTCAAGGACGCCGGCGATCTCAGCATCGCCGGTCTCGCCAAGGCCATCGACGACGTCGCCGACCGCACCCGCAACAACAAGATCATGCCCGATGAGCTCTCCGGTGGCACCTTCACCGTGACGAACATCGGCTCGGTGGGTGCGCTCTTCGACACGCCGATCATCAACCAGCCGCAGATGGGCATCATCGGCACCGGTGCGATCGTGCGCCGCCCGATCGTCGTCAAGACGGCCGACGGCGAGGAGTCGATCGCGATCCGCGACATGGTCTACCTGCCGCTGACCTACAACCATCAGCTGGTCGACGGTGCGGATGCGGGTCGCTTCCTGCAGACGATCAAGGCTCGTCTCGAGGACGGCAACTTCGAGGCCGATCTCGACCTCTGAGTCGCAGCGCTCTCATCCCACGCCCGCAGGGGGCCGGTCGACCGACCGGCCCCCTGCGGCATTCACACCTCCGCCACCTCGGCGATCCTCCAGGCTCCCTCATGCTCGGTGAGCGTGAAGACGACGTCCTCGGCCTCGAACCGCTCCTCCTGTCCTCCGATCTCCGCGCTCGTCGTCATCCGCGCCGCAACCCGGATGCCGGTGTCGGTGCGCTCGACCACGGTGACGTCCCCGACGGTGACCGTGTACGTCCCGCCCGCATAGGCGGAGAGGTCGATGAGTTCGTCGGCGGCGGCCGCCGACGACCCGGGGACGGTGAGTGCGGCGAGGGCATCCCCGTCACCGGCGCCCAGCGCCCGCGCGCGTTCGGCACAGAGGTCGCCGAGGCGGTCGATGACGTCCTCGTCCGTGGGATCCTCGTCCCCCGCACCGTCCCCCGAACCCGCAGGCGGCCGCTGCGCCGCCGCCTGCTCGGGTCCGGCCGGTGGTGTCTCCGCTGTCGACCAGGCGACGAGCAGACCCCCGAGGACGGCGACGATGATCGACGCGGCGATGCCCCAGCGCACCGGACCTCCTCTCATCCGCAGCCTGGTCCACCACGAGGATCGGGTGGATTCCGGACGTCGCGGTGGCCGACCCGACCTGCAGGTCCGCTCCCCACGCCTCGACCGGGATCGACGCGCGTGTGAAGCGGCCGCGGCACGCAGGGCCGCTGCGGCGCCAAGGCGACCGGAGCGCTCCCCCGGACGGGCGCCGACATCGCCCGGCCCCGGCCGATCGGCAGCGTCGCCCTGCGGGGTCGGGACCTGCGCGGGAGCGGCCCGCAGCCGAGCGGTGATCGCCTGCGCCGGATCGAGGTCGCGGGAGGCCGGGACGAGCGGCAGCGGAACCGGTGCGGGAAGAGTGCCCAACTGCGCAGACACCTCGGCGACGGCGGCTGCCACCCCGGCCTCCCCGCCGGATGGCGGGACAGGATCGTCGTCGAGGAGATCGGCGACCAGAGCGCGCAGCTGCGCGCTGCGCTCGGCGAGGGCGACATCGACCGGCAGCAGGGCCTCGCTCCACGGGGATCCGTAGGCGGCATGGTAGACGAGCTCGCCGATCGCCCGGCGGACGGAGGTCTCGAGCCGGTGCCGCACCCCGGGGATGAGACGGGGGCGGCCCTCGGCGTCGAGGGCGAAGCAGTCGAGGCCGAGCCGGGAGGCCTGGTCCCCGACCGCTGCGAGTTCGGCGAAGCATCCGCGCAGGAGAGTATGGATCTCTGCCTCGGTGAGTCCGTGGACGGCGCGGACGGCGTCGAGGACGAAGCCTCCGGGAAGGGGATCGACGAGGAGGACCTCGGTCTCCCCCGTCGGCAGGAGCACCGACTCCGTACCGCGTGCCGCGTCGTGATCGGCATCGAACCCGCGGTTCTCGACTCCCCACACGGACTCACCGGTGTCGTCGCGGAGGCGGTGGACCACCTCGGCGATCGTGGTCTCGTAATGCCATGTCATAGTTCGTCATCCCCATCGATGAAACGAAACGATCTTAGATGTCATTCGATGATGGATGATGACGTTTGATAAGTCAATGCGGAATGCGAGCGAAAGGTGTCGAGGGTCATGTTCTGCGCAATTGAACACCCCGATCAACGGGCATATTGTGGTGGCATGCCTCTGGCCACTGAAATTCTCGGTTTCGCACCGGCCTTCTCGGACTACCGGCGAACCTGGGACCTGCAGAAGAAGTATCACGAAGACGTGCTCGCCGGGACGAGGGAGTCGACGATCCTCCTCCTCGAACATCCGCCTGTCTACACGGCGGGCAAGCGCACCGAGGACCATGAGCGGCCGACCGACGGCACCGAGGTCGTCGACGTCGACCGCGGCGGGAAGATCACCTGGCACGGCCCGGGCCAGCTCGTCGCCTACTTCATCTACCGCCTCAACGATCCCAAAGAGGTCCGCCTCTTCGTCGCCCAGCTCGAAGACTCGATGATCCGCCTGCTCGGCGAGTACGGGATCGAGGCGACGACGGTCGAGGGGCGCGCCGGCGTGTGGATCCTCGGTGACGGCGTCCGCCGGGACCGGAAGATCGGGGCGATCGGCATCCGCATCCACGAGGGCGTGACCATGCACGGCCTCGCCCTCAACTGCAGCAACGACCTCGGCGCCTATGCCTCGATCATCCCCTGCGGGATCACCGACGCCGACACCACGACCATCAGTGCCGAGCTCGGACGCACGGTGACCCCAGAAGAGGTCGCCCCCCGGCTCGACGAGATCCTCCACGAGACCATCACCGCTTAGGAGCTCACCTGTGACGATCGCACCCGAAGGCCGCCGTATGCTCCGTGTCGAGGCACGGAACTCGGAAGTGCCCATCGAGGAGAAGCCCGCCTGGATCAAGGCGAAGGCCCACATCGGCCCCGAGTACACCTCGCTCAAGTCCCTCGTCCGCAAGCAGGACCTCCACACCGTGTGCGAGGAAGCCGGATGCCCGAACATCTTCGAGTGCTGGGAGGATCGCGAGGCGACGTTCCTCATCGGCGGCGAGCAGTGTACGAGGCGCTGCGACTTCTGCCAGATCGACACCGGCCGTCCTGCCGACTTCGACGCCGACGAGCCCCGTCGAGTCGCCGCCTCGGTCGGTGAGATGGGTCTGCGCTACTCGACGATCACCGGTGTCGCCCGTGACGACCTCGACGACGGCGGCGCCTGGCTCTACGCGGAGACCGTCAGGCAGATCCACGCCCTCGACCACGTCGACGGCCGCGGCACCGGAGTCGAACTCCTCATCCCCGACTTCAATGCCAAGCCCGACCAGCTCGCCGAGGTGTTCTCCTCCCGCCCCGAGGTTCTCGCCCACAACGTCGAGACCGTCCCGCGGATCTTCAAGCGCATCCGCCCTGCCTTCCGCTACGAACGGTCACTGTCGGTGATCACGCAGGCCCGGGAGGCGGGACTGATCACGAAGTCGAACCTCATCCTCGGCATGGGCGAGACGAATGACGAGATCATCTCCGCCCTACAGGACCTCCATGACGCCGGTTGCGACATCATCACGATCACGCAGTACCTGCGACCCTCCCCCCGGCACCATCCGGTCACCCGGTGGGTCAAGCCCGCCGACTTCGTCATGTTCCGCGACGCCGCCGAGGAGATCGGCTTCCTCGGCGTCATGTCGGGTCCGCTCGTGCGCTCCTCGTACCGCGCGGGTCGCCTGTGGGCGACGGCGATGCGCCACCGCGGGGAGGAGATCCCCGCCCACCTCGCCCACCTCGACAAGCACACCCCGGCTCGCCAGGAGGCGCAGGCCGTCGTGGATATGTTCGGCGCCGGCGAAGAGGTAGACTTGACTGCTGAGCAATGAGTGGTCCCGGGCATAATTCCGGGCACCCGCCGGCCCGTCAAGAGCAAGTGAGAGAATGAGCGAAGAACGCCGCAAGGGACTTTTCCGCCGCAAGCCCAAGGATCCGAACCGGAAGCCGGGCCGCTTGGCGCAGATGCGCCAGGTCTACGAGCTCGCAGCCAAGCACAACAAGGCCACTCCGTGGCTGCTCGCCGCTGCGATCGTCGGCTGCACCCTCGTCGGCCTTCTGGCCGGACTCGTCTTCGGCGGTGCCGTCTTCACGACGATCCTCGGTCTCATGGTCGGCCTCCTCCTCGGGATGTTCATGCTCGGTCGTTTCGCCGAGACCGCGGCGTTCGCACAGATGGAGGGCCAGCCCGGTGCCTTCGGCGCGGTCCTCAACACCGCCCGCCGCGGCTACCTCATGGACGACAAGCCGATCGCGATCGACCCGAAGAGCCGCGACCTCGTCTTCCGCTCGACCGGGCGCTCCGGGGTCGTGCTCCTCAGCGAGGGCCCGAAGGCCCGCAGTGCGAAGCTGCTGGCCAAGGAGAAGAAGCGCCATGAGCGCATCCTCCCCAATGTTCCCGTCCACACCCTCCAGGGCGGCAACGAGGAGGGACAGCTGCAGATGAAGCAGGTCGTCTCGGCCGTGCACAAGCTGCCGCGCAAGCTCAACCGCGCCGAGGTCCTCGCGGTGCGCAACCGGCTCTCCGCGCTCGGCACGCAGGGCACGCGCCCGCCGATCCCCAAGGGCATCGACCCGAACAAGGCCCGCCCCAACCACAAGGCGATGCGCGGACGCTGACCGTCCCCGCAGATTCGTCGGCCCCGGCTCCGCAGATGCGGAGTCGGGGCCGATGTGCGTCCGGCCTCGCGTCAGCGAGTAGGAAGTCAGCGGCGGAGGATGACCGTGCGTGCGGCGAGGTCGTGGAGGCCGCGGCTGTCGCGGTCGAAGATGAGCGCCGGGATGACGAGGACGACGAGCGCCGTCCTGATGATCGCGGGCAGGAACCCCGGGACACGGCCGTCGAGGCGACGGACCTCGATCCCGAAGAGACGGTGCCCGACGGAGTATCCGAGGGTGGAGACGAGGAGGATGTTCTCGACGGCGAAGATCGCCGGGGCGAGGAACGGATTCGTCGAACCGATGGCGCCGGCGATGGCCAGGCACATGAACCAGTCGACCATGAGTGCGAGCAGGCGGCGCCAGGCGGGGGCGACTGAGTGCCGACCGGTCTCCGGCAGGCCGAGTCTGCGTCCGGGCCAGTCGCCCTCTTCTCGGTGGATCTGAGGGCCCTGCAGCCAGGACCCGAGGTCGTCGCGATTGATCACCCTGCCAGCCTACCGAAGGCGACGTGGGAGAATCCTCAGGAAACATCCGCGAAACATGACCGTCATCACGGCTTCACCTCCGGCCAACTAGGATGGATCGTGGTCAGGGACCACCGACCACTCGTCTAACTAGGAGACCTAAGTGTTCTCGTCTGCTGAAGAACTCGTCAACTACATTGCGGAGAACGACGTGCGATTCGTCGATGTCCGCTTCTGCGACCTCCCCGGTGTCGTCCAGCACTTCAATCTGCCCGCCGCATCCTACGGCGTGGACGAGATCACCGAAGGCCTCCTCTTCGACGGGTCCTCGATCACGGGATTCCAGGGCATCCACGAGTCGGACATGAAGCTCCTCGCCGACGTCGCCTCGGCGTTCGTCGACCCCTACCGCGAGGCGAAGACGCTCGTGGTCACCCACTCGATCGTCGACCCCTTCACCGACGAGCCCTATTCGCGCGACCCCCGCCAGGTGGCGGCGAAGGCGGAGAAGTACCTCCAGTCGACCGGGATCGCCGACACCGTCTACTACGGTGCCGAGGCCGAGTTCTACATGTTCGACTCGATCCGCTATCAGAACACCCCCGGCCACAGCTTCTACGAGATCGACTCCGTCGAAGCGGCCTGGAACACCGGCGCCGAGGAGCCGGGCGGCAACCTCGGCTACAAGACTCCGTACAAGGGCGGCTACTTCCCCGTCTCCCCGCAGGACAAGTTCGCCGACATCCGCGACCAGATGTCGATGACGCTCGAGACCATCGGCTTCGAGATGGAGCGCGCCCACCATGAGGTCGGAACCGCCGGGCAGCAGGAGATCAACTACAAGTTCAACACCCTCCAGCACGCAGCCGACCAGCTCCTCGACTTCAAGTACGTCGTCAAGAACACCGCCGACGAGTACGGCAAGACGGTGACGTTCATGCCCAAGCCGCTCTTCGGGGACAACGGCTCCGGCATGCACTGCCACCAGTCGCTGTGGAAGGACGGCGAGCCCCTGTTCTACGACGAGAACGGCTATGCGGGTCTCTCCGACCTCGCACGCTGGTACATCGGCGGCCTCATCGAGCACGCCGGCGCCGTCCTCGCCTTCACGAACCCGACGATCAACTCCTACCGCCGCCTCGTCCCCGGCTATGAAGCCCCGGTCAACCTCGTCTACTCGGCGCGCAACCGCTCGGCGGCCATCCGAATCCCGGTGACCGGCTCCTCGCCGAAGGCCAAGCGCCTCGAGTTCCGCGTGCCCGACCCGTCGTCGAACCCCTACCTCGCGTTCTCCGCCCAGCTCATGGCCGGACTCGACGGCATCCGCAACCGCATCGAACCGCCGGAGCCGATCGACAAGGACCTCTACGAGCTGCCCCCGGAAGAGGCCAAGGACATCAAGCTCGTGCCGGCCTCCCTCGACGAGGCGCTCGACGAGCTCGAGCGCGATCACGACTTCCTCACCGCCGGTGACGTGTTCACGCCCGACCTCATCGAGACCTGGATCCGGATCAAGCGCGAGAACGAGATCGACGTCGCGCGCCTGCGTCCGACCCCGACCGAGTTCGAGCTCTACTTCTCGATCTGACCCGACCCGCGGCGGGAGAATCGCCGGAGGGAATACAATGGGGGCGTCACCGGTTCATCCGGTGGCGCCCCTGCCGCGTTGCCCTCGGCACGGATCGGCAGGGACCCATCATCGACACCACCACCTGCGAGGACGGAACATGGCGCATTACGATCTGCTGGTCATCGGCACGGGTTCGGGGAACATGTTCCTCGACAAGCGGTTCGCGGGGCTGAAGACCGCGATCGCCGAGGAATGGCATTTCGGAGGCACCTGCCTCAACGTCGGCTGCATCCCCACGAAGATGTTCGTCTATCCGGCCACCGTCGCCGAGGAGGCCGCGCACGCGAAGCGCTACGATGTCGATGCCTCGTTCTCCGGCGTCGACTGGTCGGACCTGCAGGAGCGCATCTTCTCCCGCGTCGACGCGATCGAAGCCGGCGGGCGCGAGTACCGGATGAGCGATCGCCAGCCGAACAACACCGTCATCCCCGAACATGTCCGCTTCGTCGACGAGAAGACCGTGGTCACCGACTCCGGTGAGGAGATCACTGCCGACCGCATCGTCATCGCCGCCGGGGCCGCCCCGACGATCCCCGACACCCCCGGGCTCGATCCCGCTCGGGTTGACACCCCGGGATACCCGATCGTCACCTCGAACTCGATCATGCGTCTGCCGGAGCAGCCGAAGCGGCTGGCGATCGTCGGCTCGGGCGTCGTCGCGATGGAGTTCGCCCATATCCTCTCGAGCTTCGGCACCGAGGTGACCGTCGTCGCCCGCGGACCCCGCCTGCTCCAGGACTTCGACGCCACCGCCTCGGCGGAGTTCACAGAGATCTTCACGGCCGACCACAACGTCATCCTCGGTGCCCAGCCGGCTGCCTACCGCCTCGGCGAGGGCGAGGGAGCTCCGGTGACGATCGACCTCGAGCCCAGCGGGCGGATGGACGACGTCGACATCCCCGCGTCGGTCGACGCCGACATCGTCCTCATCGCCATCGGCCGCCACCCGAACACCGAGGGCCTCGACGCGGCCGCGGTCGGCTACGACACGACGGCCGACGGCAGGCTCGTCGTCGATGACTTCCAGCGGGTCTACGCGGGAGGGAGGCCGGTTCCCGGCGTCTTCGCCCTCGGTGACATCAGCTCCGAGCACCAGCTCAAGCACGTCGCCAACCACGAGGCGCGCGTCGTCGGCGACAACCTCGCCGTCGACGTCGCCGCCGGCGCGCCCGGTGCCGCGCCGGAGACCGCTCTGACGCGCTCGAGCCACAAGGCCGTACCCGCGGCGGTGTTCACCTCGCCCCAGGTGGCCGCGGTCGGGATGACCGAGGACGAAGCCCGCGCCGCCGGCCACGACGTCACCGTCAAGGTCCAGAACTACTCCGACGTCGCCTACGGGTGGGCGATGGCCGACGACCCGGGGATCGTCAAGATCATCGCCGACCGGGACACCCGGCTCATCCTCGGTGCGCAGATCGTCGGCCACGAGGCGTCGATGATCATCCAACCCGTGATCCAGGCGATGGCCTTCGACCAGCCGGCCGACGAGGTGGCCCGCGGGCAGTACTGGATCCATCCTGCCCTGCCCGAGGTCATCGAGAACGCTCTCCTCGGGCTCGACTTCTCCCCGCGGTGAGGCCTCAGAACTCGTAGAACCGGTTCTCCATGACGGAGCGGGCGTGGCGGGTCGCACGCAGGTAGTCGTCCTCGAGCTCCCGTCCGCCCCCGGCCGGATACCCGAGGAGACGGGCCGTGGCTTCGAGCTCGGAGTGCTCGTCGGGCAACGACTCGGCGGTGCGCCCGCGGAAGAGCATGACCGCTGAACGGACGTTCGTGGCCAGCTGCCAGGCGACGGCGAGCTCCGCGGCGTCCTCTGCGGGGATGAGGTCCGCGGCCGCCGCGGCTTCGAGGGCCGGCAGCGTCGACGTCGTCCGCAGGCCCGGAACCGAGTGGGCGAAGCGCAGCTGGAGGAGCTGGACGGTCCATTCGACGTCGGAGAGGCTCCCCCGGCCGAGCTTGAGGTGTCGGCGCTTGTCCGCGCCCTTGGGCAGCCGCTCGTCCTCCATCCGCGCTTTGAGGGTGCGCACCTGGGTGAGCGCCTTCCCGGTCATCTGCTCGGGGTAGCGCAGAGGGTCGATGAGGGCCGTGAACTCCTCTGTCAGCGCTGAGTCGCCGGCGACGGGCCTGGCCCGCAGGAGTGCCTGGGCCTCCCACGGCTCCGACCATTTCGCGTAGTAGGACTGGTAGGAGGCGAATGTGCGCACGAGCGGACCGTTCTTGCCCTCGGGGCGCAGATCTGCGTCGAGGTCGATGCCCTTGGCCCCCTCGCTCGCCTTGAGGCGCGAAGTGAGCTGGAGGGCGACCTTGTTGACGTGTTTGCTCAGCTTCGCCCGCGCCTCGGCGTCGAGGTCCTCGTCGCGGGCACGGTAGACGAACATCGCATCCCCGTCGGAGAAGTACCCGATCTCCCGGCCGCCCCACCGCCCCATGGCGATGACCGCGAACTCGTAGTCCGGCGTCGACTCTTCGTCGAGGTCGAGACGCACGGCCGCCAGCGCACCGGAGACCGTGAGGTCCATGAGGTCGGAGAGATCGCCGGGCACCTCGGCCCGGTCGCCGACGTCGAGGACGTCGCGCAGGGCGATGCGCAGCAGCTCCCGGGAGTACGTCTCCCGAATCCGCGACACCGCTGACCCGCCGTGCCGGGAGAGCAGTCCCTCGATCTCGGCGCCGAGGACCTCGAGGTCGCGGGCGTGGAGACTCTGGTAGTCGTCGAGCCACGCGACGGCGGCCGGCTGGCGCAGCAGGAGTTCCGTCGCGTACCCGGAGAGCGTGAGGACCTCGGCGACGGACTTCGCGGCGAGCCCGGAGTCGCGCAGCATCTTGAGGAACCAGCCCGAGGAGGAGAGAGAGTCGGTGAGCCGACGGAACGACAGCAGGGCGGCATCGGGATCGACGCCGTCGGAGAACCAGTCGAGCAGCGCCGGCAGGACCTGCCGGATGACGTGGGCGGTGCGCGACATGCCCGCCGTGAGCGACTTGATGTGGCCGAGCGCACCCTGCGGGTCGCGGTAGCCGAAGGCGCGGAGCCGGTCGGCGGCCGCCTGGAGGCTCGTGCCCCGGTGATGGGCGTCGACGACGGCACCGTGGACGCCGACGGCGGCGTCGAGGACGGGACGGTAGAAGATCTGCTCGTGCAGCCGCGTGACCTGCTTGGCGAAGTCCCGGCGCGTCTCCTCGAGCCGCTCCCCCGAGCGGGTGCCGGAGGTGAAGACGGAGCGTGCGAGAGTCCGCAGCTTCGCCTCGTCGTCGGGGATGAGGGCGTTGCGCAGCATCCGCGGGATCTGCACACGGTGTTCGACGACACGCATGAAACGGTAGGCCGCGGAGAACGCTGCGGCATCGTCTTGGCCGATGTAGCCGTGCTCTCCGAGGGCGGACAGGGCGAGCAGCGTGTTCGGGGACCGGATCTCGTCGTCGCTCTGCCCGTGGACGAGCTGGAGGAGCTGCGCGGAGAACTCGACGTCGCGCAGTCCCCCGCGTCCGAGTTTGATCTGCCGCGGCGCTTCGGCGGCGGGGATGAGGTCGACGACTCGACGGCGCATCGCCCGGATCCCGTCGATGAAGCCCTCCCGGCCGGCAGCCTCCCAGACGAGAGGGCCGAGCGTGTCGGTGAACGCGGTGCCGACCTCGGAGTCGCCGGCGACGGGCCGCGCTTTGAGGAGAGCCTGGAACTCCCAGTTCTTCGCGACATCGGCGTAGTAGTGCTCGAACTCCGACATCGTGCGCACGAGCGCTCCGGCCTTGCCCTCGGGACGCAGGGCGGTGTCGACCTCCCACAGCGCCGGTTCGGCACCGGGGTCGGAGAGGATCGAGCGCATCCGCTGCGCCACCTCGGTGGCCAGGCGCCGCTGAGCGTCGGTCGACTCGGAGGCGAGGACGAAGACGACGTCGACGTCGGAGACGTAGTTGAGCTCCCTTGCCCCGGTCTTCCCGAGCGCGATCACGGCCATCCGGACGTCCGCGTCCGGGTCGAGCTCGGCCCGGGCGATGGACAGGCCCGCCTCCATCGCGGCCGAGGCGAGGTCGGAGAGGACTGCGGTGACGAGGTCGACGATGTCCTCGGGTTGGTCGGCGAAGAGGTCGTCGGCCATGAGGGCGAGAAGCACGTCCCGGTAGGCCCGGCGCAGGCGAGCGATCCCCTCGTTGCCGGTGTGAGCGGCGACCGGGGCCGGATCATCCGGGTCGGCGCCGACGCTTTCCAGCAGCGTCTCGCGCAGGGCGCTCGCCGAGGCCTGCGGGGTCGAGATCATGAGATACGGGGCACGGTTGAGCAGGATGCCCAGCGAGTCGGGGTGGCGGACGAGATGATCGACCATCGCCTCGGAGGTGCCGAGCACCCGAAGCAGTCGCGCGAGCAGCGGGCGGTCGAGATCCGCCTCGGCGACGGGGTCCGGCCCGCCCGCTCCTACCGCCTCGACGAGGGCGCGTCCATCGTCCTCGCACTGTTCGAGGACGCGGAGGAGGCCGAGAGCGGCCTGGTGCGGGTCCGGGGTCGCCTCGAGCAGGTCGACGAACCGCGAATCCGTGGCCAGCGGCGCTCCGACGATCCCGTCGATGTCGCCGAGGAAGCGGGTGGCCGACGTGGAGCCGGCAGGGGTCCGTGAGGTGATCCGAGCCATGGTCTACATCGACGAGAAGTGCTTGCTGAGCTCGTACGGCGTCACCTGCGCCCGGTATTCGGTCCATTCCTGGCGCTTGTTGCGGAGGAAGAAGTCGAAGACCTCCTCACCGAGCGTCTCGGCGACGAGGTCGGAGCCCTCCATGATCTCGACTGCCTCGGCGAGGCTGGCAGGCAGGGCGCGGATGCCCATCGCCCGACGTTCGGTGTCCGAGAGCAGCCAGACGTTGTCCTCGGCCTCCTCGGGCAGTTCGTAGTCCTCTTCGATGCCCTTGAGCCCGGCGGCGAGCATGAGGGCGTAGGAGAGGTACGGGTTCGCCGAGGAGTCCAGCCCCCGGTACTCGACGCGAGCCGAGGACGACTTGCCCGAGTTGTACTGGGGCACACGCACAAGCGCGGAGCGGTTGCGGTGGCCCCAGCAGATGTACGAGGGAGCCTCGTGGCCGGTCCACAGCCGCTTGTAGGAGTTGACGTACTGGTTCGTCACCGCGGTGATCTCCGCCGCGTGATGGAGGAGGCCCGCGATGAACTGGCGCCCGGTCTTCGACAGCTGGTAGGTCGCCCCCGGTTCGAAGAACGCGTTGTTCTCCCCCTCGAAGAGGGAGACGTGGGTGTGCATCCCGTTGCCGGGATGGTCGGAGAGCGGCTTGGGCATGAAGGAGGCGTAGACGCCCTGGGCGATCGCGACCTCCTTGATCACCGACCGGAACGTCATGATGTTGTCGGCCATCGTCAGCGCGTCGGCGTAGCGGAGGTCGATCTCGTTCTGGCCTGGTCCCGCCTCGTGGTGGGAGAACTCGACGGACAGACCCATCGCCTCGAGCATCGTCACCGCCGAGCGGCGGAAGTCGTTCGCGGTGCCGCCGTTGACGTGGTCGAAGTAGCCTGCGGTGTCGACGGGCACGGGCGCACCGAGGGTCCCGTTGCCGGAATCGAGGTTGCCGGAGCGGAAGAGGTAGAACTCGATCTCCGGGTGGACATAGAAGGTGAAGCCCTTCTTTGCCGCCGCTTCGAGGGTGCGCTTGAGGACGTTGCGCGGGTCGGCCTTGGCCGGTTCGCCCCCGGGGACGTGGATGTCGCAGAACATCCGGCCCGTCGGCTCGGTCTCTCCGCGCCACGGCAGCAGGGAGAACGTCGAGGGGTCGGGTTTGAGGACCATGTCGGCCTCGTAGACCCGGGAGAGTCCTTCGACCGCCGAGCCGTCGAACCCGATGCCCTCGGAGAACGCGCCCTCGAGTTCGGCGGGCACGATCGCCACCGACTTCAGTCCGCCGAGGACGTCGGTGAACCAGAGGCGGATGAACCGGACCTCACGGTCCTCGACGGTGCGGAGGACGAACTCTTCCTGTCGCGACATCGATCAGCCGTTCCACTTCTCGTCGTCTTCGTTCCACTCCTCGTTGCGCTTCTTCGCCTGTTCGAGGGCGTCGCGTGCCTCCGCCTCGGTGGTGTAGGGGCCCATCCGGTGGGTCCAGTCACTGACGAGACCCTGTTCGACCTCACCCGTCGCGGTGTTGAAGTACCACTTGGAGTTCGCCTCGTCGATATCCTTGAACAGTCCCATGGCCGGCCTTCCGTCGTTGCTGTGGTGCCCTGACGATGTCAGCTTACCGGTTCGCAGCCCTCCTGACAGGGGTGTTCGCCGAGGTGTCGGCGCCGTGTCGGCGACTGTGGGCATTGAGCTGGACGCGGTCATCTGACCGCCCGTGTCACTGCAGGCGGAGTCTCCCGCCGAGGCATCCCGACGCTGCCGTCGATCGAACCATTCCGTAATCTTTCGCATCGTGGACAACCGATTCCGCAAGACTCGGCACGAAATGGGCATGTAAAGGTTTGCCTCCCAGACCTTCAGAAGCTTAGAGTGAGATGTACCCTCGGCCGTTGCCTCGCGCGGCCGGACCTGCCCCGCTGCCGGGGCGCCATGAGAGAAGGAATCCAATGCGCATTTCAGTGCCCACAGAGGTCAAGAACAACGAGTTCCGGGTCGCCATCACCGCTGCCGGCGTCCATGAGCTCGTCTCCCGCGGTCACGAGGTCACCGTTCAGGCCGGTGCCGGCGAAGGCTCATTCATCAGCGACGACGAATACACCGCAGCCGGTGCGACCATCGCTCCCGACGCCGCGAGCACCTGGGCCGCCGGGGACATGGTCCTCAAGGTCAAGGAGCCCATCGCGCAGGAGTACGGCTTCCTCCGCAAGGACCTCATCCTCTTCACCTACCTCCACCTCGCCGCCGATGAGGCGCTGACGAAGGCGCTCATGGAGGCCGGCACCACCGCCATCGCCTACGAGACCGTCCAGCCCGACGGCGGCGGCCTGCCCCTGCTCGCTCCGATGTCGGAGATCGCCGGTCGGCTCTCGACGCAGGTCGGTGCGCACAGCCTGCTCAAGGCCGAAGGCGGCCGCGGTGTGCTCCTCTCCGGCGTGCCCGGCACCGACAAGGCCAACGTCGTCGTCATCGGCGCCGGCGTCGCCGGCACGAACGCCGCACGCATGGCGCTCGGCCTCGGCGCCAACGTCGAGGTCATCGACATCAACATCCCCCGCCTGCGCCAGATCGACGAGACCTTCAATGGTGCGATCGCAACGAAGGTGTCGAACAGGTACGAGATCACGAAGTCGCTCTCGACGGCCGACCTCGTCATCGGCTCCGTCCTCATCCCGGGCAAGAAGGCTCCCAAGCTCGTCACCGACGACATGGTCGCCGGCATGAAGCCCGGTTCCGTGCTCGTCGACATCGCGATCGACCAAGGCGGCTGCTTCGAGGGCTCGCACCCGACGACCCACGACGACCCGACCTACGTCGTCCACCAGTCGATCTTCTACTGCGTGGCGAACATGCCCGGCGCCGTGCCGAACACCGCGACCGCGGCGCTGACGAACGCGACCCTGCCGTTCGCCGTCAAGCTCGCCGACCAGGGCTGGCACAAGGCGCTGTCGAACGACACCGGTCTCGCCCGCGGCCTCAACACCCACAACGGCCACGTGACGAACGACAACGTCGCCGAGGCGTTCGGCCTCCAGGCCGTCTCCGTCGAGCACGCGCTCGCGAACTGAGGCGGCGGCTCCGGCCCATGCCTGAGCTCCAGCCCGGGCGGCTCTGAGTCGCTCGGCCGGCCGCTGGGCGCACAACGCACCGTCAGCGTCTTCTCCACCCCGTAGACCGGGATGAACAGACGCCGGCGGTGCGTTGTGCATTCCCCCGCCGAGGTTGTGGCAGTGCAGGTGCGCAGCGTCGGTTCGGGTGCGCTTCCGCGCTTGGGGTAGGACGTGCCGTTTGAAGTAGGGGGTGAGAGGGAGAACGTCCCCGTGGGGACGTCTACAGGGCCGCCGCCGTGCACAACCGCGGGCGCAATCGCAGACGGTCTCGTGCGCGACCGCGAACGATCAGTGTCGACGCTCGCGGCCGCCTACCGGGTCTCCCGCATCGTCGTCTGCCGGAAATGCTCCTCGCACAAGCGACCCGCCGCCTCGGCGTCTCCGGCGGCAATCGCCTCGACGATCGCGGCGTGGTCGATGACGGCCCGATCGAAGAGCTCGTGGGAGAACGGGTCGTGGCGGAAACCGGCGTTGATGCGGGTGTCGATGTCGATGGCGATGCGCACGAGCTCGGGGTTGTGTCCGGCCCGGGCGATCGCGAAGTGGAACCGGGCGTCGGCCGTGCGGGCGGCCGACGCCTCGGCGCGTTCGGAGTAGGCATCCGCGAGATCGCGCAGCTCGTCGAGCTCGTCGTCGGTGCGGCGCAGCGCCGCGGTCGCGGCTAGGCTGTTCTGGAACACGGCGCGGGCGTCGAGGAGGTTGCGCCGCTCGGCGTGGAACTCCTCGATCCTCTCGGCCATCGGGGCGAGGGTCGCTGGTGCGGCGCTCGCGACGAAAGTGCCGCCGCCACGGCCGCGACGGCGTTCGACGACGCCGAGCCGCTCGAGGCGCTCAAGGGCGGCCCGAACACTCGATCGCGACACCTGGAGGTCGGCGGCCAGCGCGCGCTCCCCCGGCAGCAGCGTGCCCTCGGGCAGGGCGCCGACCGCGATGCCGGAGAGGATGTGGTCGGCGATCTGCTGCGGGGCGCTCGTGAGGCTGACGACCTCGCTCAGCCCGGAGAACTCCTTGCCGGGCAGGTCAGGCCGCTCGCTCATCGCACCTCCACTTTCGCTCTCCCGGTTCTGTGTCTTCTCCGAGTCTAAGCTTTCCCACCGCCGAGGCGGGACGTCGGTGGGGTGCTCGTCAGTGGATTCTCGATGCGCCGGGGCTCTAGAATCGTGACCATCATGACAGCCCATCCTCGCCTCATCACGCCCGGAACGCTCTCCCCCGAACGTCAGGTCCCCGCTTCGATCACCCGACCCGAGTACGTCGGGCGCGCCGACGCCGACGAAGGCCGCGGCGGCGACCAGTACACGCCCGAGGAGATCGAGCGCGTCCGCGTCGCCGGCGGCATCGCGGCCAACGCCCTGGCCGCCGTCGGAGAGATCATCGCCCCCGGGGTGACGACCGATGAGATCGACCGGGTCGCCCACGCGTTCATGGCCGACCACGGCGCCTACCCGTCGACGCTCGGCTACCGTGGCTTCCCGAAGTCCGTGTGCACCTCGGTCAACGAGGTCATCTGCCACGGCATCCCCGACTCGACCGTGCTCGAGAACGGCGACATCGTCAACGTCGACATCACCGCCTACATCGGCGGCATGCACGGGGACACGAACTACACATTCGCCGTCGGAGACATCGACGACGAGTCGCGCCTCCTCATCGAACGGACGTGGGAGGCGACGATGCGCGGCATCAAGGCGGTGCGCCCAGGCCGGGAGATCAACGTCATCGGCCGGGTCATCGAGAAATACGCCAAGCGCTTCGGCTACGGGGTCGTCCGCGACTACAGCGGCCACGGCGTCGGCCGTGAGTTCCACTCCGGCCTCATCGTCCCCCACTACGATGCCGCACCCTCCCACGCCGAGGTGATGGAGCCGGGGATGATCTTCACGATCGAACCGATGCTCAACCTCGGCACCGAGGCCTGGGACGTCTGGGACGATTCGTGGACGGTCGTGACGAAGGACCGGAAGCGCTCCGCCCAGTTCGAGCACACCATCGTCGTCACCGACTCCGGCGCCGACATCCTCACCCTTCCCGACCCCGCCTCGGCGATCGCCGGCGGCCCGACGCCCAAGGACGCAGATGACTGAGGACACCCCCGCCCGCTTCGCAATCGGCATCGACATCGGGGGCACCGGGATCAAGGCCGCCCTCGTCGACACGGAGACCGGCCAGCTCGCGTTCAAGCGCGTGCGCGTGCTCACTCCGAAGCCGAGCACCCCGGATGCCGTGGCCGATGCCATCGCCGAGGTGGTCGACCTCCTCGTCGAGCGTGCCCTCGAACTCGAGGTCGTCGCCGACCGCGGCGTCCTCGACGCGCTGCCGCTCGGGTGCGGGTTCCCCGGCGTCGTCCTCGACGACGAGGTCCACTACGCGGCGAACCTCGACAGGAGCTGGATCGGCTCGAACATCCAGGCGATCCTGCGCAAGCGCATGGGCAGGCAGTTCTTCATCATGAACGACGCCGACGCCGCGGGTCTGGCCGAGATGGTCTTCGGTGCCGGGCGGAAGTACCGGAAGAAGACGGTGCTGCTCACGACGTTGGGCACCGGTATCGGCACGGCGCTGTTCACGCAGGGTCGCCTCGTCCCCTACACCGAGCTCGGCCACATCGAGATGAATGGCCGTGACGCGGAGACGCAGGCAGCGGAGTCGGTCAAGGTCCGTGAGGAGCTCGAGTTCGACGAGTGGGCGAAGCGGCTGCAGCAGTACTACTCGCAGGTCGAGCTGCTCGTCGCCCCGGATCTCATCATCGTCGGCGGCGGCATCTCGAAGCGCCACGACGAGTTCCTTCCGCTCATCACGACTCGGGCTGTGATGTGCCCGGCGAAGATGTTCAACAACGCGGGCATCGTCGGTGCCGCAATACTGGCCGTCAACGACGGCAAGCCTCGGGTGAAGAAGGGCCTCGGCTGAGCACTGCAGTCCCGTCTGACTGTTCAGCCAGTCACGTGATCGGTATGCTGGTCACATGAATGTCGACGAGCCCTTCGGAGGACTGATCACCGGCGCACGCGGCGCAGTGCTCGCTCTCCTCCTACGGACCGGCGCCCACCCGACGGGTCGCAGGGTCCACTCGCTTCTCGACGGTGACCACAGCCTCTGGTCTGTGCAGCAGGCGCTCAAAGCGTTAGTCGAGCTGGGAATCGTCGAGCAGACGACGGTGGGGCCGTCGATCATCTACTCGATCAACGAAGACCATGCAACAGTGCCCTCGCTCCGCAGGCTCGTCGATCCTGTCGGCATGCTGACCGAGGTCATCGAAGCGCACATCGACACGACTGCTGTCGACGCGGTCATTCTCTTCGGATCGACAGCCACCGGAGCAGCGAGCGCCGACAGTGACATCGATCTTGCCGTCATCGGCTCGAGTGACTGGGACGAATCCGGCCGTCTGGCTCAGCACGTGCACGCCGGCATGGGCAACCCATGTGACGTTCTCGTCTTCACGCCGGAGGAATTTGACGCGGCAGTCAGACGAGGCGAACCCGTCGTCAGGGATATCCTTCGTGACGGCATTCCGCTCGTCGGTGCCCTCCCCCATCGCGAGCCGCGGGTCGGCTGATGGCGCGGTCGGAACAGCAGAATTCCGCTCGGCTGTTCCTGCGAAAGGCGCAGGAGTACCTGGACTCGGCGGAGGACAACCTCGTTCTGGAACGCCTCACCGTAGCCGGCGGTGACGCCGTCCATGCTGGAATCTGCGCCAAAGACGCTTTCGTCACTGCGCTTTCAGGAACGACAGGAAAGGCGAAGGACCATTCTCGCGCAGCCCGAGAACTGCGCGACGTGCTTGGGAGTCGGGCCGTTGCCGCCGACGCCGAACGGTGCCTGCGACAACTCGTTTCCGCAAAGAGCGAGATCGAGTACGGGACCGGCCTCATGTCTGAGGCAAAAGCAGAGACGCTGGTGCGACGGGCGCGCACCCTTGTCGCGACGGCGAAGGACATTGTGGTGCTGCGGCGCTGACCACAGGCAACAGGGCATCGGCTCAGCGCTGCGGCCCGGATGTGAGTGAGGACAGGCCACCGATACGCCGGGTTCTGTCATCGAGTCGGTCACCCTCCTCGACTGACGGCCATCTATCTGGGACCGATGTCACCACCGGCCTCAAGCGATCCACCCGACGGCTCGGCGAGCAGCCTCGAACGCCGTCTGTCTGATCTTGCTCCGGATGGGGTTTACCCAGCAGCACCGGTCACCCGGCACTCTGGTGGTCTCTTACACCACCGTTTCACCCTTACCTGCCGACGCGGTCGACAGGCGGTCTGCTCTCTGTTGCACTTGCCCGCGGGTTGCCCCGGGTGGGTGTTACCCACCATCCTGCTCTGCGGAGCCCGGACGTTCCTCAGCCCATAGGGCCGCGGCCGTCTGGTGACCTGTCCTCACAGGTCAGTCTACCCGCGCGCGCCCGCCCCGGCACCGAGTCGCCGCCGCCCGTGACCAATCCGACATGGACGGCTTCGCTGCGTGTCCGGGCCGCCGAATACGATGGAGGCGTGAAGATCCTCCTCCCGCCGTCCGAAGGCAAGACCCCGCCGGCCACCGGCGATCCGCTCGACCTTACGGCGCTGTCGTCCCCGGATCTCAACCCCAAGCGCAAGCAGGTCCTCGGGGCCCTGAAGAAGGTCTCGAAGCGTCGGGATGCACTCACCGCTCTCGGAGTCGGGGCCTCGCTGACCGAGGATGTCGCCCGCAACGTCACAATCGACTTCCAGCCGTGCGCTCCCGCACTGCTCACCTACACCGGTGTCCTCTACGAGGCGATGGGGGCCGCCGACCTCGTCGCCGCCGCCGAGGCCGATGCGTCGATGGCCGAGCGCCTGCGCGACGTCCATGTCTTCTCCGCCGTCTTCGGCCAGGTCAATGGCCTCGACCCGATTCCCGCGTACCGGCTGGCGATGAAAACCGACCTCGGGCAGCTCGGTCGCCTCTCGACGTGGTGGAAGCCGATCCTCGCGAAGTCGTTCTCCGTCGGGTCCGAGGAAGTCGTCCTCGACTGCCGCTCGAGCGACTACCGCGCCGCGTGGCCGGGACCGAACAGCCAGGTCGTCACGCTCGGAGCGGTCAAGGACACCGGTGCCAAGCGCAGCGTCGTCTCCCACTGGGCGAAGTTCTACCGGGGCGAATTCGTCGGCCGACTGCTCCGCGACGAACGCGAACTTCCGGCGGACATCAACGCCCTCGTCGAGCGGGCAGGCGAGCACTACGAGGTCGAGTTCGCGGCCGCCACCAGGTCACGGCCGGCGGGGCTCACGATCGTCCTCCGCGACTGAGCCAGCCCTACAGCGTCGACTGAGCCCACACCTCGGCGTTCGCAGCGCAGCGCCCGCTCACCCCCTGCGCAGGAGGACGGCCTCGCACTCCTCGCAGGCGTGGACCTCGTTGACGTCCTCGGCAAGCCACTCGTGCCAGGTCATCCCGCTGATCTCCTGACCGCACGCCTGACAGTGCGGGCCGGCGATGATCGCGGCCCCCGGACCACCCTGAGCGACATTGGCTTCGAAGCGCCGGACGAGGTCGGGCGGCAGATCCGATTTCAGCTGCGCCTCCTGGCTGCCGAGCTCGTCGAGCTCTTCAGCCAGCGCCGCCTTGCGCTCCTTGATCCCGGTCTGCGTGGCTTTGCCCTCGGCGGTCACCGCGGTGATGTCGGCCTCGACGCGGGCGAGTTCGCCCTGCACGGCCTCGAGACGCTCCATCGTCGCCAGCTCGGTCTCCTCGAATTCGGCGACACGGCCCTCATGGGCGGCGATCTCCTCCTGCAGGTGGACGAGGTCGCGGCTGGTCAGGCCGGTGCCGTCGTTGAGTTCGTCCGTCTTCTTCGTGATCTGCGCCGTCTGCTTGTCGATGGCCGCGGTGAGTTCGGCCGTCTCGGCCTCGAGGCCGGCGATGACCTTCGCAACACCGTCCCGCTCCGCTCCGAGCGCCTTGTGCCGGTCGATGAGCTCCTGGAGCTTCGGGGCGTCGACGGGATAGTCATGTTCGTGTCGCAGAGCCCGCGACCGTGCGGTGAGATCGATGAGTGAGTCGAGTGCGGTGCGCTGAGCGGCGGTGAGGATCATGGTCACGTCCCTTTCAGTAGCGTTCGACCCAGGGATCGGTGTTGACTGCAGACGATTGGAGGGCGACCGAGAGTCCGCGCTGCTCGAACTCCGCTTCGAGCTCTGCTCGTGCCGCCGCCAGCCACACGGCCTCCGAGGCCCAGTGGGAGACGTCGATGAGCTGCGGCCGCGCCTCGGCGCGATTGGCGGTGTCGAGGGCCTCCGTCGCCGGATGGTGACGGAGATCAGCGGTGATGTAGACGTCGGCACCGCTGGACCGGACGGCATCGAAGAGGGAATCGCCCGCTCCGCCGCATACGGCGACACGAGTGACTGCGGCGGCCGGGTCGCCCGCGATGCGCACCCCCGTCGTCGTCCGCGGCAGACGCTCGGCCAGTGTGCGGGCGATGTCGCGCACGGTCGTCGCCTCCCCGAGGTCGCCGACCCGTCCGATGCCGCGCTGCGGTGCGGCGGGGTCGGGGACGAGGGGTGCGGAATCGCTCACTCCGGTCAGTTCGATGAGGACATCGGAGACGCCTCCGACCGCGGCATCGGCGTTCGTGTGGGCGTTGAATTGGGCGATCCCGTTGGTGATGAGCGTGTGCACGGCCCCGCCTTTGAGGGTGCCGGCGCTCACCGAATTCACCGGTCGGAGCATGAGCGGATGATGGGTGAAGAGGAGATCGGCGCCGAGGACGACCGCCTCGGCGATGACGGCATCCGTCGGGTCGAGGGCGAGGAGGATTGAACGCACCTCGGCGTCGGGATCCCCGACGGCCAGACCCACGGTGTCCCAGTCCTCGGCCAGGTCAGGCGGCCACAGGGAGTCGAAGACGTCCACGCACTCACTCACCGTCGGATACCTCATACGCCCACCCTAGTCGATGCTCCCCCGCTCCTCGGCGACGAATCTTCTCACCGAGGTCGTCGGCCGCTAGATTGGCACCATGAGCACTCACGCGTCACCGACGACGCTCCCAGTGAAGCCCGTGTGCTCGACCGTCGCCGACATCATCGCCCGCAGCGCCGGCCGTTTCGCCACACAGACCGCCGTCGAGTTCTCCGACCGCGCGTGGTCGTATGCCGACCTCGACGCCGCGGTCACCGCGGTCGCCCGCGAGTTCCTCGCCCTCGGTGCGGCGAAGGGCGACCGGATCGCCGCGTACGGGAAGAACTCCGATCTCTACCTCATCCTCTTCCTCGCGTGCGCACGGGCCGGACTCATCCACGTGCCCGTGAACTTCCAGCTCACCGGTGACGAACTCGACTACATCCTCGCCAACTCCGGGGCCGAGATCGTCTTCGCCGACGACGACCTCATCGAGGCGGTGAACGCGACGCCCTCGGGTGCGGCAGGGCAGGTGCGGACCCTGTCCTCGCTTCTCGGCCCCGCCTCGGCGAGCGACATCGACCCTGCCGCCTCGGGCGAATTCGACGTCACCGACGCCGACATCGCGCAACTCCTCTACACCTCGGGGACGACCTCAGCGCCGAAGGGCGCGGTGATGACCCACCGCGCCCTCGTCCACGAGTACCTCTCGTGCCTGACCAGCCTCGACTTCGCGGGCAACGACCGGGCCGTCCACGCCCTGCCGCTCTACCATTCGGCGCAGATGCACGTCTTCCTCCTCCCTCTGCTCGCCGTCGGCGCGCACAACATCATCGTCCCCGCGCCCGTGCCCGGTGACCTGCTCGCCCTCTTCGAGGAGCGGCAGATCAACTCGTTCTTCGCCGCCCCCACCGTGTGGGTGGCGCTGGCCAACAGGCCGGAGCTGGAGACCCGCAACCTCGAGAGCCTGCGCAAGGCGTACTACGGGGCATCGATCATGCCGGGTCCGGTTCTGACGAAGCTGCGTGAGCGCCTTCCGGAGCTCGGCTTCTACAACTGCTTCGGCCAATCCGAACTCGGTCCGCTGTGCACGGTGCTGCGACCTGAGGAGCACGATGACCACCCGGGATCGGCCGGTCGCGCCGTGCTCTTCGTCGAGACGCGGGTCGTCGACGCCGCCGGTGACGACGTCGCCCCCGGTGAGCTCGGGGAGATCCTCTACCGTTCCCCGCAGCTGTGCTCGGGCTACTGGGACAAGCCGGAGGCGACCGCCGAGGCGTTCGACGGAGAATGGTTCCACTCCGGGGACCTCGTGCGGATGGACGCGGACGGCTTCGTCGAGGTCGTCGACCGGGTCAAGGACGTCATCAACACCGGCGGGGTGCTCGTGGCCAGCCGACAGGTCGAGGACGCGATCTTCGAGATGCCCGGAGTCGCCGAGGTGGCCGTCGTCGGCATCGCCGACGAGAAGTGGATCGAAGCGATCTCGGCGTTCGTCGTCGTCCGCGACGATGCCGGTGAGATCGCCGAGGCGGACGTCATCGCCCATGTCCGGGACCGGTTGGCCGGGTTCAAGGTGCCCAAACGGGTCGCGTTCGTCTCCGAGCTGCCGAAGAACTCCGCTGGGAAGATCCTCAAGCGCTCCCTCCGCGAGGCGTGACCGGACACCGCTTCGGCGGTGGGCGCGGTACGGTGCCCGGCCTCGCATACACTGCACTAGGGCCAGAGTGCTGGCCGCACGGAGATGGGAAGGCTGCGGATGAGAGCTGAGGACAGCATCAAGGGGTGGCCGTGGCGACTCCACGGCGACGGGAAGTCGATCAGGCCCGGGGAGATCGTCCTCCCCGAGGAGCGGATGACCTGGCCGAGGACGATCGGAATCGGCGCTCAGCACGTCGTCGCGATGTTCGGTGCGACGTTCCTCGTCCCCCTGCTCACCGGGTTCCCGCCGTCGACGACGCTGTTCTTCACCGCGATCGGCGCCCTGCTCTTCCTGCTCATCACCAAGGGGATGATGCCGTCCTACCTCGGCTCGTCCTTCGGTCTCCTCGCCCCCATCGGAGCAGTCACCGGCTTCGCCGCGACCTCGGGTGAGAAGCTCGACCCCTCGGCGATGGCGCTCGCCCAGGGTGGGATCATCTCCGTCGGGGTCACCCTCGCCCTCGTCGGCATCGTCGTCCACTTCGCCGGGGTGCGGTGGATCGAAGTGACGATGCCGCCGGTCGTCACCGGCTCCATCGTCGCCCTCATCGGGCTCAACCTCGCCCCCGCCGCATGGGGTTGGGTGCAGCAGGCACCTCTGACCGCGGTGATCACGATCGCCGCCATCATCGTCTCCTCCGTCCTCTTCAGAGGTATGCTCGGGAGACTCTCGATCCTCATCGGCGTCTTCATCGGGTACGGAGCCGCACTCGTCCAGGGCGAGGTCGACTTCTCGACCGTCGAGACCGCCGCATGGGTCGGGCTGCCCACCTTCCATGCCCCGGCCTTCGACCTCGGCTACCTCGGGCTCTTCCTGCCCGTCGTCCTCGTCCTCGTCGCGGAGAACATCGGGCATGTGAAGTCGGTGGCGGCGATGACCGGCCGCGACCTCGACGGACTCACCGGGCGCGCGCTCTTCGCCGACGGCCTGGCGACGACGATCGCCGGAGCCGGCGGCGGGTCGGGGACGACGACGTACGCGGAGAACATCGGCGTCATGGCAGCGACGAAGATCTACTCGACGGCCGCCTATCTGTGTGCAGCGATCATCGCCCTCATCCTCAGCCTGCTGCCGAAGTTCGGCGAGATCATCGCGACGATCCCTCCGGGCGTCCTCGGCGGAGCGGCGACGGTCCTCTACGGGATGATCGGCCTCCTCGGCGTGCGCATCTGGGCGGAGAACCGCGTCGACTTCTCCAACCCCATCAACCTCAACACCGCTGCCGTCTCGCTCATCGTCGCGATCGCGAACTACACGTGGTCCCCGGCGGGACTCGAGTTCGCGGGCATCGCTCTGGGCACCGCCTCGGCGATCGTCATCTATCAGGTGATGCGGGCGATCGCGAAGTGGCGGGGCACGGCACCGATCCCCGACTCCGCCCCCGAGGCGGGCCAGCCGGAGGTCACCGACCGGCGTTGAAGACCGTCTGGATCTCCGCGATCTTCCCGCCCTCGAACCGCAGCCAGGTGGCGGCCGGCGTCGACGGGGCGACAGTGGTCTTGAGCACCGACCAGGTGAGGGCATTGTCGTCGTCGGCGAGTTGAACGGCGACATCGTCAGACGTCGTCATCGCGCCCATCTCGGTCAGGCCCTTGACGACGTCCTCGGCTCCCGAGGCTCGGGCGAGCGGGCCGGAGAACGTGACGTCTGGGGTGACGAGGGAGGCGAGAGTGTCGGCGTCGCCGTTCGAGAGCGCGGTGTGGAACTGTGCGGCGAGATCTGAGGTGGCCATGGGCGTTGTCCTCCTGCGTGGGTGGTGCACGGCGGTGTGGGGATCCCACGCACCTGGTGTGATCATGGCAACATATCCTGCCGATGACAACAGGCAGACGCGATTCGGTGGGATCTGCCAGGGCAGTCGGATGGTCTGCGCCTTCAGGCCGCTTCGGCCTCGACCGGGCGCTTTCGGCCAAGGAGGTTGACGAAGAATCCGACGCCGGCGCCGATGATGAGCGGCAGTGCCACGGGGATGTCGATGAGCAGGATGAGGATGAGGAGGACGGCGAGTGGGCGCTTCCATCCGACGGCGACGGTCGCGGCCATGCCGGTGGCCATGGCGGCACCGATCTCGAGTCCGGGGACGCCGACGGCGACGGCCCCGCCGATCGCGGAGCCGATGAAGACCAGCGGGAAGAACTCGCCGCCCCTCCACCCGCTGGCCAGGCACACGGCGACGGCGAGGATCTTCGCCACAGCGACGACGAGGAGCGTCGCCCACGCTCCGGTCTCGGTGAGGACCAGGAGATCGTGGAGCTCGTGGTGCCCGGAGAACCGGACAAGGGGCACGACCGCCGCCAGCAGGCCGAAGACGATGGTGCCGAGGCCGATGATCAGCCACGGTCGACGCAGCCGGCCGACGAGGCGCTCGAGCCCGTGGTGGAGTCCGCGGAAGGCCAGACCGGCCGCCGCCGCGACGACGGCGACTCCGAGCAGCCACGGATCCGAGTAGCCCGCGTCGATCGGCGGCAGGGTGATCTGGGCGCCGCCTCCCCCGGTGACGAGTTTCGTCACCCCGAGGAAGACGAAGAAACCGGCGAGGGCAGCGGCGAACTGCAGGGCCTTGCCCGGACCGAGTTCGTCCCCGTCGATGGCCGCAGCTCCCGGCGGTGACCCGTAGAACCCGCCGAGGGCACCGGCACTTCCGGCCTGCCCGATCATCTTCCGCATCTCGACGTCCTCCCCGATGAGGTGCGCGACGATCGTCGAGAGCTGGGCGACGACGGCGATGATGCCGGCTTCGGGGCCGATCGCTCCCCCGAAGGCGACGGCGACGATCGCTGAGAGCGCGGTCGTCGCCACCGCCCGCCGAGGCAGGGCATCCGGGTCACGTGACTGCTCGAGCAGGGTCTGGAGGTCTTCGGTCGGGGCGGCACGGTCGAGGACGATGAGGAGGATCCCGCCGAGGAGGATGGTGAGCACGATCTGCAGCGGGGATTCCCCGAGAAGTGCCCCCGACGCACCCCAGACGATCTCCTGCAACCAGGTCATGCCGGCGAAGACGAGCGCGGCGACGAGACCGGCGATGCCCCCGTAGACGAGGGCGAGAAGGGCGAGCCGCCCGGTCACCCCGGCGAATCGGGTCCTCACGGTGCGTCTTCGGGGTCAGCGCCGCCTCGGCGTCGGCGGGACATGAGTCGGGAGAGCTCAGCGGCGATGAGGCCGAGGAAGACGAGGTCGAAGACGAAGACCGCGGAGACGAGAACCCGCGCGAGTTGCCCGACGGCGGTGATGTCGCCGTACCCGGTCGTCGTCATCGTCGTCAGCGTGAAGTAGAGCGCGTCGATGCGGGTGGTGATCCCGTCGAACTCACCGGGACGGTTGATGGCGATGACGAAGAAGACCGCCGAGAAGATCGCGGCGACGAGGACGAAGAGGAGGATGAGCAGAGGAAGGTTCGTGTCGTGCCGGCGCAGCCACAGCAGGGCGAAGCCGAGCACTGAGAGCGCTGCGGCCGTGGCGATGATTCGCCCGACGGCGCCCATCTCGGAGCTGGCCAGGGGCACGGTGAAGTAGAGCGCAAGGACAGCGACCGGGCCGAGCATTGCTGCGAGCACGCGCATACGGGCCGATCTCAGTCGGAGTCGGCGGGGAGGGGGATGATCGTCGGAGGGGGTGCCGTTCACACGTTAATTGTACGCACGCTGCGGGGTCCGCTAGGCGGGATTCGCACCGTGGTCGTGGGCTGAGAGATCGGCAGGGGGCAGATATCTGATGAGCCGGTCCTGGTCGACCTCGAGGTCCTTGCGGTCCCAGTGGGCGAGGTCGGCGGCGCGTGCGTAGACCTCGTCGAGGAAGGTGAGCAGCGTCGCCTCGGGGTCAGCGGCGGTGCGGACATCGGCGTAGGGCAGGAGGTACTCCCCCAGCGTCGAATCGTATCCGCCGGCGGTGAGGGTGCCGTCGTAGTAGCCTTCGGGTGCCGGATAGGCGTAGGCATAGAACGATCCCTCGTCGCTGCCGCCGGCCCAGAATCCCACGGCGACGTTCTCCCGGTCTTCGGCTTCGGCCATCACCCAGGGTGGGCAGTTCGGGGGTGCGGCGTGGCTCGGCGGTGCCGTCCGTCCCGAGTACCGGGTCGCCGAGAGGTCCATCGAGCCCCAGAAGAGCTGGACGGGACTGGCTTTTCCGGCGAACCCGGCCCGCCAGTAGGCGAAGACCTTCTCGATCCGCTGCAGCTGCCGCCACCACAGGCGCGCGGACTCAGGGTCGTAGGTGCGGGGGCGGGTGTCCTCGGCGAAGGGAGTCGCGTGCGGCAGTTCGTTCGGCCAGGCCCACACCGTGCAGGGCACGCCGAGCTTGAGCAGTGCGGCCATGACCGCATGGTAGAAGTCGGCGACCGACTGCGAGGTCAGAGGGACTGTCTCGGTATCGCCGGTGCTCGCCCGGAGGACGAAGACACTGTCGATGAAGTCGAATTCGGCGTCGAAGGTGCGCTCGCTCTGGTGCATGAGGATCTGGGTGCGCAGTCCGCGGGCGCTGACGTCGAAGGTGACGTTCCACCAGTGGTTGATGAGCGTGGTGGAGACGAGTTCGATCTTCCCGACGATCTGCAGCCACTGGTGGAGGCACTCGCGTGTCTCCGTCCAGTCGTCGACGCGCAATGCGGGCCATGCTGATGATGCCATCGCTCACCTGATCTCTTCGTGTGCCATGCCATCGTCGGCACGGGGAGGTGCGATCAACTTAGAAGGTGCGTGACGGAGGCGTCAACCCTGCGGGCGCGACGCGACCTGAGGTGCCATGGTGAGTCCCAGGTGGCCGGGTTCGACGGATCGTGCCCGGTCCGCGACGGCGACGCTGATGAGCTCTCGGCAGGCGAGGACGTCGACGCCGGCGCGGATGTCGGCGAGCACGCGGTCGCGGGTCGTCGGAGGCGTGCCCGCCACGGCTCGTTCGAGGCGCTCCAGCGGTGTTGGGTGACCGGTGCGACGTGCCCGGGCAGAGGCGAACCAGGTAATGAGGCCGATGGCGAGTCCGCTGATGACGCCGAGGATGCCGATCCATCCGTGGATGGGTGACCCGGTCGCAGCCGCTGCAGCGATCGCGATGAGAGCGAGGACTGCCGGGACGAGGTAGAGCACCGCGACGATGGATGACCCCTCGCCGAAGTCAGGCCGGGAGGCGCTGCGCACCAGATCGACGAGCGCGAGTGCTGCCGCCGCGGCGAAGCAGAGGCCACCCCATCTGAGGTCGACGACGTCGCCGTCGCCGCGCAGCAGGGGCCCGGCGATGAGGGCGAGACCGAAGATGTGGAGGACGATACCGCCGACGAAGGCGGCGATGATCCAGATGCCGTTGAGGACGGTCAGGAGGGTCGGACGACCGGGAGGAGCCATCGCATGAAGTGTGGTCGGAGGCGCCACCTGCGCCAAGGCGAGGGGGACGCGTTTCGTTCCGGCCCAGGCCAGGCCTTCGAGCCTCCACCAATCGCGCGGCTCCCAGGTCGGTGCGGCTTCGGCCAGAGCGACGACCGCGGCCCGACGATCAGACGGATTCGCGGCTCGCTGTCTGGACATGGTGCTCATTCAATCACGGCTGGGCTCACCGGCATGGCGCGGGGAGCTGACGACTGTCGAAAGCTCTGGGAGGAGTGGGCGACCAGGTCGAGCGTGTGGTCTGCGTGGTGGGCCCAGAGGGACTCGAACCCCCGACCCTCTCGGTGTAAGCGAGATGCTCTAGCCAACTGAGCTATAGGCCCCGAACGTGCGAGTTCAGTATGCCATACGCGGCAGAGGCCTCCGAATCCTCCGTGGGCAGCCGCACAAGCCGGGACGTCGCGCCCTCACCGACAGAGTCCCCGACCCCGCGGTCAGGCCGGGGTGCGCAGAAGACCTGCCGCCACCTCGGCGAAGCGCTCCCCTGCCGTCTCATCGGCCACCTCGAAGAGGGCCCGGTTCTGCTCGATCGCGACCGCACCGAGGGCGTGAGCCATCACCCCCGCCGAGGCGGTCGCCCCCAACCGGTCCGGGCTCAGTGCCGCCGGGGTGACGTCCTCGGGGGCGAGTGAATATCCGAGCATGACGATCTCGGCGCCGTCGCGGAACCGCAGGAGCACATCGCGCAGCGCGAGAGTGGCGACGAGTGGATCGGCGCTCGCCGGGCACCGGGCGTCGACCTCGGCGCAGATCTGCTTGGCAATGAGGACGAGCAGGTCCTGCTTGTTCTTCACATGCCAGTAGAGCGCGGACGGCTGGACATCGAGCTCACGGGCGAGCCGCCGCATCGACAGATCGCCCAATCCGTAGCGCGAGAGCACGTCGAGTGCGGTCGTCGTGATGCTCTCAGCACTGAGCGGCAATGAGACGTTCCTTTCATTTTTCGTTCCGGGGCGCACTCGATTTCTCAGAATGCGTTCCCCTCGCTATAGTAGTTGCTGGTCACGGGATATGGCGCAGGTTGGTAGCGCGCCTCGTTCGGGACGAGGAGGTCGTGGGTTCAAATCCCGCTATCCCGACCAGTGAGATCTCGGGTCATCGCAGTGCGACGGCCCGAGATTTTTTCATCTCTGCCCCGCTCTCACCAGCATCGTCGAGCTTCGACCGATCCCGGCGGGGCGAACGGAAGGACCTGCCATGACCGAGACCCCTCGCCGCGTCGCCGACTCCACCGACTTCGCCCGAGTGCCGCCGGCATCCGGCTCGGCCTGGAGGCTCGACTCACCCGCCCGCGACCTCGATGCCAACATCATCGCCCTCACTCCCGGCGACACCATCGACCGGCACAACGGCCCGGCCCTCGATGTCCTCATCCACGTCATCTCCGGCTCCGGAGTGCTGGCAACCGACGACGAGGACATCGCCCTCTCCCCCGGAGCCATCGTCTGGCTCCCGCGCCGCACGCCCCGAGCCTTCACCGCCTGCGAGCACGGACTGAGCTACCTCTCGGTCCACCAGCGCAAACCCGGGCTGAGCATCGGCATCGCCCCGCCCCAGTGAGCTGAGCCCACTTCAGTGAGCTGAGCCTGCCTCAGTGAGCTGCGCCAGGTTCGGGATCGTCCTCCCGCGCGAAGGCGATGGCGATGAGCCTGCGCAGGACACCCTCGTCGATGTCCTCGAGCTTCCTCACGTACACGCATCCTGCGCCCTCGGTGTACTTCCCCAACCGAGGCAGCAGCGCGGCCCCTTCGGGCAGGTCCTTGAGCCCGTAGAGGGAGAGCTGCGCCTTCCGCGGTGAGAACGCCGTCTTCGGCCACACCCCGTGATTGCGCGGATTCACCGGCGATCGGTAATGGTATTCGCCGTACCCGACCATCGACGGACCCCACATCACCGGGTCGACCCCGGTCACCTCGGTGAAGATCTCCGCCAGGCGCTTGCCGTCCTCGCGTCGCTTCGCGGGGGTCGCCGCGTCGATGAACGCCCCGACATCGGCGTCGGTGGGCTTCGTCTTCTGTTCGGCCATGCCCCGATTATCGCCGAGGCGGCCCCTCCTGTCAGCCGATGCGCGGTTCACGCCTTCGCGAACATGTTCTCGATGAGGTCGAGGAGCGCCCGCGACTCGTCGTAGTCGGCACGCAGCGCCCAGTACGGCAGGTCGTAGACCTGGCCCGTCTCGAACGCGGGCACCCGGTCGTACGGGGCGCGGTCCTCGAGCGCCGCAACGGTCATCTTCGGGCTGTTGAACCCGACGACGAAGACGGTGTCCGCATCGAGGACGTCGGGCAGCGTCTCGAGTGAGGGGCCGAACATGTCGCCGCCGGCGACATAGGGGTCGATGTCGTTGCGCTCGAACAAGGGGGCGGTCGTGAAGCCGAGCGGTGCGAGCTCGGCCGACAGGCTCTTGCCCTCAATGAGGATGTATGGGCTCTCCGGCTTGTCGAGGGTGAGGAACGAGACCTCCCCTGCGGGCACCTCGATGCTCTCCCTCACCTCGGCGACCCCCTTCTCATAATCGCGGACGAAGCCGTCGTAGTCATCCTGCCTGCCGAGGACGTCACCGGCGATGAACGCGAACTGATCCTGCCACGTCTGCCTGTCCCCGGACACGATCACCGTCGGCGCGATCTCCTGCAGACGGTCGTACGAATCCGCGGCATGCTTGCCCGGGAAGCCGAGCCCGCCGGCGATGATGAGATCGGGGTCGGAGGCGATGACCGCCTCGAGATCGAATCCGTCGTTGCTCCACGGCAGGAACTCCGTTCCCTGAGCCTCTGCCTTCTCATCCCAGAACTCCGAGTACTCTCCGTCGGTGTTTGTCACCTCCGGGGTCGTCGCGACGACCGGCTCGTCGATGTCGTAGAGGTAGCCGGCGAGGGCGTAGTTGAGCACGACGATCCGCTGCGGATCGACGGGGACTTCGACCGGACCCTCGGCGGTCGTCACCGTGCGCGTCTGCGCCGGCCCCGCGTCCGCACTCGAGCCCGACGACCCGCAGGAGCTGAGAAGGACAAGGGCACCGGTGAGAGCGGCAGCGGTGATTCCGCGGCGAAGGGACGAACGGGACAGTGGAGACATGCGAGACCTCTGCGGACGGCTACGATTGGGAACATAGCCAAGGCTAACCAAACCTGACGTCCCGACTTCGACAAAGGCGACATGACTCCGCGACCAGCCCGACAGACTCTGCTCCGCCCTGCGACCCCGGCCCGTCCGCTGTCGGGTCCGGTGACGTTCGTCGGCCACGATCGTCATGCCCACGACCATCCCCTCCTCGTCCACGTCGTCAGCGGGCCGGTCGACATCGCCGTCCATCGCCGAGGTGGTGCGCCGCCCGAGACGATCTCCGTCGGGTCCGGCGCCGGCCTGTGGCTGCGCGCGCACGTCGACCATGCGGTGACGGTCCGCCGGGAGAGCATTCTCATCGGCCCCCGAGTGACCCTCGACCCTCCCGGGGGCGCCCTCGAGGTGCGGACCTCCCCTGAGATCCACGAGCTGGCCCTGCTCATCCTCGCGACGTCCCCGCGCACGGAGGCCGAGAAGCACCGGTTCCGCACCGCACTCGACGCCCGCCTCGGCGAACTCATCGTCGACGCCTTCCCCATCCCCTCATCCTCGGACCCCTTGATCACCGCGATCGTCACCGACCCGCTCGCCCTGCACCTGCCCCTGGCCGATCTCGCCCGGGCGAAGGCGGTGAGCCCCCGGCATCTCGAGCGCCGGTTCCGCGCCGATCTCGGGATGAGCTATGTCGGCTGGCGCACCCGGGCCCGGCTCAACACGGCTATGCGCCATCTGCGGGCGGGCGCCTCGCACCGGACGTCGGCTCGCGCCGTGGGATATGAGAGCGCCGACGGACTCATCAAGGCAGCCGGTCGGTGCACAGGATTGCCGCGGACCGTCCTCGCCAAGGGCCTCGCCGAGGCGATCGACGCCTGGCGGGTCTCCGGTGCCCACCTTCAGCCCTCAGGCAGCCATTGCGTACCATCCTCGACCCGGTAGATCAGGTTCGTGCGCGTGTGTGCGACCGCCGGGTACCGGGTGAGGTAGTCGAGGACGAAGGACTGCACGGCCTCGGTGTCGGGGGCGACGATGTGGAGGAGATAGTCATCGGCCCCGGCCATGTGGTACATCCGCACGACCCCGGGGAACTTCGGCGCCGCCGCGGTGAAGGCGTCGATCTCTGCGCGATCGTGCTGGGCGAGCCGGATCGAGATGAGTGCCTGGAGCGGAATGCCGAGCGCCGAGGTGTCGATGTCGACGCTGAAACCGCGGATGACTCCCGAGGAGCGCAGGCGCTTGAGGCGCAGCGACACCGTCGACTCGGAGATCCCCACCTCGGCGGCCAGCGCCGAGCCCGAGGCCCGCGCATTCCTCCGCAGCGCGCGGAGGAGACGGAGATCGACATCATCGAGTTCGACTTTCTGCGACATGCCTCACAGTCTCCCACACCTCGGTGGAGCTTCTGTGATGAGAAACGTGTTCTTCGCAGATTCGTGAGGATCCATTGCGGTTGACCGCAGAGATGACTTGAATGCTGGCATGACCTCACTCCACCCCGAATCCCACCTCCACCCCGAGACACTCATGGTCCACGGCGGCATGGACGGCCTCACCGACGCCGGCGTCCACGTCCCCGCGATCGACCTCTCGACGACGAACCCTGTCGGCGACATCGACACCGGAGGCGAGTCCTACGAATGGCTCGCCACCGGTCATCCGCTGCGCGACGGCGACTCCGCTGTCTACCAGCGCCTGTGGCAGCCCGGCGTCGCCCGCTTCGAATCCGCGCTCGCCGACCTCGAACAGGCCGAGGAGGCCGTCGCCTTCGCCACGGGCATGGCGGCGCTCACTGCGACCCTGCTCGCCGCCGTGAGCGCAGGCACCCCGCACATCGTCGCCGTCCGCCCCCTCTACGGCGGCAGCGACCACCTGCTTGACTCGGGCCTGCTCGGCACCACCGTGACGTGGACGACCCAGGACGCCATCGCCGAGGCGATCCAGGCGGACACCGGTCTCGTCATCGTCGAGACCCCGGCCAATCCGAGCCTCGACCTCGTCGACCTCGACGCCGTCGTCGCGCAAGCCGGATCCGTGCCCGTCCTCGTCGACAACACGTTCTCCACCCCGGTCCTCCAGCGCCCGATCCGCCACGGTGCCGTCCTCGTCCTCCACAGTGCGACGAAGTACATCGGCGGCCACGGCGATGCGATGGGCGGGATCATCGCGACGAACTCCGAGTGGGCGATGCGCCTGCGCCAGGTCCGCGCGATCACCGGCGCACTCCTCCACCCGATGGGCGCCTACCTCCTCCACCGCGGTCTGCGCACTCTCGGGGTGCGGATGCGCGCCGCTCAGGCCACGGCAGCTCAGCTCGCCGAGCGCCTGAGCGCCCACCCGGCGATCGCCGCCGTCCACTACCCGGGACTCGAGGGGCAGGATCCCCACGGCCTCCTCGGCCGGCAGATGGCAGGCCCGGGCGCGATGATCGCCCTCGAGGTCGCCGGCGGCTTCGAGGCGGCCCGCGCATTCGTCGAGGCCTGCGACCTCGTCGTCCACGCCGTCTCCCTCGGCGGCGCCGACACCCTCATCCAGCACCCGGCATCGCTCACCCACCGCCCGGTCACCGCCGATGCGAAGCCCGGCGACGGACTCGTCCGCCTCTCGGTCGGCCTCGAGCACATCGACGATCTCGCCGAGGACCTCTTCTCCGCCCTCGACTCCGTCCGCGCCGCTGCCTGAGTCTCTGCCACCTGAGGCTCTGCAGCCTGAGGCTCTGCCGCCGGTCCGGCATCGACCGCGAACCCGTCCCGCACTGTTGACATTGACGCGACGTCAACTTCTAGGCTGGTCGACATGGACTGGTCCATACAGGAAACAGCGCGGCTGACGGGGACGACGAGTCGAACCCTGCGTCACTACGACGCGATCGGCCTCCTGCCTCCGTCATCGCGGACGGCGAACGGCAACCGGCACTACGACGAGGCGAGCCTCGTCCGCCTCCAGAGGATCCTGCTGCTGCGGGACCTCGGACTGCCGCTGCCCCGGATCGCCGAGGTGCTCGAGAGCACCGCGGACCCGATCGCCGCCCTCGATGAACATGTGCGCTCGCTCGGACGCGAGCGAGCGCGCCTGACGAGGCAGATCCGAGCCGTCACCGCGACGATCGAGAGAATGAAGGCAGGTGAGCCTCTCATGGCAGAGGAGATGTTCGATGGCTTCGACCATCGGAAGTACGAAGACGAGGTCCGGCAGACGTGGGGAGACCGCGCCTATGAGACCTCGGAGGAATGGTGGACGGGCATGACCGCGAGCGAGCGGGCCGACTGGCAGGCCCGGGTCCGTGACCTTTCCGCCGACTGGGCCCAGGCCGCCGAGGCGGGGGTGGCCCCGGACTCGCCCGAGGCCAGGGATCTCTCCCGCCGCCACATTCAGTGGCTGTCCTCGGTGCCGGGCACTCCGGCAGCGGATCCCGACGGTGACACAGACGGTTACGTTCGCGGACTTGCGGACATGTACGTCGCCGACCCGCGGTTCGCCGCCGCGTACGGCGGGCAGCGGGGCGCCGAGTTCGTCCGCGACGCGCTCGTGTCCTACCTCGACGCGAGCTGACGCAGATCAGGACTGCTGGGCCAGGGCCTGCCGGATCTTCTCGGCGGGTCCTGCCAGCATCTCCGCGTCCTGCATCGGGGCGCGGTCGGAGATGTCGAAGTCGGCCATCGAGGTCGTCGGCCACACGTGGATGTGGACGTGCGGGACTTCGTAGCCGACGATCATCAGACCGATTCGCTCGCAGTCGAAGGCCTCCTTCTGCGCCCGACCGATCCGGCGGGCGACGTTCATGAGGTGGTCGAGGAGGCCCTCGTCGAGGTCGGTCCATTGCGAGATCTCGGCACGCGGGACGACCATGGTGTGGCCGTCGGTGAGCGGGGAGACGTCGAGGAAGGCCACACATTCGTCGTCCTCGTAGACGAAGGTGCCAGGGATCTCGCCGTTGATGATCTTCGTGAAGATGGTGGCCATGGTGCGGTCCTCCTCAGGCGTTGGCGGCGGCGGTGCGGGCCTCGATCGCGAAGTCACGGGTCTCCGTGCGTGCGACCTGTCGGCCACTGACGATCGTACCGTCTGCTGTGATGACGAACACACCGCGTTCGGCCACGCCGTGCTCCTCGTCGAAGACCCCGTAGGCACGGGCGACCTCGCCGTGGGGCCAGAAGTCCGAGCCGATCGGCAGGGAGACCCCGCGTTCGGCGCCCCAGGCCGCAAGCGTGTACTTCGCATCGGCGGTCACCGCGATGACGGTGAGCGGGACACCCCCGGCGTCCGCATCGTCCTGGATCTCCTGGAGGGCTCGGATCTCGTCCCCGCACACCGGTGAGAAGGCGTAGGGCAGGAACGCGAGGATGACCGGGCCGCGGCGGGCCGCCTCGGCGAGGTGGAGGTCCCGTCCGAACTGATCGGACAGGGAGAAGTCGGGGGCCGCATCGCCGGGCCCCAGGATCATGAGTAGTTCTTCTTGCCGACGAGGCGGAAGCCCGCCCAGTCCTCGGCCGCGCTCACGGTCGAGGTCACGTGCATGCCCGCAGTCGGTGCGGCCTCGGAGATCTCGGCGGGGGTGATGTGTCCGGGCCGGCTCGCCTTCGGCGTGAGCAGCCAGACGACGCCGCCGTCCTTGAGGGTGACCTGCGCATCGACGAGGCCGTCGATGAGGTCGTCGTCGTCGGCCCTCCACCACATGAGGATGACGTCGAACACGTCGTCGACGTCCCCGTCCGCGATCTTCTCTCCGATGATGGTCTCGATCGCCTGGCACAGCTGCAGATCGACGTCGTCGTCGTAGCCGATCTCCTGCACGTAGTCCCCTGACTCGAGACCGAGATTCTGTCCCAGTTCGGTCGCCAGGGTCGAAGTGGACGATGTCCTTTCAGAAGCGGAGTTGCTCATGCTCTCATTGTTCCGCCCCAGTGGCCGGGGCGCAAATGTCGGCGCGCCCCTGAACCTGCCGAACGTCGGTCTCGCGAGCCCCGAGGCGAGGCCCCCGGGTCCGTCAGAGAGATCACAAGCGGACGGATGAGCGAAGAAAGCCTGCGCGTACTACGCTGATGAGTGAATCCGGTGGACCCTGGGACCGATCCGATCCGATCCGATCCCCACTCCTCCGGGCAGAACGCGGCCTGACCACCTGTGCAGGTCGTGGAGCGAAGAGAGGACCACACCGTGGACAATCGGAATCAGGGCGGACCGATACTCAACGGCCTGCCCAGCCAGGTGCCCGACATCGATCCGGAGGAGACAGAGGAGTGGTTGGCCTCTCTCGACTCCCTCATCGACGAAGGCGGGCGCACCCGTGCACGCTATGTCATGCTGCGGATGCTCGAACGCTCCCGGCAGAAGCAGATCGGGGTGCCCAGCCTCACGGCCACCGACTACGTCAACACGATCGGGCCGGAGAACGAGCCCTGGTTCCCCGGCGACGAAGAGGTCGAACGCCGCTACCGTCGGTGGAACCGCTGGAACGCGGCGATGGTCGTCCACCGTGCACAGCGGCCCGGCATCGAGGTCGGCGGACACATCTCGACCTACGCCTCCTCCGCCACCCTCTACGAGGTCGGCCTCAACCACTTCTTCCGCGGCAAGGACCATCCCGGCGGCGGCGACCACATCTTCTACCAGGGCCACGCCTCCCCCGGCATGTACGCCCGTGCCTTCCTCGAGGGCCGGATGAGCGCCGAGGAGCTCGACGGGTTCCGCCAGCAGCAGTCCCACCTCATCGACGGCAAGCCCGCCGGTCTGCCCTCGTACCCGCACCCGCGCCAGCTCGAGCACTTCTGGGAGCACCCGACGGTCTCGATGGGGCTCGGCCCGATGAACGCGATCGCGCAGGCTCAGTTCGACAAGTACCTCCACAACCGGGGCATCAAGGACACTTCGCAGCAGCAGACGTGGGCCTTCCTCGGCGACGGTGAGCTCGACGAGCCCGAGAGCCGCGGCATGCTCCACGTCGCCGCCTACGAGGAGCTCGACAACCTCAACTTCGTCATCAACTGCAACCTGCAGCGCCTCGATGGACCGGTCCGCGGCAACGGCAAGATCATCCAGGAGCTCGAAGCCTACTTCCGCGGCGCCGGATGGAACGTCATCAAGGTCGTGTGGGGCCGCGAATGGGACGCCCTGCTCGCCAAGGACCGCGACGGAGCCCTCGTCAACCTCATGAACGAGACCCCCGACGGCGACTACCAGACGTACAAGGGCGAGTCGGGCGGCTTCGTCCGCGACAACTTCTTCGGCCGTGACCCGCGGACGAAGGCGATGGTCGAGGACTACACGGACGAGCAGATCTGGCAGCTCAAGCGCGGCGGCCACGACTACCGCAAGGTCTACGCGGCCTACAAGGCGGCGTTCGAGCACACCGGTCAGCCGACCGTCATCCTCGTCAAGACCGTCAAGGGCTACTCGCTCGGGCCCCACTTCGAGGCGCGCAACGCCACGCACCAGATGAAGAAGATGACGATCGACGACCTCAAGCTCGCCCGTGATCACTTCCAGATCCCGATCTCGGACAAGGAGCTCGAGGAGAACCCGAAGCTGCCGCCGTACTACCACCCGGGACCCGACGCCCCGGAGATCAAGTACCTCCAGCAGCGTCGCGCCGACCTCGGCGGGTACTCCCCCGAACGTCGCAGCACCTACGTCGATCTCGCCCTGCCCGGGGACAAGACCTACGAGGCCGGACGCCGTGGATCGGGCAAGCAGACGATCGCGACGACGATGGGCTTCGTCCGTGTCCTCAAGGACCTCATGCGCGACAAGGAGTTCGGCAAGCGCATCGTGCCGATCATCCCCGACGAAGCCCGCACCTTCGGCATGGACTCGTTCTTCCCGACCGCGAAGATCTACAACCCGCACGGGCAGAACTACATCTCCGTCGACCGTGACCTCTTCCTCGCCTACAAGGAGGCGATGGACGGACAGCTCCTCCACGTCGGCATCAACGAGGCCGGCGCCACGGCGGCGCTGACGGCGGTGGGAACGTCGTACGCCACGCACGGCGAACCGATGATCCCGTTCTACATCTTCTACTCGATGTTCGGCTTCCAGCGCACCGGCGACTTCTTCTGGGCCGCCGGCGACCAGATGGCCCGCGGCTTCGTCCTCGGCGCCACCGCCGGTCGCACGACGCTCGTGGCCGAGGGACTCCAGCACGGTGACGGACACTCGCATCTGCTCTCGTCGACGTATCCCTCGGTGATCTCCTACGACCCGGCCTACGTCTACGAGATCTCCCACATCGTCAAGGACGGCCTCCAGCGCATGTACGGCTCCGACGACGGTCGCGACCCCAACGTGCTCTACTACCTGACGATGTACAACGAGCCGATGGTCCAGCCGGCCGAACCCGAGGACCTCGACGTCGACGGCCTGCTCAAGGGCATGTACCTGCTCAAGAAGGGCCCGGACAACGGCGGGCCGAAGGTCCAGCTCATGGCCTCGGGCGTCGGTGTGCCGTGGGCACTCGAGGCCCAGGAGCTCCTCGATGCCGATTGGGGCGTCTCAGCCGATGTGTGGTCGGTGACCTCGTGGACCGAGCTGCGCCGCGACGGCCTCGCCGCCGATGACGAGCGTCTGCTCGACCCCGAGGCCGAACCGCGCATCCCGTACGTCACGGAGAAGCTCCTCGACGCCGACGGCCCCGTCGTCGCGACCTCGGACTTCATGCGTGCGGTGCCCGACCAGATCCGCCAGTACGTGCCCAACCACTTCACGTCGCTGGGCACCGACGGCTACGCGATCTCGGACACCCGTCCCGCGGCTCGTCGCTACTACCTCGTCGACGGTCCCTCGATGGCCACCCAGGCGCTCATCTCGCTCGCGGACACCGGGGTGATCCCGATCGAGAAGGCCGCCGAGGCGGCGAAGAAGTACCAGCTCGACGATCCGCGTGCCGGATCCACCGGTTCCACGGAGGGCGCCGGCGCCTGATCATCAGCTGAGACCGATGCGGTCGGAGTCGATGCGACTCCGGCCGCATTTGTCGTATCTCACGAAGTTTTGTGCGTTGCGGACAAGGGATTTGTCGCCGAGGCTTTAAGCTGGAGTCCATGAGTTCGGACACCGAGACGCTGCGCCGTCGCGCAGAGACAGGACGACGCCTGCGGGCAGGGGTCGGAGTCCTCTCCACCGTCACCCTGCAGAGGCTCGACGCCCGGCTTCCGTGGTACCGCTCGATGGCGCCCTCCGACCGCTCGTGGGTCGGCCATCTCGCCCAGTCGGGCATCAGCTCCTTCATCGACTGGTACCGCCACCCCGACACCGATCTGCGGGTGGTCAGCGAGATCTTCAAATCAGCGCCCCGCGACCTCATCCGCGCGATCAGCCTGCAGCAGACCCTCCAGCTGCTCAAGGTCGTCGTCGAGGTCGTCGAGGAGCGGGTGCCCGACATCGCCCGCACCGCCGAACAGTCGGCGCTGCGGGAGGCCGTGCTCATCTACTCCCGCGAGATCGCCTTCGCCGCCGCCGACGTCTACGCCCGGGCCGCCGAAGCCCGCGGAAGCTGGGACGCCCGACTCGAGGCGATGGTCGTCGACGCCCTCGTCCGCGGGGACTCCGTCGACGAACTCGCCAGCCGCACCGCGGCCTTCGGCTGGCAGTCCGAGGAGCCCGTGACCGTCCTCGTCGGCCGCGCCCCACAGCGTTCGGCGAAGAAAGGCATCGAAGTCATCCGCCGCAAGGCCCGCAAATGGGCCGAGGACGCCCTCGTCGGCGTCCACGACAACCGCCTCCTCATCGTCCTCGGCGGCGTCGGCGACCTCGACACGGCCGTCGAGGACCTCTCGGACTGCTTCGGCCCCTCCGAGGTCATCGTCGGACCCAGCGTTCCGAGCCTCGCCGAAGCGGCCACCTCGGCGAAGGCGGCGATCCGAGCACTCAAAGCCGCCACCGCCCGACCCGACTCACCACGCCCGGTCAAGGCCGACGAACTCCTTCCGGAGCGTGCGCTGGCCGGGGACACCGTGGCGCTGGGCGAACTCATCTCCCGCTACTACGAGCCGCTGACGACGGGGACGGGTCAGCTGCTCAAGACCGTGAGCGCCTACGTCGAGTTCGGCTCGTCCCTCGAGGCCACAGCCAAGGCGCTCTCCGTGCACCCCAACACCGTGCGCTACCGCCTGCGGAAGATCACCGAGGCGATCGGCCTCGATCCCACGGTCTCCCGTGACGCCTTCGTCATCCACATCGCCTTGGTGTACGGGCGACTGTCAGATGCCGGGCTATTGTCGAACGGCGACAAAATGCCATAGGCGACTTGGACCATCCACTAGATTGAACAGCGACGTCGAACGAAAAGAGAACTGAGTGCTAGTCATCACCTGCCCGGGCCAGGGCGCCCAGAAGTCAGGCTTCCTCTCCTCCTTCCTCGAACTCGAGACCTTCTCCGCCCAGATCGACGACCTCGCGTCGGCCTCCGGCATCGACCTGCGACTGCACGGCACGACCTCGGACGATGAGACGATCAAGGACACCGCGCTCGCGCAGCCCCTCCTCGTCGCCTCGGCGATCGCGTGCGCCGCCGAACTCGGGGTCACTCCCGACGTCGTCGCCGGGCATTCCGTCGGAGAGATCGCCGCTGCCCAGATCGCCGGTATCCTCTCTCCCGCTGATGCGATGCGCTTCGTCGCCGTCCGCGGATCCGGCATGGCCGCGGCCGCCGCAGAGACACCGACCGGGATGTCGGCCGTCGTCGGCGGCGAACCTGCCGATGTCCTCTCCGCCATCGAAGCCGCCGGGGTCAGCCCCGCCAACGTCAACGGCGGCGGCCAGACCGTTGCCGCAGGCTCCCTTCCGGACCTGGAGCGACTCGCGGACAACCCGCCCGAGCGCGCCCGGGTCATCCCGCTGCCGGTCGCTGGTGCCTTCCACACCGACTACATGGCTCCCGCCGTTCCCGCTCTCGCCGAGACCGCGGCCGGTCTCGGCGTCGCCGACCCGGACCTGCCGATCCTCACGAACTCCGACGGCTCCGTGGTCGAATCCGGGAAGGCGTATGTCGACCTCCTCGTCGCCCAGGTCACGAATCCCGTGCGCTGGGACCTCTGCCAGGAGACGCTCGTGGACATGGGTGTGACCGGGCTCATCGAGCTCGTCCCCGGCGGCACGCTCACCGGCATCGCCCGCCGGGCGATGAAGGGCGTCGAGACGTATCCCATCAAGACCGCCGCCGACCTCGACGGTGCCCGTGAGTTCGCCGCAGCCCACGCCGGAGCAGAAGGATGACCGCCATGCCCACTCTCAACACCGCCGAGACCGGCCGCTTCTCGAAGATCGCCGGCATCGGCGCCTACCGTGCCGAGAACCTCGTCACCAACGACGACATCGCCGGGCCGATCAACTCCTCCGACGAGTGGATCCGCCAGCGCACCGGCATCGTCACCCGCAGGCGCGCGAGCAAGGACGTCGGCGTCCTCGAGATGTGCGAAGAGGCAGCACTCGAGGCGATCGCCTCGGCGGGGCTCAAGCCCGAGGACATCGGCGGGATCATCATCTCCACCGTCACCTTCCCGTACTTCACACCCTCGGCGGCAGCCGCGCTCACCGACCGCATCGGCACCGGCCCGGTGCCCGCCTGGGACATCAGCGCCGCGTGCGCCGGGTACTGCTACGGCATCGCCCAGGCCGATGCGCTCGTGCGCTCGGGGACGATGGACAACATCCTCGTCATCGGCGCCGAGAAGCTCTCCGACGTCATCGATCCCACCGACCGGTCGATCTCGTTCATCCTCGGCGACGGCGCCGGCGCCGTCGTCATCACCTCGGCCGACGAGCCCGGCATCTCGAAGACGGTGTGGGGCTCGAAGGGCGAGAACTGGTCGACGATCCGGATGACCGACTCGCTCATGGACGTTCGCGACGACCGCGAACTGCCGTTCCCGACCCTGCGCCAGGACGGGCCCACCGTCTTCCGCTGGGCCGTCTGGGACGGCGCCGAGGTGGCGAAGAAGGCGCTCGAGGAATCAGGTGTCGAAGCCTCCGACCTCGCCGCGTTCATCCCCCATCAGGCGAACATGCGCATCATCGACGAACTCGCCAAGCAGCTGGGCCTGCCGGAGTCCGTCGTCATCGCCCGGGACATCGCCGACAACGGCAACACCTCGGCGGCGTCGATCCCGTTGGCCACCGAACGCCTGCTGCGCGAGCAGCCCGAGCTCAGCGGGGGCCTTGCCCTGCAGATGGGATTCGGTGCGGGACTCGTCTACGGCGCCCAGGTCGTCCGCCTCCCCTGAGACCGCCCGTTCACGGAAAACACTCCGTGAATGTCCTAAGATATTCGGCGGGACACTCGTCGAAACGGTTCCACTCCGACCGGGGGCACCTCGGTCGTCACTAGAAAGTAGGAAAGAAATGGCATTCACCGAAGCTGAAGTCCTCGCCGGACTCGCAGAGATCGTCAACGAAGAGACCGGCCTGGCCGTCGAGGCCGTCGAGCCGAGCAAGTCGTTCACCGACGACCTCGACATCGACTCCATCTCGATGATGACCATCGTCGTCAACGCCGAGAAGAAGTTCGGTGTGAAGATCCCGGACGACGATGTCAAGGACCTCGTCACCGTCCAGGATGCCGTCGACTACATCAACAAGGCCCAAGAAGCCTGAACCACTGAGGACGAACACGGCCCGTCCACCGACGGGCCGTGTCCCACACTATCGACGAGGTTTCCACCATGACACCAAAAGTTGTCGTCACCGGGATCGGTGCGGTGACACCCTTGGGCGCGACGGTCGACGAGACCTGGCAGGCGCTGCTGGCCGGGAAGTCCGGCGTCCGCACCCTCGACAATGACTGGGCGGAGAAGTATGACCTCACCGTCGACTTCGCCGCCACCGTCGACCCCGAGGTCGTGCCCGAGAAGCTCAAGCGCGTCCAGGCCAAGCGGCTGGACCCCTCAAGCCAGTTCGCCCTCATCTCCGCCCGTGAGGCCATGGAGGATGCGGGCCTGTCCGAGACCGACCCCGAACGCACCGCCGTGTCGTGGGCAACGGGCATCGGCGGCGTGTGGACGCTGCTCGACGCCTGGGACACGCTCAAGGAGGAGGGTCCGCGCCGCGTCATGCCGCTGACCGTCCCCATGCTCATGCCCAACGGACCCGCTGCCGCCATCGGCATGGAGTTCAAGGCACGGGCGGGTGTGCAGACGATGGTCTCGGCCTGCGCCTCGTCGACGGAGAGCCTCGGCCACGCCTACGATCTCATCGCAGAAGGCGACGCGGACATCGTCATCGCCGGCGGTTCGGAGGCGGCGATCCACCCGATCACCCTTGCCGCGTTCAATTCGATGCAGGCGCTCTCCCGTCGCACCGATTCCCCGGAGACCGCGTCGCGGCCCTACGACGTCGACCGTGACGGCTTCGTCATGGGCGAGGGAGCCGGCGCGCTCGTCCTCGAGACCGAGGAGCACGCGAAGGCACGTGGAGCGAAGATCTACGCCGAGGTGGCCAGCTGGGGCATCTCGAACGATGCCTACCACATCACGGGCAACGAACCCGAGGGCAAGTACGCGCTGCAGGCGATGGAGCAGGCGCTCGAGGCCGGCGGGCTCACCCCCGCCGACATCAAGCACGTCAACGCCCACGCCACGTCGACGCCCGTCGGCGACATCCCGGAGTCCGTCGCAATCGCCGAACTCCTCGGCGACCACATCGAGGACACCCTCGTCAGCGGCACGAAGTCGATGACCGGCCACCTCCTCGGCGGTGCCGGTGCGGTCGAGGCGATCTTCACGGTCAAGGCGCTCGAGACGCGGACCGCTCCCCCGACGATGAACATCACCGAGGTCGATCCCAAGGTGTCGATCAACATCGTCCGGGACACTCCCGCGCAGCTGCCCGACGGCGACATCGCCGCCCTGTCGAACTCGTTCGGCTTCGGCGGACACAACGCCGTCGTCGCCTTCAAGTCGGTCTGATCCCGATCCGGCGACAGAGTCGAGGGCCCCAGCGTCTGCGCTGGGGCCCTCGCTGTCTCTGCGCCCAGCTTCGTCGGGCGCTTCGTGTGTCGGCGGCGAGAGGCGGATCCTCAGCGCTTCGTCGGGGACTGCGTGTCGAGCGTCGTCCGGTAGTCCACCCAGGCCTTCGCGGCATCGCTGAGTTCCTCGGTCGACAGCTCGCCTGAACGGAGGAATGCCGTGGTCCGGTGGCTGCTCATCTCCGCGCGCACCGCCTCAGGGTCACCGGCGCGGACGAGTTCGGCTAGTCGGCGGTGCCGGGCGGCCCGCTCGCTCAGCGACTCCGCCGCGGAGCTGGCCCGCCGATTGAGCTGCATGAGCAGCCCCAATGGGTAGAGGATGGTCTCGAAGGCAGCGGTGAGTCTGGTGTTGCCGGACAGGGCGATGAACGCGCGGTGGAAAGCAAGGCTGTCGGGGACGGAGGAGGCTTCGTCACCGTCGGCTGCTCCCCTCTCAAGGTCCGCGACGGCGGCCATGAGCCTCTCCACCCGTGCCGGGGAGGCGGGAACGCCGAGGTCGACGGCGAGGTCCTCGAGGTGCTCGCGGAGGGTGACGATCTCGTAGGCGTCCTCGAGGCTGAGCGAGATCACCCGGGTGCCGACGCCGGGGACGCGGACGACGAGTCCGTCGTGCTCGAGGTCGCGCAGGGCCTCACGCAGGGTGGCACGTCCGACGCCGAGTTCATCGGCGAGACTCTGCTCCCCGATATGCGCCCCCGGTGCGAGATCACCCCGGAGGATGCGCAGCCGCAGGGCGTCGACGGCGAGGGCGACAGCGCTGCGCGGACCGCCGATCCTCGTGCCCACGCGCCTGCCGCGTCCGGTCGTCGTCCTCATGTGCCCTCCACGGTCTGGGGTGCGCGGTGCGGGACGATGACCGGGCGTCCGGTCACAGGGTCGGTGAGGATGACGCTGTCGATGCCGAACGCCTCGCGGATGGCCTCCGGTGTCAGCGTCGAGTCGGCCGGTCCCGCGGCGGCGATCCGCCCGTCCTGCATCGCGATGATGTGGTCAGCGTAGCGCACCGCCATCCCCAGGTCGTGGAGGACCATGACGACGGTGATGCCGCGCCTGCGCTGGAGGTCGGTGACGGTCTCGAGGACCTCGATCTGATGGGCGACGTCGAGGTAGGTCGTCGGTTCGTCGAGGAGGAGGACCTCGGGGGCCTGAGCGAGCGTGAGTGCGATCCACGCGCGCTGGCGCTGTCCTCCGGAGAGGGTGCCGAGAGGACGTTCGGACAGGTCGGTCAGCCCGGTCGCCGCCAAGGCCTCCCGGACGACCCGTTCATCGGCCTCCGACCACTGGTCGTACCAGCGTCGGTGCGGGTCGCGGCCGCGGGAGACGAGATCGATGACCGGCAGGTTCTCCGGTGCCTCCGGGGACTGAGGCAGAAGCGCGACGTCCTTCGCGTACTCCCGTGGCCTGCGTTCCCCGATGTCCCTCCCCTCCCGGTGGATGCCGCCGGTGCGCTCCTGGAGTCGGGAGAGCGTGCGCAGAAGCGTCGACTTCCCGCAGCCGTTGGGACCGACGATCGCCGTCGTCGACGCGGCGGGGATGTCGAGGCTGAGGTCGTGGAGGATGGTGCGCCCGCCGAGGCTGACGCGCACGTCGGTGAGGTGGAAGGCCGAGCTCATCGGACGGAGTCCTTTCCCTGGCGGACGAGGAGCCAGATGAGGAAGGGGGCGCCGATGATCGCGGTGATCGCGCCCGTGGGCAGGAGGATGGGAGAGGCGATGGTGCGGGCGACGAGGTCGCTGGCGACGACGATGCCGGCCCCGATGAGCGCCGAGGTGAACAGCGGCGGTCGCGCGGCACCGGTCGCCCGGTGGGCGATGTGGGGCGCGACGAGGGCGACGAAGCCGATCGGCCCGGCGACAGCGGCGGCGATGGAGGCGAGGACGACGGAGACGAGGAGCAGGCCGCTGCGGGTCACGGGGGCGTCCTGACCGAGCGCGGAGGCGAGGTCGGTGCCGAGGTGGAGTGCGGGCAGGCGGGTGGAGAGCGGAACGAGGACGGCGCCGACGATGCCGAGGGTGACCGCAGCGAGGACGACTTCGATGGGCCCGCGCCCGTTGAGGGAACCGGCGAGCCACACGTTCGCCCGGGCGGCATCGCTGATGTTCGCTGTGATGAGCATCCAGCTCGTCAGTCCTCCGAAGAGCGCCGAGGTGCCGACGCCGATGAGAAGCATCTGGAGTCCCCCGCCGGCGGCCAGGCGCAGGATCGCCGCGACCGTGAGCGCGGCGGCGAGACCGCCGAGCAGCGCGGCCGCCGAGGTGCCGAGGCCGTGGAGGAGGGTCGACATGCCTGACGCCGTCGGACCGGTTCCGCCGAGCACGATGACGGCCACCGCGCCGGTTCCGGCACCTGCGGTGACGCCGAGGAGGTCGGGGCTGGCGAGGCCGTTGCGGGTCGTCGTCTGGACGATCGCCCCGGAGAGGGCGAGCATCGCCCCGACGAGGATGCCGAGCACCGTGCGGGTCAGGCGCAGGGTGAGGACGATGAGCTGCTCCTGCTCTGTGCCGCCGCCTGTGAGGACTGCGAGCACCCGATCGGGGCGAAGCGACATCTCTCCCGCGCCGAGGGAGAGCACTGCCAGGACCACGGTGCTTATCGCCGCGACGAGCGTGACGAACAACGTCCGCGGCGACCACCGGAGGGAGACCGCGCCGATGCGCAGCGTCCGCGGTGCCGAGAGCGTCGAGGTGGTCATGGCCGCCTCCTGTAGAGCCTGATGACGAGGATGAGGAAGACCGGCCCGCCGATGATGCCGAGGACGATGCCGACCGGCAGCTCTGCGGGGGCCACGAGCAGGCGGCCGAGGACATCGGCGGCGAGGACGAGGGCGGCACCGAGCACCGCCGACAGCGGCAGGAGCCGACCGTGGGCGGGTCCGACGATCCCCCGGGCGATGTGCGGGGCGACGAGGCCGACGAACCCGAGCGAACCGACGAGAGCGGTCGCCCCGCCGACGAGCAGCGTGACGCTGAGCAGGCCCGCGATCTGAACGGGCAGGAGCCTGCGGCCCAGCGATCGGGCCATGTCGGAGCCGAGGGCGAGAGCGTCGAGGGACCGCGACTGCGCGGCGGCGAGGATGGCGCCGGCGATCATCAGCGGGGCGACGAGGCTGAGTGAGTCGAGTCCCCGACTGCCCGCCAACGAGCCGACGGTCCAGAAGCGGTAGACGTCGAGGGCTGCCTGGTCGAGGAGGAGGACGACTCCGCTGATCGCCCCGAGGAGCGCGGACACGGCAGCACCGGCGAGGACGAGTGAGGCAGGAGAGGCGTCCCGGCGGCGGTTGGCGACGACCCCGATGACGAGGACGACGGCGGCGCCGAGGTAGGCCGACCAGAGATACTCCGCCGGTGTGGCGAGTCCGAGGACGGCGATGCTGAGCACCACGGCCAGCGACGCACCGGCTGTGACTCCGAGCAGCCCGGGATCGGCGAGCGGATTGCGGGTGTGACCCTGGATGACGACTCCGGCGGCTGCGAGGGCGGCCCCGCCGAACAGTCCGAAGAGGGTGCGCGGGACCCGCTGCTCCCACACGATGGCCGTCGCCTCGGCGGTGCCCTGACCGAACAGCGCCGAGGCGACGGCGGCGACATCGAGAGAGCGTGATCCGACGAGGACGCTGAGTCCGACGATGACCACCACGCCGAGGACGGCGAGCCCGAGCGGCCCGCCGCCTCGGCGATGGCGACGCGATGCTGGTGCAGGAGCGAGTGCGGTCGCGGTCAAAGCGTCTTGAGGAGCTGTTCGATGATGCCGAGGTTGTGGTCGGCCGTCAGCGCGGCTCCCTCGTGGGTCTGCTTGTCGGAGCGGATGACGTTGTCGGCCTTGACCGCGGGCAGCTGCTGGTAGAGGCCGTTGTCCTGGAACTGCGACCAGACCTGCCTGTCGTTGACGAGGGCGATGATCGCGTCGGCGTCCTCGAACTTCTCGAGCGTCTGCTCGATGCTGTAGGAGACCTCCTTGCCGTCGATCGCATCCTGGAAGGACCTCGCCGGGGTGGCCCCGAGGTCGCGCAGGTTCGACGAGAGCAGACGGTTCGGGCGGACTTCGAGGCTCTCCTCGTTGTAGCTGAGCGGGACGAACGTGTTCGAGGTCAGTTCCTCCGCATAGTCCTTCTTCAGGGCGGCGACGCGCTCGTCGTAGCCGGCGATGAGCTCCTTCGCACGATCCTCGGTGCCGGTGGCGGCGGCGACGAGTTCGAGGTCCTCCTGCCAGGTGCTCGTGCTCTGGTCGCCGATCGCGATGACCGGGGCGATGGCTTCGAGCTCGGCGCGGATCGGCTCGACGTCCTCGGCCCGGGAGACGATGAGGTCGGGGGCGGCGCCGATGATCGCCTCGAGGTTGATCTCGTCGTCGAGGAACAGCTCCTTGGCCCCGTCCTTCTTGGCCGCCTCGAGTTCATCGCTGACCGGGGACTCGAGATCGAGGACGCCTTCCTCCTCGTAGGGGAAGCCGGTGAGCGGCAGACCGAGCGAGAGGACGATGTCGAGGTCGCGGCGGCCCTCGAGGACGACGACGGAGTCGATCTCCTTGGGCACCGACACCGTACCGAGCGACGTCTCCACGGTGCGGGTGCCACCCGAAGAGGAGTCGGATCCGGAGGCGCCGGCGGTGGCAGTGCAGCCGGCGAGGAGGGCGGGAACCAGGGCGAGAGCGGCGAGCAGCCGCGGTGTTGTAGTCATGAAAGTTACCCTAACCTTATCCAGTCGACTGTAAAGATGACGCAGGTCACAGCCACCGTTGAATGGGAAAGGGCCGGACCAGGCAGATTGTCAGGGCCGACTGTCACCGCCGGCGGCAGCTGAGTCGGTGCGGCAGTGGCAGGCCGGGCTGTCGGAGGCGCTCTCCCGATTCCCCACGACGGCGGCGAAGGCGGGGCACGACGACGACAGCGGGCACGTCGGAGGCAGAGACATGCCCGCTGTCGTCATACGGGATCGGTGAGGGGTCGGTCTGCGACGGACCGAACGGCGGTCAGGGTTCCTCAGATGTGAGGGGAGTCACGCGGGAGTGCGGCGTCAGCCGACCTTCGTCAGCCAGCGGACAGGAGCACCCTCACCGGCGTGGCGGAAGGCGTCGAGCTCTTCGTCCCAGGCTTCGCCGAGGGCGAGGGCCATTTCATGGGCGAGCTTCGCGGGGTCGCCGCCGGCGCGTTCCATGACCGAGCGGATGCGGTCTTCGGGGACGAGGATGTTGCCGACGGAATCGGTGACCGCGTGGTAGATGCCGAGGTCGGGCGTGTGGCTCCAGCGTCCGCCGTCGACTCCGGTGGAGGGTTCCTCGGTGACCTCGTAGCGTAGCGAGTCCCACCCGCGCAGCGCGGAGGCGATGCGAGAGCCGGAGCCTGCGGGCGCACGCCAGCAGACCTCGGCGCGCACAAGGCCGGGCGCTGCCGGCTGGGGTGTCCAGTCGAAGCGCGCCTGCGCACCGATCGCCCCGCCCGCTGCCCATTCGATGTGCGGGCAGAGCGCGCGAGGTGCTGAGTGGACGAAGAGTACGCCCTGTGTCATATCCATTTGTGTGCCTCCTGACTCGGATACGTCTTCCCCTACGATCCGAAAGGAGGTACACGGCTCATGATAGTCGACGATGCCCTGCGAGCCAAGCACCGAAATGCCGTCTCACCTGGGTTCTTGATCGCCAGTGCCCCCGGTCGGACTTGAACCGACGACCAAAGAATTATGAGTTCCCTGCTCTGACCAGCTGAGCTACGGGGGCGAGCCGAGACCAGAGTAGCACCGGAGGTCGCCCGCCTCCCATTCCCATGTCGTCGGCCGTGGTGTCGCCTCAGCCCGCCGAGGCGGTCGGTGAGATCCGCGTGAGCACGCTCCTCGCGGCGTCGACGCACGTGTAGCGTTCGGTCGTGATGTAGACGTCGTAGACCGTCTGCCCGTCGCTGCCGGGATCGTTGCGCTTCGACGCGGCGACGAGCCCCGACCAGTCGGGACCGACGACGACGACTCCGTGCTCGTTGCGCATCGGGTCGGAGGCGTCGACGACTCCCCCGCGCACGCCCGGGACCGGCGGGGTGGTGAAGCCGCCGGAGAACATCGCGGTGAGTCCGACGGTGTCGCGGATGCGCTCGTACCGGTCGTAGGTCGCCTGGGAGAAGGTCGTCTCCTCACCGAAGACGCCGAGGGCGATCGTCGCCGCCCCCGAGGCCAGGGCGCGCTCCTCGAGCGCGGCGATCTGGGCGATGAGGAGTTCGCGGTTCATCACCAGGGGTTCGCGTCGCAGACCCTGGGCGATCGAGTACGGGGTGCCCAGCGCCGGAAGGTTGCGCGAATGGTGGTCTGCCAGACCGTCCTCGGCAGGCGGGGGCACGGGGGTCGGTTCACGGGTGGCGCGGCCGAAGTAGGGCCCGGACATGAAGCGCGCCCCGAGCGCACGCACACGGTCGAGATCGTCCTCGGTCGTCACCCCCTCGGCGAGGATGACGGCACCGGTACGCTCGAGGTGGGCATGGAGGAGCCGGTTCAGCTCGGCGAGCTGGGCGTTGCACTCGACCGTGAGGACGTCGGGGTGGAGACCGACGACGGAGGGATTGACGAGCGGAACGAACGAGGTGCTGCGCAGATCCGGTCCGACCGAGGACATCCCGACGCCCCAGCCCATGGAGCGGGCCTGTCGCACCGAGCGGAGCACCGAAGCGGGCGAGGACGAGACCCGGGAGGCATCGAGCTGGAGGATGACGGATCGGTCCGGCGCCGTCGTGCGGTCCTCGAGAGTGGCGAAGGACTCCTCCTCGGCGTGGAGGAAGAGACGGTTCGAGTTCGGCAGGCCGGCTCCTTCGGCGGTGCGCAGAGCGGTGTCGCGCATCGACGCGTCGAGGTCGCCGATCATCGGCGAGGCATGCATCGCGCGGCGCAGGTTCTCCGATTCGGCATGGCCGAGCGCAGGGTCGCCGACGGGTGCCTGGAGGACCTGATAGCCGATGGTGTCGAAGGTGAAGGCATCGACGACCGGTGCGAAGCGGGTCTCGATCCCTCCGGAGCGCACCAGCTCCTCAAGGTCGAGGTCCTCATCCTTCACCGTCTGCACCACCGTCTGTCCTTCCATGTGGGAACTCGCGTTCACAGTCTTCCACATGACAGATGAGTCGGCTGTTGCGATTCGGGAACATTATTGCGCTCAGAGCTGAGGACGCCGCCCCCGCCTGACCTCGGCGATTCCCACGAATCCGGCACCGATGACGACAACAGCGATTGCTGCGAAGGCGACGACGATCCCCCGACTCCAGTCGCCTCCGGCCACGGCGGCGAAGGCGAGGGCGGTGATGATCGCCAAACCCATCGAGATGCCGATGCGCTGCCCCGTCTGGAGCACTCCGCCGGCGGATCCGGCGTAGCGCAGCGGCACCTCCTGGAGGGTGAGCGTCTGGTTGGGACTGATGACCATGCCCTGGGCGATGCCGACGAAGCTGAGGGTGAGCAGCATCCACCATTCGCCGCCGATGCCATTGGCGAGGAGGACGACGACGGCGACCGTGGAGACGAGGCCGAGAAGGCAGGTGACGATGCCCCAGACGACGAGTTTGCGCCCGATCTGGAAGACGAACCGGCCGGAGACGTCGGCGGAGACCGCGGAGAGCAGAGCCGCGGGAAGACCCATGAGACCGGCGGCGAGGGCCGTGTGTCCGAGTCCCTGCTGCATGTACATGGCCACGAGCACCCACACGCTCGTCACGCCCATGAAGTAGAGGGTGATGATGACCGCACCGCTGCTGAAGCTGCGGATCCGGAAGAGATCGAGGTCGACCATAGGTGTGCGTCCGCGCGCGGCGTAGCTCCGCTCCCACCGGGTCCACGACCAGATGACTCCGAGCCCGATCGGCAGCGCGAGCCAGACGTACCAGCCGAGCATGCCCTCGACGAACGGGAGGAGGACGAGGAGGACGCCGAGGCCGAGCAGCATGGTGCCGATGGGGTCGAGGTCGTGACGCGCGCGTCCGCGCCCGCCGGTCGCAGGCTCGACCGTAGCCTTCGGCGCAGTGTGCTCATCGGCGGCGACCTGGTCGGGAGCCGGATCCGATTGGGCGATCGGGTGCCAGGCCGTGTCCGGCAGCCACGCCCGGGCGAGGAGGGCGGCGACGATCGCGATGGGGACGTTGACGAGGAACGACGCCCGCCACCCCCAGTCGAGCCCGAAGACGGCGATGAACACGCCGCCGAGAACGGGCCCGATCGCCACGGAGAGTCCGACGATCGTGCCCATGAGCCCGAACGCCCGTCCCCGCTGCGGACCCTGGAAGTACTGCTGGAGGAGACCGACGACCTGCGGATTGAGCAGGCCCGAGCCGAAGCCCATGAGGACGCGGGCGATGTTGAGCGTGAGCGGGTCAGGCGCGAGCCCGGCCACCAAGGACGAGATTCCGAAGAGACTGACGCCGGCGATGAAGAGCTGGGCGCGGCCGAAGACGTCGCCAGCCCGTCCGGCGGCGACGAGGACGACGCCGAAGGACAGTGCGTAGCCGGTGAGCACCCATTGGAGCGCAGAGGACGAGGCACCGAGGTCCTGCCCGATCGCCGAGAGCACGACGTTGATGATCGACACCGACAGCAGCGACATGAAGAGCGGGACGAGAGAGATGAGGAGGATCCGCTTCTGCACCTGGGTCATCTCGCCGCCGGCCACCGCATCCACGCTCCTTCACGTCATCGTCTCTGCCTGCGATGATAGCCCCTGGTGACACGACGGGGCCCGCAGCGTCCGACTCACGGGCCGAAGCCGCGCAGGCGACTCAGATCGGATAACCGGTGACCGGCCCCTCCCAATTCGGCTTCCAGCCGAGAGCCGGAGCGACGTGCTCGGCGAAGGACTGGAGGACGTGGAGGTTGTAGTCGACGCCGATCTGGCTGGGGATCGTCAGCATCACCGTGTCGGCCGCTTCGATCGCCGGGTCGGCCTTGAGCTGATCGATGAGGACGTCGGGTGCCGCGGCGTAGGTCTTGCCGAACGTCGAGCGCATGTCGTCGATGATGCCGATCTGGTCGCCGTCCGCGCTCGAGCGCCGCCCGAAGTAGAGGTCGTCGAGGTCGGTCGTGATCGGGAAGATGCTCCGGCTCACGGACACCCGTGGCGCCCAGTCGTGGCCGGCCTCCTGCCAGGCGTCGCGGAACCTGTCGATCTGGGCACGCTGGAGGTCCCCGAAGGACTCACCGGACGCCTCGGTGAGCAGGGTCGAGCTCATGAGATTGACGCCCTGCGCGGCAGCCCACTCCCCGGTCGCCGCCGTGCCCGCGCCCCACCAGATCCGCTTGTCGAGACCCGGTGCGAAGGGTTCGATGGCGAGGCGCGCGCCGGGACCGTACTGGGCGGGATCAGCCGGCGCGACCTTCTCCCCGCGGACTGCGTCCATGAACTTCCCGAACTTCGCCCGGGCGATCGTCGCACCCTTGGCGTCCTCGGCGTCGAGGTAGCCGAAGGCTTCCCAGCCGCGTTCGGCGGGTTCCGGTGATCCCCGGCTCACCCCGATCGCCACTCGACCGTCGGAGAGGAGGTCGAGGGCCGCGGACTCCTCGGCGAGGTAGAGCGGGTTCTCATAGCGCATGTCTGGGTTATAGCGCTCGAAGGCAGGCGCTGCCACGGATGACTCGACCTTGCCATCGTGGGCAGCTGGTCCGGTGAAGCCTCAGACCGAGGGCGCTTGACCTTGCCCCTGGGGGAAGGCGTCAAGTGGTTGCAGGTGGTCACAACGCCACCGGCAATACGGAAAGAGGACGTGATCTGAAATGGCACTAAACATCGCAGCCGAAGAGCGGCAGACTGTTCACTATATCGGCATTCCCCTCAGCGCCCGATTCTCGGAGTTCGGCGCGCCCGGCGGCCCCAACGAGGCGATCCCGCGGATCTATCAGTGGCTGGGCGAGCACCAGGTTACGCCGCTTGGCGGGCCTCTCTACGTCTACCGTCACATCGGAAACAGTGATGACACGGCTGACCTCACCGTCGCGGTGCCGATCGCCGAACCGGTCAAGCCGACAGACGGTCTCGTTCTCGGTGCCCTCCCGGCAGGCACCTACGTCGTCGGCCGTCATGTTGGCGCGCCCGATGCCATCCCGGCGGCACACAGCGAGGCCAAGAAATGGGCCGAGGCCAACGGGCATCGCCTCGACGTCCTCGAAGACGACAACGGCGGACTGTGGACCGGCCACGCCGAGCACTTCCTTACCGATCCCGCGGAAGAACCGGACCCCTCCAAGTGGGTCACCGATCTGCTGTTCAAGACCGTCTGAGCGCGCAGAGCCTTCGATAGACTGGACTCCTGAGGAGGGGCATGGCCGATCTAATGACGATTGGAGAGTTCGCGGCGGCCACATGGCTGTCGCCGAAGGCGCTCCGGCTCTACGACCGGAACGGCCTCCTCTCGCCCGATGCGGTCGATCCGTTCAACGGCTATCGGAAGTACAGCCAGTCTCAGATCGAAGTCGCCCGTCTCGTCACCATGCTCCGGCGCATCGACATGCCTCTTGGCCAGATCAGGGAGCTGCTGGGACTGCCTGAAGACGAAAGAGCAGCCTTTGTAACGCGTTATCGGGAAGCCGAAGCGGAACGGCACACGCGTCGCCAATCCCTGGCTCGCTTCATCGAGCACGCGGTCGCAGAGGGCTCGTTGGACGGAGACGGCCAGCCTGGATCCTCCCGGTTTGAGGTGTCGCTGCGAACCGTTCCAGACAGCGCAGTTCTGACATCGACCCGGCACACGTCCGCCCGCGAGCTGCCTGATGTCATTCGCTCCAGTGCAGCGAGACTCCTGCAGCTCGCGGACGGACGCGGCGGTGCAAGCGGTGGGCTTCGTCGTGATCTACCACGGCCAAGTCGGCTGGGAGTCCGACGGGCCTATCGAGGTCTGTGTGCCGCTCCGCGACGCGGAGCGTGCCCATCGAGTGGAACGGGAGCATTTGCAGCTGTTCACGCGCGTCGTTTCCGAGGATGTGCAGTTCCCCAGGATTCTCGCGGCGTTCGAAGCGGTCCAGATGCGTGCTCGTCAACTCGGTTTCGCCCATGCGGGACCGCCTCGAGAAATCTACACACCCGACAACCAAGACTCGGTGCCGCGATGTGAGGTTGCATTGCCGGTCACCGCAAATGAAGGACAGTTGAGCATATGAAAATCGTTCTTCCCACGGACTGCGGGAATGCGCCGAGAATCGCCATAGTCGGAGAGTTCGTCACTAACTGGGCGAAGAGCGACGCCGAGGCCATGACCGCATGGTTGACCGATGATGTGACCTGGACAGTCGCCGGGCGAGGGGTCGCCAGTGACGTTGTCCCGGCCGGCTTCGCGTGCCCGGGCAGCATGCCCAACTACCTCGAAGTCAATACGATCATCACGCACGGCCGACTCGCTTCCTGTGATGGCTTCGTAGATTGTGAGTCAGTCCGAATGCACTTCAGTCACGTGTTCAAGTTCGCGAGCACGTCGAAGGCTGCCAAGATTAGGGAGGTCCGAACGTATCTCAGCGAGTGCGCTTAGCGCATATCGGGGTTGTAGCGTTGGAGTCATTGGCTACCGTCGTCTACAAGTACCTACACACTTGATCGGTGCTGCACGTTTCAGGGTCCGGGTGCGCGGCGTCCTGGCTGAGGTCCGCGATAGTGTCGCGCAGCACGGAGAGCTGCGCGATCTGCTGCTCGATCTCAGCGAGGCGCACGTCAAGCAGGTCGCGCACGTGCTCGCAGGGCGCATGGCCGCCGTCGCGGATGTCGAGGATCTGGCGGATCTGGGCGAGGGTGAGGCCCGCGGCCTGGCCGCGGTGGACGAAGTCGATCCGGGCGACCGTCTCGGGTGCGTAGTCGCGATAGCCGGACTGCGTGCGCTCGGCCGGCGGAAGCAGCCCCTGCCCCTCGTAGAAGCGGAGCGTCTTCGCCGTGGTGCCCGCGCGTTCGGCGAGTTCTCCGATGCGCATCGCGGCCTCCGATCGTTCGGCAGGAGCAGGCTTGACCTTCCCGTGCACTGGAAGGTCCAGTATGGCTGAGACAGAGCAGAAAGCCAAGGACTGACAGGAGCAGCGATGCCTACCAAGTACGACCTCGCCATCATCGGATCCGGAGGCGGAGCATTCGCCGCCGCCATCCGTGCGACCACGCTCGGCAAGTCGGTGGTGATGATCGAGCGCGGGACGCTCGGCGGCACCTGCGTGAACACCGGCTGCGTGCCGTCGAAGGCCCTCATCGCCGCTGCCGACACCCGTCACGTCGCCGCCGACGCTTCAGGCCGGTTCCCGGGGATCGCGGCGACGGCTGAGACAGTGGACATGCCTGCGCTGATCGCCGGGAAGCAGGCGCTGGTCGAGTCGCTGCGCGGCGAGAAGTACGCCGACGTCGCCGACTCCTACGGCTGGCAGGTCCGCCGCGGCGATGCATCGTTCGCCGGCGGCCCAGACGCCCCGGTACTGGAGATCATCGCCGGCGACGGGACGGTCGAGACCATCGAGGCCGACCACTTCCTGGTCGCGACTGGTTCTCGCCCGTGGGCTCCGCCGATCGACGGCCTGGAGGAGACCGGGTACCTGACCTCGACCACGGCAATGGAACTCGCTGAGGTTCCTGAGTCGTTGCTGGTGCTCGGCGGCGGCTACGTCGCCCTGGAGCAGGCGCAGCTGTTCGCTCGCCTCGGCTCGCAGGTCACGCTGCTGGTGCGGTCCCGGCTCGCCTCGAAGGAGGAGCCGGAGGTGTCCAAGGCGCTTCAGGAGGCGTTCGCCGACGAAGGCATCCGCGTCGTCCGCCGCGTGGTGCCCACCCGGGTCTCCCGCGGCACGGGAGGCGAGGCCGTCGTGACCGCCGACGTGTCCGGCGACTCGCAGGAGTTCCGCGCCGAGCAGGTGCTCGTCGCCCTCGGACGCCGTCCCGTCACCGATGGCCTGAACCTCGATGCGGTCGGGGTGAAGACCGGGGACTCCGGCGAGGTGGTCGTCTCCGACCGGCTGCGGTCCTCGAACCCGCGGATCTGGGCCGCGGGCGACGTGACCGGGCACCCCGAGTTCGTCTACGTCGCCGCCCACCACGGCACCCTCGTCGCCGAGAACGCGTTCGCCGACGCCGATCGTGCCGTCGACTATTCCCGCCTGCCGCGGGTGACGTTCACCGGGCCCGCGATCGGAGCGGTCGGGATGACCGAGAAGGAAGTGCTTGCTGCGGGGATCCGCTGCGATTGCCGCGTCCTGCCGCTGCACCACGTGCCCCGCGCGCTGGTCAACCGCGACACCCGCGGGTTCATCAAGATCGTCGTGAACGCCGACACGAACGAGATCCTCGGCCTGACCGCCGTCGCCAAGGACGCCGGAGAGCTCGCCGCCGCCGGTGTCCACGTGCTCGGCAAGACCGTCGCCGAGATCGCCGACGCCTGGGCTCCCTACCTGACGATGGCCGAGGGCATCCGGATCGCCGCGAAGGCCTTCACCACCGACCCGTCGCTGCTGTCGTGCTGCGCATGACCGGCAGCGCAGGCAATCGGGGAGATCTCATCCTGAAGAGGTGCAGACGACGAGCGCCGATCAGGACCGCGACGAACGGCGCGCCGGTCCCGTCGTCGTTGCAGGGACCGGACTGCTCTTGCTGGCATGCTGCGCGCTTCCGTTGCTGCTCTGTTGCGGCCTGCCGCTCATCGCGGCGGGCGGAGCACTCGCGGGCGTCGGTGGGATCCTCGGTAACCCCTGGATCATCGGTGCCGGGATCGCCGTCGTGATGGCTGTCACGGCGGGGATGCTCGTCAGGTTAGGGCGGCGGCACCGAGGCCGCAGGACCGGCTGCTGCGAAAATCCTTCGACCGCTGATCGGAACCGGTAGCTCGAGCGGATCCAGCCATCATCGCCACCTCGGCCACTTCGGCACCCCGCGACCCTTCCACGTCTCCACGAGACCGGCGGCCGAGCGGACGGACGCGAAGAGCCCGTAGCCGGCCCCGGCGAGACCCACGGAGACCACGAGCCAGCGCCCGATGCCGAGCCAGATGCGCCCGTCCACGTCGAGCGCCCACTGAGCGCCCGTGATGAGACCGGCGATGCCCATCCAGAGCCCGGCGACGACCACGACCACCGGCAGCAGGGCGAGGCACATCGCAGCGGCGGCCGACCAGAGCTGACGCGCTTCGAGCTTCGCCGTCGCCGCCATCATCCGCTCGGCGCGCTCGTTCGAGGCGTCGAGGTTCGCGGTCATCGTGGCCGAGGCCTTCCCGGCGACCTGCTCGACGGCCTTCTCGACCCGCTCCTCAGTACGCTTCTCGATCCGCTGCACCGCGCCGCCGACCTGGCTCACAAGCTTCTGGTTCGTTGTGGCCTGCACCTTCAGACCCTCAATCGCCGAGGCCGTAGCCGCGCGATTCTTCTGCGCCTCCGCGACCAAGGTTCGCGACGCGGCGTTCAAGCTCTCGCCGTTGAGACTCTGCGCGAACTCGCCGAGCGTGCTCGCGATCTCGTTCTGCCTGCTCTCGATACTCGCGATCCTCGCGGACACGTCGCTGGAGGGCGAGGAGGTCGACGCCGGGGTCGTGATCCGCTCCAGCCGCCTCGTCGTCTCCTCGTCCATGACCTTCACGAACCCCGCGAGCTTCTTCTGCTGCTCGGTCAGCGTGGCAATCCTCGTATTCTGCGCCTCGACGGCGGCGAGGATCGAGGTCAACAGCTCCATCGTCTCCGGACTGCCGAGCGGCTGCGGCGACTGCACGGGCCCGTTCTGCTGCTTCAGCCTGTCGAGCGCTGCGCTCATGTTCCTGCTCCTTCTGCTGCTGGTGGTAGTCGAAGAACGCCTGCGCGCCCTCCGGGGTGAAGTCCGCCGAGAGCGCGCTCGCGCGTTTGCGGCGATCGGCGCGGCCGGACTCGCCGCGGCGGTCCTCGATGTAGAGCGTCCAGGTCTCCTGCCCGGCGCGCTTGCCCTTCTTGCTGACGGGGCTGTGCAGCCGCATCCTCGGCACACGTTCCCCGGCGTCGTCGAGCTGCTGGTTCTGCTCCTCGATCACCGCTTCGAGACCGGCCTTGTCCACCACGCGGGGGTCGGCCAGTGCGGCGCTCATCCGGTCACCCATCTCGCGGTCGAGCCCGCCCTCCGCGAAGTCCTCGCGGCGCAGCTCCCAGTCCTTCGGCGCGTGCTCCAGCCGCTTCAAGACCGAGAGCCCGTGCTCTCGCATCAGCTCGTCGTTCGCCGACTGCACGCCCCGCTGGTTCCCGGCCTTGCGATCGTGGAACGTCCGGTAGTCCGAGAGCGCCTTTCCGGTCCGGTTGCTGTGATTGATGACCAAGATGTGGTTATGCGGCTTTCTGCCCCGGCCATCCACGTGACTGACCACGAGGCAGTCCGAGTCGGGGTGCATCCTCTTCGCGAGCTGATAGCCGAGATCGTTCACCCGCTGCACGTGCTCCGGGTTCTTCGGGTCGAACTCCTCGTCGCTGAAAGACTGCCGGTAATGCAGCGCCTCGACCTCGCGCGTGGTGTTCTGCGTGAGCGCCCGTGCGCGCGCCGAGAATGCGCCAGGGCCTCCCGGCACTTCGCACGTGATCGCGACGCCCCGCTCGTCCTCCTTCCCGCGGATATAGCGCTCGGTGTCGGCGGCGCTGGTGCTCGGGCTGTAGTGGGTGGTGCTCATGCGGCCGTCCGATCCCCGAGCAAGGCGCGGACCTCGCGCAGCAGCTCGATCAGCTCGGGCACCTCCGACGACAGCGCCACCGCCTCACCGGCGCGCGCGCGGCGATCCAAGTCGTTGACGTTGATCGCCAGCGGGCGCACCTGGGCAGCCAGCTCACGAGCGTCCGCCGACGCCTGCACACGCGCCTCGACCCCGAGCAGGTGCGCCGCCACGGCGGCGTCCAACTCCTCCGAGCGGGAGGCGTGGAGGGCATCGCGTACGACGGTCCGTACCCACGTGCTCGGAGCCAGCCCGAGCCGCTTCGCACGAGTGCGAAGCGCCGCGAGCGTCTCCTCCCCGAAGTCGGTATCGAGCTTCGCGCGGCCCCCACGACGACGCTTCGCGCCGCCGTGACTCTGACGCACAGCCTCCGCATCAGCCCGACCGGTGTTCACCTGGGAGTCGGTCTGCTGCTCCACCTGTACGCCAGAGTGGCAAGCAGTAGGCCTGTCGGACACATCGCTGACGCTCGTGTCCTCCAGCCCTGCTTGCGAGGGGCCTCCGGCCCCCTCGACCCCCTGGAAGAGCGAATGCTGATCGGTGCTCATGCGGCACCTTCGATCAGCGCCAGCGGCACGTCCGGACTTCGCACCGCGAGCCCGCTGAGCAGCTCCGCGACCGCACCGTCCGCGTCGTGTTCCGCCGAGGTCTCCGGACCGTACGTCAGTTCCCGCGACCCGGCGTTCTGGTGGTACGCGTTGCCGTACATGCCGGGCGTGTGCGCGGCGGTCGGGATGCTGCACTGGTGCCACTCGTAGGGCTCGATCTTCCCGATGTGCTGCACGAGGTAGCGGTTGATGTCGTCGGCGCGGTAGACCTTCACGACCGACGCCAGGCGGCGGATGAACTGGTCCAGCGCCTCGTCCACGTTGCCCTTCTGGCGGGCGTAGTAGAAGAACTCGACCGGCTCGATCGTCGCCGTAATCACGATGAGGCGCGGAGCCACCTCGCCCTTGTTCTTGTACCGAGCCTTCGCAGGCGAGGCGTTATACGGATCGAGCAGCAGCAGCCAATCGTTCGCGTCCATCGCCGAGGCCCGCAGATCGTCCAGCAGCAGCACCTCCTCGCCCCGCCAGTCATCCAATGGGTTCCCCGTCGCGGCACGGTAGACCTGCCACCGCTCGCCATGTGCATTGGCCGCGCTAATCGCCTCGGTGATGAAATCCGTTGCGAACCGAGTCTTGCCGATCCCGGCATCCCCGTGGACGAACACCACGTGCGTCGAGAAGGCACCGGCGCGCAGCTTCGCGGCCGCCCGGTACGCGCGGCGCTGGCCGTAGGCCGACAGCGCGTCGTCGATCTCCCGCTGATGCCGCGAGTAGATGTCGAACAGTTCGTCCGTGAGCATGATCTGATCCCGCGTGATTTCGCCCTGCAGCACCCGCTCCCGCATGTCCTCGAAGTTCTCCGCGACGACCTTCTTCTTCACGTGGGCGCGCCCCTTGAGCCAGGTCTCCCGGCGCTGGGCGTCGATCCCGAGGTAGTCCGGCCCGCGCACCGTGGCGACCTCCGACGGCGCGTACTGATGCTTGTCCGCATACTTCACGTGAGTCAGGTACGACAGCATGTTGTCGAAGGCGTACCGACCGCGGCCCGGCTTCTCGACGTACTGGGGCTCGACGCCGATGCCGAACGCGAGCCGAGCCAGCGGCGCGCTCTTCGCACGGCTGGCGAACTTGATGACCGCGTGCAGGTGATCGGGCTTCGGCTCGACCACCAGAGCCTTCTCCGTGTCGCTCCAGACCTCGCGCTCATCCTTGTCGTGCACGATTCCGTAGGCCTCGATGACCTCGCAGCCGATGGCCTCGAGCCGCTGCGCGACGTAGGCGAGGATCGCCCCGGCTCCCTGCTCGAGCAGCGCGGCCCCGTTCGGGTCCTCGGCAGCCCAGGTCCAGTACGACGGATCGAGGTACTGCGTGAGCCCGATGCTCGTCGGGTTGTTCTCCTGCTTAGCCACGGCGACCACCCCCGTCGCAGGCGGCGTGGAGGGCCGCAGAGGGGGTGCGGCGCCTAAATGACCCCGTATTGACCCCCAAATGAGACCTCAAATGAACCCGCGAGGCGACGCGACGCAGCGAAGACGGAATCGGCTTCTGACCAGGCGCGTTGTTGCAAGGCGCGGCAATCGACAAGCCCTTGCCGCGCCCGTAGGAACGAATGAGGCCCCCGAAACTCTTGGAGTGCGAAGCACGGCTGCGGACCGTCATCACGGCGATGGGCAGCCCGCCTTCGGCGGGTGCCAGGCCAGGCCCTCCGGGCGGGGTCAGGTCGGCGGGTGCGGTGCTGAGGTTGCGTGCGTCGGCGTGCATCAGCGACCACCGCCCCGGCCGTAGCGCTTGATGACAGCCTGATGCGTGACGCCGAGGGCGTCGCCGATCCTGGCCCAGGTCACCCCGTCGGCGCGGGCGTCGGCGACGGCGATCTCGACGGCCTCCTCCAGCACGGAGCGGAGCACGCCGAGGTCGTAGAGCTGGGCCTCGCCATCGGCGAGGGACGGGTCGCCCTGTCGCCAGCGGAAGCTGGTCAGGTGATCGAAGGCGGCGGAGTTCGCGCTCATCAGCGACCACCGCCCATCACGGCGGCGACGGCGGCGCGCTGTCGCGGCGTCAGCGGAGTGAGTGCCAGGCGCTCACCGGCTCGGCGACCGGCGGCGCGGGCGGCGGCGATGACGGGATCGAGCCCATCAGCATGCGGAACGGGAGACGAGTCCTGATCGAGAGCAGGGCAGTCAAGCGCGGATGCGCGGGGAACGTCGATAACGACAGACATCGGAAGTCCTCAGATATGAGTATCTTCCGGTTCCCCGCCACGGTAGTTGGGCTGTTTGACCGGCTACTCATCCGGGAGCAGAACCCCGCGCTTCTAAGTCGCGGCCCCGGTGGGATCTTCTTGTCTGCAACCACTCTCCCACGAGTCGACTCACCATTGCAATGACGAGTTGACTCATGAGTCAGTCGCGACGCGGCTCTATGCGAATGAGGTCGGGGTCGAACTTCACGTGACCGGGCGCGATGGGCTCGATGGTCACAGTCACCAGCTCGTCCACGAGCATCCGGCGGCGGTCTATGTCCAACGCCTTCCACTTCGACTCGACAACCTCGCGACGCTCCGCGGTGCCGACCGCCTCCTCCACGTCTGCCAGCAGCTTCGCCGCCACGGATACCGAGCGGTCGAGCAGCTCCGCGTCGATCTCGTCGATGCGGACCTTCACGTCGTTGATCGCCGCGGTGATCTCCAGGACCGGCTGATGGATGTCGCGCAGCAGCGGGCTCAGCTCCTTTACGCGCTCGACCAGGGCGTTCCGCTCGGTCAGCAGCTCCTCGCGGTCCGGCCCGTCGTCCTCCTGCGGCATCACGAGGTCGTGCACGTCCACCGACGACAGGCGGGTGAGCACTGCCTCGGTGACCATCGCATCGACGGGCTCGCGTTGGCGGGTGAGGTGGAACTGCTCGCCGCAGCGATACGTCGGCTGCTTGCGGCTGTTCGTCCCCGAGACGAGCGTCGCACCGCACTTCCCGCACAGCCCGATCGTCGACAGGAGGTATTTCGGCTGGTTGCCCTGCCTGGCCGACCTCCGCACGTTGTCCTCCAGCTTCGCCACCGCGGTCCGCCACGTCTGCTCGCTGACGATGGGCGGGAACGCCTCGCCCTGCACCGGGTACAGCTCGCCGGATGCGTAGTGCTTGATGTAGCCACAGTAAAGCGGGTTCGCGAGCAGGTAGCGCACGGCATCGACGGAGAATTCCGAGCCGCGGGCGGTGAGGTGACCAGCGCTGTTCAGGTCCTCGCGGATGCGCCGGATCGACAGCGACGGCTCGCCGAGGAACGCATCGAAGGCCCGCCGAACCGCGTCGGCCTCTTCCTCGATCAGCTCACCCTCCCTCGACCATCCGAACGCCTTCCAGGCGGACGTGGGGATGCCCTCGGCACGTCGGCGCTCGTTCGACCTGATCTGTCGCTCGGCCTTGCGACGCGCCTCGAACCGGGCGAGAGCGGCGAGCATCGTCGCCCGGAACTCGCCGTCCGCCGTCGAGAGATCGATCTCGCCGTCCACGGTGACGACGCGCAGACCGAGGTCGATCAGCGTGTTCAGGTCCTTCGTGCTGCGCAGGAGCCGGTCCATGTCCACGGCGACCACCATCGAGAACCGGCCCGCGCGGGCGTCGTCCAGCATCTCGGCCCACCGGGTGCCAGCGCGGCGCTTCTTCGTCGCCGACACCGCGTTGTCCTCGTAGACCTCGACGACGTTCCAGTCCTTGGCCTCGGCCAGCGCCCTGATCTTCCTCAGCTGCGTATCGACCGTCCAGCGGTCGCCCTTGCGGTCCATGGAGGCGCGGACGTACGCGGCCACCTCGTTCGTCTTCCTCAGCGCTACCAGTTCGACCATGCAACCAAGCTTACGTGAACGGGCGTTGCAACCACGATATGCGGTACCGCATGTCGATGACGCCGGTGCCGACCTCGATGTGCTTCGTCTTCGCGGCGATTGCGCTGAGGACCGGAATCGGGGCGGCCGCCTGCTTCGCGAAATGATGGACGCGGAAGTATGCGCCGTTGACGCCGATCTCATCGGCGCCGACGCCGATCTCGACGGCCTGCTGGAGCGCTTCCTTCGCGCCGTAGTCGCCGGGGGCCGCACCTGGTCCGTAGTGGCCGAAACTGAGGAATCCGAATGCCTTCATGCTCATGGCAACCTGGTTGAGAGATCAATTATTCCGGCGCATCGGACCGCCAGCCCACCCAGAGGAGTCGCACGGTCGCCGGGTACGACGAAGGCCCCGTCGCGGACGACGGGGCCTTCTCCTGCTCCCCCGGCTGGGCTCGAACCAGCGACCCTTCGATTAACAGTCGAATGCTCTGCCAACTGAGCTACGGAGGAATGTGGCAGTGACCTGCGCACGAGAAAACAGCATAGCAAAGGTCGTCCCGGCTGAGCAAAGCGGGCGACTGTGCATTGGCTCACATGCTCGTCGGCGACCGGACCGAGCTGTGTGCGCCTCCGGCTCACCCCACCTCGACGGGAGGGGAAACCGTACATTCACCTCCACCTGAGGGCTCGGCCGACTACCGCCCTGTAACATCGGGGGTGATCCCCCGACGCGTCGCGGGAGAGACTCCGAGCCCGAATCCGACGGAAGCAGAACACGTGACCATTGTGGCCATCGCCCTCGCCGTGCTGGCAGCCGTGGCCCTCGCGTTCGGGGCCCTCTACCAGCACGACGCCGTCGCCGATCAGGACAATTCGCACGACGGTCTGAGCTGGGCGCATTTCAAGGAGCTCCTGAGCAATCGGAAGTGGCTGCTCGGTCTCTTCATCCTCGGCCTCGGCACGCTCGGGAACTTCCTCGCCCTCGCTCTCGCCCCGGTCATGGTCGTCCAGCCCATCGGCGCGTTCTCCCTCATCGTCTCCGTCCTCCTCGGCGTGCGCTATCGCGGTCTCAAGGTCAACCGCCGCCTCGTCCAGGCGGTCGTGTGGTGCACGCTCGGCGTCACCGTCTTCGTCGCGCTCTCGGCCACGACCGCGCGCACGCAGGTCCACCTCGGCGCGGATGCGATGCCGTTGGTGTGGATCACCGGGGTCATCGTCGTCCTCGGACTCATCATCATGGTCGCCTTCAGGCGGGCCCCGCAGCTCGTCCTCATCACCGCCGCCGGTCTCCTCTTCGCCTGTGTGGCGACGAACGCCCACCTCGTCAGCGTCCAGTATCTGCGGGCGGGGATCGAGAACGTCACGTGGCAGAACATCGCAGCACTCGTCGCCGCCGCGGCCCTGGGCTCGTGGTTCGTCCAGAACTCGTACGCGGCCGGTCCCCCGGAGATGGTCATCGCCGGGCTCACAGTCGTCGACCCGATCGCCGCTGTCATCCTCGGCTCCGTCGTCCTCGGCGAGGCGAAGGAAGCTCCCTTGTGGCTGCTCATCATCATCACGATCACCGGATTGGTCGCGTGTCTCGGGGTCGTTGTATTGTCTCGGTATCATCCCGATGTCAGAGATCGCGAGAACGCGCGCCGGCAGGCCCGCGAAGTACTGAACCTGGACGACACCGAGGAGAGTTGAACCCTGTCCGCACAATCGACCGCCCCCGCGCGCCGCATCCTCATCCCCACAGAGACCTATGCTCCTGAGGTCAACGGAGCGGCGAAGTTCGCCGAACGACTGGCAGCGGGCCTGGCCGCACGCGGCAACGACGTCCACGTCGCCTGCCCGTCGGCCACCGGAACCCCGTCGGTGAGCGTCGAGAACGGCGTCACGGTCCACCGCCTCACCTCCCACAGGTGGATGCTCCACCCCACGTGGACGATCTGCATGCCGTGGGAGACGAAACCCGAGATCGCCCGCCTCCTCGACACCCTCCGCCCCGACGTCGTCCACACGCAGGCGCACTTCGTCATCGGACGCTACGCGTTCTCCGAATCGATCCGCCGCGGCATCCCCGTCGTCGCGACCAACCACTTCATGCCGGAGAACGTCCGCCCCTACCTCCGCGTGCCCAGACCCCTCGTCGACGGCGGCACCGCCATGGCCTGGTGGGATCTGCGCCGGAAGTTCCAGTCCGCTGACTTCATCACCGTGCCCACCCAGCTCGCGGCAGACCTCCTCACGCAGAACGGATTCACCTCCCCCATCCGCGCCGTGTCCTGCGGCATCGACCTCGAACGCTTCTCCCACCTCCAGGAGGAGGACCACGCACCGGGCATCGGCGACGGCGACGCTCCTCGCGTCCTCTTCGTCGGCCGCCTCTCCGCGGAGAAGCACGCCGACGACATCGTCCGGGCCGTGGCGAAGACCGACCCCGCCCTCGGACTCGAAGCCGACATCGTCGGCGGCGGTGACCAGGAGGAGCCACTCAAGGCGCTTGCCGCCGAACTCGGCATCGCCGATCGCATCCACGTCCTCGGCAAGGTCAGCGACGCAGAGCTCATGGACGCCTACGCCCGCTGCACGTTCTTCTGCATGCCCTCGACCGCGGAACTCCAGTCGATCGCGACCCTTGAGGCGCTTGCCTCACGCAAACCCGTCGTCCTCGCCGACGCCGTGGCCCTGCCCCACCTCGTGCGCGACGGCGTCAACGGCTACCTCTTCCCACCGCGCGACATCGACGCCCTCGCCGACCGCTTCACCCGCCTGTGCACGCAGTCGGAGGCGGAACGGGAGGCGATGTCCCGGGCCTCCCTCGACGTCGTCGCCGTCCACGACATCGAATACACCCTCGACACGTTCGAATCGATCTACGCCGACGTCATCGACGGCACGGTCGACTCAGCGGCCTGAGGGCACGGCCGACTGCAGGCACAGCGCAGCGGCTCAGAGGTCAGGCGCGCTCCCGGTCGGCACCGTCGCCGCATCCGTCGGCGGAAGGAACACGCTCGGCTCCCGGCGCAGGTGCGCGAAGTCGATGCCGTCGACGAGGTCGTCAAGCGACGACCAGGGCCGTTGCCCGAGAACCTCTCCCCCGGCGGAGTCCCCGCCGAGGGAGTGCCACACCCATTCGAAGACATCCGCGGGCTTCCAGCCGAGGGCCGAGAGCTGCTCATACGTCACTGCTCCGTCGCGCTTGGCCAGCCTGGCCCCCGATTCCCCGAGGACGAGGGGGACGTGGAGCCACGACTGCTCGCCTGCACCGAGGAGGCGCCCGAGATGTGCCTGCCGCGGTGCCGAAGAGGCAAGGTCGTCACCGCGGAGGACCTCGTCGACGCCGCTGGCCGCATCGTCGACGACGACGGTGAGGTTGTAGGCGAAGACTCCGTCACCCCGGCGCAGGACGAAGTCGTCGACGGGCGCGGTGATCGTCCCGAGGAGTCCGTCGGGGACCGTGATCTCCGTATTCTCCGTGCGCAGCCGCAGCGCCGGCTGCCGGCCTGCGGCGGCAAGTTCCGCGCGTCGACGCTCCCGGTCCCCCTCGCCGAGGCGGCGGCACGTTCCCGGGTACGCCCCCGGCGGGGCGTGCGGAGCCGAGGCCGCCTGCTGGATGTCCCGGCGCGAGCAGTAGCACTCGTAGACGAGCCCCGCCTCGGCGAGGCTGCCGATCGCGTCAGCGTAGACGTCGAGCCTCTCGGACTGGACGAGCGGGGTCTCATCGGGGACGACGCCGAGTTCCCTGAAGACCTGCAGCTGCGAGGCGGCCGCCCCTGCCCGGACCCTATCGAGGTCCTCGATGCGCCAGAGGAACCGCCGTCCCGTCTGCCTGGCCCGCGCGTAGGCGAGGAGTCCGGTGCGGATGTTGCCGAGGTGGAGGTCGCCGCTCGGGCTCGGTGCGAACCGGCCGGCGCCCCTCACTTCGCAGACACGAGGTCGGCGTACTGCGGGAACCGCTGAAGGTAGTCGATGACGTAGGTGCACGTGGGCACGATCCGCCCGCCCTCGGCGCGGATCTCGTCGAGGGCGTGGGTGACCAGGGTGCGGGCGAATCCGCGACGGGAGAAGTCCTCGGAGATGATCGTGTGCTGCAGCTCGAGGGTCGTCCCATCGACGACGCGGTAGGCGAGGAACCCCACGAACGCCTCGTCGTCAGAGGTGAAGAGTTCGAAGCGGTCCCGGTCGCGGTTGCGTCGCATCGTCACCGGGGTGGTGCTCAGTTCGGGTTCCATCTGCACTTCCTCATCATCGCACGGGCGCAGTCGTGAGCCCTTCGCCCTCGACGTCGGCCGTGGTCTTGCGCTGCAGCCGTCTCTCCAGCCACCGAGCGAAGCCGGCGACGATCATGTTGATGACGATGAAGAGGGCGGCACCGACGATGAACGTCGGCAGGAGGTTATTGTACTCTCGGCCGATGAGGTTGACCTGGTAGAGGAGGTCCTGATAGGTGACGATGAAGCCGAGTGCGGAGTCCTTGAGGAGGACGACGACCTGGGCGATGATCGTCGGCATCATCGCCCGCAGCGCCTGCGGCATGAGGACGAGGCTCATCACCTGGCCGGGACGCAGACCGATGGCCATCGCCGCCTCCCGCTGGCCCTTGGGCACAGCGAGGATGCCGGCGCGGATGATCTCCGCGAGCACCATGCCGTTGTAGAGGGTGAGGCCGATGACGACGGACCAGAACGGACCGATCGTGTTCCCAAAGAGGAGGAAGGTCGCGAAGATGAGGAGGAGGACGGGCACGCCGCGGAAGAACTCGAGGACGATCGTCGCAGGCACGGAGATGATGCGCTTGGGTGAGAGCCGCAGGAGGGCGAAGACGACTCCGACGGCCAGCGCCAGCACCGAGGCGACGACGGCGACCTTGAGGGTCGCGAGCATGCCCTCGAGGAGGACGAGCTGGATCTGCGCGAACGTGAACGGGTACCACTTGTCGGCTTCGAGCTGTCCGGCGTCCGCGAACTTCCAGATGACGAACGCGACGATGCCGGCAAGCACGATCGTCGAGACGATGGAGAGGACGATGTTGTTGCGGCGGGCCTTGGGGCCGGGCGCGTCGAAGAGGACCGCTGTCGGTGCGCTCATCGCAGGATCACCAGCTTCCGCTCGAGGTAGGAGAAGATGCGGCCGAGGATGAGGGCCAGGACGAGGTAGGCGACGGCCGTGCCGAAGAGGATGGGGATGACGAGGTCCCCGCGCAGCTCGATCGCGTTGCGCATCGCCGAGATGAGCTCGCGGTTGTTGAACGCCGAGGCGATCGAGGTGTTCTTGAGCATCGCGATGACGACGCTGCCGAGCGGCGGGATGACGGTGCGGAACGCCTGCGGGAGGATGACCTCGCTCAGCGTCTGGTTGAAGGTCAGTCCGATCGCCCGTGCGGCTTCGGCCTGACCGACCGGGATGGTGGCGATGCCGGCCTTGAGCGTCTCGGCGACGAAGCACGCGGTGTAGGCGGTGAGCGCGATCGTCGCGTAGACGAAGGAGTTGAACGAGCTCGAGCTGCCGAAGCGGATGTCGAGGAAGGGCAGGCCGAAGGCGCAGAAGAACATCACCAGCGTCAGCGGCGTGTTCCTCACGACGTTGATGTACGTCGAGGCCGCGATCCGAAGCACCGGTGTCGGCGAGACCCGCATCGCTGCCAGTATCGTTCCGAGCACGAGTGAGCCGACCAGGGCGACGGTGAAGAGCTTGACCGTGCCCCACACGCCGGAGCCGAAGAGCTCGAGGAGCTGGACGAAATCCATCCCGGGTTCCTTAATCGATGCGAGGGCACCCTCAGGCGCCCTCGCATCGCATCATCAAGCGGACAGGTCAGTAACGGTCGACCTCAGGCATCTGCACTCCCTCGGACGAACCGAGAGTGTATTCGAAGCCCTTCTTCCAGTCGCCGTCCTCCATGCTCTTCTCCACGGCGTCGTTGACCGCGTTGCGCAGCGCCGTATCGCCCTTGGGCAGGCCGATGCCGTAGGGCTCCTCGCTGAACGGCTTTCCGACGACCTTGAGCTCGCCCTCGTTCTGGGCGGCATAGCCGCGGAGGATCGCGTCATCGGTCGTCACCGCATCGACCGCGCCCGACTGGAGGTCGGTGACGCACTTCGAGTAGGTGTCGTACGTGACGAGCTCGGCGTCCGTGTACTTGTCCTGGATGTTCTGGGCCGGCGTCGACCCGTCGACGGAGCAGACCTTCTTGCCCGCGAGGTCCTCGGGTCCGGCGATGTCGGAGTCGGCCTTGACGAGCAGGTCCTGACCGGCGACGTAGTACGGTCCGGCGAAGTCGACGACCTTCTTGCGCTCGTCGTTGATCGTGTAGGTCGCCACGACCATGTCGACGTTGCCCTGCTGGAGGAAGGGCTCACGGTTGGCCGACACCGTCTCGACGAAGTCGAGCTGATCGGGGGCGAAGCCGAGCTGCGCACCGACCATCTTCGCGATCTCGATGTCGAAGCCCTCCGGGACGTCCGACCCGGCCTTGACGTTGCCGAGCCCGGGCTGGTCGAACTTGACGCCGACCTTGAGCGTGCCCGCGTCCTTCGCGGCCTGCCAGGTCTTCGAGTCCTTGACGTCGGCGTTCTCGTTGACGGGGTACTCGGGGGCCGCCGCCTGCGAACCGCCCTCGGCGGGGGCATCGGGGGTTCCGCCCTGACCGCAGCCGCTGAGGGCGAGCAGGCCGACCGCGACGGCGGCGATGGACACTCTGAGCTTCTTCATGGTTTCTCCTTGTGGTTCTCGTGCGGGACTGCGGGGTCAGTTGGTGAGGATCTTCGAGAGGAAGTCCTGCGCGCGGGCACTCTGCGGGTTGGTGAAGAACTCCTCGGGGTCGGCGACCTCGACGATCTCGCCGTCGGCCATGAAGACCACCCGGTTGCCGGCCTTGCGGGCGAATCCCATCTCGTGGGTGACGACGACCATCGTCATCCCCTCCTTGGCGAGTTCGACCATGACGTCGAGGACCTCGTTGATCATCTCCGGGTCGAGGGCCGAAGTGGGCTCGTCGAAGAGCATGACCTTCGGCTTCATCGCCAATGCCCGGGCGATCGCGACACGCTGCTGCTGACCGCCGGAGAGCTGAGCGGGGTACTTGTCGGCCTGATGGGCGACGCCGACGCGCTCGAGCAGCGCCATCGCCTGCTTGTCGGCCTCGGACTTCTTGAGCTTGCGGACCTTGATCGGTCCGAGCGTGACGTTCTCGAGGATCGTCTTGTGGGCGAAGAGGTTGAAGGACTGGAACACCATGCCGACGTCCGAGCGCAGCTGGGCGAGCTCGGCTCCCTCGGCCGGGAGCTCCTCGCCCTCGATCGTGATCGACCCCGAGGTGATGGTCTCGAGTCGGTTGATCGTCCGGCACAGGGTCGACTTGCCCGAACCGGAGGGTCCGATGACGACGACGACCTCGCCCTCGTGGATGTCGAGGTCGATGTGCTTCAGCGCATGGAAGTCTCCGTAGTGCTTCTCGACGTCCGTCATCGAGACCAACGGCTGTGATTCAGCTCTCATGACCACCGATCTTAGTGAAAGACCAGCTCACAAGATAATCCCCGGGTGTTCACAGGGGAACTGCAACCGACTTGTGACCTAGCTCGCATGGACGATGCGCTCGCCCTCCTCGCGGAGTTCGACCTTGCGGATCTTGCCCGACACCGTCATCGGGAAGGAGTCGCGGACTTCGACGTAGCGAGGGATCTTGAAGTGGGCGAGACGCCCGGCCGCGAACTCCCTGACGTCCTCGGCGGTGAGCGTGTCGTAGCCGTCCTTGAGGATCACCCATGCCATGAGCTCCTCACCGTACTTCTCGTCGGAGACGCCGATGACCTGGACGTCGCTGATCGCCGGATGCTGGTAGAGGAACTCCTCGATCTCGCGCGGGTAGACGTTCTCGCCGCCGCGGATGACCATGTCCTTGATCCGCCCGGAGATGTCGACGTAGCCGTCGTCGTCCATGATCGCGAGGTCCCCGGTGTGCATCCACCGGGCGCTGTCGATCGCCTCGGCGGTCTTCTCCGGTTCCTCCCAGTACCCGAGCATGACCGAGTAGCCGCGGGTGCACAGTTCGCCCTTCTGCCCGCGGGGCATGGTCTGGCCCGTCACCGGGTCGACGATCTTCACCTCGACGTGCGGCATCACCCTGCCGACGGTCTCCGTGCGGGCCTCGAGCGAATCGTCGACGCGGGTCATCGTCGAGACCGGGGAGGTCTCGGTCATCCCGTAGCAGATGGCGACCTCGGACATGTTCATGTCGTGGATGACGTGGCGCATGACCTCGACCGGGCAGGGGGAGCCGGCCATGATCCCGGTCCGCAGCGATGAGAGGTCGAAGTCGGAGAAGTCCGGCAGGCCGAGCTCGGCGATGAACATCGTCGGCACTCCGTAGAGGGAGGTCGCCTTCTCCTCGGCGACGGCAGTGAGGCTCGCCGCCGGGTCGAATCCGGGTGAGGGCAGGACGATCGAGGCGCCGTGGCTGAGCGCGGCGAGGTTGCCCATGACCATGCCGAAGCAGTGGTAGTAGGGCACGGAGAGGACGACCGAGTCGTCGGGGGTGTAGGAGAGCAGCTCGGCGATGAAGTACCCGTTGTTGAGGATGTTGTGGTGGGAGAGGGTGACCCCCTTGGGAAAGCCCGTCGTCCCCGAGGTGTACTGGATGTTGATCGGATCGTCGGCCGAGAGCTCGCCGGCTGCCTGCTCGAGGCGCACCGCGTACTTCGCGCCGGGATCCTCCAGGAGGCTTCGGCCCTCGTCGAGCAGGCGCGCGAACGACTCGCGCTCCCCCACCGCCGTGTCTCCGATCAGCGCGGCCGGAACGGTGTCGATGAAGACGAGGTCGAGGTCGGGGACGGTGCCGGAGACCTCGGTGGCCAGCGCGTGGAAGTCCGTGTGAGGCGGGTTGAGGATCTGTGAGATGAGCAGCGTCATCCCCGACTGCCTGACGACGTATTCGAGCTCGTGCGCCCGATAGGAGGGGTTGACGTTGACGAGGATCGCGCCGATCTTCGCCGTCGCATACTGGACGAGCGCCCACTCCCCGACGTTCTGCGCCCAGATGCCCACCCGGTCGCCCTTGCGCACGCCGCGCTCAAGCAGCGCCGCGGCGAGGGCATCGGTGTCCTTGTCGAATTCGGCGTACGTCCAGCGGCGATCGGAGCCGCGGTCGACGAGGGCGATCGCCTCGGGGTGTTCAGCAGCCGTGCGGCGGAAGTTCGCAGGGATCGTCTCGCCGAGCAGGGGGGCGTTCGAGGGGCCGGAGGAGTAGGAGAGTGCGGTCACGTCGGTGTGCTCCTTCGCAGGGGTCTAGTGTGATCCACTGCACAGTATTCCCTCTCCGTCCGTCTCGCAAAAGCTGAGGAGGAAATCCCGGCCGCTCGTGTCGTCGCCGTGGCCGATCTCCCCGACCGCTCCCACAGTGTCCACACGCCCGGAGTCGATGAGGACGAGGGTCTCGGCGAGGCTCGTGACGTCGGCGACATCGTGGGTGATGAGCAGTGCGCTGCGCCCACGCAGCACCTCCTTGAGGACGCGGCGCGTCTCGATGCGCACGTCGACGTCGAGGGCGGCCAGGGGTTCGTCGAGGAGGAGGAGGGCAGGATCGACGACGAGGGCGCGGGCGAGGGCGATGCGGGCGGCCTGCCCCCCGGACACAGCATCGGGTTGCCGGCTCGCGCATTCCCCGACGCCGAGGCGGTCGAGCATATCCGCGGCGTGTCGCCGTGCCAGCGCGGCCGGTTCACCGCGGGCGCGCAGTCCGTAGGCGACGTTGTCGAGCACGCTGAGGTGGGGGAAGAGCAGCGGGTTCTGGGCGAGATGGACGATGCCGCGGGCGTGGATGGGCGGCCACAGGCCCGCCGCGACGTCGAAGACGGTGGTCCCGCCGATCCGCAGAGAACCCGCAGCGGCCGGGAGCGCCCCGATGAGGATCTCGAAGAGACTCGTCTTGCCGGCGCCGTTGCGGCCGATGACCGCCGTCGTCGACCCGGCGGGCACGTCGACGGCGACATCGAGGCCGCGCTCGGGCAGGACCGCCCGGAGGCTGAGCGTACCGCGGTCAGTCGGGGGGTGGTCCCGCACGCTCGACGCATGGTCGGAGTCATCTGCGGCGGGCAGGTCCGCCGGGGCTGCGCTGCGAGCACCGGCGCTCTCGGGCGCGGCGGCGTCCGTCCGGGCGGCTGCGCGCCGGCGCAGCCGCGGCGCATGCGGCGAACGGTAGGCGAGGACGATGATGATGAGGGCCGCGGCGACGAGGAGGAGCGAGAGGGCGATCGCCGACTGCGGATCGGACTCACGGACGAGATAGATCTGCAGCGGCATCGTCCGCGTCACCCCCGACAGGGAACCGGCGAAGGTCAGGGTCGCCCCGAACTCCCCGAGCGACCGGGCGAAGCAGAGCACGGTACCGGTGAGGATGCCGCCCCGAAGCATCGGGACGGTGATCGTCGCGAACACTCGGGCCGGCGTCGCACCGAGTTCGGCCGCCGCGAGCTCCCACCGCTGCCCGCGGGCGGCGACCGCGGTCTCGACGGACATGACCATGAACGGCAGGGAGACGAAGATCTGCGCGAACACGACGGCTGCGGTCGTGTAGGCGAGGCCGATGCCCGCCTCGGTGAGCAGCGACCCGAGATAGGCCGACCGCCCCCACGTGTAGAGCAGGGCGAGGCCGCTGACGACCGGGGGCAGGACGAGGGGCAGGAGGATGAGGGTGCGCAGGAGCCTCTGTCCGCGGAAGCGCGTCGTCGCGAGCAGGTAACCGAGCGGGAAGCCGATGAGGAGGCTGACGAGTGCCGCGATCGTCGAGGTGAGAAGGGAGAGTCCCATCGCCAGCAGGGATTCCGGCGCGGTGACGACCTCGCCGAGGTGGCCGAGGTCGATGCGTGCGACCATCCCGATGATGGGCACGAGGAGGAAGGCGACGCCGAGGGCTGCGGGGATCCACAGCCACCTCGGCGCCGCCGAATGACGGCGGGTGGGACGGCTCACGGGGTGGAGAACCCGGCGTCCTCGAGCAGCTTCACAGCCTCAGGCGACCGGAGGTAGCTGACGAACGCGTCCGCCTGCTCCTGGTTCTCGCTCGCCCTCACCGTGGCCGCCGGGTACCGGTTGACGACCTTCTCGGCCCCGTCGAGGTCAACCTGGTCGACGTCGCCGTCTGCGCGGGCGACGTCGGTGACGTAGACGATGCCCGCGTCGGCCTGGCCGGAGCTCACCTTGCCGAGGACATCGGTCACCGAGTTCTCCTCGCTCGCCGGGTCGAGGGTGACGCCGTTCTGCTGCGCCCACTTCTCCGTCGCCGCCCCGCACGGCACCTGGGGTGCGCAGACGACGAGGTCTGTGCCGGCGAGGTCCTGCGAGTCGGCGATCCGCTTCGGGTTGCCGGGAGCGACGGCGAGGGCGAGGGTGTTCGAGGCGAAGATCTCCGGCGTTCCGGTGAGCAGATCGTCGCCTGCGAGGGTGTCCATCGTCTTCTCATCGGCGGTGGCGATGACATCGGCCGGAGCGCCCTCGCTGATCTGGGCGACGAGGTCGGAGGATCCGGCGAAGGAGAACGTCACGTCGGTGTTCGGCGCGGTCCTCTCGTATTCGGTCGCGATCTCCTCGAAGACCTCGGTGAGGGAGGCGGCGGCGAAGACAGTGAGCGTGGTCGGCTCCTCGGCCCGGTCCTCGCCCGAGGCACCGGTGGAACAGGCGGAGAGAGTGAGCAGGGCGACGATGCCCGCTGCGGTGGCAAGTCTCTTCATAACCCATTCATACCCGCAGATGCGGAGTTTTCACCACATTCTGTCAGTATCTGAGATTTCGTTCCCGATCATTCACTCCTCGCCGACGGTGTCGATCCAGACCATCGTCGCCTTGACCGCGGCCGTGGCGAGGCTGCCGGGTTCGAGCTCGAGCTGACGGCACGCCTCGGCGGACATGAGGGAGACGACGCGGAAGGGACCGCACTGGAGGCTGACCTGGGCCATCACGCCGTCGATGACGACGTCGGTGACGAGTCCGGTGAAGCGGTTGCGGGCCGAGCTGCGCACATGGGTGGGATCGTCGAGGGCTCCGGCGGAGTCCTGGGCGAGCGCGGCGAGTTCGGCGCCGTCGACGACCGAGCGGTTCGAGGCGTCCTTGTGCTGACGCAGGCGCCCGTCGCTGATCCACCGGCGGATGGTGTCGTCGCTGACGCCGAGGAAGCGGGCGGCGTCGCTGATGCGCAGCCGGGTCATTCGAGCGCTCCCACCCATTCGTCGTCGCCGTCGGAGAAGTACTGGTGCTTCCAGATCGCAACCTTGTCCTTGACCTCGTCGATGAGCTCTGCACACGCGGCGAACGCCTCCCGGCGGTGGGCGGAGGCGACGACGGCGGCCAGCGCCACGTCGCCGATGCGAAGCTCCCCGACCCGGTGGACGACGGAGATCCGCACCTCCGGGTGGGCTCTGGCAACGGCGGCGGCCGCCTCGGCGAGCTGCTGGTCGGCGAGCGGATGGGATTCGTAGACGAGTCGTTCGACTCCCCTGCCCGAGTCGTGGTCGCGGATGATGCCGGAGAAGGTCACGGATGCTCCGGACGCCGCGGTGACGACCTCGGGAGCAAGCTCGTCGGTGCTGATCGGGGTCTCGACGATTCCGGTGCGGATCACGCTCATGCCGACCGCCTCCAGTCTCCGCTGCGGCCCCCGGACTTCTCGATCACCTTGATGTCGCCGATGACCGCCTGGTTGTCGACGGCTTTGATCATGTCGAAGATCGTCAGGGCCGCCACCGATGCCGCAGTGAGCGCCTCCATCTCGACGCCCGTCTTCGAGACGGTCTTGACCGCCGCAGTGATCCGCACGCTCGTCTCGTCGAGGGTGAAGTCGACGTCGACTCCGGTCAGGGGCAGCGGGTGGCAGAGGGGGATGAGGTCGCTCGTGCGCTTGGCACCCATGACAGCGGCGATGCGCGCGACCGGCAGGGCGTCGCCCTTGGGCAGTCCCGCCTCGGTGATGAGGGCGATGACCTCGGGGCGCGTCGTGATGAGCGCCGTCGCCACGGCGCGGCGCTTCGTCACGTCCTTGTCCCCGACGTCGACCATGTGGGCGGCCCCGGTCTCGTCGATGTGCGTGAGGTTCAGTCGATTGTCCACGTCTTCAGCCTATCCCCCGCGGGCGCGAAGAGCCTGTCGGACTCGGGTGCGTCGACGGGAGGGAGGAAGACGAGGTGGGTGCTCTCCGCATAGCTGTGGAGCAGGTGGGAGCGGGAGCCGCCGACGAAGACGATGCCGTCGTCGGTGAGGCGGGCGCGCCGGACCTGGAGTTTGCCCGCCGGCGGGGTCTCGTCGAGTCCGGCCGCCAGCTGGTGGTGGGCGGCGGGACGGGCGTCCGCTTCGGCATCGAGGCCGAGGAGAGCCGGTCGGAGGAACATCTCGAAGCTGATGAGCGCGCTCACCGGGTTGCCGGGCAGGGCCACCCAAGCCCGTCCGGCCAGCCGACCGCACCCTTGGGGCCCGCCCGGCTGCATGGCGATGGGTTCGAAGACCATTGCCGAGTCCGGGTCGAGGTCCGCGGCGAGCCGGACGACTTCGCGTGCGCCCTTCGAGATCCCGCCGGTGGAGACGACGAGGTCGGCGTCGGTGGCGGCAACGGCCTCAAGGAGAAGACGCGGATCGTCGGGCACGTGCAGGGTCTCGACCTCGGCGCCGAGGCGGAGCAGGCCGGCGGTGAGGGTGACCCCGTTGGCGTCGTGGATGCCCGCCTCAGCGCCTGCGGCGACCTCGTCGCCGGTGGAGAGGACGAGGATGCGCGGCAGCGTGACGACGTCGAGGGCGTCCACCCCGCAGGCGGCGGCCACGCCGAGGCGGGCGGGGGTGAGCTCGGCACCCGCGGTGAGCACGGTGGTTCCGACGTCGACGTCGCTGCCGCGGCGGCGGACGAACGCGCCGGGTTCGACCGCCTCGGCGGGGAGGTCGACGGTGATCTCGGGAGCACCGAAGCGTCCCGGGGACGTCGCCTCGATGGGGACGATCGTGTCCGCCCCCGGCGGCACCGGGGCCCCGGTCATGATCTCGACCGCGGTGCCGGGGGCGACCGGGTGCCCGTGCGCGCCCGCGGCGACCTGACCGGTGACGGGGATGGGGCGACCGGAGGCGGTCCGCAACGTGTCGGCGGCGATCGCGAAGCCGTCCATGCTCGAATTGTCGAAGCCGGGGACGTCGATGCCGGAGACGACGTCGGCGGCGAGGCGCCGCGGCACGGCGAGGAGGTCGGCCAACGGCCGGGTCTCGGTCCCAAGCAGCGGAGAGATCGTCTCAGCGACGCGACGACGATGCATGATGGCGCTGGTCATGGGACGATGATAGCGAAGGGAAAGAACAAGGAGGACGAATGCGGAAGGTCAGTCTCCCGACCCCGGTCCTGAGGACTCCGACTCTCGATCCGGGAACGACGTTCACGGGGCACGCGGAGGATTCGCTGCTCGACACCTTCGGTCGGCGTGCCCGCGACCTGCGCATCTCCCTCACCGACTTCTGCAACCTCCGCTGCAGCTACTGCATGCCCGCCGAGGGCGTGGAGTTCATGCCCCGCGATGCCGCGATGAGCGCCGAGGAGATCGTCCGCTTCGCCCGCATCGGCGTCGAACGCTTCGGCGTCGACCAGATCCGGTTCACCGGCGGCGAACCCCTCACCCGCCACGACATCACCGACATCATCGCCGGGGTCGCCGCCCTGCGGCCGCGGCCGAACATCGCCCTGACGACGAACGCGATCGGGCTCGACAACCGCGCCCAGCGGCTGCGCGACGCCGGCCTCGACCGGATCAACGTCTCGCTTGACACCGTCGACCCGGACACGTTCGCCGAGATCACCCGCCGCCCCTTCCTCGACCGGGTCCTCGCCGGCATCGAGGGGGCGAAGGCCGCCGGCCTCAACCCGGTGAAGATCAACGCCGTGCTCCTGCCCGGTGTCAACGACCATCAGGCTCCCGACCTGCTCCAGTGGTGCCTCGAGAACGACCTCTCCCTGCGGTTCATCGAGCAGATGCCCCTCGACGCGGGACATTCGTGGCAGCGCTCGACGATGATCACCGCCGCCGACGTCTTCGCCCTCCTCGAACCGCGGTTCGTCCTCACCCCCGACTCCGCCCCACGCGGCGGGGCACCGGCGGAGAAGTTCCGCGTCGCCGCCCGCGAGGACCCGGAGACGATCCTCGGCGACGTTGGCATCATCGCCTCGGTCACCCGCCCGTTCTGCGCCGACTGCACCCGGACACGGCTGACCGCGGAGGGTCGGGTGCGCACGTGCCTGTTCTCCCGCACCGAGGTCGACCTGCTCGCGGCCCTGCGGGCAGGGGCGAGCGATGAGGAGATCGCCAACCTGTGGAAGGGCGCTCACTGGGCGAAGCTCGCCGGACACGGCATGGACTCCGCGGACTTCACCCAGCCGCAGCGGCCGATGAGCGCCATCGGAGGATGAGAGCACCCGTGACCGCAGTCAACGTCCGCTTCTTCGCCGCTGCCCGCGAGGCCTTCGGCACCCGTCAGTCCACCGTCGAGGCCGCCACCCTCGACGAGCTCGTCGCGGTGCTCGCCGATGGTGCCTCCGCCGAGGCGGTCACCGTGCTCTCCCGGTCGTCGTTCCTCGTCAACGCCGTCGCCCGCCGGGACCGCGCCGAGGCGCTGCACGACGGGGACACCGTCGACGTGCTCCCGCCGTTCGCCGGCGGCTAGCCTGAACGCCTGCTCAGGCCACCGGCGAGGCGTCGGTGCGGGAGAGGTAGGCGAGGTAGCCGCCGGTGACGGTGACGACGTCGAAGCCGCGGCCGCGCAGCTCGGTGGCAGCGCGCGCCGAGCGCACTCCCGAGCGGCAGTAGAGGGCGATCCGTCCGGTCTTCATCTCGTCCCCGGACCCGAGGAGTTTCGCGGGGTCGGCGAGCAGGGCCTCCATGGGGATGTGCCGCGCGCCGGCGACGGCACCGGCGGAGACCTCGGCGTCCTCACGGATGTCGATGAGGCGATCCTGCGGCCCGACCTCGTCCCATCCGATCGCCGCGGCCTCCGCGTCGTCGGTCGGAACTGGCACCTCGGGTGTGGGTGCACCGGCCAGTGCCGCACGGTGGGCGTCGAGGCTCGTCACGGGCTCGCGCTGCGGGTCGCGGGCGACGGGGATCGTCTCCCACGAGGCGTCGAGGCTGCTGTGGATCGCCACCGCATCGCGCAGCGGCGTCCCGATGCCCGTGAGCACCTTGATCGTCTCCATCGCCATGGCCGAGCCGATGCTTCCGCACAGGGCGCCGATGACGCCGGCGGTCGCACAGTCGGGCACCGAACCGGGTGCGGGCACGTCGGGGAAGAGGTCGCGCAGGGTCGCACCGTGCCGGGCGTCGAAGACCGCGACCTGTCCGTCGAAGCCGAGGATCGTCCCCCACACGAGCGGGATGCCGAGGATCTCGCACGCATCGTTGGCAAGGTAGCGGGTCGCGAAGTTGTCGCTGCCGTCGACGACGATGTCGGCGCCGGTAAGGATGTCCATGGCGTTGTCGGCGGTGAGCAGGACGGGATGGGTGACGATCTCAATCGTCGAGTTCAGCCCCCGCAGGCGCGCGGCCGCCGAATCGACCTTGCGCGCACCCACGCCGTCCTCGGCGTGAATGAACTGCCGGTGGAGGTTGCTCAGTTCGACGACATCGGGGTCGACGATGTCGAGGCGGCCGACCCCGGCCGCTGCGAGGTAGGTGAGGACGGGGGCACCGAGACCGCCCGCGCCGATGACGACGACGTGCGCGTCGACGAGTCGTTCCTGTGCCTCGGCACCGAATCCGCGCAGCCGGATCTGGCGGGTGTAGCGGGAGAGGTCCATGGCATCCAGTCTAGATCCCGGGCCCCGTCGGCAGGATGTCGACGCCGTCTCCGTCCGCGATGCCACCGGGAGCCGCGGGCACCCTGAGGATCGCGTCGGCACCGGCGAAGTCGCGCAGCCGCGCCCGCGCCGCCGGGACGACGCGCCCATCGACGGCGATCGTCGCGGGCACGAGCGAGACACCCCGGCGGTGTCCCTGCAGGGCCGGTCCCTCGTAGAGGCCGCGACGCCAGCGCTGCGCGAGCACGGTGCCGGTGAGCAGGGGCAGGGCGAAGAGGTGGAAGGAGAGGTACGCGCCGGCCGGGGTGCCCGGGAAATGGAGCAGCGGTGTGCCCGCCCGCTCCCCGTGCCCCTGCGGTCCCCCGGGACGCTGCCCCACGCGGAGGAACTCCGAGCACTCCCCTTCGAGGGCGGCGCGGACGACCTCGTAGGCGCCTGCGCTGATGCCTCCGGTGGTGATGACGAGATCGACCTCGGGCAGCAGGTCGTCGAGGACGGCGAGGAATTCGACCGGGTCATCGCTGCTCGTCGCCGGCAGCACCGTAAAGCCGTGCGATCCGAGCGCGGAGGCGAGCATAGGCAGGTTCGAGTTCGGGATCCGCGGGGCGCCCTCACCGGGTTGGAGTTCGTCGCCGGTGACGACGAGTCCGACCCGCAGCGGCCGGGCGACGTCGACGGCCTCGATGCCGAGCATCGCGAGCGTCCCGATCCCTGCGGCGCCCAGGCGCTGACCGCCGAGGACGACGACGTCGCCGGCCGCGGTGTCCTCCCCCACGTCGCGGATGTTCCAGCCGGGCACGACCGGGTCGGGCAGGCCGGTGACGGTGATCGATGCGGGGACAACTCCGGTGCGCTCGGCGTCGGTGAGCTCGACGGGCACCACTGCCGCAGCGGAGTCGGGGACCTCGGCGCCGGTCATCACCCGCACCGCGCAGCCGCTCGGGATGGGCACCGGCGCGTGACCGGCCGGAATGTCGCCGGCCACAGGCACCGGCTCCCCCGTCCGTGCCCGATCGAGGGCGGGCGCGTCGAGGGCGAAGCCGTCCATCGCCGAGGTGGCGAACCCGGGGATCGGGGCCGGTGCGGGGACGTCGCGGGCGAGGATCCGACCGACCGCCTCGGCGAGGGGAACGGTCTCCGCACTCGCGGGCAGGTCCCTGGCGATGAGTCGGGAGTAGTCCTCGGGTTCCACACGCGTCCTTTCGTCTCCGATGATCCTAAGACCTGGGCGGGGCCGGCGACGAATGCCCGGCCCGGGTCGGCGTCTCCACTAGAGTGGGCGACGTGGACGACGTGGCGGACGAGACCGAGGAGCAGCGGTGGAGCGTCGTCTCCTGGCCGGGTCTCGCGGCCGCACTCATCGCGGTCTCCGCGGTCGTCCTCTTCGGCATCGGCACCGATCTGCCCGAGTTCAAGGCGTGGGGGTATGCGCCCATGCTCGCCGGCGTCGGGCTCGCGTGGACGACGACGGTGAGCTTCGCCCGCGACCTCACCGTCATCGCCGGGGCGCTCGCCCTCATCTCCGCGATCTCCGTCGAAGCCGACATCTCGTGGGGCAACATCCTGCGGATGGGTCTCGTGCTCTCCGCCGTCGTCGTCATCCCCTTCCTCATCACCCGGTACTGCTTCAAGGAGAGGAGCATCGTCTACCCCCGCCGGCACGGGGTGCCGTGGACGAAGCTCGAATGGGCGTGGCTCGTCTTCGTCGTCGTCGTCGCGTGGGCGGTCCTCCCCCAGTACTTCATCCGCACCGGCGTCTACCTCAACTGGCCGCCGGTGACCGAATGGCATGAGATCCTCCGCCTCTTCATCGGCGTCAACGCCGTCGGGCTCTGGGACGAGCTCTTCTTCATCTGCACGGTCTTCGCGCTGCTGCGGCGGCACTTCGACTTCTGGACGGCGAACGTGCTCATGAGCATCATCTTCGTCTCGTTCCTCTGGGAGCTCGGCTACCAGTCGATCGGCCCGCTGCTGACGATCCCCTTCGCCCTCGTCCAGGCGGTGATCTTCACCCGGACGAAGTCGCTGCCGTACACGGTCACCGTCCACCTCCTCTTCGACGCGATCGTCTTCCTCACGATCGTCTCCGCCCACCACCCCGAAGCGCTGCCGATCTTCATCGGGGTCTGACCGGCCTCAACGACGCCACCGGTTCCGTCCGAAGCCGATGAAGACGAGGACGGCTCCGGCGATCCACCAGAGTCCGGCGGTCATCCCGGTGCGTTCGAGGAGCGGGCCGCCCGTCGTGTGCAGTGTCGCGATGCCGCCGACGGCGACACCCACGCTGGTGCCGAACTGCCGGAACGCGTTGTTGAGACCACCGGCGAGTCCTGGGCGGTTCGGCCAGGCGGCCATGGTCTCACCGACGATGGCGGCGGTCATCAGGCCCAGGCCGATGCCGATCCCGAGCAGACCGGGGATGAGGCCGGGCACGCCGGGCACCCGGCCCAGGGTGAGGAGACCGACCCCGCCGATGAGCAGGCCACTGCAGGCGACGGCGCGGCGGCCGCAACGAGTGACGAGTCTGCCGGAGGCCGGTCCGAGGATGACGAACGGCGCGGTCGCCAGCAGCAGGATCGCTCCTGCGGGGCCGGCTGCGAGGTGCAGCTCGTCCTGGAGGTGGACAGTGACGACCTGGAGCGTTCCATTGGCGCCGCTGGTCATGACCGCGGCGACGATGACCGAGACGACCAGTGAGCGCAGACTCTCCGGTCGCCCGCGCTCGTCGGCCGCATCGCCGGCGGGGAGCAGCCGTGCGGTGCCTAAGAGCGCCGTGAGGACGAGAGGCACGTTGACCCAGAACACCGCCCGCCAGTCCAGGGCCGCGACGAGCAGCCCGCCGACGCCTGGTCCGATCGCGGTCGCCACCGCACTCACCCCTGACCATATCCCCAGTGCTCTTGCTCGCGGTGCCGGTTCCGCCCACGTGGTCGTCAGTGCGGCCAGCCCGGCCGGCAGCATCGCCGCTGCCGCGATGCCCTGCGCGCCGCGGGCACCGAGCACCGTCCCCCACGACCATCCGATTGCCCCGAGCCCGGAGGCCGTTGCGAAGACGACCAGGCCCCAGAAGAGCACGCGGAGCGGCCCGAGGCGATCGACGAGCCACCCGGCCGGGAGCAGCCCGAGCGCGAGCGGCACCGTGTAGGCATCGACGAGGAGCGACCACTGGCTCCTGGGAATGTCGAACGCGCGACCCAGGCTGGGTTGGGCGACGTTCATCGACAGCACGTCGAGCAGGACGAGGAACATCGGCACGCACAGCACTGTCAGCAGCAGCGGACTCCCGCTTGTCGACTGTGTCGGTGGGCATGGCTTCATGGACCCCATCCTCGGACAGGGATCGTTCGACGGCGATCGAACGATGGCGGAGGGATACTGGTGGGCATGGAAGCACAGCCCGATCTCGCCGGGGTCGCGGAACTGTTCGCGGATCGCTCTCGCGCCCGGATGCTCATCGAGCTCGTCGACGGCGCCGCGCGACCTGCCGGTCACCTCGCACGGATCGCCGGAGTATCCGCATCGACGGCGAGCTCGCACCTGGCCCGCCTGGAGGCCGCTGAGTTCGTCACCGTCGAGGCGTCCGGGCGGACTCGGCGCTATCGCATCACCGATCTGCGTGTCGTCGCCGCGATCGAAGCTCTCCTTCCGCTCGCGAAGACCGAGCGCCCGGTCGGTCTGGCCACCGTGGACAGATGGCAGCGACTGCGGGTCGCACGATCGTGCTACGACCATCTCGCGGGAGGCCTCGGAATCGACCTGCTCGCAGGTCTCCTCGAACAGGACGCTCTCACCCGCGGCGACGGCGTCGACGGCCCCGCGCCCGCGGCCGCCGATCAGCTGAGCAGCCGGGTCGCGACCGCACCGTACGCGCTGGGTCCTGCCGCCGAGGCGATGTTCGGCCGGATCGGCATCGACCTCGCCTCTCTCCATGCTCGGCGGCGACCGTTGATCCGGGTGTGCATGGACTGGTCGGAACAGCGCCACCACCTCGCCGGGGGACTCGGAGCCGAGATCATGACCCGCATGACCGGCCTGGGCTGGATCGCCCGACGAGCCGGCAGACGAGACCTCCGTGTCCTCGCACCCGAGGCGATCGCGAACTGGCTCACCGGAGCGCCCGCGCACCCCCACACACCGAACTGAGAACGCCGCCCTCCCGGAGATCCGGGAGGACGGCGTCAGACGAACGCTGTGCGGTTCGCTGAGTCAGCGGATGCCGCGCAGGGCCTTGAGCATCGGCTTCGTCAGCGTCAGCGCAAGGAGTCCGAGGACGACAGACGTGCCGCCGATCGACGTCCAGTAGGGAACCTGGTTCGCGGGATCGAAGTAACCGCCGAGGACACCCGAGAGCGCGGTGCCGACACCGGAGGCAAGGAAGAAGACCGCGATCATCTGCGACTGGAACACCTTCGGGGCGACCTTCGTCGAGAACGACAGGCCCACCGGGGAGATGAGCAGCTCACCGAGGACGAAGACGATGAGGATGAGCACGACCCAGAGCAGCGGCGTCGAGTTCGCCGGCGCATCCGAGAACGGCAGGAACATGAGGAAGCCGATGCCGATGAGGATGAGCGAGAGTCCGGCCTTGATCGGCGTCGAGGGCTGCCGGGTGCCGAGCTTCATCCACAGCGACGCGAGCACTGGGGCAAGCACGATGACGAAGAACGCCGGGATGAGCTGGATCCAGTTGATCGGCATCTCCCAGCCGAAGATCGAACGGTTGAGCTGACCGTCGGAGTAGACGGTGAGCACTCCGAAGATCTGCTGGTACATCGACCAGAACACGACACATGTGAGGAAGAACGGGATGAAGGCGAGGACACGCGAGCGCTCGTCGGCGTTCGTCTGCGGCGAGGTGCACATGACGATGACGTAGCACGCAGCGGCTCCGGCGGAGATGCCGGCGATCCACCAGTCGAGGTTCTCCGGGGTGATGAGGCCGGTCATCCACAGCAGCGCTGCGAGGACGACGGCGGCGACGACGGCGAGGACGAAGAGGTAGACCTTCGACTTCGGCAGCGGATTGACAGCGACCCGCGACTCGGCGGGGAGGTTCTTCCGGCCTGTCGCGTAGATGATGAGACCGAGGGCCATGCCGACGGCGGCTGCGCCGAAGCCGTAGTGGAAGCCGATGTTCTGCTGGAGGAGACCGGTGATGAGCGGTCCGAGCAGGGCGCCGATGTTGACGCCCATGTAGAAGATCGTGAAGCCGGCGTCACGACGCGGGTCCTTCTCCTCGTAGAGCTCTCCGACGAGCGCCGAGGCGTTGGCCTTGAGTCCACCCGAACCGAGGGCGACGAGGATGAGGCCCACGGCGACGCCGCCGAAGCCGGGAACGAGCGCGAGGGCGATGTGACCGGCCATGATGATGATGGCCGAGGAGAAGAGGACCTTCTCCGCCCCGAGCAGGCGGTCGGCGACCCACGCGCCGAGGATCGTGGCGAGGAAGACGGCACCGCCGTAGGCGCCGACGATACCGACCGCTGTGGCCTGCGGAAGACCGAGTCCGCCGTCGGTGACCTTGAAGTACAGGTACAGGGCCAGGATGCCGTTCATGCCGTAGTAGGAGAAGCGCTCCCACAGTTCGAGGCTGAAGAGCTGCATGAGCGGCAGCGGGTGTCCGAAGAACCGCGTATCGCTCGAGACGACCTCAGTCGTCCTTGTGCTAGAAGACATATCGTGCTTTCCGTTGTGTCATGTCATCACGCATTCTGAGGCGTGATTCACTCTGAACAGTCGGTCATCCTACTCCCACGACATGGCTCAGAGCACACTTCGGCCACTCTGGGACACGGCGTCCCAACAAGCGGAATCTAGGTGTGAACCACGTCTCGTTTCCGGGTCCGGAAGCGCACGAGGAGGTTGGCCAGACCCGCGCTGAGGACGACGAGGGCGGCAGCGATGGGGACGATGATGGCCGTCTCCGTTCCGGCCTCCTCGGCGAGGACTCCGCCGACCGCGGAGGCCACGGACTGGCCGACGATGATCGCGGACCCGGCCATCGACATCACGGTCGCCGAACGGCCGCGGGGACTGCGCTCGGCGGCGAGGCTGAAGAGGGTGACGAGCGTGGGACCGATCGCCGTGCCCATGAGGAGGAGGCCGACGACGACGGCGGGCATCGACGTCGAGACGGCGAGGACGATCGTGCCGGCGAGCAGGAGCGGGGCGAAGCAGAGCCAGCGTGCCCAGAGGGCGAAGCGCGGGGAGAAGAGGGCGACGGAGATCGCGAGGAGCGCCGAGCCGATGCCGAGCACGCCGTAGACGAGTCCCGCCTGTTCGGGCCGGCCGAGATCGTTCATGAGCGAGGTGAGCGAGGTCAGGGTCGACCCGAAGACGAGGCCGATGCCGAAGACGCCGGCGACGACGACGACGATGCCCGAGGTGAAGAGCCCGCGCACGGGTCCCTTGGTGCCTGCGCGGTTCCGGCCGTTCGCGGCGAGGCGACCGCTGGGGTGGAGGGCGAAGCCGGAGACGAAGACGACGGTCATGACGACTGCACCGATGATCGGTGCCACGGGAGAGAACCCTGTGGCGAGGAGCCCGACGATGAAGGGGCCGAAGACGAAGACCACCTCGTCTGCGGCCGACTCGTAGGCCATGGTGCCGTTGAGGACCTTCGCCTGCCGTCCGCCGGGCAGTCGGGCGAGGATGATGTCGACGAGGCGGGAGCGCGACATCGGTGAGACCTGTGGGGCGGTGGCGCCGATCGCGAAGGAGGCGATGAGGACGACGGCGTCGGGAAGCGGTGAGAAGACGACCCACGCGAGGAAGATCAGGGCGAGGCTGTTGAGGGTGCCGACGACGAGGAGGACTGGGCGCTGCCCCCACCGGTCGGCGGCGGCGCCGATGAAGGAGCCGAAGATCGCGGTGCCGAGCCCGACCATGGCGGAGTTGAGTCCGCCGAGGCTCAGCAATTCGCGACCGGCGACGACGAGGGTGAGGACGCCGACGACGACCATCGCATAGGGCAGTCGGGCGAGGAAGGCGAGCGGGAAGTAGCCGAGGCCCACCGCGGAGAGGAGGGTGGGCGATGTGGCCGGGCCCGCGGATTCGGCGGTGCCCTCGGATTCGGCGGGGCCCGAGTTCGGGGCCGGGAGACCTGCGGTCGGGGACTGCGGTCGGAGCGGATCGGTGTGCGGCATGGCAATCGTCATTTCTGCCTCGCCCCATCGGCGAGGATCGGTGCCGCCGTGGTGGACTGCTGCACAGCACTCGGTAGATGCACGTCGAAGTGGGGTTCGCCCACCACCCTACCCGGTGACGGCCGACATGGGGCATTGATCTCTGTCACGGAAACCTGTCACGGACCCCTGTCACAGAAACGGTCGGTCCGGACACGGGTTTCCCACGCCCGACTCAGAAAGGACGCAGACCAGTCTGCGAGGATACGAGCATGAACTTCCTCTTCCGAGTCGGCATCAATGCGTTCGCGATCTGGGTTGCCGCATGGATCCTTCCCGGCGTCGCCATCGAAGGCAACAGCGTCGTCGAGGAGCAGACCGGACCGATCGCCGCGACGATCGTCTCCTACCTCGTCATCGGCCTCATCTTCGGACTCGCCAACGCGTTCATCAAACCCATCCTCAGCGTCCTCTCCGCCCCGATCACGTGCCTGACCCTGGGCCTGTTCTCGATCGTCATCAACGCCGCGATGCTCGCCCTGACAAGCTGGCTGAGCGGGTTCACGCCCTTCGTCTTCACGATCGACTCGTTCTTCTTCCAGGCGATCCTCGCAGCGATCATCGTCTCGATCGTCTCCGCACTGCTCGGGTGGCTCGCCCCGGACAGCAGCCGCGACCGCGACTGAATGCCTGGGTCCGGCTCTCAATGCCGGGGTCCGCTCTCTACGGCATGTAGACTGATGGCCGATCGACCATCACCCGTTCCACCGCTCGGAGGAGAATATGTCCAACCCTGTCGCGCAGAGAAGCCAGAGCAAGGCGAACTTCGCAGACGTCGTCGTCTTCATCGTCGCCTTCGCGCTCTTCATCTTCTCCATCTACCTCTTCGGCGCGGCCTTCTCCTCCCCTGTCGGCACGGAGTTCGTGGTCTTCTGGGCCGGTCTCCTCGCCGCGGCGGTGGCCTTCATGCTGCCGATGATCTACCACTGGATCGTCGACCGCCGGTCCTGACCCGGGTCGACTGCCGGTCCTGACCCGGCTCCCCGACTGCGCGCCTGACCGCGCCGTGGCCCGTCCGCGGCGCGGTCAGTCGCATTCGCGGGCGAATTCCTCGATCGCCGAGGCGGCCTCATCAGGGCGCTCGTAGTGCACGAGGTGCCCCACCCCGGGAAGTTCAACGAAGCGGACGTCGGGCAGGCCGGCAACGACCCCGCGGGTGACCTCGATCGGGGCGATCGCGTCGCTGTCGCCGGCGATGACGAGCAGCGGCATCGTCAGGGAGTCGGCCACCTCGGTGACGGTGTGTGCGACGGAGACATCGAAGGCCTCGGCCAGGGACGCCCGGTCGCTGAAGGTGGAGAAGTACCTCGCGTGCTGGTCGTGGATGTAGCGGCGCAGACCGCGATCCCGGGTCGTCGCCATGACCTCGCTCATCAGCCGCACGATGAGCGGATGGCCGAGCAGGGCGCGCCCCGCCGATTCGGGCAGGCGCGCCCCGAGAGCGTAGTAGAGGCGGGTGAGGGCGGTGAGCACGCGCGCCGACCCCTCGAGAGCCGGCGAGGTGATCGGATTGATGAGGACGAGCTCGTCGACCGTCGTCGGCCGCCTCGCCGCGAGGTGGGAGACGAGGATCGAACCGAAGGAGTGCCCGACGACGATCGGGCGCGCACCCCAGCGGTCGGCCGCCTCGGCGATGAGGGCCTCGAGGTGATCGAGATAGGACTCGAGGCTCAGGCCGTCCTTGAGGGGCGGATTCTCCCCGAACCCCGGCAGATCGGGGACGATGACGGTGCGCTGCCGCATCGCTGCCGCGATCCGGTCGAGTCCGTGGTGGTCGCCGCGGAAGCCGTGGACGATGAGGACCGGTCGACCGGTCCCCCGTCCGGGGTGGACCCACACCGGGGTGGGGTGACCGGCGACATCGAGGTCGAGCCTGTGGGCCGGCTCCACGCTCAGCGCTGCTCGCCCGCGGCTGCCTGAGCATCGCCGTCGGCTCGGGCCGAGGTGTCAGCTCCGGTGGCGTCGTCGGTGCGGGAGAGCGTGCGGCGCGGGATGACGACGACGGGCACCGGCAGGACGCGCAGCAGACGGCGCGCGCGGGCTCCGATGAAGACGCGACCGTGTCCCAGGCGGGACGAGCCGATGAAGGCGAGCTCGCCGGAGATCCATTCGACGCTTTCGGCCGCCTCCTCGATGTCGGCGCCCCCCTCGGAGACGACGGTGGCCCGACCTGAGGCGAAGAGGTCAGAGGCTCGTGCTGCGAGCACTGCTCCCCCGTACTCCTCGGCGAACTCCGTGACCTCGGCGATCTCGTCCTCGGCCATGCCGTCGTTCTCGATGAGCGCGACGAGGCGGAGGTCGACGTCGAAGGCGGTGGCGGCCTCGATCGCCGAGCCGATGAGAGCGGCGGCGCCGGGACGGGCACCGAAGAGCGTCGTGATCCGGGAGACCGGACCGATGTCGGAGCGCCCGGCCGGCGCGAGGACGACGGGCACCTCCGAGGAGTGCAGCAGCGAGGTCGCCACGGTGCCGATGCGGAACTGGCGCATGAGCGTCGTCGCCCTGGCGCCGATGACGATCGCCACCGCTCCTTCGTCGGAGGCGACCTCCATGAGGCCCTTCGACTCGTTCGATGCGGTGTGGATGACCCCGCGGGCAGCGATGTCGTCGGGGATGAGGGCCAGTGCCTCTTCGAGCCACTCGTCGAGCTGCTGGGCGACGATGCCGGTCCCGTCCTTGGGGATCGATCCCGCGGCGTGGAAGGTCGAGGACTCCGGGCGGACGATCGTGACGACGAGCTCGATCTCGACGGACCGGGCGATGGAGATCGCCAGGGAGATGGCGTCCCGACCCCGATCGGTGGCGATGTATCCGACGACCAGGCGCGGAACGGATGCAGCTGACTCTGTCATGGACTTCTCCCGGTTCGTAGCGACTCTCCAGGTGATTCTACGTGGTCAGGAGGCCACCCTGCCGGGGTGCCCGGGCGGGGACGACGACGCACCCCGGCCCGACGCCGCGGACACCGCGACGACGGGTCCCGATCGGAACCCCTGTGCGGGTGAATCCGCATTCGGAAAAGAAAAGTTCAGAAACTATGACCAGAAGTCACACGAATTGCTCAGCCTGTGATAAATTCGACAGTGCAATTACGGATTCGCACCCACAGACAATTGCACAGTTCCACGAATGGGCTCCGACGCGGCCCATCGACGATCCACGACCCTGAAAGGAGTGCAGCACAATGAATCTCTTCGACATCGCATTCACGGACCTTCGCACAGGCAACCGTGCGCTCGCTGCCTGCTGGGTCGGCGGACTGGGACTCGACGGCTGATCACAGCCGTGTGACACCTCCTTCTCCGCCGGCAGACTGAACACCGGCGCTTTCCTCTGCGCTTCGACCGCATCGGCCTCACAGCAGATCGCCGAGCCCGTCCGCGCATCCGAGTTCAGCTCAGCACGCATTTCCCACCACTGTTCTGCGCATTTGTGCGCCCTCGGAGCAGTATTCGCCATTTCCGTCTTCCGCGGATTCCCCCTGCCCGAAAAACACAAAGGAACAATTGTGTCCACTACATTCGCATTCACATTTCCCAGACGTGTGGCCCTGTCCGCCGGTCTCCGTCTCGTTGCCTGGGCGAGACGACCCGAGGCCGACGCGACGCAGGCGTCCCGTGCCGCACTCAACCGCCGCATCGCCGAGCTCAGCGCCCAGGCCCGTCGTGAGGAGCTCGAGGCACGGCGCAACCGCGACCTCGACCTCTTCGTCGCGCAGAGGCCGATCGCCTGAGCCGTGCACCACTGTGCCGAGCGTCACTTCCCGTCGATTTGGCGTGTGGCCCCCGCCTGAGTAATATTGATCAGGCAAGCGGGGGTATGGCGCAGTTGGTAGCGCGTCTCCATGGCATGGAGAAGGTCAGGGGTTCGAATCCCCTTACCTCCACCGCAGGGCGAAGGCCCCGGACCGATCGGTCCGGGGCCTTCGTCGTTCTCGCAGGTCAGTGCCGCAGCGCAGCGTGCTCGTCCGGGTCAGTTGCGGCGCAACGTTCTCTCCCAGGTGAGTTGCGGCACCGCTCCGAGGCAACCGCTCGGTGTCGGTCCGCATGGTACGGATCGATCCATGCCATGCGGATCCAGACCGCGCGGTCATCACCGGCGGGCCGTCACTCCTTCGAGGTCGAGCAGCGTGCGCTTGCGCTCCTCTCCCCACGCGTAGCCGGTGAGCGCGCCGCTGGCGCCGATGACCCGATGGCAGGGCACGATGATGCTGATCGGATTCCTCCCATTCGCCGCACCGACCGCCCGCGAGGCCCTGGGACGGTCGATCCGCGCGGCGAGTTCGCCGTAGCCGGCTGTGGTGCCGAACGGGATCGTCGTCAGCGCCTCCCACACCTGCAGCTGGAAGTCGGTGCCTGACGGCGCAAGAGGCAGCTCGAAGGTCGTCCGCTGTCCGGCGAAGTACTCCCCCAGCTGCGCAGACGCTGAGACGAGGACGGGAAGGTCGGGACTCTCGACCGCCTCGGCGCCGGTGCGCAGGGACAGCCGCTCGAGGACGGCCTCGAAGCCGTCGAGGTAGACCCCGGTGAGGTGCTCGTCGTCGGCGGTGAGGAGGATCTCCCCGACGGGTGAGTCGATGGAGGTGAAGTGCAGGACGTCGGTGTTCGGTGCGGAGAAGCGCATGGCGGTTCCTCTCTGGGATGTCGCGGCTGGGATGGTCTGGTCTGGTGTGGTCGGCGCTGGGCCGGTGCGCGTCGGCGTCATCATGGCACCGATCGCGCGTGGGCTGCCCACAGCAGGTGGGTGAGGTAGGACCGCCACGGTCGGGCAGCCGCGAGCTGCCCGTCGGTGAGCGGCACCGGGAGGGCGTCGAGAGCCTTCCTCACTCCGAGGTCGGAGGCGAGGAGGACATCGGGGTCGCCGAGTGCGCCCATCCGGATATAGCCGACGCTCCACGGTCCGATCCCTGGCAGGGCGAGCAGAGCTCGGGCCGCCTCATCCCGGTCGGTGCCCGGACCGAGGTCGATGGTCCCGTCCGCGAGTGCTCGCGCCAATGTGCGCAGGGTCGCGATCCGTCGCCGAGGCAGCGCCCAGTCATCATCGGTCAGCTCGGTGATCGCCTCGGCGGTGGGGAAGATCCGATCGACGGTGCCGCAACGCAGCTCCTCGGGCAGGCTCTCCCCTGCGATCTCGACGAGTCGGCGCAGGTGGGTCTGGGCGGCGCGCACGGAGATCTGCTGTCCGAGGACGGTGCGGATGGCGAGTTCGACGGGTTCCCCGTGCCCGGGCGAGCGGATGCCCGGGATTCGGCCGACGAGGTCGCCGAGCCCGGCGTCGGTGAGGGTCGAGTGCACCGCGGCGGGGTCGGCATCGAGGTCGAGGATGCGTCGCGCCCGCGCCACGGCTGCCCCGAGGTCCCGGGTGTCGGTCAGGCGCAGTCGGCAGGTGACGAAGTCGCCGTCGCCGGGGGTGAGCGTGATGATGGCGGGCCCGTGGGCGAGGCGCAGCGAACGACTGTAGTGATGGGCCCCGACGTCCTCGACTCCGGGGATCTCGCGCAGCCCGAGGTAGGCGAAGAGGTGGTCGAGGTCGATGGGGGCACGGTACGCCAGACGTACCGCGAGGTCGTCGGCGCGGGCGGGAGCCGCACCCGTGCGCAGCCGACCCGGGGCCATGCCGTACGTGTCCTTGAACGTGTCGTTGAACTGTCGGATGCTCGAGAATCCCGAGGCGAAGGCGACCTCGCTCATCGTCATCCCCGTCGATTCGACGAGGGTCCGGGCAGTGCGCACTCGTTCGCTGCGGGCCAGGGCCAGGGGGCCGGCACCGAGTTCGGCGTGGAGGACGCGACCGAGTTGGCGGCTGCTGTATCCGAGCGCCGACGCGAGCCCGGAGACTCCGGCGCGGTCGACGAGACCGTCGCGGATGAGGCGGAACGCCCGGGCGCTGACATCGGCGCGGACGTCCCAGTCCGGGGAACCGGGGCTGACATCGGGACGGCAGCGCTTGCATGCCCGATACCCTGCTTCGACCGCGGCCGCAGCCGTCGGAAAGAAGTCGACGTTCTCCCGCAGCGGGGTGCGTGCCGGACACGAGGGTCGGCAGAAGATCCGGGTCGTCGCCACGGCGGTGAAGAACATTCCGTCGAAGCGCCGGTCGCGTCCGGTCACCGCCTGATAGCACTGGTCCGAAGTGAGCATACGGCTATTCTGCTCCTCCCAGGAGACCAGTGCTAGCGGTTTTCGGACATCGCAGTTGAGGGGACTATCCGCGGGACGAGCCAGACGAGGACAGCCATGACGACGAGTTCGACGAGAGTCTGCGTGACGACGGCGGCCGTGCCGGGTCCCTCACGATCGACGGCGCGGACGAGCGGAAGCACGACGAGGGAGTTGCGGGTCACCCCGGTGAAGACGAGCGCACGCCTCTCTCCTCCGTCGGCGAGCACCACCCGGCCGATGCCCCATCCGAGGCCGACCATGACGGCTGCGAAGAGCACGCAGGCGAGGACCGCCGGTCCGAGGTCGGGCAGGTACGGCAGGACGGTGCGCACCTCGGCGGCGGTGATGACGATGAACGTGAGGAGCATGACCGGCATCATCACGTGCTCGCTGACGCTGAGGGTGCGTCGGGCACAGGCCGAGCGGCGGGCGAGCAGACGGAGGACCAGCGCGGCGAGAAGGGGGACGACGATGAAGGTGACGAGGGCTGCGAGGAACGGGCCCGGGGTGATGAGCACGGTCGCACGCTCACCGAGGATGAGGCGCAGCCAGACCGGAAGGAGGACGATCTGGACGACCATGAGGACGGGGGTGAGCGCGAGCAGGCGTGCGCTTGCGCCGCCGGCGAGGCCGGTGAAGACGATGACGTAGTCGATGCACGGGGCGAGGAGGACGATGAGGACGGCGACGACGATCGTGCTCGCCAGCGGGATCGCCCAGTGGAGGCCCGCGACGACGAGGGGGACGAGGACGAAGTTGAGCACGAGGACGGTGACGGCGAAGCGTCCCCCACCGCGCATCCCGGTGAGCCGTTCGAGCGGGATCTCGGTGAACGTCGTGACGAGGAGGACGACGAGGGCCGGTGTGACGAGGACTGAGGCCGCCTCGCCGGGACCGGGGACGAGCGTGCCGAGCAGCACGCCGATGACGATGGCACCGAGACAGGCCGGCGCCGTATGCCGGGTCAGCCACTCCGAGACGGCAGCCGCGCCGGTGCTCATGCGACGATCCGCGCGCGATCGGCTGGGCGCGGATCGGACATCGCCTGTGCATCCTCCCACGCCGCGGCCAGGCGGGGGGCGACGTCGGCAAGCTCCGCCTCGGCGACCGTGAAGGGCACGCGGATCCAGCGGTCGAGACCACCGGCGGGGGCGAAGTTCGGCCCTGAGGCGAGCGTGAGCCCATGCGCGAGCGCAGCGGAGACGAGGGCTCCGGAGCGCTCCTCGGGCAGGCGCACCCACAGGGCCATGCCCCCGGACGGCACGACGACGTGCCAGCTCGGCAGGAGCGCCCGGAGGTCGTCGACGAGTCGGTCACGGGCGACGGCAAGGCGGGCGCGCATCTGCATGAGGATCGCGTCGTCGGCGGCGAGGAGCTCGGCGGCGACGAGCTGTTCGAGCACCGGTGCCCCGAGGTCGAGGGTGAGGCGCACGGCCGCGGCGTCGTCCATTCGGGACGCGGGCACCCGCATCCAGCCGATGCGCACGCCGCCCCAGAAGACCTTGCTCATGCTCCCCACGGAGATCGCGTCGGGCGCGAATGCACCGAGTGGGGTCTGCGGTGCAATCCCGTCGAGCCCGAGGTCGACGAGGGATTCGTCGATGACAGGCACGACGGAGGAGCGGGTGAGCTCCTCGGCGAGTTCGACGCGCTGTTCGGTCGGCATGAGGGCACCGGTGGGGTTGTGGAAGTCGGGGATGAGATAGGCGGCGCGCACTCGCCCTTCGCGCATCGTCTGCCCCATCGCCGCGACGTCCCAGTGGTGTCCCGCCTCGGTGATCTCGAGCGGATAGGGCACGATGCGGGCGCCGGCGGCGGCGATCGTCGCGATCGCATTCGGGTAGCTCGGACTCTCGACGAGCACGCCGCCGCTGCCGTTGAGCAGCGCGCGGATGCCGATGGCGGCACCACCGAGCGCCCCGGAGGTGATGAGGATGTCGTCGGGACGGGTGGGCAGTCCGCGACGGGTGTACCGGTCGGCGATGAGTTCGCGCAGCTGCGGGATCCCCGAGGGGTAGTACCCCGTGCCGGGAAGGTACGCGTGGAGCTGGGAGAGCGCGCGTTCATAGGCGTCGAGGAGTCCGATGGGGGCGACGGTGGCAGTGCACGTGAGGTCGATCCCGTCGGCGGCGGGACCGGTCGGTGAGAGGAGGTGGTCGATCCTGCCGCCGGGCACCTGCGGCAGTTCGACGAGACTGCCCGAACCGCGGCGGGTGCGCACGTAGCCGAGTTCGCGCAGCTGCGCATAGGCCCGCGTCGACGTCGTCCGCGACAGGCCGAGCGCTGCGGCGAGTTCCCGTTCGCTCGGCAGGCGCACGCCGACGGGAACGCGGCCGTCGGTGATGGCGTGGGCGATCGTCCCGGCCAGGGAGTCGTAGGCCGGGGCGGGCCACGGTCCCGTGCCGATGATGGCTGCGAGTCGTCGGGCGCTCATCGTCGTCATAGAACCACTTTCCTGCAATTGGCTCTTTTTCGCAATGCCAATCCGGTCCATGATGGGGTGACGACAACACAGACCCCACCGAAAGAGCACTCCATGCCCACGACTCCACCGCAGCGCCGGGAACTGGCGAACGCCGGTCCCCTCGAACAGCTCCGAGGCGGCCGACTCCCCCGCCGGCTTCTCCAGCTCGTCGTCGGCCTCTACCTCTACGGCGCGTCGATGGCGATGGTCGTCGTCTCCGGTCTCGGCATGATCCCCTGGGACGTCCTCCACTCGGGGATCCTCCGCCACGTCCCGCTCACCTTCGGCACGATCATCACGATCACCTCGGTGCTCGTCCTCCTCGCCTGGATCCCGCTGCGACAGCAGCCGGGGCTCGGCACCGTGCTCAATGCGCTGAGCATCGGTCCCGCGCTCGACCTCACGCTCCTCTTCCTCCCCCGCCCAGAGGCGCTGGGGTGGAACATCGTCCTCCTCGTCGCAGGCGTCGTCCTCAACGGCGTCGCCTCGGCGATGTACATCGGCTCACAGCTCGGGCCCGGACCCCGCGACGGGCTTATGACCGGCCTCTCCCGTGTCACGGGACGCTCGATCCGCCTCGTGCGCACACTCATCGAGGTCACCGTCGTCGCCGTCGGCTGGGCGCTCGGCGGCGTCGTCGGCATCGGCACCGCCCTCTACGCCGTGAGCATCGGACCGATCACCCAGGCGCTGCTGCCCTTCTTCACCGTCGCACTCCGCCCCCGCCGCACGGCCTCGCCCGACGAGTGAACGGCACCGGCCGGGTGCCCGTTGCGGGCACCCGGCCGGTCGCCGTCGTCATCGGGCACGCACGGTGCCGATGAGCCTCATTCCATCGTGTCGAGGATGTCGACGAGGTCGTCGAAGGTTGTCAGCGGATTGACGATCGCAAACCGCGCATTCGGCTTGCCCTTGTGCGAGCTGGGCACGACGAAGGCCCGCTGCTCTTCGAGAAGCCGGTCCGACCACGCGTCGTAGTCCGCGCGCTCCCAGCCGACGCGTTCGAAGACGACGACCGAGAGCTCGGGGTCGCGGACGAGGCGGAGGTTGGGCCGCTTCCTGATCTCGGTGCTGATCTCGCGGGCAAGCTCGATCGAATGGCTGATCGCCGCCCGGTAGGTCTCCGCCCCGTAACTGGCCAGGGAGAACCACAGCGGCAGGCCGCGGGGCCGGCGGGTGAGCTGGATCGCGTAGTCCGAGGGGCTCCACTCGTCGGATTCGGTGAGCGTGTCGAGGTACTCAGCGTGCTGGGTGTGCGCACGGCGCCCGTTGCGCGGGTCGCGGTAGATGAGCGCACAGGCATCGAAGGGGGCGAAGAGCCACTTGTGCGGGTCGACGATGACCGAGTCGGCATCCTCGACGCCGGCGAACTTGTGCTTGGCCAGCGGAGAGAGCATCGCCGCGAGGCCGTAGGCGCCGTCGATGTGGAGCCAGAAGTCGAACTCCTTCTTCAAGGCGGCAATCCCGGCGATGTCGTCGATCGTGCCGAAGTTCGTCGTGCCCGAGGTCGCGACGACGGCGATGACGGCGTCGCCGTGCTCCTCGAGGGCCGCACGCACCCCGTCGGGACGGAGGATGCCGTCGTCGTCGGTGGGAACGGGGGCGACGTCGACGTCCATGACGGCGGCGGCCGAGGCGACGGAGGAATGCGCCTCGGCGCTGCAGACGATGACCCAGCGGCCGGGGCGCTTGTCCCCGAGTTTCGCCTTCTGGGCCTCACGGGCGGCCACGAGGGCGGAGAGATTGCCGATCGTCCCGCCCTGGACGAAGACGCCGCCTGCCGTCTTCGGCAGACCGAACTCGGCGGCGAGCCACGAGAGGACCTCGTTCTCGGCGTGGACGACTCCCGCGCCCTCGAGCCACGAGCCGCCGTAGAGGGCACTGGCGGAGACGACCAGGTCGAAGGCGACAGCGGCCTTCGTCGGTGCGCTGGGGATGAAGGAGAGGTACTTCGGGTGGTCGGTGGTGATGCAGGCAGGAGCGAAGATGTGCTCGAAGATCGCCAGCGCCCGCGCCGATCCCACGCCCTCCTCGCTGATCGTCGGACCGGCGAGGCGGGTGAGCTCGGAATCCTTCATCGGATGGTCGAGCGGGGTGTCGACGGACAGGGTCCGGCGTCGGGAGTAGTCGAGGACGAGGTTGACGAGGTTCTGGGTCTCATCGGAGACGACGTGCATGCGGGAGTGGAGATCGGTGTCCATGGGTGCCTCCGAGGGTGAGTGCGTGGTGTTCATCCGTTCGAGGATATCCGCTGCGGGAGGTCGGCGGGGCGAACGCAACCCGGAACGACCGACCACCGGACCGCGACCGCCCGGCGATTCCCGAATCCACCGATCGCAAGTTCTGACTTCTCATCACATATGCTTGCGATTCCCGCAGGGGCTCGGGTAGGTTCGAAGCATGGCTGCCACGATCGCCGCTCGAGCACGGGAGTCCGTCGCCGAGAGCGGACTGTCCCAGCGTCATCTCGCTCGAGTCATCGGCATCGACGAGACGAAGCTGTCGAAGTCGCTCTCGGGTCGGCGCAGGTTCACCGCCGAAGAGCTCCTCGGCCTCGCCACGGCGACCGGGGTGACGGTGCGCTGGCTGCTCGGAGACGAATCGACGGTCTCGGCCGTGCCGACCGGGCTGCGCGACGCGGCCCCGGCCGCCGCCGTCGATCCGGATTCGCCGCGGCGTCTCATCGTCGAAACCGCCTGGGATCTCTTCGCCCGCCGCGGCTACGACGCGGTGCGCATCGCCGACATCGCCGAGGCGGCCGGAGTCTCGAGCGCGGCCGTGCACTACCACTTCGACGGCAAGTCCGAACTCTTCGACGCCACCCTCGAGTTCTCGGTCAAGCTCGCCTTCGACCGGCAGGTCGCGTGGCTCGATGAGATCGTCTCCCCCAGGCGTCGCCTCGAGCGGCTCCTCGAGCTGCAGTCCCCGATCGGTCCCCGCGCCCGCAGCGAGTGGTCGATCTGGATCCAGACGTGGAGTCGCCTCGCCGTCGAGGATCCCGACGAATCGGCCTATCCGGCCGGCTACGACCGGTGGTCGCGCACGGTGCGGGCGACGATCGAGGACGGCCAGGCCCGCGGAGTGTTCCGTCCCGGAGACTCCGGACCGATGACCGACGAGCTCACCTCCGTCCTCGACGGACTCGGCATCAAGGTCGTCACCGGGATCATGGACGTCCCGACGTTCCGTGACCGTCTCGAGGACTACGTACAGCGGGCGATCATCGCGCCCGGCACAACCGACCCATCCACCGACTGACGAGGAGTCATCATGAATCGCAAGGTCATCCTCACGTGCGCCGTCACCGGCGCCGGCGATACGACGGGCAAGAGTGAGCACGTGCCGGTCACCCCCGAGGAGATCGCCGCCGATGCGATCGCCGCCGCCCGCGCGGGCGCGTCGGTCGTCCACATCCACGTCCGCGACCTCGAGACCAAGCAGGGCTCGCGGGAGGTCGCCTACTACCGGGAGGTCGTCCGCCTCATCCGCGCCTCCGACGTCGACCCGGTCATCAACCTCACCGCCGGCATGGGCGGTGACCTCGTCATCGACCCGCAGGATCCGACGACGCACATGCCCGGCACCGATCTCGTCAATGCCCTCGAGCGTCTCCCCCACGTCGAGGAGCTCCTGCCCGAGATCTGCACCCTCGACTGCGGTTCGCTCAACTTCGGTGAGGGCTCGAACATCTACGTCTCGACCCCCGACATGCTTCGCGAGGGGTCGAAGAAGATCCAGACGCTCGGCGTCCGCCCCGAGCTCGAGATCTTCGATACCGGCAACCTCTGGTTCGCCAACGTCCTCGTCGAGGAGGGGCTCATCGATCCGCCGCCGCTCTACCAGCTGTGCATGGGCATCCCCTACGGCGCCCCGGTCGATGCCGGCCTCCTCCAGGCGATGGTCCACCTCCTGCCCAAGGGGGCCGAGTTCACGTCGTTCGCAATCGGACGCAACCAGCTTCCGTGGGTCGCGCAGTCCGTCCTCGCCGGCGGTCACGCCCGCGTCGGCCTCGAGGACAACCTCTACATCTCCAAGGGCGTCAAGGCGACGAACGAGGCGCTCACCGACCGTGCCGTCTCGATCATCGAGGACCTCGGGGCCGAGGTCGCCACCCCCGCCGAGGCGCGCGAGATCCTCGATCTCCGTGTGCAGACCCCGACCGCGAAGGGAGCCGATCTGTGACTGACACCTCCTTCCCCGACCCGGGCTCCGTCCGCACGATCACATGCATCGGAGCGGGCACGATCGGCGGCGGGTGGGCCGCGTACTTCCTCGCCCGCGGCTTCACTGTCAAGGTGTGGGACCCCGACCCGAACGCCGGGGTCAGGCTCACCCAGCTCATCAACGCCGCCTGGCCCGCCCTGGCCGAACTCGATATGGTCGACGGCGCCGACAAGGCGGCATGGACGATCCACACCGACCTCGCCGAGGCGCTGGCCGGCACCGACTTCGTCCAGGAGTCGGCCCCGGAGAACCTCGACCTCAAACGGCAGCTGCTGACCGACATCGACGCCCTCACCCCCGCCTCGGTGGTCGTCGGCTCCTCAACGTCGGGGTACGCGATGACGGAGATGGCCACCGAGGTGGCCCGCCCCGAACGCTTCGTCGTCGGGCATCCGTTCAATCCGCCCTATCTCATCCCCCTCGTCGAGGTGGTCGGCGGGGAGGCGACCGCGCCGGCGGCCGTCGACTGGGCCGCGGAGTTCTACGACCTCATTGGGAAGTCCGTCATCCGCATGGACCGTGAGGTGCCCGGGTTCATCGCCAACCGCCTCCAGGAGGCGCAGTGGCGCGAGGCCCTGCACATGGTCGCCGAGGGTGAGGCGAGCGTCGAGCAGATCGACCGGTCGATCACGGACGGACCGGGCCTGCGCTGGCCCTTCCACGGGCCGATGCTCACCTTCCACCTCGCCGGCGGGCCCGGCGGGATGGGGCATATGCTCGATCACTTCGGGCCCTCGCTCAAGTCCCCCTGGACCCGCCTCGAGGCCCCGGAGCTGACGACGGATCTGCGCGATGCCGTCGTCGCCGGTTGCGAGGACGAGGCGGACGGGCGCTCGATCGCCGATCTCGTCGCCGAACGGGATGCCGGCATCGTCGCCCTGCGCAGGCTTACGGCCTCCCTCGCCGGTGACGCGACCCCGCAGTCGGCAGACGAATCCTCAGCGACGGCCTCTGCGACGGCCTCTGCACCCGCCGCCTCGGCGACGGCGGAGGGCCGGCAGCTCGCCGACTATTCGACGCCGGTGCGTGAGGAGTGGATCGACTACAACGGGCACCTCTCCGAGGCGTTCTACGTCCTCGTCTTCGGCTTCGCGACCGATCAGGTCATGGACGAGCTCGGTCTCGACGCCGCCTATCGTGCGGCGAGCGGCTGCTCCCTCTACACCGTCGAGTCGCATGTCCGCTACCTCGACGAGGTCTCGCTCGGGGCGACGCTGACCGTGCGTCCGCGGCTCGTGTCCGCGGGGTCCAAGAAGCTCCACCTCGCCTACGAGATGCTCGTCGACGACCGGGTCGTCGCGACCGAGGAGATCCTCGCCCTCCACGTCGATCAGAACGCGGACCGGGCCGTCGGGTTCCCGACGGAGATCGCTGAGCGCATCGCCGAGGTGGCCCGCTCCACCCCGGAGTGGAGCGGGCGCAGCGTCGGCTGACCGGTGACGGCGTTCGACCGGCCGGTGACGGTCAGTCGAACGCCGTCCAGGCCGGGGCCGCGGCGGCGAACGTCTCCGGGTCGAGAGTGCCCGCGCCTTCCGGGACGGCGCCGACGACCGGCCCGCACTCGCCGAGTCGACGCCGGTTGTCGACCTCGACCGGGGTGGGATCCCCCGGCCAGGCGCCGAGGACGATGCCGCTCACGGGCAGGCCCCGGGTGCGCAGCGCCTCACAGGTGAGCGCCGTGTGGTTGAGGGTGCCGAGTCCCGACCGGACGACGACGATGACGGCCAGGCCCGACGCCGGGTCGAGGTCGGCGAGTTCTGCGGCGATGTCGGCCAGGGTGCCTCCCCCGCCGAGGTCGACGAGCAGACCTCCGGCCCCTTCGACGAGAATGACGCTGTCCCCGGGCACGGATGGCTCGGGCCGTCCGGACACGACGGCAGCCGCCCCTGAAACGGTCTCCCCCACCTCCGCCTCCTCGGTCATCCGGTGTGCGAGCGCGACGATCGCCTCGGCGTGGGCTCGCGGCGTCGGCAAGTCCACGCCTTCGTGCTCCGCGGCCGCCGCAGGAGCCATGGGCAGGGTGAGGCTCACCGCCGTCGACGACGGTGTTCCGGAGAGGCGTCCGGCGATCTCGGCGTCCCCCTGGGTGACGACGTCGGTGTACGAGGCTTCGAGGGCACTGCGGCGCGGATCGGTGTCGGCGACGAGTCCGGTCTGGGCGGGTTTGCGGATGTGCACCCGGTGTCCGGCCCGGCGCAGACGCACCGCGAGGGCGGCGGTGGCCACGGTCTTGCCCACCCCAGTGTCGGTGCCGGTGACGACGACGTAGCGGTTCATCGGGGTTCTGCTGCCGCGGCGTCGGCGACGGTGCGGATGAGGGCAGCCGCGTCATCGATCTGCTCCGTGCTCAGGTCTCCCCGGCACGTGATGCGCAGCCGGGAGATGCCGTCGGGCACGGATGGGGGCCGGAAGCAGCCGACGCTGACATCGCGGCGGGCGAGCTCGTCTCGGGCAGCGACGGCGGTCGATGCCGACGGCATCGGCAGGGAGGCGACCGCTCCGACCGGTTCGGCGATTCCCAGGGCTGCGGTGAGCCGGCGCCGGTTCTCGGCCAGGCCCTCGACCGGAGCCTCGCCCGCAGCGATGAGGCGGAGCGCCGCCGTCGCGGCGGCCGCGGCCGCCGGGGCGAGTCCGGTGTCGAAGATGAACGTCCGCGCGGTGTTGACGAGCGCGTCGCGCACGGTCGCGGGTCCGAGCACCGCTCCGCCCTGGGATCCGAGCGCCTTCGACAGGGTGGCCGTGACGATGACGCGATCGTCCTCGCCGAGCGACCGGGAAGCGCCGCGTCCCTCGCCGACGACGCCGAGGCCGTGCGCCTCGTCGATGATGAGGAGGGCGTCGTGGGTCCGACACAGTTCGAGGAGTGCGGGGAGGTCGGGGGCGTCGCCGAGGACGGAGTAGACGGATTCGACGAGGACGATCGCCTCGGGGCAGGACCGTTCCGCAAGTGCCCGTTCGGTCGATGCCAGGTCGAGATGCGGTGTCCGGTGGACGGACGCCCGGGAGAGGCGGCACGCGTCGATGAGGGAGGCGTGGTTGTGGGCGTCGGAGACGATGAGGCAGTCGGGGCCGCTGAGCGCCGTGACGGCGGCGAGGTTGGCCGCATATCCGGAGGAGAGGACGAGCCCGGACTCGCGGCCCGTGAGCTCGGCCAGTGCCGCCTCGGCGTCGCGGTGGGCCTGCGTGGTTCCGGTGACGAGCCGGGAGGCCCGCGCCGAGGTGCCGAGCGCGGTGATCGCCTCGTGGGCGGCGGTGCGGACCCGGGGATGGTCGGCGAGGCCGAGGTAGTCGTTCGAGGCGAGGTCGAGACCGCACGGGCCGGCGTCGATGCGGTCGAGGCCCTGAGCACGGCGCTGCGCGGACTGCTCGCGCAGACGGTCGAGGATCCGGTTGTCCGAGGGGGCGGTGCCGGTGGGGACGGTGACGGTCGGGGCTGCGGTCATGGGCGGCCTCCTGCGGCGGCGACCATCGCGGCGCCGATCTGTGCGACGTCGGCGCTCGTCGCGATGTAGGGCGGCATCGTGTAGATGTGCGTGCGGAAGGGCCGAAGCCACACCCCGTGGGCGGCGGCGGTGCGGGTGACCGTGTCGATGTCGACGGGCTCGTGCATCTCGAGGACTCCGATGCCGCCGACGACGCGCACATCGGCGACCCCGGGCAACGCCTCGGCGGGGCGCAGATGGGTGCGCAACCCCTCGTTGAGGCGGGCGATCGCCTGCGCCCACGCGGGCTCACCGTCCTCGTTCTCGCCGAAGAGGAGGTCGAGGGAGGCGCTGGCCGCGGTGCACGCCAGAGGGTTGGCCATGAAGGTCGGACCGTGCATGAGGGCGCGCCGGCTCGACTCCGAGATCACCTCGGCGACCTCCCCGGTGCACATGAGCGCAGCGAGGGTCATGTATCCGCCGGTGAGGGCCTTGCCCAGGCACATGATGTCCGGGGTGATCCCTGCCCGATCGCACGCGAACGCGGTCCCGGTGCGCCCGAATCCCGTCGCGATCTCGTCGGCGATGAAGACCGCGCCGAGGTCGCGGGCCCGGGCGTGGAGATGCTGGAGGGCACGGACATGGTAGGGCCGCATCCCGCCGGCCCCTTGGAACAGAGGTTCGACGATGACCCCGGCGAGTTCGTCGCCGTGCCTGTCGCAGAGGGCGTCGACGGCCGCGCACCACTGGTCGACCTCGGCATCGTCGGCGCCGGGTGCCGGAGGCAGCGGGGCGAAGACCTGGGGTCGGAGCATGGCATGGAAGTCCGCGTGCATGCTCGCGATGGGATCGCACACGCTCATCGCGCCGGTGGTGTCGCCGTGGTAGGCCCCGCGCAGGGCGAGGAAGCGGCCGCGGTCACGACCGCGTGCCTGCTGATATTGGACGGCGAGTTTGAGGGCGACCTCGATCGACACGGAACCGGAGTCGGCGAGGAAGACGTGGTCGAGGCGGCTCGGGGTGACAGCGACGAGGCGTTCGGCGAGTTCGACGGCCGGGGCGTGGGTGAGCCCGCCGAACATCACATGGGAGAAGGTCTGCAGCTGCCGGGCGAGGGCGTCGTCGATCACCGGGTTGCGGTATCCGTGGACGACGGACCACCACGAGCTCATCCCGTCGAGGGCAGTGAGCGTCGCCCCGTCCCGGTCGACGAGGTCGACGCGGGGGCCGGAGGCACCGGAGACGGCGAAGTGCGACCCGTCGGCCAGGGCCCCGTATGGATGCCAGAGCAGTCCCTGCTCTCGCGAGTGCAGGCTCGCCGCCTCCTCGGTCTCACGCATTCGGTGAGACCGTGGTGCCGGCGCCGCGACGGCGAATGGTCGGGACGAGGACGTTCTCCCGGCCGTCGTCGGAGGCTCCACTCGGGACGGTCTTCCCGCACGGCAGGGTCGAGGCGGGTGCGGCCCCGTCGGCTGGCTCCGGTGCGCCGAAGGCGGCGGTGTGCGCGGCCTTCTCGGCGCGCACCCGGTCGCGCAGCGCCTCGGCGCTCTCGTGTCCGATGATGGAGAATCCGCCGTCGACGATCATGTCGAGGTCGGCTTCGGCGTCCTGTCCCTCGCTCGTGAGGTAGTCGCCGAGGAAGAGGGAGTTCGCGACGTGGAGGGCGAGCGGCTGGAGGGTGCGCAGGTGCATCTCCCGACCGCCGGCGATGCGCAGCTCGCTGTCGGGGCACATCAGTCGCACGGCGCAGAGGATGCGGAGGCAGTGCTGCGGGGTGAGCTCGTAGGTGCCGGCCAACGGCGTGCCTTCGAAGGGGATGAGGAAGTTGACGGGGATCGAATCGGCGTCGAGGTCGCGCAGGGCGAGGATCGCCTCGACGATCTGCTCATCCGACTCCCCCATCCCGACGATGAGTCCCGAGCACGGGGAGAGTCCGGCCGTGCGCGCCTGCTGCACGGTGTCGACGCGGTCGGCGAAGGTGTGGGTCGAGCAGATCTCCGCGTAGTTCGACTCGGCGGTGTTGAGGTTGTGGTTGTAGGCGTCGACCCCGGCGGTGCGCAGGCGCTCGGCCTGACCGTCCTTGAGGAAGCCGAGGCACGCACAGACCTCGACGTCGGGGTTGTTCGCCTTGATGTCCTCGGTCATCGCCGCGACACGGTCGACGTCCCGGTTCGAGGGGCCGCGGCCGCTGGCGACGAGGCAGACGCGGGAGGCGCCTCCGGCCAGCCCGAACTCCGCCTGCCGGCGGGCTTCGTCGCCCGGCAGCCACGAGTACTTGAGGATCTCGGTGTCCGAGCCCAGACGCTGCGAGCAGTAGCCGCAGTCCTCGGGGCAGAGCCCCGACTTGAGGTTGACGAGGTAGTTGACCTTGACCGATCGGCCGAAGAAGTGCCTTCGGACCCGACCGGCGGCGGCGACGAGGTCGAGGAGTTCGTCGTCGGCGGAGCGGAGGATCGTCAGAGCTTCCTCGGCGGTCGCAGGGTCACCGGCACAGGCGCGTTCGGCCAGAGTCGTCATCATCGTCATGCCCAGATCATTGAACAGTGTTCAGGAAAAGTCAATTCACCGTTCGCGCCTCCGATGCCGTTGCCGCGCCCCGGCCCGACCACTCGTGCGCCCGACCGCATCCGTCAGGAATCGAGAAGTCCCCGCTGATCCGCCGAGGCTATCCTGGAGTCCACAGGGCCGCCCGCTTTCGGGTGGCTGATCCCCGTGTCCGGTCCAGGATGAGGAGAGTCATGACGACGACGAAGCAGGCAGAGATCACGTTCGACGCCGAGGTGGAGACCCTCGGCGACCGCACCCTCGTCCGCTTGCCGGCCGAGGCCAGCCAGGAGCTGCCCTCACGCGGTCAGGTGGCCGCCGAGGCGGTCGTCGACGGGGCGGAGTTCCCCACCGTCGTCGAACCCGATGGGATGAGGGGGCACTGGCTCAACCTCGGCGACCGGACGGGGCTGAGCGACGGTCAGTCCGTGCACGTCTCGCTCACCCCGACCAAGGTATGGCCGGAGGTCGTCGTTCCCGAGGATCTGCGGTCGGCGCTCGATGAGGCCGGCGATCTCGATGAGACCTGGGAGAGCCTCACCCCGATGGCCCGCTGGGAGTGGGTCCGCTGGATCAAGGCGACGAAGAGCGAGGCGACCCGCGCCAAGCGGGTCGGCGTTGCCATCGACAAGCTCGAGAACGGGAAGCGTCGGCCGTGCTGCTTCGACCTGTCGTCCTGCACGGATCCCGAGCTGTCGAAGAGCGGGAAGCTCATCGGTCTGAGCTGAGCCCGCGGCAGGGCAGTACGCAGGGGCTCAGTACACGGAGATCACGGACGCCTGCCGTCCCGCTCGCCCCAGCATTCGAACCGGAATCGGCCGATGACATTGCGCTGGGCACACACGATGTCCGCGTCCTCGGCGATGATCTCGACATCCATGACCTCATGCCTATCACCGTGATCGGCGGCCCTGGTGCTGTGTGTTCACACGAGTACGCGCCTGTTCACACTGTGTCATCGAGCCACGGCACCTCGGGCTCAGCTGCGCGAATCTGCTCCTTGGGCGATCGCCCACGACATCTGCACGAGCGGGATCTGCAGGGGCAGCCTGGCCAGCGCGAACGCGCGGCCCTTCGGTGACTTCCAGTGTTTGACCACGGTGTAGATGTTGGCCGGGTACACAGCGACCATGAGTGCCGCCGTCGCCGCGCCCCCGATGCGCCGCGTGGCGGGAACGGCCAGGAGTGCCGCGCAGCCGATCTCGGCGACGCCGCTGGCATAGGTCCAGGCGCGCCGGTTGCCGAGGCTGGGCGGCACGATCGAATCGAAGGTCTTCGGCCGGATGAAGTGCATGGTCCCGGCGAAGCCGAGAAGACCGCTCATGAAGAGGGTGCGCGGAGTCGCCGAGGAGCCGCGCGCTCGCTTGCCTGGTGAAAAGGTCATGGACACGATTGTGCCCGAGATCCGCCGATGTTCCGCGCTCCTCCCCGCCGGCGAGTCACCTTGCCGGAACCGGACACCACACGACACGCACCGGCTGCGTCGGAAGGGTGCCGCTGCCGATCGGTGTCCTACGATGAACCCTTTGGAGCCCCACGGTCAGTCGGGCCGCACCGGCGAGCACGGCGCGATGGTTCGGATGCTCCGGCGGAAGGGTGGGACGTGATGACTCAGCGATGGCGCATCGGAGCCGCACTGTGGGTGGCCAGTGCCGTGCTTCTGCCGATCCAGCTCGTCGTCGCCGTGCAGTGGCCACAGGGCTACTCCGTGACGGCGAATGCGATCAGCGATCTCGGAGTCACCGTCTGCGGCCTGTTCACCGAAGGCGGCCAGCCTCGGGAGGTGTGCTCACCGTGGTTCGCCGTGTTCAACATCGGCATGGTCGTCTCCGGTGTCCTCACGGCGCTCGGCGCCGTGCTCCTCCACGGACGCTGGTCCAACCGGTCCGGTCGCGCAGGGACGATCCTCATGGCCGTCGTCGGTGTCTGCGTCGTGGTCGTCGGATTCGCCCCGTGGGATCTTCAGCCGGGCCTCCACGACAGTGCTGCCGCTGTCCAGGCCCTGGCGCAGTGGGTGGCGATGATCCTCCTCGCCGTCTCGGCCGGCCGCGGACTCTTCAGGGGGCTGACGATCGCGACCGTCATCATCTCCGTCATCGGGTTCGCAGCGTTCCTTCTCGCGCTCGACGGGGCCGCGATTCCGGGTCTGAGCTTCGGCATCGCCGAACGCCTCTCCTTCGACACACTGACCGTATGGACCGTCGCGGTGGGCGTCGCCGTTCTCGCTGGTCGCGGTCTCACCGATTCTCGTCGAGAGCACACCGAATCGGGTGGACATCATTGAGACTTGCACGCCGGGGCTTGGGCCACTTTGACGCTGCAGACAAGCGAAAAACGCCGCGGTCGCGCGGCGCCTTCGTAGGGGTGGACTAAGGACGTGCTTTCTAAATTTCCGGCGACCGCTCAAATCGCTGCTTTCCTGTGTTCTCAAGAGGTCTCGCCACCCTTCGGGTCGCCCACCGGCTCTACCAGACGCGATGAGCGTGGCTCGGTTCCGAAGAATTCTTTTCAGTCTCAAACCCGTTTGAACGCCTCCAATCGGGCTGGACTGCTCGCCAAATACGCCGCTGGAGTGACTAATCAAGTGCTAGCGGACCGGTTCGGAATCCATCGTACGACGATCTGGGAGGCTACCACGGCTCCCGGTATTGAGAAAGACAATGCGGAGACGAGGTGCATCAGCAGATGAGTCGTCTCTCCATGGTGGGGACGTCGTCTGCTCACGTCGCCCAGCACTCGCGGATCAGCTACGACGTTGCGCGGTCGGCCGTAATCGCCTCCGGTGGCACCATTCGCCCTGCTGGTAACCCTTGGTATTAGGTTGGGCGATTACATGGCTCTTCGCGGATGAGGGTGTAGCCGTCGGTTGACGAGCCGGCGGCGTGGCGGTCGCGGAGACGAGGTCGAGGCCTTCCGATGATGGAAGTTCTCACGCTGTCCATCAGGAAGACCTCGACGATGTTCCACGGTACCTTCGCCGCCCCTGACCTGTCTGCGTTCTGCCTCCTCGATGAGCACGGCCTCACCGTCACGGGCCAGCAGATCGATCCTGACAAGGCGGTACTCGAATGCCGCGTCACTGACCGCGACCCGTTCTGTCGCGGTTGCGGCGCCGAAGGCATCGCCCGCGGGACACAGGCCCGCCGGCTGGCGCATGTCCCGCTGGGTTGGCGGCCGACGACGCTCCTCGTCCGCGTCCGCCGCTTCGCATGCTCCGACTGTGGGACGATCTGGCGCGAGGACACCACGGCGGCGGCCGAGCCGCGGGGGAAACTCACTCGCGCCGCGATCCGGTGGGCCCTGGAAGCTGTCGTCTGCCAGCACCTGCCCGTCGCGCGGGTCGCGGAGTCCCTCGACGTGTCCTGGCATGCCGCCAACGACGCCGTGCTCGTCGAGGGCCGGCGCGTCCTGATCGACAACCCCCGCAGGTTCGACGGGGTGACCACGATCGGCGTCGACGAACACGTCTGGCGCCACACGCGCCTCGGCGACAAATACGTGACCGTGATCATCGACCTCACCCCGGCCCGCGAGAAGACCGGCCCCGCCCGGCTGCTCGACATGGTCCCAGGCCGCTCGAAGCACGCCTTCAAGACCTGGCTCGCCGGACGCCCCAAGGCCTGGCGCGATGGCATCGATGTCGTCGCGATGGACGGCTTCACCGGCTACAAGACCGCCGCCGGCGAAGAGATCCCCGACGCGACGGCCGTGATGGATCCCTTCCATGTCGTTCAGCTGTTCGGCGATGCGCTCGACAAGACCAGGCAGCGCGTCCAGCAGGAGACTCTCGGGCATCGCGGCCGGACCGGCGACCCGCTCTACGGCTGCCGCCGTCTGCTCAGGACGGGGCTCGGACTGTTGAAGCAGCACCAACTCGCGACGCTCGAGGCAGTGTTCGACCAGCATCCCGATCATGTCGCCGTCGAGGTCACCTGGGACGTCTACCAGCGCGCGGTCGCCGCCTACCGACACAAGGATCCCGCCCGCGGGAGGAAGATCTTCGAACGCGTGATCGCGGAACTCTCCGCAGGCGTCCCCAAGGATCTGCCCGAGCTGATCACCCTCGGCCGGACGATCAAGCGCCGCGCGGCCGACATCCTCGCGTTCTTCGACCGCCCCGGCACGTCCAACGGGCCATCGGAGGCCATCAACGGCCGCCTCGAGCACCTCCGCGGGTCTGCCCTGGGCTTCAGGAACCTGACCCACTACATCGCGAGAAGCTTGCTCGAGACCGGCGGATTCAGGCCACTACTACACCCTCAAACACGATGAGCC